>JBEKKI010000065.1:0-44141 GCA_050010795.1 Occallatibacter sp.
CCCGCCTCCGCTTCACCAACCGGGGCTGAGTCTGAAACACCTCAGCCCGAATGACAACCACAATCCAGCAAACGGCAAGCTGTCAAAACTCAAACTGTCTCACCCGAGGGGGTCACCTCAGGAGATGTCAAGAGCCTGACCACCCACGAATCACCCTAACCCGCTGAAAACACTCGCAGAAATCTCTTCACCAGGTTTGCATATAATTTCGCCTTCTTCCCGCATAATCGCTTCATAGATCAAAATTCTGGCCTTCTCCTCTTCGCGGCGGATTATTTCCGCCCCGTTGCGCATTTCAGGGCTCCAACACTTCTGGGGACGCCGGGAGATCCGGGAATCGCGGAAAGCCCCTTGGATGGAATACTTTGCAGCTAACACCAACGATCGAGGGACTTTGCCCCGATTGAACGGCGCAAGCCCTTTTTCACCAGGATTTTGCGCAAAATGACTGGGGGAGGAAGGGGGGAGGGGGGAGATACTACAAGGTAAACAGCCCAGCGGACCCAACCAGCCATTTGAAAGCCGCGAGCTGGCTTCTGCTCCGCTGACTTGCTGCGTCTCAACTTGAACTGCCGGCACATGCCCTGGGCGCAGCCGAAGTGACGGGAATCGGCGCCATATCCGGCCCAATGCGTTTCACCTGGGTGTCGATCATCTCGTAATTGATGGTTCGCGGAGCTGCGGGGCGTGTGATGCCTGTCGTGGGATCGGTCCGCACGTCATTGTTATTGGCCAGTTGAAAACTGAATGCCGGAACGTCGCTCTTTGGCGTGTTCGCAGAAAAGACGCGCACCGGCAAATAGCCCTGAATGGGATGCAGCCGGAAGGCCGTCTCGTAGCGGTGGTGTTTCAGGCTCCACGTAAAGACGCGCACTTCGTCGAAGTCGAACGGCAGTCCGTAGTGAAGGGGAGCGAGTACGGTCAGGTACTCCGCAACCTGGTGATCCGGCGTATCGGCCTCCGAGTCCGTCACCTTGGTAAGGATCCACGCGCCCATGATCCGCTGCCCTTCGGCATATTGGGCAATCGCGTCCGGCGCGTCCACATCCAGCCGGCTGGCTAGCAGCCAGCCCACGCGCCCCTGCGCATCGCGCGCCAGCCACCAGTCCTCCATTTCGGGAGGAGCAGGTTCTTCCGTACCTGTTGCATTTGCCGGCGCCGCTCCATTGGTTTTCGAGTTTGGCGCGGCGGCCTTGCCGGTTTCCGCCGGGTTCGGCTGCATGGCAGAAGGCAGCGGCCCTAACACCTCGGCAGGCTTCTTAGGAGCCGACGCCCGCGCTAGCAGTTGCACCTTGGAATTTCCGGCAAGCAAATAGAAGCGATCCGTCTCACGGCCGGGAAGAATGTGCATGGAAAGATCGTCGCGTAGAGTGCCCGAAGCCGCAATTGCATCGTCCTTGTGCTGCTGGGCGAGCTGCTGGAACCCGTTGTAGGTCTTGGCGTCGATCACGGCGCGATCTTCAATCCAGCCAATCTCGTTCCTGTCTGTCTTGACCTTCAGAAAACGCCGGCTGTGATCCAGCACCTCGAGAGGCTGCCCATTCACCACTTCGCACACGCGATTCGAAACCGGCGCCACACGATCATGCAGGTATGTGCTGCGGATGGACACGTAAACCATCTCGTGATGCTGGTGGCGAAAGCGGCTGCACCCGGTCGCGACGGCAAGACAGCACGCCGCCGCGAACAGCAGCGCAGTGACGGTTCTGAAGCGCCTGAAGGAAGTTGGAAGAAGAGTTGGAGGAGGTGTGAGCACAGCTCTAGACGTTCACTTCGAGCATAGCACTCACGGCAACGCCGCGATGGCAACCGCCCCCACGGGATCGGTTCCAGTCGAAGACTGAATCGCGGAGGTCAGCGCGCCGGAACTCATCGTGTAGGCATCGAGGTCTGGATTGCCGCTGGATGTCGATCCGCCCGTCGCAACCGCGAGCACAAAATTGCCGTCGCTGTCTTCCGCCAGCCCGATGGGCTGAATGCCGGCGGCGATCGTGTTTTCCGCCGCTACCGTGTACGTGGTTCCCGAGACGGAGACAGAGAATGCGGCGACGTTGCCGGTCGCCGTGTTGCCCGTGCCATTGGCGACGTAAACATTCAAGCCGGACTGGAAAGCAAGGATGGCATTTGGAGCAAGTCCGCCGCTCGACAGGGGCGAGCCAGAAATCTGTGTGGGAGCGTTTCTAGGTATACCTGTGCCGAGGGAAGTGTAGTCGTACACCAGCAGCCCTCCCGAGGTGCCTGCCGAGTTTGCGTTGGTTTCGCCGATATAGAAAAGCCGGTCCTGCGGATCGACAGCCACAGAGTATGCCTGGGCGTTGCCGTTGGCCACGTTAATCGTGGTAGCGGTTGCTCCCAGTGGATTCGAGTTGCCGAGATTGAAGGGAACCACAATGGTCCCGCCTGCTCCGAGCGTGACAAAGAGGTTGTCACCATCTGGAGATAGGACCATCTGCTTCACCGTTGCATTGGCAATATTGAACTGCTGGGATTGCACAGGATTGCTCTGTGAAACCGCGGAAAGCCCATTTGAGGACGAAATGGGTATGGCATCCAACTCGACTACGCCAGGCGTAAGCAAGAAGGCATCGACGAGCCATGAGCCGCTGACTACCATCGCCGCCGGAATCTGCCCACCTTGGTAGGAGTAAATCGCCTGGCTGTTGCTTGTGCCTTGGAGTGCGCCGCCCGACACAATAGTGTAGAGATAGATGGCTCCGGGAACTCCGACATACAAGTAGCCGCCGGTGGGCGCGATGGCAAGAGAATAAGGCCCCAACGGCAGCGTTTGCGTGCCGCCTGTGATGGTCCCAAGTTTTCCGGAGCTGATCGAGTAGCCGACGATCTGTTTGGTCGTCTGGTTCAGCACATAAAAGACGCCGCTCGAAAGCGTGGTCGGCGTGGTGCCCCCCGAACCGCTCGAAGGCGGAAGATCCCAAAACCCCTTGCATCCGGCCAGAGACACGAAGGAAGCAAGGCAAAGGCTCACCAGGATTCTGCCCTTCATCGTCATCGCTCACACCGATCCCATCTGAAACTGCTTGATTCAGAAACCATCCATCAATAGCTCAACTCAAAGGGTACCGCGGTATCGCGCGTCTTGTCCCGCCGCGAAAAACAATCCGCGCGATCAAGAGAGTGCGGTCAGCGATCGTCAGTGAATAGACGGCTTTTGCATCGATTCCGCTCGCCGCAGTTCCCACAATCACTCGCGGGCGACGAGAAGCTCGGGGCCGTTGTTGCGAACGTTTCCGACGCGGCTGCTGACCGGCCATGCGATCATTTGCTCGGCGGCAAAGGGCCGTAACAAATCCACCGGCAACCTATCCTCGGCAGCAGGCTCCAGCCAGCGTTCATAGTCCTTCGGTTCCAGGATCACAGGCATTCGGTTATGGATCGGCTCGAGTACTTCGTTAGCGTCGGTGGTGAGAATCGTGAAAGTTTCAAGCGCATCGCCTTCTTTCGGGCGCCACCGCTCCCACAGACCCGCGAAGGCATACGGCTCGCCGCTTTTGAGCGCGATGGCGAACGGCTGCTTGTTCTTTGGATCGCTGCGCTCCCACTCGTAAAAGGCATCGGCGGGAATCAGGCACCGGCGCTTGCGAAGCGCTTCACGAAAAGCTGGCTTTTGCGCGGCCTCTTCTGCCCGCGCATTGATCGTTGAGTAGCCGATCTTGGCGTCTTTGGCCCAGAAGGGTATCAGGCCCCACCGTAGCAGCCCGAACTCGCGCTCTCCTGTGTCTCGCCCCTGGCGTACCACTGGTTGCACACTCTGCGGTGCAATGTTGTAGCTGGCAGCAAATGGCGGCAGGTCTTCCAGGTCCACACCGAACCAATCCGCAAGAACCTCGCGAGTCGATCTTCGCGCAAATCGCCCACACATATCCGGAATCATACGGCCGGGCCCGCCGCACACGCATTGCGAACCAGCTAACAGGGGAATCTCGATCAAGGGTTAGTTGGGACGGTCGCCGAAGGAGGCGCGGCGGCGGAAACGTTCGTCAACGGGCTGCCGGCCCTGAAATCCGGCTTCCACCGTATGCCAGTGTTCGATCGCAGGCTCGCCCATGCGCCAACAGAGCAGAACCACCTGATCGTCTACTCGGCAGGGAAAGTCAAGCAGCCCGCTATCGAGATCCTTGAGCTGCACACCGATCGCATCGATTTCCGCAATGCTCTCTCGAACTCGCTTAAGGTGCGCTTCCACTTCAGCGCGCTGCCGGGCGACATTGGCAGGATTCACCTGCATACCACCCGTTAAATAAATTCGTTGCGCCAGTTCATTCAGACCCGACTCGACGATTTGCGCAGAGCGTCTGTCTTCCATGGCGCGCTTGAGCAGTGATTCAAGCACCGGAAGCAGCGATTGCGCTTCGTCGAGGGTGAATGTCTTCATCGAACGGCTCCCCATTCTCAGAATACGACGAAACGCTGGAAAACACGGTTCCCGTGAGGGTGCTCCGCTGCTGACCGATTCGAGTCGCGCCCGCGAAAGGAATTCGGAGAGGCCGGCTCGAAGTCTCGCTCAGCGGACCCGCCCTGTGGATAAGTGGACGGTTGTGGATATATAGACAAAATCGTGCTGACTTTGGACGACAGTGTATTGTGCTGCTCGGTTTATCTACATTTCTTGCACCAGAAAAGCAGCAACTGTTCCGGGGAAAGAATCAGCAAACACCGCCAATTCCCGGCAATTCCAATCAGTAAGCAATCAGGCAACCCTCCTGGTTACGACTGCGTGTTACCGGGGCGTCCTGATCAAAACTATTGTGCCGTTGACACTCAATTCCATCTCTCCTATCTTCAAATGGAGATTGTAGATTTTTTTGAAGTCGTGAGCGTCGAAAGTTCGAACCGCTTTTTGGGGGCCTTGTCCAACGCTCCTGGGAATAGTAAGTAATTGGGGCTCTTCTTCCCTGGGAGGTTGCCCGATAGGCAACGGACGGACGTGCTGTATTGAAACGTTGGACGCTACGATAAACCAAGACGCCTCGAACGGTTATTAAATAGCCGCACAAGAGGCTTAATCCCGCATTTACTGGTTGATTTCAGCCGCCCGAGACCCTTTCGGGCAGGCAGGGTGCCGTCATTCTTTATTTTTGGGGCCTCGCGCCGTCGAATCTATTCGGTGACGGGCGTTTCAACTACCTGTGGCGGGAGATAAGCATCCAACGTTCCAGGTTGGCTCGAGTTTCTGTGCAAGACTGCGTTTCCGAAAGAGGCCTTGGTGAGATCGCTCCTCCTCGTTCTGAGCCATGTTCAGAACGCTAAAACTCGCCCTATCGTAAAGACGGTTCTTGAGGGCGCTGGCCACAGAGTCATTGAGGCGCCTGGAGACTCGCAGTGTATCTCCCTTCTGGGCAACGGACTTGATCCTGACCTGCTGTTCTGCGAGGCTTCCTCGACCGGCTCGTCGGGAATAGCGAGACTTCGTCAGGCTTTAAAGTTCACTTCAGCAGACAAAATCTGCCTGATCACGAAGCTGGGTGAGCAGGGTATGTCGCGAGAAGCCGCTGAACTCGGGGTCAGGCACTTCCTCACCATGCCGGTCACGCGCGAAGACGTCGAGTCGGTCGTCGAATTGATGACTCCTGGGAATGGCCAGCACGGCATGGACTACGCCTCTCATACCGACCGCGAACACTGTGCGGTTTTTGCGGGCGATCCCGCGAGTTTCGATCATATTCCCGGCGACATGCCCGCAGTTCCCTACATAGAAGATCTCGATGGCAGCAATTTCTTCCTGGCGGCGTCGCCAAAGATGCTTGAAATTCATCGTCAGGTGAATCTCCTTGCCGATATCGATGTGAATGTCCTGATCCTGGGCGAAAGTGGCACTGGCAAGGAAGTGATCGCGCAACTGATTCACAAGAATTCACGGCGTTTCAGCGAGCGATTCTTGAAAGTGAACTGCGCGGCACTTCCCACAGACTTGCTTGAGAGCGAGTTGTTTGGTCACCGCCAGGGTGCTTTCACCGGAGCTATCAACGACAGGCCCGGCAAGTTTGAACAGGCGAATCGCGGCACCCTGCTTCTCGACGAGATTGGCGAAATTGGAATCCAGATGCAGGCCAAACTGCTCCATGTTCTCCAGGATGGGCGGTTCACCCGCCTCGGAGCTCAGGAAACCACTCAAGTCGATGTGCGAGTGCTCGCGGCCACAAACGTTCAAATGGAAGCCGCGCTCCTCGACAGGACGTTTCGCGAGGATCTTTACTACCGTCTCAGCGTCTTCACCATCAAGGTCCCACCGCTCCGTGAACGGCGCGAGGAGATTCCCTATCTCATCGAGGAGTTCATCCGCCGCTCGCCCGTCGAGTTAAGGAAAGGGTTTGGGACCAGCCTTCCTTCGCGGCTGATGGATGTTGCGCTCGTTTACGATTGGCGCGGCAATTTGCGCGAGCTCCGGAATTTTGTCACCCGCACCATCGTGATGCGCGACGCGGACGCGGCGACCCGGGAATTGGAATTCAAGGTGGCAGCATCTGGCACTGCTGATGCGCCGGAGCAGTTGGCAGATGCGCCGCCTCCTTGCGTTGGCATCCGATCCATCGTCAGCGACGTTAAGGCCCGCACCGAGGCGAAAATGATCCAGGGCGCGCTTGAAACCTTCGGTTGGAATCGCCGCCGTGCGGCGCAATATCTCGACATGAGCTACCGGGCCCTGCTTTACAAGATTCAGCAGCATCAGCTTCGACCTTGGCCCGACGGAGATCCGCAACAGCCAGGGCAAAAAGTCCGTTCCACGCGCTAGAACGCCATTTCGTAAACAGACTCTCAAGTTCGAAGAATAAGAAAAAGAAGCGCTGGGAATATTGTCGGCACTGCGTTTGAAACGGTTATCGACGCGGCCACGAACGAGCTTCTTCCTCTAAACGTCGATGCGAGTCCCTGTTCGTTTTTGATGCCTTAGCTCTCTCTTCCGAGCTGGCGACCGTACGGGATTTCCGATGCTTGCGCCACGGCACTCGGCTGATTTTTCCTTGCTGACCGCTGCACACACCTTTTGATGACCAGCCAGCCGGGAGTCCAAACGGGGCGCGATCAGCCAACCGTCGTTGGGCAGCGGAGGATAAATCGCGGGTCAACATGTGCCGCTCCGGCGAAAACGAACCATCGGAAAGTTGCGTGATCGAGCCGCTTCAAACTTCGTTTAGCAGAGTTGTCGCAATGCATGGATCACTAAGGTTGCAAACAATTGGTATGAAGTGTGCAAACTTTTGCACTTACAGGAAACGATCCATATTTCGTGCATCTCCCTTAGTGATGCCATCTGCTATGGAATCAATTCCAAAGAGCGTTTCGAGTGACTGGCGCTCGAGTTGCAGAATGGCTACCCAAATGCAGTGTTACTTCAGAAAGAGCCCTCGGTCTTTCAAAAGCCTATGCCGGCAGAATTGAATCAGAGCTATCGGATCGATCCCTCGGATTTGCCGAGTGAGGCGGTGATCTTCGGATCCACGCTAGGCATGCGCGAAATCCGCGGCAAGATCGACTCTGTCCTTTCCAGTAACCTGCCGGTGCTCATTCAAGGCGAAAGTGGAACGGGGAAAGAGGTGATTGCAAGATACGTGCACACGCGCTCCAACCGGCGGGATGCGCCGTTTGTGAAGCTCAATTGTGCCGCCGTCCCGGCCCGCCTGCTTGAGACCGAACTCTTTGGCTGCAGGAAAGTTTCCTTGAGCGGAGCCCGGGACGATCGCTCCGGCGTGGTTGAAATCGCTGATGGCGGCACCCTTTTTCTCGACGAGATTGACAACATGGCCTGGGAGCAGCAGGGAAAGTTGCTCCAGCTCGTGCATGAGGGATCCTACTCCCGCGTCGGGGGCGCTGAAAAGCATTTGGCCCGCATACGGCTGATTTGCGCGACCAATACCGACCTTCAGGAAGCGGTGGAAACAGGCGCATTTCGCGAAGACCTTTTCTATCGAATTGCCGTTGTTACTTTGCGCCTTTCCGCGCTGCGCGACCGCAAGAGCGATATTCCGCAGCTTTGCGATTACCTGGTCCAGAAACTGTCCCGCAAGTTTCAGAGAAACGTACCTCGGCTGAGTCAGGATACGTTCAACCTCCTTACACGGTGGGACTGGCCAGGCAATCTGCGTGAACTGGAGAACTGGGTGGCGCGAGCTGTCATCCTCGGCGACGACGAAGCAGTCGGAGCAGAACTTCGCCGCCAGGTAGAAAGCTGCAGCGCATCGTCAGGCCGCGTGCCCATCGTCAGTTCCGCGAAGAATCGTTCGCGCCGGGTACCGGCGCCGGGAACGAACTTGCTTCTCAAGGTTCTGCGAGCGAATCGCTGGAACCGCCGGAAGGCGGCGGAAGAACTGAACATGAGTTATCGCTCGCTGCTTTTCAGGATGCGCGAATTTGGACTTCCTCAGCGACGAAGAGGCCACAGAGGGATGCCACCAAAACATTGAAACTTGCGGTGGCTTGAACGGGCTGTGGGATCGGGTTGTAAAGGGCGATGATAGGCCGACAGGTGGAAGTCTGGACTGAGTTTTTGGAAAAGCATGGCCGAAACGGACGATCTACAGCCGTAACCGGCATGCAAACAGAGGTATGACGTAGGTAATGGTTTCGAAGGGCGAGAAACGACGAAAGCGCCGCAAGCCCGGCAATAGCCGGTTTCGCCTTTCGGGCTGTTACCTTGGGTGATTTGAACGTGTTACTGGGAACCAGGTCGCTAGCACGATTGGGGAATTGCCACTCGATGTGCGTGTCTACGATGATGAAAACACGAAATTTGTGCCCTATTCTTTATTAGGGAATTCCCCTCAAAACTGGTCATAAATCTTGAGGGTGAATTTTGGACTTGGGGAACCGGTCGTAACCGTGGATTGTGACCCACAGGGCGGAGCTTTACCTTAAAACGGCAAGTTCTCCGCGGCGAAGAGTCCGCAAGGGGGAGACGCAAAGTGCAGATTCGAGAACACATCGACGACGGAATAGCTGATGGCTCCGCATGGTGGGCCCTTTATACACGCCACCAGCACGAAAAGGCCGTCGCAGAGATGCTCTCCACAAAGGGCTTTGAAGTCTTCCTTCCGCTTTACGAGTCAACACGCAAGTGGAAGGACCGGAGGAAGGTCCTCTCGCTTCCATTGTTCCCGTGCTACCTTTTCGTGCGCGGCGGCCTCGACCGCAAACTGCAGGTGTTAACAACGCCGGGGGTGCACATGATTCTGGCCTGCGGCGAACGCGTTGCCATGATCCCGGAAGCGGAGATCGAGGCCATTCAAAGAGCCGTTGATGGAGCGTTGCGAGTCGAGCCGCACCCCTTCCTGAAGTGCGGTACCCGCGTTCGCGTCATACGCGGTGCGCTCGAGGGCGTTCAAGGGATCTTGATTCGCAAAAAGAACCTTTACCGTCTTGTCCTTTCCGTGGACATGCTCGCGCAGTCGGTGGCGGTTGAGGTCAACGCCTGCGATGTCGAGCCTGCTGGGTCCGGAGGCCCAATCGAGGAACTTGAACTCTCGATGATTTACACAAACCAGACCCGTGCGACGGGCGCCAATGCGCCACAGATCGTAACGCTATAGAAAGATTAGAAGTCTTCATTCTTTAACCAATTCGCTGCATCTGGTATTGGCAGGCCGTTTTGGGGATTCGCAAACACACAACATTCATCTTGGGCGGCACGCGATCAAAATCATCGCCGTTCATCGGCACATACAGCCATACCAGGGTGGTTGAGGACCCTGTCATGAAGAAATGGATTAATCGAGCACTCGTCACCTGCCTTCTTTCATCTGTTGCCTTCAGCACGAGCACGAGGGGGCAGGTTGCGGTTTCAAATCCGGCGGACGGCACCGCCGCCACGGTCGACACTCCTTCCATCCCTCCACATGTCGATAGCTCATACGTCATCGGCAATGACGATGTTCTGTCGATCAATGTTTGGAAGGAAGCCGAACTATCCCGGCAGTTTCCAGTGCGATCGGATGGAAAGATTTCGTTGCCTCTTATCGGAGAAGTGCAGGCCGCGGGCCGCACGCCGCTGCAACTTCAGCGGGACATCACAGACAAACTGAAAAGCTTTATCAGCGATCCGCAGGTAGCGGTGATTGTCCAGCAGATCAACAGCCTCAAGTTCAATGTTCTCGGGCAGGTGAACAAGCCGGGGTCCTATCCGCTCACAACCGGGACCACCATCGTCGATGCCATTGCGGTTGCCGGCGGATTCAGAGACTTTGCCAAGAAGAAATCAATCTACGTCATTCGCCAGGATGCCGGCGGCAATGAACACCGCTTCACGTTCAACTACCAGGCCTTCATCAAGGGCGCGAAAACTGACCAGAACATCGCGCTCAAACCGCGTGATACCGTCGTCATACCTTGAGAGATCCTATGTCTGCTCGAATGCTTCTATTCCTTGGTTTTCTCGTTGTAGCAGCCCCTGCGCTATCTCAGGTGGAGCCTGCCGCCGTTGGCGGCGATGAACCGCCTCAAAACAGCTTGCAGATGATGGTGCCGCCGATCCTGAACGGAGCGCTATACGCTTCGACGGCCGGCGCTGACGTCCGCCAGAATTTCTTCACCGCTGCGGTAACCGTGGACTCCGCCTATATCGACAACGTTCTTCCCAGCGGCACGCTGACCCCTGTCGCAGACGAAACCGTTTCGATCTCTCCGCATTTTAACTATCTGCTTTCATCGCCCCGGCAGCAGGTCACGCTCGACTACACCCCCGCCTACACCTTTTACACGCCAACGAGCGCGCTGGATTCCCTCGATCAAAGCGCGAACGGAGCTTACCAGGGCCGATTGAGCCAGAGCGTCTCCCTGGCCTTGCAGGACAACTTCATCAGGACATCGAACGTCTTTAACGTGTCTTATCCGTTCAATACCGGCGGACTCAGCGGTTCGACCCAGCCGCCCATACCGGCCGCCATCGCGCCGTTCGAGCAACAAACCAGGAATACCTCGAGTGCGACCCTTACCTATCAATTCTCGGCGGATGGAATGATTGGCGGCGGAGGGCTGTTCTCGGAATACCGGTTCCCGAGTCAGCCGCAAACGAGCGGCCTCTATAACTCGGATCAAACCGGCGGTACGGTGTTTTACAACCGGCGCATTACACGCCGCCAATATACAGGCGTGAAGTACGAGTTCGATCGCTACCTGGCTTATCCCGTGAATTCGCAGGTTGAAGTGCAGATGCACCTCGTGCTGCCCTTTTATTCCGTCTTCTTCACCCGCACGTTCTCTTTGTCGGCCGCGGCCGGAGCGATACACGCCGATGTAAGCCAGACGCAGCAGCCGGCCATCGCATCCTGGTCTCCGGCAGTTGTCCTGAGCATGGGATGGCAGGGCGACAAGGGCAACGTTGCGGCCAACTTCCTGCGCACGGAGATCTCGGGCGGCGGCTTTCTCGGCGCCTACAACTCAACGAGCGCGAATATATCCGGTGGCTGGAAATTTACCCGCAGTTGGACCGGGGACGCCTCGTTTTCTTATCAGAATGTGGAACCGCAGGCGGTATACGCCACTCTCCCCTATCAAGGCGGAAACTCCTTAATGGCGCAAGTCTCATTGGGCCGCACGCTTGGGGATCATGTTTCGATCGAGGGTGGATATCAACGGCTTCACGAGCAATTTGGAGGGATTCCGATCATCACCGCAAGTCCTAATGGCAACCGGGAGTTCGTGACCATCACTTATCAACTTAGAAAGGCGCTGGGGAGATAAATATGCCGGATTTTCTTGAAGAGCAGGAATCGGAACGACTGGACCTCCGGCGGATTTCGGATGTTATCCGCCGCAGGCATCTTCAGTTTCTGATACCGCTGTTCTTGGGCTGGGTTCTCGTGTGGGGAGCCAGTTGGGTGCTGAGGCCGCACTATAAGTCGAGTACTACCATTCTCGTTGAGCAGCCAACGATGCCGCAGAATTATGTGGTTCCCAATATCAACGACGATCTGCAGACCAGGCTGCAGAGCATTACTACGCAGATCCTCAGTCGAACGCGCCTGCTCCTCATTATTGATAAGCTTCACCTCTACAGCGGAACCGAGAATCCCGCCACGGCGGATGCACGTGTCGATCGTATGCGAAAAGATATCGACGTTGAGCTGGTACGCGATCCTCAACGGCAGGACATTACAGCCTTCAAGATTTCTTACACGGCAAAGGACCCGCATGTCGCGCAGCAGGTTACAGGTGAGCTCACGACCCTCTTCATTAGCGAAAACCTGAAAGTCCGCCAGCAGGAATCGGAAGGAACGACGAACTTCATTGAGCAGCAACTGCAAGACGCGCGCCAGAGTCTGTCCGAGCAGGAGGCGAAGGTCCGGCAGTTCGAAGGGCAGCACGAAGGAGCTCTGCCAACTCAGCAAGCGAGCAACCTGCAGATACTCGCCGGTCTTCAGGCCCAGCTGCAAAGTGAACAGGATGCCCTGAACACTGCCAAACAGCAGCGTGCTTATCTCCAGGCAATGATTGAGCAGGAGCGGATTGCGCAACCCAAAGCCGGCTCTGGCCAGGCGGGCGCCGGAGCTTCCGCGGATCTAGCGTCGATCGACCAGCAGCTGAATACGCTGAGAGCCCAGCTTGCCGACCTCAGTTCCCGTTACACAGATCGCTATCCCGACGTGCTGAGCCTGAAGGACCAGATCGCGAGGCTCGAGAAAACGAGGGCGAATCTGGTTGCGGCGAATCAAAGGGCAAGAGAATCGCAGAAGGGCAGCGACAATACTGCACCGGGGGCCGCGACCGATCCCACGGTTGGTACGACGCTGCGGCAATTGCAAGGACAACTGCAGGCCAATCAGGTTGAGGTTACGAACCGCGAGAACACTATCGCGGACCTCAAGAACAGAATCAGCGAATACCAAGGCCGCCTGAACGCCGAGCCGGGAACGGAACAGGCGTTGGCCGACCTCACTCGCGGCTACGATCAATCCAAAGCGAATTACGACGATCTGCTGAAAAAGAAAGACCAGTCCGAGATGGCCACAAGCATGGAGCAGATGCAGCAAGGTGAGCGGTTCACCATGCTCGATCCTCCCAGCTATCCCACGCGGCCAGACTTTCCCAATCGTCTCAAATTCTGCGGTGCCGGTCTTGGTGTCGGTTTGTTGTTCGGCCTGATCGTGGCGGGCGGCCTCGAGTTCTTCGACGATCGCCTGCACACGGAAAAGGAGATTAAGGCCCTTCTGCCCATTGCGGTGATCGCCGAGATTCCCGCGATCGAGAGCGCGCTAGACGATCAGCAAACAAAGAGGAAAGTGGCGCTGGGATGGGCTACAACTGCATTTGTGCTGAGCACGATGCTCATTGGTTCCGTTTTCAGTTTTTTGCACAACTAGACGTCCAATTCCAATGTACAAAGCTTACTTCCATCTCAAGCGTAACCCGTTCGATCTTACTCCGGACCCTCATTGCTTCGTGCCCACGCCGCGGCACAATGAGGCGCTCGCGGCGCTTTACTACGGCGTTCGCCGGCATAAGGGCTTTGTCGTCGTCACCGGAGAGGTCGGCACCGGAAAGACACTGCTTCTCCGCTGCCTGCTCCGTCTGCTCGAGAACAGCAAGGATATTGCATACGCCTACATGTTCAATAGCAGGCTTGAGCCCACTGATTTCCTGCAGTATGTTCTCACCGACTTCGGACTTCCTGCTTCAGGGAAGAATAAGTGCGAGCTCCTTGTCGACCTGAGCAAGTTCCTTGTGACGCGCGGTTCCAGCCAGATGACAACCGTACTCATCGTGGATGAGGCGCACGATCTTTCACCCGACACGCTTGAGGAAGTTCGCCTTCTCTCTAACCTTGAGACCGCGGAAGACAAACTGTTACAAATCATCCTGGCGGGGCAGCCGGAACTCGACAAGAAGCTGGATTCCGTTGAGCTGCGGCAATTAAAGCAGCGCGTTGCGCTGCGCACGCAGCTTGGCGCACTAAGCGCGAAACAGACTCAGGAATACATCGAGCAGCGCCTGCGTATCGCAGGCGCAGACTCAAACGCACCTGCCATCTTCTCTGAAGAAGCCGTTATCGCCGTCTATTCCTACTCGCGCGGATACCCACGCCTGATCAACACGATCTGCGAGAACGCGCTGATAAGCGCTTACGCGCGCCAGTCCCCAATGGTGACGGCGCGAATCATTGAGGACGTGGCGAACGAGTTCCGCCTCGAAGCTTTTATACCTGTTCAATAGAGTTTATAGCGTGTTTTTCACTTTCTCATTCCGGTAAAGCAGAGGAGATATGAGCCGAATTTTTGATGCGTTGCGACGATCCGAAAGTGAACGCTCGGGGAGCGACCTGGATCTGCTGCCCAAGGGCCCCGATCTGCTGCGTCGCGCCGAGCATCTCGCCGCTTCGAGATGGGAAGACGCGCCTTTCGATAAAGAAACTGAAGCCAAGATTCACGTTGAAGGCGATGAGCACGCCGCGCAGGAAACGGCCCGAACCGCTGTTGCCGCCGCAGAGCCGCCACTCGATCACGGAGGCCTAACTGAGGCGGAGCGTGTTAAAGCCCTTAGCCAGTTTGAGAGTCTTTCCGTCGCGCCACCGTCGCTGAGCCGGATGGTGTGTCTCACTGATCGCGAGAATCCAACGGCCGAAGCCCTGCGCCTTCTCGCGGTGCGGTTGAGGGATCTTCGCCGGGTCCGCCCGTTGAAGAAGCTTCTCATTACGAGCACGATTCCGCAGGAAGGCAAGAGCACGATCGCCGCCAACCTCGCCTGTGCCCTCGCCCAGGCAACGGATGAGCGGATTCTGCTTGTGGATGGCGACCTTCGCCGTCCGTCTTTGTCGCGGATTTTCGGCATGAGCGCGACGCGCGGAATCAGCGAGTGGCTGCACGATGATGACGCGGCTCTCCCCGACATTTTTCGCCTCGAGACGGCTGGTATCTGGATCCTGCCGGCCGGCAATCCGAGAGGAAACCCGCTTGAAGCTCTCCAATCGCAGCGGCTCCCGGTTCTTTTGGAGCAGCAGGCCGCGTATTTCGATTGGATCATTATCGATTCGCCTCCGGTCATGCCCCTGGCCGATACGAGCGTGTGGATGAGGCTCTCTGACGGAGTGCTTCTGGTTACCCGCCAGGGAACAACCGAAAAGAAACAATTGCAAAAAGGACTCGATGCGATTGACTCGCAGAAACTGCTTGGTGCTCTTTTAAATGGGACCATGGCCTCTGCTTACAGTGGCTACTATTACCGCTCGTCCCCATCATCCTGACGCCTCAAAACTTCTTCAATACGAACGTGTAATCACGGGTGGTCCGAACTTCCGCGTGGAGCCAGGCCCAGATCACGCGAGAGCAAGTCTTTGACACCGGCCCCTATCGATTGTGATCCCCAGGCTTCTGTACCGAAGAATTCAGGAGCCCAGGATACGCGCAGCCGTTTCATCCGGCTCCGCAGACACCATAAATACAACCTTGGCCCCGAATGAGGAGTATGTCGTGAACCGAACACATCAAGCGAAATCGCCAAATCCGGTTGATCCGCTCCTGGAAACCTCGCCGGCTGTGGAACGCAAGCCTCTGGAAGAGGAGACCTTCAGGCAGACGATCGCCATCGAGCGCAAGCGAACTGAGCGCTCCAAGGCGCCCTTCCTGCTCATGTTGCTTGAAGCCGACAGTGGAGATGGCCAGCACGGCAGCCACAAGACTCTCGACAGAGTACTTTACGCATTGTTGTCTTCGAGCAGAGACACGGACCTCATCGGCTGGTATAAGAATCGGGTCATTGTCGGGGCAATGTTCACCGGCCTTGTTGTCCATGACAAGCGGGCGGTTTTGGACACGTTTTTGACCAAGGTTACCGCAATGCTCCGCGAGGAGCTGACTTCGGAGCAATTCAATCAGGTTCGAATTTCTTTTCACCTCTTTCCTGACGACTGGGATCATGGAAAGCCCGGTCTCCCGAGTAATTCCGCGCTTTATCCAGACTTAATCAGTCGCGATAAAGGTCAACGACCTATCCTGTTGACGAAGCGCGTCGTCGACATTCTCGGCAGTTCGCTCCTGCTTCTCCTATGTTCGCCGCTCTTTCTTGTTATTGCTCTGGCTATCAAGCTCACCTCAAAGGGCCCCATCTTCTTCCGGCAGCCGCGCGTTGGCCGTTATGGCCGGACCTTCACCTTTCTCAAGTTCCGCTCCATGTACGTCAATTGTGATGCCACCGTTCACAGAGAGTTCGTCACCAAGCTCATTTCCAGCAACGACGACCGCCAAAACGGAAGCGGCGAAGGCTCAAATGTATACAAGCTTACGAACGATCCGCGAATCACGCGTGTAGGCAGATTCATACGCCGCACGAGCCTCGACGAGCTGCCGCAGTTCTTTAACGTCATTCAAGGCGACATGTCGCTGGTCGGCCCAAGGCCTCCGATTCCCTATGAACTGGCCGCGTATCAAACGTGGCACCGCAGGCGCTTGCTGGGCGTTAAACCTGGAATTACCGGCTTGTGGCAAGTGATGGGGCGCAGCAGTGTTGAATTCGACGAAATGGTTCGCCTCGATCTTCGTTATGCCTCAACGTGGACACCGTGGCTCGACCTTAAGATCCTTCTCCGTACGCCGCTGGCGGTGATCAGGGGAACCGGCGCTTATTAATTCGAGATCGTCGACTTGGCAAGCAAACGTGAAAACCGTCCATTTCAACAATGCGTGGTATCTAGGCTGTCCTGGGAGCTAAGAGTAACGATTCAGACAGAGATAACCCGGCAACGGTGCCGGGAGTAAGTCAAAGACAGCGCGGCGCTCGCAACGCCAAAACATCCTCCCCGACCATATGGATCAAATAAGCGCCGTCTGCAAAGGAGATTAGAAGATATGGATTTCGGTGTAATTGGCTACGGCTACTGGGGCCCCAACATCGTAAGAAACTTGGCGAACCTCGACGGCTCGCAGGTAAAGGCGATCGCGGAAATCAACCCGGCGGCGCAAGCCCGTGCCAGAAAGGCATATCCAGGCGTCAGGATCACAGCAAGCGCTATGGAGGTCATCTCGGCAACGGACATCGACGTCATTGCCATCGTTTCTCCGGTCTGGACGCACTACGAGCTTACGAAGGCTGCTCTCGAAAACGGCAAACACGTTTTTGTCGAGAAGCCGTTTACTAGCACGGCGGCGCAGGGAGAAGAGCTCATCGATCTCGCGCAGCAAAAGAACCTGAAGATCATGGTGGACCACACGTTTCTCTTCACCGGAGCCGTCAGGAGAATTGGCCAGCTGATCGATGAGGGCGCGCTGGGAAATCTCTACTACTACGATTCGACGCGCGTCAACCTGGGGCTTTTTCAGCACGATGTGAACGTGCTGTGGGATCTGGCCCCGCACGACCTGTCAATCATGGATCACCTGATCAAGGCCAGCCCCGAAGCGGTTGTGGCCACAGGCCAGGGACACCTGAATGGGCATGAGGACGTCGCATTTATGACGCTTTATTTCCCCGACAAGGTTATTGCGCACATCAATGTCAACTGGCTCTCGCCGGTCAAGGTCAGGACAACTTTGATTGGCGGCGAAAAACGGATGATTGTGTGGAACGACCTCGAAGCAGATGAAAAGGTGAAGGTATACGACAAGGGCGTCAAGATCACCAGCCGGGAGGGTGTCTACGAGTTATTGGTCAGCTACCGCTCCGGCGACATGTGGTCTCCGCAGCTGGAGCAGGTCGAGGCCCTTCGCCAGGAATTGAACTACTTCGTAGACTGCATCTCCGCCGGGAAAGAGCCGTTCAACAATGGCTGCGCGGGAGTGAGAGTCGTACGAATGCTCGAAGCTGCCAGTGAATCGTTAAACAGAAAGGGAGCGTTTGTCCGCCTATGAATCCGTGGAACTCAATCTCCGACGACGTCAAGCTTGGCGAGAATGTGCGGTTGGCGAAGTTTATCAATCTCTATGGGTGTGAGATCGGCGACGAGACGAAGATAGGCGCCTTCGTCGAGATCCAGAAGAACGCCAAAATCGGCAAGCGCTGCAAGATATCGAGCCACTCCTTTATTTGCGAGGGGGTCCTTATCGAGGACAATGCCTTTATCGGCCATGGAGTCATGTTTATCAACGACGCGTATCCACGCGCGACCAATGCTCAAGGAGATCTCCAGACGGACTCCGACTGGGAGGTCCAGCGCACCTGGATCGGAAAAGGCGCATCGGTAGGATCAAACGCGACCATCCTTTCCAATGTCAGGATCGGAGAAAATGCAATCATCGGCGCCGGCAGCGTGGTGACGAAGGATGTTCCGGCCAACGCGGTTGTCGCGGGCAACCCCGCCAGAGTGCTGCGCTTTCTTCGGGACGCCGGCGACCAGAAGACCGAAGGTAGTGTTCCTTTTCTCGATTTGGTCACGCCCCATCGTGAGCTTGAGCAGGAACTCGTGGGCGCTTTCCGGCACGGCCTTCATACAGCATCGTTTGTCGGCGGCCCGGTGGTCGGCAATTTCGAGGAGGCTTTCGCCGAATTCTCCGGTTGCAGCCACGCCATCGCGGTAAGCAGCGGCACCGATGCGTTGCGCTTCGCCATCATGGCAGCCGGGATCGAGCCGGGCGATGTGGTGATAACCGTGCCGAACACGTTCATTGCCACGGCCGAGGCCATCTCGCAGGCGCGCGCCATTCCTGAATTTGTCGATATTGACGAACACACCTACAACATTTCTGTGCCGATGCTGGAGCGGTTCCTTGAGAGGCAGTGTGTCCGCAACCATGCCGGGAAGCTCGTTAGCCTGCGCAGCGGAAGGCCGGTTACCGCGATCGTGCCGGTGCACCTATATGGGCAAATGGCCGATATGGACGCCATCCTCAACCTGGCCGAGAGATTCGGCCTCACTGTGATTGAGGACGCTTGCCAGGCGCATGGCGCGGAGTACTTTTCCAAGCGCAACAACCGCTGGATGAAGGCCGGCTCCATGGGGCGCGCGGCGGCGTTCAGCTTCTACCCCGGCAAGAACCTGGGGGCCTGCGGCGAAGGCGGGGCGGTCACAACCAGCGATGCCGATGTGGCCGCGAAGTGTCGCATGCTTCGCGATCACGGCCAGGTAAAAAAGTACTACCACGATTTGGAGGGATACAACGGAAGGCTGGACTCAATCCAGGCCGCTTTCCTCCATGCCAAGCTGCCGCACCTGCCGGAGTGGAACAAGCAGCGCCGCGCACGCGCTGAAGAATACAACCGGCTCCTCGCGGGTCACGATGGCGTGATCCTTCCCTATGAGCCCTCATGGTCCCACGCCGTTTTCCACCTATACGTCGTGCGCACAGCCAATCGCGATGGCCTGATCGAGTTCCTGAAGAACAGGGGCATCGGCACAGGCATTCATTACCCCGTTCCGCTCCACCTGCAGAAGGCATATGCATTCATGAATTACACACGCGACGACCTTCCCATCACATCGCAAGTGGCCGGTGAGATCGTGTCCTTGCCGATGTTCCCGCAGCTCAAAGCCGACCAACAGGCAAGGGTGGCACGCGAAATACAGGCCTTTCTTGCCGGCACACCCCAGGTGCCCGACGGACGCGAAATTGGCCGGGCCGTAGAGGCTGGACTGATCCGATAATCCCTCCGCAGGATCAGATTTCGCTGATTGATTTCGCTGACAAGCACAAGCCTGGATCATTCTCGAGCTGTCGATGTTGTTGTCTGCGGACCTGGTGCCGCAGGGCGAGCCGGCCGCGACAGTGGTCGCCGAAGGGAACTGATGCCGCAACTTCCAACCTACGTTTTAATCACTCCGGCGCGCAACGAAGGCCGGTTCATCGAACAGACGATCGAGTCCGTCGTTGCGCAGACGTTTTCGCCGATGAGGTGGGTGATCGTAAGTGATGGATCGACCGACGACACCGATGCCATCGTCAGTAAGTTCGCGGCTCGGCACCAGTGGATCGAGCTCCTTCGCATGCCGGAACGCCGGGAACGCAACTTCGCCGGGAAGGTCTTTGCGTTCAATGCCGGCCTTGATCGAGTCAGAGAGTTGCCGTATCAGGTCGTCGTCAGTCTGGATGCGGATATCACCTTCGAGAGGGATTACTTCGAGTTTCTTCTCGCTAAGCTCGTAGCTGATAGCTCGCTCGGTCTGGTGGGAACGCCTTTTCGCGAGGCTGTCACGGATCGCATGTACGATTACCGCTTCGTAAGCATCGAGCATGTCTCCGGCGCGTGCCAGGTATTTCGCCGCGAGTGCTTCGAAGCAATTGGCGGTTATGTTCCCATCAAAGGTGGGTCAGTCGACCATGCGGCTGTCATCTCAGCGCGCATGAAAGGGTGGAAGACACGGACCTTCCCTGAAAAAATATGTTTGCATCACCGCGCCATCGGCACGGCGCAAGCCGGCTCGTTGAAATCGCGCTTCAAGTACGGCCAAAAAGACTACGCCATCGGCAATCATCCTGCGTGGGAGCTTTTCCGCACGGTATATCAGATGACGAAACCGCCTCTCATCCTGGGCGGTCTGGCTCTCGGGACAGGGTACTTCTGGGCGCTTATCAGCCGGCAGAAAAGGCCTGTGCCGCGCGAGCTCGTTGCTTTTCATCAGGGAGAGCAAATGCAGCGGCTCAGAAAGCTGCTTTTCCGGAATCGCGCATCGGGCGGCGACAGCTGCGCGCCGGCGAACTCAGTAACCTCAAGATAGACGAAGCTGGAACTCCTTTGCCGCATGGCGCCGGGGTCTCGAAGGCTGTATTGAATATGACGGGAACCGTGACAGACACTCGCGCTTTGCCGGAATGGGATATGCCCGAGTCGATTGACAACCAGGCCTCCGCAATTTCCGGCGCGGCCGTGATCATCAACGCCGACGATTGGGGCAGTGACCGCGAAACTACCGACCGCACCCTTGACTGCCTCCTCAGAGGAGCAGTCTCTTCCGTCAGCGCAATGGTCTTCATGGAAGGGTCGGAACGCGCCGCCGCTCTCGCTCGGAAACACCAAATCGACTCCGGCCTTCATCTGAATCTGACGACTCCGTTTTCCGCGAAGCAAGCTTCCTCGATGCTCCGGGAGCATCAGCGCAAGCTCACAGGCTTTCTCCGATCACATCACTATGCTTCGGTTGTCTACCATCCTTTTCTCGCCAGCTCCTTTGAATATGTCACTCGAGCGCAGCTGGAGGAATTTGAGCGCTTGTATGGCTCTCCGGCCGCGCGCATCGATGGCCATCATCACATGCATCTTTGCGCAAACGTTGTCGGTCAAAAGCTTCTGCCCGCCGGGGTCATCGTCAGAAGGAATTTTTCCTTTGCGTCCGGTGAAAAGAGCGCGTTGAACCGCTGGTTTCGCGCCCGGCAGGACAAGCGTCTCGCGAAGCGGCACCGCATGACCGATTTCTTCTTCTCTCTTCCGCCGCTTGAACCCCGCAGCCGCCTGGAGAAGATTTTCAACCTCGCCCTGCATTCCAATGTTGAGGTCGAAACGCACCCCATCAATCAAGACGAATTCCATTTCTTAACCGGCGAAGGGCTAGCGCGCTATGTGTGTGCTATCCCCGTATCCCGGGGCTATCGGTTGCGCCGCGATGCCTCAATGTACGCGTGAGATGCGCCGGGCCGGTCACTAGATTCAGATGAGCTCCGCCGCAGATCAAGCCATCCCGCACATCAGCGTTTGCGTCTGCACCTATAAAAGGCCGCAGATGCTACGCCGGCTCTTGGCTGAGGTCGTCCGCCAGCAAACCGCCGGGGAGTTTACGTTTTCCGTCGTAGTTGCGGATAACGATGAGGAAAAGTCCGCCGAAGCAATCATCGTAGAAATTGCCGGCGCCACTTCGATTCCGATCACTTACTGCGTCGAACCACGGCAGAACATCGCGTTGGCGAGAAACAAAGTCGTTGGCAGTGCCGCCGGGGACTATCTGGCGTTTATCGATGACGACGAGTTTCCCGTACCCACCTGGCTCCTCACACTGCTCCGGACCTGCCGGGAATACGGCGTCGATGGCGTCCTCGGTCCCGTGCTGCGGCACTTCGATGAAACTCCACCCAAATGGCTTGAGAAGAGCAAGTTTTATGTTCGGCGCGTAAATCCAACAGGCACGAAAGTCGACGGCGAAGAAGCGCGCACCGGCAATGTCCTTATCAAGCGCGAGCTGGTCCTTGGCGATCCAATGCCGTTCCGCCCGGAGTTCCGGGCCGGCGAAGATCAGGATTTCTTTATGAGAAAGATCGATGAAGGCCGGAAATTCATCTGGTGCGCCGAGGCTGAAGCGTTTGAAACGGTTCCTCCGGCTCGCTGGGGCAAAAAATATCTCCTCCGCAAGGCCTTGCTGCGCGGCGCCACCGCGGGGTTACGGACGAACCTGATTGGAGTTCTAAAATCCGTGGCGGCGCTTCCGATCTATGCGCTGGCCCTGCCGTTTGCCTTCGTCGCCGGTCAGCAGCACTTCATGACACTTCTCGTCAAGTCCTGCGATCATCTCGGGAAGTTACTCATCTTGGTTGGAATCAATCCGGTTCGCGAAGAGTACGTCCTCGATGAACCCCTGGTGAAGCCGCAGGCAACTGGATCCTGAGCGCAGCAAGCAGGAGCTCCTGTAAAACTTTCAAAGCGCGTGGGTCGCCGCTGCCATTGTGAACCGGCCATGCCTCCGTTGACATTCGCTCCCGGCAAGCGAGCACTCTCAATCTCCTCGCGATCGCTTTCACAAGTCAACGTCGCAACCCAGGAATCGCAGTCAGGTGAATAGGCAAATCGATGACAGAACAACTTGCACAGTACGCACCCGCTGATGCCCACACCCATTCCCAGGCATTGCCCCAGGCAAATGACTCCATCAGCTCGGAGAGAGATATGCCAGAGCCGATTTCAAGAGGATCGATCAGCAGCCGCGAGGCCGGGGTGATTGTGCGCGGACGCCTCGTGAAAATGGCTCACCCCGACCTCGATAAATATGAAGCCATCATGGATCCTGAAGCAACGGTCGCAGAGCTAAAGCGCGTTGCTCCGCGTATCGACATTTTTTCATCCAGACCATGGCCGACAAGGATAGGACGCACCCCTATAAGGCCGAACACGACAATCTGGCCATCCTTCCCGTCTCAACTTTCGACGATTGGTGGAATAAGCAGATTAAGTCGTACCCCAGAAACAGGGCCCGCCAGGCTGAGAAAAGAGGTGTTGTCATCAAGGAAGTTCCCTTCGATGACGATCTCGTCCGCGGCATCTGGGAAGTCTACAACGAGACCAAGGTGCGGCAGGGGAGGCCAAACACCCACTATGGCAAGGATGTCGAAACGGTGGGCCGTGAAGAGGCCACCTATCTGGACCGCTCCGTGTTCATCGGTGCCTATCTCGATGGCAAACTCATCGGCTTTGTGAAACTCGTCTTCGACGTATCGCGCATGCAGGCGAGCCTGATGAACATTGCCGCCATGGTATGCCACCGCGACAAGGCGACTACGAATGCTCTGATTGCGCATTCGGTTCGAGCCTGCGCGGACAGGGGCATCCCATATCTGATGTATCAGAACTTCGAGTACAGAAACAGAGGCACGGATTCCATGAGCCATTTCAAGGAAATCAATGGCTTTCAGCGCGTCGACGTAGCTCGCTACTTCGTGCCGCTCACAGGGCTTGGCCGAGTAGCGCTGGCTCTAGGGATGCATCGGCGATTTCTCGATCGCCTGCCGCAGCCTGTTTCCGCGGCCATTCGAAATCTGCGCAGCTCCTGGTACAACAGAAACGCCAAATCTGAAGCGGAAGGGGCGTAGGAGCGAAGAATGCCGGGAATCGTCGGACTCATTACAAAAATGCCGCGCCAGGATGCCGAGGCGCAGCTGCGAACCATGGTGCATTCGCTCGAGCATGAGTCCTTTTATGTGTCAGGCACCTGCATCGATGAGCAACAGCATCTTTACTTTGGATGGGTGGCGCGCAGGGGATCGTTTGCTGACAAGATGCCTCTGCATAACGAGCGCGGCGACCTGACACTCGCATTCTCAGGAGAGAATTTTCCGGAACCCGGAACGGAATCCCACCTCAAAGAGAAGGGTCACTCGTTCGAGCCGGGGACCGCTTCCTATCTCGTCCACCTGGCTGAAGAAGGCAATGATTTTCCGCGCGTCTTGAACGGCAGGTTTCACGGCTGCCTCTCCGATCGCACCTCCGGCACGGTAACGATCTTCAACGATCGCTACGGGATGCACCGGCTTTACTATCACGAGGCCAAAGACGCGTTCTATTTTGCACCGGAAGCCAAAGCGATCTTAGCCGTCAGGCCCCAGCTCAGGGCCCTCGATCCCGAGGGCTTTGCGGAGTACATCACCGCCGGTTGTACCCTGGAAAACAAATCGCTGTTCAAGGGCGTCGGCGTTCTCCCTCCCGCATCTGCGTGGACATTTCGCGACGGGGCGCTGCAGCGCAAAGCGGCCTACTTCGACCCGAAGGAATGGGAAGAGCAGTCCATCTTGGACGAAGAGTCTTACTACCAGGAGTTGCGAGCCGTTTTCGCACGAATTTTGCCGCGATACTTTGGAGGTAACGAAAAAATCGGCATGTCGCTGACGGGCGGGCTTGACTCGCGGATGATCCTGTCATGGCACAAGGCTGATTCCGGGGCTTTGCCGTGCTACACGTTCGTGGGGCCTTATCGCGAATGCCAGGACGTCGTCATTGGACGAAGAGTGGCGCGCGCTTACGGTCAGGATCATCAGACGATCCCGCTGGGTCAGGAGTATTTATCTCAGTTCCCTCATTATTCTGAGCGCACCACCTATCTGACTGATGGCTACGTCGGAGTTGTGCATTCGGTTGACCTCTACCTTAATGAGCGCGCGGCGAAGATTGCTCCTGTCCGCGTGACGGGCAACTATGGCGGAGAGGTACTGCGCAGGGTTCGGGCGTTCAAGGCAATTATTCCCGAGGATGGGCTGTATTCACCCGATCTCTCATCGCATTTCAAAGGCGCCATCGCGACTTACAACAAGCAATTCGACACGCACCCGCTCACATTTGCGGTCTTCCGGCAGGCTCCGTGGCATCATTACACTCTCCTCAGCCTTGAGCAGACCCAGCTCACTCTGCGCTCGCCGTTCATCGACAACGAGTTCGTGCAGACCGTCTTTCGCGCGCCCCAATCGGTGCTGACCAACAACAATATTTCCCTGCGCCTTATTCGCGACGGCAATCCCGAGCTGGCCAAAATCCGCACCGATCTGGGATATGGAGGAAGTTGGCCACGCCTGCCCGCATATCTGATGGAAAAGTACCTGGCATTCACCTTTAAGGCCGAATACGCTTACGATTACGGTATGCCGCAGTCGGTCGCAAAAGTCGATCATGCGCTCAGAGCATTTCATCTTGAGCGGCTCTTCCTGGGGCGGCACAAGTTCTACCACTTCCGCGTCTGGTTCCGCGATGCCCTGGGGAATTATCTTCGGGAGATGCTGCTGGATCCGCGCACGCTTTCAAGGCCATGGCTTCAGCGGAAGACGCTGGAAGACATGGTCAATGGGCACCTGAAAGGCGACAGGAATTACACCCTCATGCTTCACCGGATGCTCACGCTTGAGCACATGCACCGCTTGTTCCTCGATCCTCGATGACGCCGCAGGTCGCCACTTTTGTCTACGTGATCGGCATCGCAGGTCTCTTCTTTCTGGACCGCGACAAAGGTGCGCGTGTATCCAGTTGGCTTTGGATCCCGTTGCTCTGGCTGCTCATTGTTGGTTCGCGCCCGGTTTCCATATGGTTCCAGTCCGGTCCCACCATCTCCCAGTCAGACCAGAATCTTGACGGAAGTCCTATTGACGCAGCGATCTTTGGCGTTCTTGTTCTGGCGGGAATCGTCGTCCTCGTCATGCGGTCACGTAAGGTCAAGACTTTTTTGCGGGCTAACTGGCCCATCCTCCTCTTCTTCTCCTTTTGCGCGCTCAGCATCGCATGGTCCGATTATTCCTTCATCGCCTTCAAGCGGTGGATCAAGGCCATCGGAGACGTGATCATGGTTTTGATCGTGCTCACCGACCCCGACCCGCCAATCGCAACCAAACGGTTCTTCTCCCGGGCGAGTTTCCTGTTGCTCCCCATCTCCATGTTGTTCATCAAGTACTACCCGGACTTGGGGCGTGCATATGACCACTGGACCTGGACCCCGATGTATACCGGGGTGACCACATTCAAGAATCTGCTCGGAATGACCTGTCTCGTCTGCGGCCTGGGTTCATTGTGGTCGTTCATGGGTGCATATCTCGACAAGCAATTGCCTCATCGCCTCCGGCATATGATTGCCCATGGCACCATGGTCCTTATGGCGATTTGGCTGATCCACACCGCCAATTCGATGACCTCCTTGGCCTGTCTCCTGATGGCAGGCACTCTCCTCTTTATTCCGTTGCAGAAGCGCTATCGAACTCGGTCCATCGTCGCGCAGTGCCTCATCTGGGGCACCATCAGCTTGTCTGTATTCAACCTGTTCATCGGATCAGGATGGATGCTCCAGTCCTTGGGCAGAGACGCTACTCTGACCGGCCGCACGGATATCTGGAAAGCCGTCCTTTCCATGCACACAAACCCGTTGCTGGGAACGGGCTATGAAAGCTTCTGGATGGGAAGCCGCCTGCAGCAGGTGGATCGGATGACGGAAAATGGCATCCAGGAAGCGCACAACGGCTATCTCGAGGTGTATCTGAATCTGGGATTTGTCGGCATCGCGCTTCTGGCGGGCATCATCGTTTCGGGATATCGAAATGCCCTGGCCGTTTTCAAGCGGGATCCCCAAGCCGGCCGCCTTCGTCTTGCTTTCTTTGCCGCAGGCGTCATCTACAGCTTCACTGAGGCGGGCTTTCGCATGTTGACGCCCATCTGGGTTGGGTTTCTTTTCGCAGCTACTTGTATTCCCCTTGAGCGGGAGCGGCGGCCTCAGGCGCGGGCTGCAAAATCGCCCTTCGAAAACAAAGTCGAGAAGGTGCTGGAGCCCGCAGGCGCATTAAGGATCGATTCGGCATTGGGAGAGCTCGACGCCCCCGCGCCATCGATTCGTTCCGGCAGAATCAGTGGATTCACGGCATAGAGAAGGAATTTTAAAATTCATGCGAGGCTGTACGGCGACGCCTAGACTCGGGCATCGAGATCATCCTGTCTGCCGATGCACTCGGGTGTCGGCAGAACAGTTTGATCAGGTGATGCGGTAGTTCGGTCGTCGATGATTCATCGAAGCCCGGAGCGTCGAAAAAGGAGTGCATTTTGAAAATCAGCGTCTTCGGCCTGGGTTACGTGGGGACGGTGTCTGCGGGGTGCTTGGCGCGGAACGGCCACGAGGTTGTGGGCGTGGACCCGCTCAGCACAAAGGTGGATTTGATCAACGCTGGCAGGTCTCCGATCATCGAAGCGCAAATCGGAGAAATCCTAGCTTCCGTCGTCAAAGCGGGCCGCCTGCGCGCAACGTGCGATCAGGATCAGGCGATCCGCGATACTGACCTGTCCTTTGTCTGTGTCGGAACCCCCAGCCGGTCCAATGGAAACCTCGACACAACCTATGTCAGACGCGCATGCGAGCTCATTGGGGCTGCGCTCAAAAACAAGTTGAGCCGTCATACCGTTGTCATCCGCAGCACGGTATTGCCGGGCACGATGCGCGGACTCATCATCCCTATCCTTGAAGAACGCTCCGGAAAGAAGGCCGGCGTTGACTTCGGCGTCTGCAACAACCCCGAGTTTTTGCGCGAAGGTACGGCGGTGGCGGATTTCGATTCGCCTCCCAAGACGGTGATCGGAGAAATCGATCGCCAGAGCGGCGACACGGTTGCTTCGCTTTATTCGAATCTTGACGCGCCCTTGGTCAGAACCGAATTGGAAACAGCCGAGATGGTGAAGTACGTCGACAACAGTTGGCATGCCCTCAAAATCGGCTTCGCCAACGAAATCGGAAACTTGTGCAAGGCGACGGGCGTCGACAGCCACAAAGTGATGGAGATTTTCTGCAAAGACACGAAGCTGAATATCGCTTCCACCTACCTCAAGCCCGGCTTCGCTTTCGGCGGTTCGTGCCTACCCAAGGATTTGCGCGCATTGTCTTACCACGCGAAAACACACGACCTGCAGCTGCCCATCCTTACATCCATTCTGCCCAGCAACGAGCTTCAGGTCTCGCGCGGCCTGCAGATGATCATCGACAAGGGCAACACGCGGGTCGGTGTTTTGGGTTTCAGCTTCAAGGCAGGCACTGACGACCTGCGCGAAAGCCCAATGATTGAGGTCATCGAGCGTCTACTTGGAAAGGGTTACGACCTCCGCGTCTTTGACAAGAATGTAAATCTGGCGAAACTTGTCGGCGCCAACCGGGACTTCATTTTGAGCCGCATCCCTCATATATCGAGGTTGATGGCGCCCAGCATTGATGAGGTCCTGGAGCACGCTGAAACAATTGTCATCGGCAACAAGGATCCTGACTTTGCGGATGTTCCAGTACGGCTTCGTGAAAACCAGCAGTTAGTCGATTTTGTGCGCGTGAGCAATCAATGGAGGATGGATGGAAAGTACGAAGGCATATGCTGGTGAAGAGCTGGCTCTCGTGAACAGCAACAGTTCTGCGGGTCCGATCCACGATTCGATTCTTCGCCTTTTCGGGTGGCTCGAAAAGAATGAATATCGCGGCTATGACACGTTCGACGGGCTCAGCTCGAAACTCCTGTTTCCGTTGACCTTCGGGAACAGATACCTTCAGATTGTTCTGCAGCAAGGCGTCCGCCGTTTTCCGCTCAACCTGCGTCCCCTGCTAGGCATCGCGAAATCCCATTCGAGCAAGGGAATGGGATTCTTGGCGCGCGGTTTCATACGCCTTTCTGAGGCGACGGATAATCCTATCTGGGCCGAAAAAGCAAGGTTCTGCCTGCGCTGGCTCATCGAGAACCAGTCGCCCGGCTATCCCGGCCCCTCCTGGGGAAATCATTTCGAATATGTTTCGCGAAGCGGCCGCATCTCGAAGGGTGTCCCCACCGTTGTCTGGACGTCTTTGATCGGGCAGGCGTTCCTCGACGGCTACGACCATTTCCACGACGACGAGTATCTGCAGGTCGCCGTCAGCATCTGCGAGCATATCGCGCACAATTGGAGCATTTTTCCCCAGGAGGAGGATGTGTGTATCGGCTATACCCCGGACGCCCGGATGGCCGGGGTTCACAATGCGAATACGCTCGGCGCTGCAATTCTCGGCCGCACCTATGCTTACACCCGCAACGAAGCGTACAGAGATCTGGCGCAGAAAGCCCTGCGATATACTGCGGAACGTCAACGTCCCAACGGGTCATGGTATTACGGCGAACCGTCGAATCTGCACTGGGTTGACAACTTCCACACCGGCTACGTGCTCGACAGTTTCAAGCACTACGCCGACGGCACGGGCGATCCTCAATTCCAGCAGGCCACGACGCGAGGTTACGAATTCTGGAAGAACACGTTTTTCCTTCCGGATGGAACGCCAAAATATTACGATTTCAAGACTTTTCCTCTCGATATCCAGTGTTGCTCGCAGGCAATTGACACGCTGATCTTCTTCTCTGGCCAGGATCCCGATGCTTTGCCGTTGGCGCTAAAGGTTGCCCAATGGACAATCGCCAATATGCAGGATCGGGATGGACACTTTTACTATCGCCGTTATTCGCCATGGCTGGTCAATAAAACTCCAACACTGCATTGGGGCCAGGCCACGACACTTTGTGCGCTTGGAGGACTCTACCAACAACTCTCAATGCAGATGAGGTCTGCATGAAAAGAAAAATTCTGATCATCATTGAAAATGCCCCCGCCCCGGGTGATCCCCGTGTATGGAAGGAAGCTATCGCGCTGCGTGATGCGGGCTATTCGGTAACGATCCTCAGCCCAAGGGTGAAAAGATTCCCCAAAGGCTATGAATTCATCGATGGAATTCATATTTATCGTCACCCGATGCCGAAGGAAGGCAATGGCGCATTTTCCTACATCTGGGAATATTTCTGGGCATTATTCTGGGAGTTTCTCTATTCGTGCTGGATCTTCATGCGCCGCGGGTTCCACGTGATCCAGGGTTGCAACCCTCCCGACGACATCTTCCTTGTCGCTCTGCCTTTCAGGATCTTCGGAGTCAAATATATCTTCGACCATCATGACGTAAATCCCGAGCTCTACCTGGCTAAATACGACAGGAAGGATCTCCTGTATAAGATTCTTGTCCTGATGGAGAAACTGACGTTTCGCTCTTGCCACGTGGCCATCGCGACAAACGACAGTTACAAGGAAATCGCTGTTGCCCGCGACGGAATGTCGCCCGATAAGATATTTGTCGTTCGCAATGGCCCCAGTCTGAAGACCTTCAAGTCCGTTCTTCCCAATCCTGCGCTGAAGTATGGCAAGCCCTACCTCGTCGGTTATGTCGGTGTGATGAGTGAACAAGACGGATTGGATATCCTTCTGGATGTTGCGGAGCGAGTGCGGAGCCTTGGCCGTAACGACGTCCACTTCACCTGCATCGGGGGAGGATCGGCATATCCCAGGCTCCTGGAGATCGTCAAGGAAAAGAATCTCGGCGATATGGTGACCTTTACAGGCAGGATTCCGGACGACGAGATGATCGAGATCCTCTCCACTGCAGATATTGGTGTGAATCCTGACAAGCCGTGCCGGATGAACGATATTTCTACCATGATCAAGATCACGGAGTACATGATTCTCGCCAAGCCCATCGTTCAGTTCGATCTGAAGGAAGGCAGAATCAGCGCGCAGCAGGCATCGCTCTACTGCGATACCGATCCCGGCAACCAGGTCAATGATTTTGCTGACAAGATTCTCTGGCTGCTCGATCATCCAGAGGAGAGAGAGAGAATGGGTGAGTTCGGGCGCCGTCGAGTGGAGACAGAGTTGGCGTGGGAGTATTCGGTCGGGAACCTGCTCGCCGCATACGAGGCAGTGTTTTCCAAGAGGCCCGAAAAGGCTGAATCGCAAGCAGAGGTCGCCCGGTCCCAAAACTGAGGCCTCAGATCCCTGCCGCTTTTCTTGGGAGAGGCCGTAAGGTTTCGGTCCCAAACTGAAATCGATCTGCCTGGAGATATGCAGAATGAGGCGCGCTTCGATGAGCCGTTCGTCCTCTGCCCCTTTTCGCGTTCTTTGTCCGGCTGGAAGGCCAAACTTAAGTACCCAGGCGCACTTGTCGGTCACATCGTGGATGGCTATACTGCCCCTAGCAGTTAAAACAATGGCGGTTTGCCTTGATCGTTTGTCCTAAACAATATCGTCCCTGATCGAAGCCTGAATTGCTTGAAAATCAATAACAACTAGGCTGAAGGGAAGAGGATACTCGAGGCAATATGAAACGGATTGCTACAAGTTTTTCCTTTTTGTTCTTTGCTGTCTCCCTTTGCGGTTACGCTCAAACGTGGTCGGGAATCTTAAACAGCAGCCAGGCGATCAATTGGTCGAACTCAGGAGTTGGTGGGATTCCGGCAAGGACAACCAACTGCGCCAGCCTGACTTCGTCGGCCTCTGCCGCTCAGATCAATTCGGCACTGGCATCCTGCCCGAGCGGTCAAACCGTCTTCCTCGCGGCGGGCACTTACAACATTAGCGCTACCATCAACATCCCCTCCAACGTCACGCTCCGCGGAGCCGGCGCCAACCAGACGATTTTGAATAGCTCAGGAGGCGGTGGCGGAGATTTCATTAGTTTAGGTTCTGGTTTCCCAAACTACAGTCCGGTAAATATCACGGGTGGAGCAAACGCCGGGTCAACCACCATCACTGTCAGCAGTGCATCGTCCATTAAGGCCGGTGGATACCTGGTGGTGACAGAAACAAATAATTCAAGCTTTGTTTCTTCGACGGGAACGGAGGGTGCCTGCACCTGGTGCGACGGATGGACGAGCAATGGAAGCCTTGTCCGTGGCCAGATTGTCGCAGTCACGGGCGTGAGCGGCTCAAGCGTCACTATTTCGCCTGGGCTTTACGGCGCGTATACCAATTCTCCGGTTGCTGTTCCCATCACCATGTCAGCGAGCTACGCCGGAGTTGAGGATCTGCAAGTATATGCGAACAACACCGGATGGGGTTCAAGCTTCGGTATGAACCTCTGCGCGTACTGCTGGATCAAAGGAGTCGAGTCGAATTATGCCGATGGGGACCACGCGGAGATTTATTGGGGATTCCATGACGAGGTTCGCGACAGTTATTTCTCCAACGCCTTCCTTCACGCACCGGGAACACATGACTCCGACATCCAGATCGCGTACAAAACCAGTGCCTCCTTGTTCGAAAACAATATCATTGAGAGAACGCATACCTCGATCATGCTTGAATGGGGAGCAGCGGGAAATGTCGTCAGCTACAACTACACAGAGGGAGAATTCGATAGCGGATCGACGAATTTCCTGATCGGCGGCATGGATTTTCACGGCGCGCATCCCCAATACACGTTGTTCGAGGGCAACGTGACATCGATGATTGACTATGACTCGATTTGGGGAACATCGAGCCAGGCCACAGCGTTCCGCAATTGGGTGATTGGAACCAGCCATATCTGTAACCCCTTATCGGGACGCGGAACCGTCACTTGCTCGGGAAGCAACGGTTGGTATGCATTTCAAGCGGCCCGCGCAATCCAACAATCCCAGTTGTCGCTGTACGACAACTTCGTCGGAAACGTAGTTGGTAGCACACAGGATCAGTCTCTGTTGTGTTACGGCAGTCCCTGCGGGCAGATTGCCTCCATCGAGTACCCGACAAACCGGAGCTACGACGCGGATGCTTATGGGTGGACATTCGGGTACGGTGAATCTAGCGACAGTGGTGGGTCAGGTGATCGCGTCGTTTCAAACACCGATGTTCTTCAAGGGAATTTCAACAATATCTCCGGAGCGATCTCCTGGGTTGCGAGCGCAATCTTATTGCCCCCGTCGTTTTACCTTAGCGGCAAACCGTCTTGGTGGGGCTCGCTGCCCTATCCTGCAACAGGGCCCGATGTGAGCGGAGGAACAGGTCCTGGCGGGCACAGCTTCGGCAACCCGGCCGAAGCCTGCTTCCTCAACGTGATGCACGGCACCGATGGCGGGGCTGGCGGCCCCTACACCTTTAACGCCAACACCTGCTACGGCAGCGGAGTGGTTCCGGCGGCAGCCATAAACCTTACGAATACGGTCGTGCAACAGTAACAGCACGCGAAAGCCGCATTCATCTTGGTGAAGGGGCTTGAACTAAGCCCCCTTCACTTCATCGTTCGCGCGCGCGGCTTGCCTTCCCGGTTATCGAACCCGTAATGCGAGCATGCGATCGATCTGCCTCGGAATACAAACTTCGATCCGCCTCGGAACACAAGCTTCAAGGAACGCGACGTGAGCGGGCGCATGGCCGGAAGCAAAGAAGCAAGGCACAAAGCGTTCATCAGGTTCTGGAGCCTCTGTTGCATTGTCGTTCTTGGCGTAATCCTCGTTGCCGGGCTCTGGCCTTTTTGTGCCCCGGAAAATCAGGTGCAGTGGCTCCCGGGTCAAAACGGCCTCCAGTTCGGCGGCCGTGGCATCGCAATCGGCGAAAGCCCCTTTCATGAACTTTCGCCAGCGGGGCCGGCAGTGCTTGAAATTTGTCTGCGCCCGGCCGGCTCGTCAGGTTCCGGAACCATTCTTGCGTTCGATGACTTCCCGAATCCCAATTATGTTTTTGCCTTACGCCAGTTCAACGGCAGTCTGGCGGTCCAGCGGCCCAACCATGAACCGCCTGGAAATCTGGTCAGGGAATGGTGGGCAACACGCGGCGTATTTTCCGGGAAAGAACCCGTAGTCCTCACCATCGCAAGTACACAGGATAAGGCGACCCTCTATGTAAATGGCGCTCAAGTGAGCGAATCGAAATTTCATAATGACTTGGCACGCGATCTATCCGGCACGCTCGTTCTTGGCAGTTCCGTAGTTCAGGATGGGTGGCGCGGGCAAATCACAGGCGTGGCGATCTATAGCTCACTCCTCACGCCGGCCGAGATTGAGCACCACGCGAGTCGATGGTTGCAAGGTCAAACGCCGTTCGCAGAAGGTGAGCCTCTTCCAGTCGCTTTGTATCGGTTCAACGAAAGAGCCGGCGATACGGTTTACGATGCCTCAGCTCACGCCAGAGACTCGCTTCAGATCCCACCGCGGTATCGCCTCGTACATCGGGAGTTCCTGACTCCTGTATGGGCGCAATATCGTAGCCGGTGGGATGGTTGGATGACCAGAAGCTATTGGTCCGACGTTGCACTCAACGTTGCGGGCTTTATCCCATTTGGGTATTTTTTTGCAACCTGGTTTTTCCTCATTCGATTCACGTCTCGGCCACGGTTGACGGCGCTTCTTCTAGGAATGCTAGTCAGTTTCGTCATTGAATCTGTGCAGTATTTTCTGCCTACCCGCGATTCCAGCATGACGGACCTGCTGACGAATACCATTGGCACGGCGCTCGGGGTCGCTCTGAGTCGAAAAGCTCCTTTCGAGGACTGGATCGCCTCGTAAGCATCGAGCTCGCACGGCCTAAATCATCGATATACGAGTATTGGGCCACTAATCACCGCAACTCGCAAACTATAGGTTGACCACTTCAAAGGAATTCCTTGAGCACTGATTTACGAGACAAGGTAAGTGTTTCGGCTGAAGCGTCGCAGACTGATCACTTCCGCACTGACCATCTGATCGAAAACATCGGGCATCGCGCAGTTTCCGGTGGCTTTGTCACCTTTAGTGCGCAGGCGGCAAAGTTCGCCATGAACCTCGGAGCTGCCGCCATCCTGGCGCGTTTGCTTATCCCTAAAGACTTTGGGTTAGTTGGGATGGTGCTCGGAGTTACAAGTATCGTCAATGTCTTTAAAGATCTTGGGCTCTCAAGAGCGACCGTCCAGCGTGAAGAAATAACGCAAGAGCAAGTGTCCAATTTGTTCTGGATTAATGTCGCCTTCGGTGTGCTCCTTACGGGAATCTGCGTCGCGCTGGCGCCGTTCCTTGCGTGGTTTTATCGCGATTCACGTGTCGAAGGCATCATGTTGGGCATGTCGCTGGTATTTGTGCTCGCCGGTTCAACGGCGCAGCATCAGGCACTCTTGACTCGGCAGATGCGATTCCAGGCACTGGCTGTCATCGACGTGTCCTCGATGGCGATCGGGTTCATAAGCGGTGTCGTCCTGGCTTGGATGGGGTTTGGGTATTGGGCCCTCGTGGCTCAGCAGGTGCTCACCGCAGCAGGCGGGTTGGTGATGACTTGGGTGATCTCAAGTTGGCGGCCGCACTTGCCGTCGAGGAACAGCGGCGTCCGGCCGATGGTCACTTTTGGAACACATCTAAGCGTGGCTGATCTGATCGTACAGTTCACCGGCAACTGCGATAGCATCTTGATCGGCCGCTTCTTTGGAGCGGCGCCGCTCGGTCTCTACACGCGCGCTCAGGTTTTGTTGTCACGGCCGATTCAGCAGGTCATTTCGCCCATCAACTCCGTCATGATTCCGGTCTTGTCGCGGCTACAATCAGATCAGGAGCGATATAGACGCAGCTATATGCAGGCCTATGACGGGTTGGCTCTCATGGTCTTCTCATTTTCCGCCATGTGTTTTGCCCTGGCGAAGCCGATTGTGCTGGTGATTCTGGGCCCGAAGTGGACGGGCGTGATTCCGCTGCTGATGGCGTTTGCCATCATCGGGGTCACTTGGCCGCTTGCGGAAATATGCGCCTGGCTTTATGAGAGTCAAGGCCGGGGAAAAGACCAGTTGCGCAATCACGCGCTCGCTGGCTTGGTCACCGTCATTGCCTACTCGATTGGACTGCATTGGGGGCCGCTAGGCGTCGTCGCTGCGAATGCGGTGATGGGCATTCTGGTTCGCCTGCCCATTGTTTATTTCATCGCCGGCCGCCGCGGCCCGGTCTGCACAAGCGACATGTGGTTGGGCTTCGTATCTCATGTTCCCTGCTGGGTCGCAGTGTATCTCGCTACCGCGGGTATATATCAGACCATGGTTCACGTGAACCCCTTCATCCAGCTGCTTGTCTGCGCGCCTGTTGGCCTTGGAGTAGGAACGGTGCTTATGCTTCTGTTCCCGCGGCCTCGGCGCAGCGCTTTGTTTGCCGGCAGCAAAATCATGGGCGCATGGAAAGTACGGTTTGCACCCGCTTGATCACCATGGCTGGAAGATATGTCAACCCAAGCGTATGACTATGGCTTTAAGTGCGCTGAATTCTTTTCATGTGTGGAGTTCTTTTGTCTGCTAGCTCTTCAATAAGTCGAGACAGCATCGCGATGGCATCCGTGTCTGAGTCACGGCAACACGAAAAAACCGTGGGCAGATCTCCATCGCGGAACCTCCTTGCCGAATTAGATCGGACTCATGGACCGGTGTCCACTCCCTACGAAATTCATCCCGTCTCGGATCCTCGCTGGGCGCAACTTGTAGCCAGCCATCCCCACGCGTCGCTTTTTCACGATCCCAGGTGGCTGCGTGCGCTTGAGATGGCCTATGGATATCGCCCGGTGGTGTTCACGACGTCTTCGCCGGGGATGCCTTTACGAAACGGGATCGTCTTCTGCGAGATAAACTCTTGGCTCACTGGCCGGCGCCTTGTTTCGCTGCCCTTCTCGGATCATTGCGAGCCGTTGACCAGCGAACCGGGTGATCTTGACCCTCTTCTGCGGCACGCGCGGCAGCAGGTTGACGCCGGTCGGTACAAGCGCTTCGAGATACGGCCAATCTCTTATGAACCAGGCAAGGCGGCCGGGCTTGGCAAGGATCACTCTTACGTTTTCCATCGGCTCGACCTGCGGCCGCCGATCGAAACGATTTATCGCGGCTTTCACAAGGATTCCATCCAGCGCAAGATTCGCCGCGCCGATCGTGAGAAGCTGCAATACGAAGACGGAAACTCCGAGGAACTGCTCCAGAAGTTTCTCCGCCTGATGACAATCACACGCCGCCGCCACGGCCTGCCCCCACAGCCGCCACGCTGGTTCCGGGCTCTCATGGCCGCCTTTGGAAGGGACCTGAAGCTTCGCATCGCGTCGAATGACAGCGTGCCTGTCGCCGGAATCCTCACCATCTCGCATCGCCGCACTGTTGTTTACAAGTACGGATGCAGTGATCATGCGGCCAGCCGCTTCGGCGGTACGCCCCTTCTGTTCTGGCGTACCATTCAGGAGGCCAAGGATAACGGCCAGGAGGAGCTCGACATGGGCCGGTCGGACTCGGATGGCGAGGGGCTCATCGCGTTCAAGGACCATTGGGGCGCTCGCCCATCGATACTCCAGTACTGGAATTACCCTGAAAGGGACTTGACTGCTACAAGGCCGTGGCTCAGGAACGCCGTCAGAAGCGTGACCGCCGCAGCGCCAGATTTCGCCCTCCGCGTGGTTGGCAACCTGCTTTACCGTCATGTCGGCTGACTAAATGTACCTTACGCTTTCCGCAACAGATCCGGCTGGGATACGCAAAGGTTCAATCAATCCGGAAACTTTGTTTATCAAGAGGCAGACGTCCCCATGTTGACAAAAATCTACTATACGCTAAAGCCCATTTTGCCGTGGCGCCTCCGCCTCGCCCTTCGCCAGGTGCGTGCGCAGCGCCGGCGCAAAGCCTTTGCAAAAGTGTGGCCGATTGACGCATCCGCTTGTGCCGTTCCTCCCGGATGGCCCGGGTGGCCGGATGGCAAGCAATTCGCTCTCGTTCTAACACACGATGTAGAGGGACAGAAGGGCTTCGATCGGATCCCGCGCCTCATAGACCTTACGCGGAAATACGGGTTCCGCGCCTCATTTAACCTTGTTCCAAAAGGCGAGTATCAGGTTGATAATCAGTTGCTCGATCTGCTGAATTGCTCTGGATTCGAGCCGGGCGTGCACGGGCTGGAACACGACGGAAAGCTCTATCAGTCGAGAGAAAAGTTTGCGGCGAAGGCGATCGAAATCCGTAAGGTTCTCGGGAACTGGGGGGCCTGCGGGTTCCGTTCTCCATTAATGCAGCACAGGCTGGGCTGGATTCACACACTCCAATCTGAATACGACGCCTCGACCTTTGACGTCGATCCTTTCGAACCTCAGCCAGATGGTATGTCGACCATCTTCCCCTTTTGGGTGCAGGGAGAGGGCAACACGGGATACGTGGAGTTGCCCTACAGTCTGGTGCAAGACTTTTCCCTTTTCAAAGTGCTTGGTGAAAAGAACATCGACATCTGGAAGAAGAAACTCGATTGGGTCGCGCAACACGGCGGCATGGCGCTCATCAATACCCATCCCGACTACATGTGCTTTGAAGGAAACCCGGCCCGCGACGAGTATCCAGTTGCATATTATGAAGAGTTCCTCAAGTATGCCCGCGAGAAGTACAACAGCAACTTCTGGCACGCTCTTCCCCGCGACGTCGCCCGCTACTATTGCCAGAAACTGCCTGTTGGCAGCCGCAATACCCGCCGCAAGATCTGCGTCATCGCGCAGACGGAGTACGAATCAGACAGTCGCATCCGCCTTTTCGCTGAAAATCTGACTGGGCGCGGTGACATGGTAGACGTCATTTCAGTCCGTCCTGCATCGGCGGGCGCCGCCATAACAAGGCTCAACGGTGTAACCGTCCACCACGTCCTCGCTCGCACTGACACTGAGCCCGGACCGCTGACTGGATTGTTGCATCAACTGCTCTTCCTTGCCCGGGCCTCATTCGCCGTTGGCAAACTACATAATCACAATCGCTACGATGTCATCCACATCCAGAATGTTCCTGACTTGATGGTCTTCGTAGCATGGCGTCCGAAACTCTCCGGCGCAAAACTCATTCTCGAATTCCGCGACGCCGCCCCGGAACGATTCGATACCCAATCCAGTTCTTCCCTCAACAAACTCTCTGCCGGCATCCTGAAGATCTTCGAGAAGCTTTCGGCTAAGTTTGCCGATCACGTTATTATTTCGAATCCCGAATTGCGCGAGAAGCTGATTGCGCGATCAGTCGACGACGGCCACTGCTCGGTTGTGGTCAGTTCCAGCGATACTGTTCGTTTCACTCTGTCAAATGAAGAGGATGCTTCGGCGACGGGGAAGTCGGAGGTGACCCCGGCCAATGACGTTCGCGAGTCGCTTGTCGCGCATCCTCTGGAGAATGACACAATCGATGGCTCAGAGCGGAAGAGCGAAGACTATCAAGGTTTGATCGACGTTCTATCCACGGAACGTTTCCGCAATGGCGAAACGGAGCCGGATCAAACTCAGACGTTGGAACGCTGAGCATCCGCTCGGCGTCCTTAAGGTACGGGTCAAGTTGTGAGTGTGGTTAACGGAATCGCGGATCGCGAAAATCACGCTGTCCAGGTAGACTCTCTCCGCCTCAGCGTCAGAGAGGCGAATCCCTGCCTCGATCCTCGCTGGGAATCATTCGTGATGCAGCATCCGGATGCTCTGGTCTACCATCACCCAGCCTGGCTCTCGTCCTTGGAGCAGGAGTATCGGCAGTCGAGTGTTTATCTCATATGTGAAGACGCCGATGGGAAGCTTCTCGGCCTCTTCCCGCTGATATTTACGCGCGGCGTTCCCTTCCGTAAGGGAAACCCGCTGAGCGGGCCTCGACTCTCGTCGCTCCCTCGCACTCCCCTTGCCGGACCCCTGACCACAGATCCACGCGCCACAACTCTCCTGCTTGAAGAAGCCGTCAGGCGTGCGTCGGCCAGCCATGTCCGATTGCAGATCAAGGCACAAGGGACAGAACTGAGTGGGCTGGTCGACGGCCTCGTCACCAAACCTTGGCGCCTCACTTATTTGTTGCGTTTTCCTGAAAACCAAGAAGAGCCGTTTCGGGTTCCTAACAGTCAGAATTGGGCCGGCATCAAGAGGGCCGTCAACAAGGCTATTGCAAACGGGCTGCGCACGCGCCCGGCCGAGACAGAAGCTGATTTAGCCGCCTGGTACACCCTGTATCTCGAAACCATGCGGCGCAATGTCGTGCCGGCCCGCTCTTACCGTCTCTTCCAGGCTCTCTGGGAGCGAATGCGGCCAAAAGGGCTCATACGTCTCCTGCTCGCCGAGCAACAAACAGCAGCAGGATCAAGAATCATCGGCGGGTGCATCTTCTTTTACCTTGGCCAAACTGTCACCTACGCTTTCGGCGCGTCACAAACGAGTGATCTTGGCCTTCGGCCGAACGACATCATCTTCCTCCAGGCTATCAACGACGCGCGTCGCGACGGATTCCGCATCCTCGACTTCGGCGAAGTTCCCGAAGGCGAAGACGGCTTGGTTCGATTCAAGAGCAAATGGGGCTCCGAGCCTGTGCGTCTCTACCGCTATTACTTCCCCGGATTTGCCGATCCGGAGAGTTCTTCAGACGATTCCGAATCTCTTTTGGCAGGAACGGTCAGGGCAATCTGGCGTCGTTTGCCTCTTCGCTTGACCTCCTGGATCGGAGATCGAGTGTATGCCCGCCTGTGACGAAGATGAGAGAGAGGCATTACTCGGCTCGCACGTTTTCTTCATCGCCATAAAGTCAAACTGGTTCGATTCGCTGAATCATCCCGGCGACACCTGTGATTCGCGGGCCTGTTGGGAGTCTTTGCATGATCGCGGGATAAGTCGAGAGCCTCGGTTCATTCGCCGCATGAAGGCATTGCCGGCGGAGATAATCTTGGTCCAGTGGAATGAAACAACAGCCTCATTGAAATAGGCCCAATCGGAAGTTACCAAGGCTTGTTACTTTCGGGGCATAGCCCCGTATCCCGGACGAACGCGCGTCCAATAGCCTGCACCAATCTCAGGCAGTTTTTCTATTGATTTCAGCCGGTTTTCTTCTCGCTGTTGGCCGAACCGGTATAAAGAACAACTCGTTTCTTAGCTTACCGATAACCGAACACCCACCCACCTCTTTCTCCTCGCCTCCGATCCCCCAATATAGGTATTGTCTTACCGTTTTGGGTCGGTAGAATCCAAACCAGCTTTAGGCAGGAGACTCACCCTACAGTCCATAACTGGATATCCTCCAGGTTATTTCTCCGTTCGTCGGATTGTTGTCACTCGCCAGTCAGTGCTTCCGTTCGCTAGCGGACTCCACCCATGGGAGAAGAAAGTTCATGACCGCTACTCTTGATTGCCACGTGATAAATCCCTCTCCGGATCAATTCACGCATTTCCCGCTCCGCGATTGCTTCGACTCAATCTCGCGGAGCTTGAGAATTGTCGTTGCCTTTCTCGTGTTGACCCTTCTGTGCGGCCCCGGGATTTCTCTCAATGCGCAGACCGCGCATTTCAGCGGCTACACCACAAATCTCTACACGGGCAACTACTCGACAAATGTCCTGAATCCGGTCGGCGTCGTCATGGACGCCAACCACGACATTTTTGTCGCCGATGCCGGCAATGCCGCAACGGGTGGAAGCGGGTTCACCCATGTCTGGGAGATCACGCCCAATGGATCTGGCGGCTACAACACGCCGGTTTCGCTGGCCGCGGGTACTGCCACCAGCTCTCCATACATCTATATCTATGGCGTCACCCTCGATTCTAACCGCAACCTCTGGTTCACCGATTACGGCTGCGGCGCCGCTCCAACTTCGGGGTCAACCTATTGCTCAACGAATGGCAATCCTGCTGGCGCCGTCTGGGAGATTCCGTATTCGGCTGGAAACTACAACGGCACTCCCGCTAAAATCACCGCTACCTGGGGAGCTCCCTATGGTGTGGCCGCCGATACCAGCGGCAACGTCTTTATAACGGATTTCAAGAACAATTCTGTGAGTGAGGTGGCAAGCGGCGGCAGCTCGGCTACAACGCTGGGCGGAACCGTTCCAGCCCCTCGCAGGCTCACTGTCGATGCCGCCGGCAACCTCTATGTCATCAGCAGCACCGGCCTGGACATCTACAAGCTCTCAGCGCCGGGTTATGCCACAGCGGCCGTTCTCGGCACCGCCACCTTCAACACCCCCGTTGGAATTGCCATCGATCCTGTCGGCAATCTGTGGGTCACCGATCCCTACAGGAATGCGCTTGAAGAGGCAACCATCGCGTCCGGCTACGCCGATGTGCAGGAGTTTGCCAGGGGAGGTTCTGGAATTCCCCTTGAAATTCCCATGGACGCGTTCTTTGACGGCAATGGCACATTCATCGTAGCCGACTCGTATTCCGGCCTAGATTCCATCGAACAAATCAACGTGCTTGGCATCGATGCCGGGCAGCCGCAGGCCAACGTCGGGACCATCGGTCGAACTCTTCAGTTTGAGTTCAACTCGGCGGGAACGATCAAGGCTCCTCTCGTTCTCACCTCGGGTATCGCCAGCCTTGACTATGTCGACGCGGGCACGGGATCCTGCACCACGCAAGGCACAAGTCACTCGTACGTTTCCGGTGAAACGTGCACGGTCAATGTCAATTTCACTCCCAAAATATCCGGCTCCCTCTACGGCGCCGTCGACTTGTTGAACGGTTCTGGTGCGGTGATTGCCCAGGCCTATCTCTATGGAGGCGGCACCGGGCCGCAGCTCATTTACGTCGCACCGGCATCCGATGTGCCGGCCACGCTGAAAAGCACCTTCGGCATGCCGATGGGTCTTTCGGTCAGCCGCAATGGCGCCAACGTCTTCGTTGCCGATAATTCGGCTGGCGCAGTTGATGTTATCTCCGGCTCCACGGTCACAGCCATTGGCGGGTCCTTTACCAAGCCTGCCGCGGTCGCGGTAGACGGCGCTGGCAACGTCTTTGTCGCCGATTCCGGCAGCAAGACGATCAGTGAAATTCCCTACAATGGGACCACCTGGGGCACGGCGGTTTCATTCAGCAGCCTGAAGAAGAACGGTGTCAGCTTCACTTTTGCCGATCCTATCGGGATTGCTGTCGATGCTGACGACGACATCTTTGTCGCGGACGGCTCCGGAGCCGCCGTCTATGAAATCCTCCAGGCCAGCAATTACACAATTGTGAACCAGATCGCCAGCTCGTTCACATTCAGCAACCCGGCCGCTCTTGGATTCGACGGCGACGGCAATCTCTATGTGGCCGACTCTGGAGCTGGCGCCATTTACGAGCTCACATCTGCCAGCAAATTTGCTGCGCCTGCCGGAGCGCTCGTCAGCGGCCTGACAACGCCAACTGGTCTTGCCGTTGATGGCGCCGCCAATCTCTTCTTCATTAGCGGGACTAAGTTACAGGAGTTCCCGGTCGGTGGATCGATCACAACCCTGGCATCGGGTCTCGCTGCTCCCTACGGCATTGCGGTCGACCTCGGCAGAAACATCTATCTCGATTCGGATAATCTCGGGAGCAACAATCCGGTTCTCAAGCTGGATTATGTCGACCCGCCGACGCTGAACTTCGCCTCCACTTCCTACCTGGCGACCAGCTCCGACAGCCCGCAATTGGTTATCGTTGAGAATGTCGGCACAGGTTCAGGCTCCGCGATCACCCTCACAGCGAACCCAACCGTCACGACCACTACGGCTGGCGCAGGTGGCAGCTTCACATCCGATGCCTCGACGACCTGCAGCTCTACCACCACGTTGGCCGGCACCGCCGCAGGCAGTATCTGCAACATTGGCGTCGACTTCGTCCCGCAAGCCGTTGGGTCGATCGCCGGTACAGTCACCCTGACCGACAGTTATACCGGTTCGCCACAAACAATTAACCTGGCGGGCACCGCAATCAAGGCGAACCAGACCACATTGACTGTGACCGGAATGCCCGGGACGCCGCAGATGAATGGTTCGAACTTTACGGTCGGATCATCGGGTGGCAGCGGCACCGGCGCGGTGACATTCGCCGCGTCGGGAGCCTGCTCGAACACCTCGGGCGGAGCCTTAATCACCATGATCAGCGGCACGGGCACCTGCTCGGTGACCGCGACCAAAGCTGCGGATGCTGACTACAACATCGCGACTTCAGCCCCGGCGACGGTGGCTGCGACGCTGGCCACACAGGCCACGCTCACGGTAACAGGAGTTCCAGGAACAGCGCAGGCTTATGGCGCGACATTTACGGTAAGCAGCTCGGGCGGCAGTGGAACGGGAACGGTGACGTTCGCGGCGTCGGGAGCCTGCTCAAACACGGCCGGCGGGGCTTTGATCACGATGAGCGCGACTTCAGCGGCAGCGACGGTGGCTGCGGCTCTGGCCACACAGGCCACGCTCACGGTAACAGGAGTTCCAGGAGCAGCGCAGGCTTATGGCGCGACATTTACGGTAAGCAGCTCGGGCGGCAGTGGAACGGGAACGGTGACGTTCGCGGCGTCGGGAGCCTGCTCAAACACGGCCGGCGGGGCTTTGATCACGATG
>JBEKKI010000066.1:0-22242 GCA_050010795.1 Occallatibacter sp.
CGGACGCGTCCGAAAAGCGAAACTGCCAAGCGGATTTTTCCTCAAGAAAAATTCGCCTTCGATTTTGCTTCCGAGAGCACTTTCGCTCTGGTTCCGCTCTAAAAGCCTCCGATCATCCCATTCGGTACCACTGTGCTCATGTAGACACCAGCCTCACCCAAACTGTTCCCGTGTTGCGGAAAATATTTGCGTCGTGCGTTACACTCCAGGAATTCGCGCGTCTGTTTTGGAGTTGGCATGAAGCTGTCTCACCTTCTGTTTTTCGCCGCCCTCGCAGCTCCCCGCGCCCAGACTCCCGCTCCTGCCCCATCCGATCCGCAGGCGACGCTTCGCTACATCCACGCTTCATGGGATCTGCTCACGCGCTCTGTCACCGATTGCCGCTCGCTGGCCGATGTCAAAGTCTCCGGCATTTCCGTTCTCTATTTGCCCGCCGGATTTCCCACTCCGCCTGACGTTCTTTCCGTCGAGCAGAAATGCCACGTCAAAGTCCTCACCCTGCCGCGCCGCATTCTCAAGCTCGGCGACATCCAGTCTCGCGACTTGCCCGCTCAGGGCCTGCTCTACCTGCCTCATCCCTATGTCGTTCCTGGCGGTCGCTTCAACGAGATGTACGGCTGGGACAGTTACTTCATTCTTCTCGGCCTCGAGGCCGACCACCACGAAGCGCTCGCAAAAGGCATCGTCGAAAACTTCCTCTTTGAAGTGGAGCAATACGGATCGGTGCTCAATGCCAATCGCACCTACTACCTCACGCGCTCGCAGCCGCCGTTTCTCACTTCAATGATCCGCGCAGTATACGAAGACCCTACGAGCTTCCCAGCCACACCGGCAGGCCGCGCACAGGCGCGGGAATGGCTGGCGAATGCCTACGATGTGGCCGCGAAAGATTACTCCACGTGGACGCGCCCCGAGCACCGGGCAGGCAGTACCGGACTGACCCGCTACTACGACTATGGCTCCGGACCCGTGCCCGAAATGGCCGACGCCAGCACTTACTACTCCGACGTGATCCGGTCTCTCGTCGAGCATCCCAGCCCGCAAGCCGCCGGTTTTCTGGTCAAGGGCGCGGAGCATCCCAGTGCGGCTGCAGCGGCGCGCCTCAAGGTCGCGAGTTGCGATGTGCTAGCCAGCGTTGTCTGCGCGCGCGCATGGTTTGGCGGCTACCGGCTCACTCGCGACTTCTACCAGGGCGACCGCGCCGTGCGCGAATCCGGCTTCGATACCAGCAACCGCTTCGGCCCATTTTCGGGCGCCACGCATCACTACGCTCCGGTATGTCTCAACAGCCTGCTCTACAGGTACGAGCGCGATATGGCGCATTTCGCGCACTTGCTTGGCCTGCCGCAGGACGCGCGCCGCTGGCACCGCCGCGCCAATGCCCGCGCCGCCGCCATGCAACGGTATTTGTGGCAGCCGAAAGAGGGTGTATTCGCCGATTACGATTTCATCCACCGCAAGCCGTCGGACTACGCATTCATTACGTCGCTCTATCCGCTCTGGGCCGGCGTTGCCACCCGCGAAGAAGCCAACGCGATCAAGGCCACGTTGAATCTCTTCGAGCGTCGCGGCGGATTATCCATGAGCAATACGAACACCGGTTTGCAATGGGATGAGCCATACGGCTGGGCCCCCACAAATTGGATTGCCGTCGCTGGGCTCGATGCCATGGGCTTCCGCGCCGATGCCGGGCGCATCGCGCGCCACTTCGACGCAACCGTCGATGCCGGATTTGCCGCCGACGGCACCATCCGCGAAAAGTACAACGTGGTCGAGGGCAATGCACAGGTTTCCGTCAGCGCGGGCTATTCGCAGAATGTCACCGGCTTCGGATGGACGAACGCCGTCTATCTCAAGCTGAAGGAAATCGCCGAAGAACATGCGCCAGCCACCGCGCCCCAAGAGTGATTTGCGGGCAACCGAGCGTCCCGGAGGGACGCCGGAATTTAGCCCAGGATGGAGTCCGCACGCACCCGGGGTCCCCACGGACAGGTTTTGGTCCGTGGGGTGGGCAGCGGACGGAATCCTGGGAAGCACGCGAAAAACGAGCTCAGCCCCGTAGGGGCGGCGGAAAGCATTGTCAACGAAACGGCGCGGTTACCTCCACCCGCGCTTCCATCGGGTGGTTGAAGCGTATCAGCGCGATCCACATGCCATCCTGATCGCGCTTCCACACCAGCGTTCCGCCCAGTTGTTGCGCAATCGCCTCAGGCGGCAGATCGTGGTGCAGGCCGAAGTAGCGCTCGTCCAGCGCCTCTCCGCCAAGCCTCAAGAGCGGCGAAGCCGGATCGTACTTCGTCGAAAATGCCAGCGCTGCGGAGTACGCCTGCGATTCTTGCGCGGCTCGTCCAATCTGCGCCGCCGAAAAATCGTCAATCGCAACAACATCCCACGGCTGCTTCACGTAACCCAGCTCGGGGTGTGTCAGTTCGTCGCTCACGGGCCACGCCGTCAGAACCGTCGCTCCAGGATAGAGCTTCGCCAGTTCCGCGATCCCCGCCTGGTGCATCCTCACCACGCGCGCATACGCCAGGTTGTCCTCCGGTGCGAATCCGTACGGTGGATTGATGAACAAGCCCACTAAAAACGCCGCCGCAGACAGCAGTGCCACTCCGTGCCAGTAAGGCACGCGCCGGTAGAAGGTCGTCACCGCAACCAGCAGCACCAGCGGATACATCGGCAGCAGATACCGCGTCAGCAGCGCGCCGCCAAGCACACTGAAGAGCACTGCGTTGGCCAACAGCAGCAGAAAGATCCGCAGCATCGCCGCCGGCGCGAGCGCTGCCCGTGTATGGCCCACGGCATCGGGCCGCGGGTTCAGCAGCAATGCCGCAAACGCTATCCCCACCGGAACAAAAAGGTTCATGTGCATCGTCAGGTGAACCGCGCGATGCCCAAACGCGGCCAGGATCCGCAGCGGCGTCAACGTCGCTTCGGCGTTGTAGCGTAGGTACTCGGGATTGCCGAAGAGAAATCCGGTCTTGGCGTAGTGATATGCGTACCACCCAGCCAGCGGCACAACGCATGCTGACAGCCACGCCGCTTCGCGCCACAACTTTGGCCGCGCCGGCTTACCCAATCGATGACCCTCTGCGATCGCGACCGCTGCCAGCGTCAGCGGAATGACGATCGCGGTTTCCTTGCATAGCGCGGCCGCTGAAAACCACAGCGCCGCGGCCCACGCCACGCGCCCGCGCGCCGGCAGCGCGTAAACCAGCCCCCACATCGAACATGCTGCGGCAAAAATGTCGGCCTGCGCCAGCGAGCTCTGTGCGAACCAGATCGGGTAAATTCCTGTCAGCAACACCGTCCAGAACGCGACCGCGGCCACGCCCACCACGCGCATCGCCAGCCGCCACACCGCCAGCAGCCCAAGCGCGGCAACCATCAGCACGGCCTCGCGCGTCACTTCGGGATAGTAGCCCGAAACTTTCCACCACAGCGCCAAATAAATGCTGGGCAGCGGCGGATGGGCGTTGCTCAACGTAGTGGTGGGAATCAGCGAGCCGGTGCGAAACAAATCCCACGCCGCCGGAATGTAGTAGCCAGCTTCGTCCCAGTAATAAGGCAATCGCAAAAGCGTAAAGTGGCTGGCGTAAAGCGCCATGAAAATCACGGGGAAGATCATCCAGATCGGCAGCGGGCGATCCATCCGCGGGCTTAAAATTCCTTTCAGGCGCAAGGGCTCGCTCCTCGGCTGTGCGCGATCTTTTTGCCCGCGCTCATCCCCAATCCAGCCCCGGCGCCTTGTTCCTCGCTCACCATCTTCTCCTCGCTCCAGTCTTTGGCGGCGCACTGCAGACCAGGAATTTGCAACGCGGCGACTCGACCGCGGTCTGCGCTGATCCCTGATCCCTGTTCCCTGATCCCTGCTAGTTCACTGGCCCGCGCGGAAAGTTCTGGTTCTGCGGCTCCAGGTTGAGCGTGCCAAAGGCTTGTTCGTACTGAGCGATGTTTTGGCCCAGCACGTTCCACAATGCCTTGGCCTGCTGCGGGCTCAAAAAGATCGCCTGGTGGTTGCGGATGGTCACCTGGTCGGGGCTCTCACTGGAGGCAAGGCCGAAGACCAGTTGGAAGTCCCACACGCTCACCCGCACCTGCACGCTGTTGGCGTAGGACTCGCGGTAGTCGGCTGTCTGGGCAAGGTTCAGTTGTGGCTGCTGCGGAGTTGGGCTCATGATGCAATCAGATTACGCTAAAAAGACAGCCCTCAGCCTTCAGCTTTTAGCTTCCGGCTAACCTCACGCGAGCACAGCTCCCTGAGCCTGTACAAAAGAACTGAAGGCTGAAAGCCGATAGCTGACAGCTAGCCCCGCAAGTGGCATAGATCGTTTGCCAGCGGACACCCCTCGCACCGCGCCGTCCTTCCGCAATGCGCCTTGCCTACGGCCACGGTCAGCGCGTGGAACTCGTTGAAGAGCTGCACTTGATCCCGCTCCGCATCGCCCGCAAACGCCCGCCGCGTCAGTTCCGTGAGCGCACGGTACGAAATGTGTTTGCGGCCTGGCTCCGGCGCAATCAACTCGTGTCGATCGGCAATGCGCCGCAAATATTCATCCGCCACCGGAACCGGATGGCCCAGCGCGTAAAGCAAAATTGCGTCCGCCGTCTCAGGCCCCACGCCCGGCAACTCCAGCAGCCGCTCGCGCAACGCCACCGTCGGCATCGCGGCCATCGCCTCGAGCGACCCGCCGAACTCCTTATCGAGCATCGTCACGAACGCCTTCAGCGCCGGCGCCTTGCGCTTGATGAATCCCGACGGCCGGATCAGCCGCCGCAACTTGGCTAGTGGAGTCCTTCGCAACCCCTCGGGCGTCAGCGCTCCCGCCGCACGCAGATTCTCGAGTGACCGCTTCACCGCCTTCCACGCCGTGTTCTGCGTCAGATACGCGCCAAGGATCACCTCAAACGGCGTCTTCGCCGGCCACCAGTGCTGCGGACCATACGCTCGCAGCAAGTCGTCGTGCATCTTGCGCATTCGCTCGGCGGCCTCCGGTCTTCGGCGGGTCTTCACGGCTCCTTTAGGATAAGGGCGGGAGCACCGCGATGTTTTTCGCTGCTGTGCGGCGCCTCTGGAGGGGCTTCTTATGAAGAGTCACACCGAATATCTAATCTTCGAAACCCGCAAGCGTCGCGAGATGGTGCACATCACCGACCAAGTCGAGCAGATCGTCGAGCGCAGTGGCGTCAGGGACGGCCTGTGCTTCGTCTCGCCCATGCACATCACGGCGGCAATCTACGTCAACGACCTCGAAAGCGGCCTCATTGAGGACATCGGCAAATGGCTTGAAGAGCTTGCCCCCGCGCGCTCCGACTACAAGCACCACCGCACCGGCGAGGACAACGGCGACGCGCACCTCAAGTCGCTTCTCCTGCATCACGAAACCACACTGCCCGTCACCAACGGCAAGCTCGATCTCGGTACCTGGCAGCGCGTCTTCTACGCCGAGTTCGACGGCCAGCGCCGCAAGCGCGTCATCGTAAAAGTGCTCGGAGTACAGTGCCAGTGAGTCACTGCCTCGCTGACCCGCTGACTTGCTAACTTGCTGACTCGCTGCCTCTCTCACTCCCCATCCGTCACCTTGCGCCAAGCGCCCTTCGGCTGCGTCGCGGCCGGAGCCGCAAAATTGAATCTCGTTCGCGGTATCACCACCAGGTCCACCCGCCGGTTTTCCGCGCGGCCTTCAGCTGTCTCGTTGCCGGCCACGGGATGGAACTCCCCATACCCTGCGGCCGAAATTCGATCGGGCGGAATGACCTTCATATCGAGAAACAGCCGCGCGATGTGTGTTGCGCGCGCCGCTGAAAGCTCCCAGTTCGAATCGAATTGCGCGTTGTGGATCGGCACATTGTCCGTGTGACCCTCGATGCGCAAATCGTAGGGCGACGAGCCCAGCTTTGCGGCAATCCGTTGTAGCGTGGGCAGCGCCTCCTGCTTGGGCACTGCGGAGCCCGATTCGAAAAATCCCGCCTCCCGCAGGCTGATCACCAATCCATCGCGCCCCATCTCCAGCGAAATTGTGTGCGCCGCAATCTGCGAGGAAAGTGTCGCCGCCAGATCGCGCCGTATGCGCTCCAGATCCTCCATCACCTGCGCCGGCGAGACCACCGCTTCGTCCATCACCGTATTTGCCGCAGCCGCTGCTTCGCCCCCGCCTGCCGTGTTGGCCTGGTGGCTTGCGGCGTCTGAGAAGACGCCCATCGAGCGAAATGCCGAGTCGATCGCCTGCGAAACCTGTGCCTGTTTCTTCTGGTCGGCCCGTGCAAAAGCGTAAAGCACAACGAAAAATCCGAACATCAGCGTGATGAAGTCGGCATACGACACCAGCCAGCGGTCGTGGGTTACACGGCTGCGCGGCACGCGGGCTTTCATGCGGCGCGCTCCTTCTGCTCGCGCGTGGCGTCGTCGAGGAACCCTGTCAGCTTGATCTCCAGCATGCGCGGATTCATGCCCTCGAGAATCGAGATCACTCCCTCGAGCATCATTTCCCGCCGGCGATGCCCGTCGTGGATGCGCAGGCGCATCTTGCCCGCGAAAGGCAGAAAGAAGAGATTGGCGATGCCCACGCCATAAATCGTCGCTACAAACGCAACAGCGATTCCTCGGCCCACCTCCGCGATGTTGTCCAGATGCTGCATCACCTGGATCAACCCAAGCACCGCGCCAAGGATGCCGATGGTGGGCGAGAATCCGCCGGCAGACTCAAATACTGCCGGCATCCGCTCCTCTTTTTCGGTGATCGAGTCGAGGCTTACATGCATGATCTTGCGCAGCTCCACGGGCTCTGTGCCATCCACGGCCAGCATCAGCGCCTGCTTCATAAACGGATCCTGGATACTGTTGAGGTCGGCGTCGAGCGAGACTACTCCGTTCCGCCGTGCCTTGTTCGCGAACGCCACCATCTGCCGGATCAGATGGCTGTCCTGCTTGCGCGGCGCGACGAACAAATGCGTAAGACTCCGGAATGCAGCCGCCACCGTGGTGAATGGAAACTGCAGCAGCACCGCGCCCAGGGTGCCGCCAAAAACGATCAGCGCGGCCGTGGGCTGCAGGATCTGGCCCACGTTGCCGCCCTCGATCAGCAATCCGGCGATGATCCCTGCGACGGCCAGTAGAACCCCGCCGATGCTCGCTTTGTCCATGTGCAGCTCCTCAAAGAATTGCGGTGGCGCCGCGGGGTCTACTGTTCTTCGTCGGGTTCCTGCATCGGTTTCAGTGGTGATGCGTCCGGATTTCCCGGCGCGTCAAGGCTCGCCAGCGCCGCGGCCCGCTCCAGGTCTCCGAACTGATGCAGCCGCCGCGCCACTACCGCCAGCAGCCGCGCGCGATATACCAGAATCCGCTCCACAACCTCGGCGATCTCTTCGCGCACGATCAGCTTCTCTCCATTGATCAAGGTCAGCATCGTGTCCGGAGAAGCCTCGGCAGTCTTGATCAGATCGCTGTTCACAACCATCGGCCGGCCGTTCAGCCGCGTCAGTTCGATCATTGCCCACTCTCCTTTGTGGGATGTATCGGCGGTGCGCGCCAAACGTTAAAGAAACAAAACAAATGGAACAGAAGTGTCCCCGGCGGGACATAAAATGCGCCTTCATAAAGTCCAAAAATGCCGCGCCGAAATAGGGGCCAGATGCGACGGCTCCAGACCGCGAGCAGCAACCCAGTCGCAAAACCAGAGTTGCCGTAGCCCGGCAGCGCAACTGCTTCGTCGACGCGACCATCAGGGAGCGGCGACCTGGCACAGAAACCGCCGGGACACTCAAACTCTGGTTTTGCGGAGCGCCATAAACAGGGATGCGCATCCGGAATTGGAACCGCAAATCACCGCATCCAACAAGGAGAACCCCATGTCCCTGGGTGTCTTGAATAACCTCTCCGCGGTGTATGCGGAGAACTCACTGAACAACACCAACAACAGCCTGTCGAAGACGCTGCAACAGTTGTCTTCGGGGTCCAAGATCAACTCCGGCGCCGACGATGCTGCCGGTCTTTCGTTGGTCGACGGCCTGCAGGCCAACCAGACGGCGCTCACCCAGTCGCAGACCAACGCCCAGGAAGGCGTGGGCCTGCTGCAGGTGGCAGACGGCGCCCTTTCACAGGTCACAAGCCTCCTCAACCGGGCCGTCACGCTGGCCACCGAGGCCTCCAACGGCACTCTCAATACTGCTCAGGACACGGCCGCCGACCAGGAATACCAGTCGATCCTGGCCGAGATCAACAACATCGGTTCGACAACCACCTACAACGGAAACGCCGTCTTCACCAGCACGGCGGTGAACATCTACACCGGCGACTCCACCAGCACCAGCGCATCAATCGATGCCCTGACCATCGACGATTTGACTTCGGCGAAGGTCGGCGATTCCGGCGGTGCGGTCACCTATACCGCGGCCGCTGGAGGTACCCCCGCCACGATCAGCTATGCCGCCACGGGCGCTGAGGACCTGAGCGCTACCAAGCTGGACAACGCAAGCGACGCTCAAACCGCTTTGACCGATCTCAACGCGGCCATCAGCGACGTGGCGGCGCAGGACGGCTACATCGGCTCGCAGATCAACACCCTCAGCTCCGTCAGCCAGGTGATGAGCACGCAGCAGGAAAACATCCAGGCGGCCCAGAACGCGGTCCAGGCCACCGACTACGCGCAGGCCAGCTCCAACATGTCCAAGTACGAAATCCTGAGCCAGACCGGCATCTCCGCCCTGGCCCAGGCCAACAGCGTGCAGCAGGAAGTTACCAAGCTGCTGCAGTAACCAAGGTCCCCGGCGGCGCGTCTTCGCCGCTGGGGTGGAGTAATCAAATAGGCAGCAATGCCGATAACCAGAGAGGGGCGTCCACCAGGCGCCCTTCTTTGCATGAGCCAACACCTCCCACGGTCATGAGATTTCTCCAACTCGGCCAGCTGCCGGGTTGGTTCACAAGCTGCATAGGTTGTCGATGGAGGAGGGTATGGGTACAGTCGGACTGAGCTTCGGGTCGCCGACCAGTGGTGCGGGGTTCAACGTGACCTCCACCGTGGCTGAGATCGTCAGCAATCTCCAGAACGTCGAAACGCCCTGGAAGAACCAGCTAACCGCGCTCCAGAGCCAGGACACCGTGATCTCAAACCTCGGTACGCTGTTCTCGAATCTCTCCAAAGACATGAGCTCCCTCACCGATTTTCAGGGGATCCTGGCGCAGAAGGAAGGCTCTAGCTCCGACAACAGTGTGCTGCAGCTTACGGCCGCCTCGTCCTCGGCGACCGCGGGAACCCACTCGGTCATCGTGAAGAACCTGGCTCGGACCTCCAGCGGCTACCTCGACGAAATTACCAACGCATCCGACGCCCTCTCCGGCTCCCTCACCCTTCAAGTCGGCGGCGGGAAGACCGAAACCATCGTCATCGGCGCGGCGCCCAACCCGCCCGCCGCAAACACCATCTACACCGGCAGCGGCGCCGTTACCCTTGCCAGCCTCGTCTCCGCCATCAACTCCGCCAACCTCGGCGTCACGGCAAATGTGTTGATCGATTCCACCGGGTCCCGCCTCAGTCTGGTTTCCAGCGCCTCCGGCGCGGCCGGGCAATTGACCATCACATCGGCGCTCTCCGACGCCAACATCGTCTCCACCTCCAACCCCACCGGCGCGCTGAATTACAACGATGGCGTCGACGGCAAGGATGCCTCCCTGGTGATCGACGGTGCGCCCCTTACCAGCGCCTCGAATACCGCCACGAACCTCATCCCCGGCGTCACCTTCCAGTTGCTTGCGCCCAGCGCGCAGCAGTCCGGCGGCACTCTCGAGCCGGTGCAGGTTGTCATCGCCAACGACAACTCCGGCGTCGAAAGTGTGGTCAACCAGTTCGTCACTGATTACAACTCGCTCATCAGCGCCATCAACACCCAGGAGGGCCGTGACAGCTCGGGCAATCCCGAGCCGCTCTTCGGTTCGCCCACCCTTTCTTTGCTCCAGCAGGAACTTCTCGGCAGCCTGAACACTGAGAACCCGAACGGCTATCTCGACGCGATCGCGAATGCGGGCGACGCGCTTTCCGGTTCCATCACCATCCAGGTTGGAACCGGCGCGGCGCACACCGTGAACGTCGGCGATTCATCTACCCCCGCCACGCTTGCCGGCCTGGCTTCTGCCATCAACGCGGCCAATATCGGCGTCACTGCCAACGTAGTCACCGATAGCAGCGGCGCCAAACTCGAGCTCCTGTCGAACACGGCTGGCGCCGGCGGGGCCCTGACCGTGACCTCGGCCATCACCGACACCACGGCCAACACTGCCTTGAATTACAACGGCGGCGGTTCCGACCTCAACAGCCTAACCGCACTGGGCATCAGCGTGAACAACGACGGCTCGCTCACTCTCGACGCCAACTCGCTCGACTCGCTGCTCAACACCGATTACTCCGGCGTCGTTGGCTTCTTCCAAAACGCCAACAGTTGGGGGCGGACATTCAACAACATCCTCACCAACGCCGGTACAAGCTCCCCGACAGGCATTCTCAAGCTGGCGCAAAACTCGAACAGCAGCGTCGAAAAGACGTTCAACGCCGAGATCTCGAAGGAACAGACCTACATCTCGGCCCAGCAGTCCCACCTGACCGCTGAGTTGAACCAGGCCAACCAGATCATGCAGCAGCTGCCCAACGAGCTGGACGGAATGTACCAGCTCTATTCGGCGATCACCGGCTACAACCAAAGCCGTTAGTGGACAAGGAATCGCATCGCATGGCAACTTACCGGGAACACGCGCTTGAAGGAGCTTCGGCAGTCGATCTGGTCGTGGCGCTCTACGACGGCATCATTCGTTTTCTCTATCTTGCCATCAACGCGGTGGAGCGCGGCGACGAGGACGCGCGCCGGGCCGCGGTCAAGCGTGCGCTCGACATCATCATTCACCTGCAGGCGCGCCTCCGAATGGACGTGGGCGGTCGCCCGGCTCAATTGCTCAGCGAGTTTTATGCCGCAATCTTCGCGCAAATCCTGCAGGCTTCGCAGTCGGTATCGGCGACCAGGTTCAATCATGCGATCGAATGCGTGAGGAACGTCCGCGACGCCTGGCGCGAAGTGGCGAAGGATCCCAACGCCCGTCCGGCCTCGCCGAAGGTGATCGCGATGCCGCTGCCCGCGGTGATGCCCCCGGGGCGCGCCGAGGCAGCCACGGATGCAACTTCCGGCTCATCCTGGACCGCATAAGCGCCGTGCTCAGCTTGCGTTTTTCGCAACTCCGCTAACTCCGCTAGCCCCGCTGCCTTGATGACTCGTTGACTTGCTGACTTGCGGTCTCGCTAACTCGCCAGCTCCGCTAGCCCCGCTGCCTTACGGTCTCTATCCAGGGATCGATTCGAGGAACGCCAATCCCTCACCTTCTCAGTCTCTGTCTTTCTAATCCGTGGTCCCTGATCCCTAATCCCTGCCTCTTTTATCCCGCCACCGTCAGCTCTTCTTCCAGTTGCTGCTTCTGGTAGAGGCTCGCGTAGTATCCGTCGAGCGCAAGCAACTCCTCGTGACGCCCAATCTCGACAATTCTTCCCTTGTCGAGCACCGCGATGCGGTCCGCATTTCTTACCGTCGACACACGATGCGAGATGAGAATCGTCGTCGCCTCCTCCGTGTAGCTGCGCAATCCGCCGAGGATGCGCTCTTCCGTGTAGGTGTCCACGCTTGCCAGCGCGTCGTCCAGGATCAGGATCGCAGGCCGCCGCAGCAGCGCGCGCGCAATGGCCGCGCGCTGCTTCTGCCCGCCTGAGAGCGTCACGCCCCGTTCGCCCACCATGGTTTCAAAGCCCTGCGGGAACTCCTCAAACTCCTGGCGTATGTGCGCCGCATCCGCCGCTTCCAGCAGTTCCTCTGGGCTCGCGTGCGGCGCGCCGAACGCCAGGTTCTCCCGAATCGTCTCGCTGAAGAGGAATGTCTCCTGCGGCACCATCCCGATGTTGCCCCTCAGCACTGCCAGCGGATACTCGCGCACCGGCCGGCCGTCGATCAAAAGCGTGCCTTCCGGCGCCTCATACAACCGCGTGATCAAATTCACCAGCGTCGATTTCCCGCAACCCGTTGGGCCCACGATCGCAAGACTCGATCCCGCAGGGATGTGCAGCGAAATATCGCGGAGCACCGGGGTCCCCGTGGACAGGTCTTTGTCTGCGGGGCGGACGACCGGGGCCCCCGCGGACAGGTCTTTGTCCGTGGGGTGGAGTACCGGAGTCTGTTCGGGGCTCTCGCCGTAGCTGAACGTCAGATGCCGGAATTCGATCTCTCCCCTCAGCACCGTCTCTGGTCCAAAACTCGAAACCGCGGAGTCGTCGGAGATGGCTGGCTCAGCCTTCAACAACTCATCGATGCGCTTCACTGAAGCGGTGCCGCGCTGGAAAATGTTGATCACCCAGCCCACCGCGATGATGGGCCAGATGAGCAGAATCATGTAAGTGTTGAAGGCTACGAATTGGCCCACATCGATGCGGCCCGAGAGCACCAGATGTCCGCCGGCCAACAGGGTGATGATCATCGAGATCCCGAGAATGAACTCGATCGAAGGCCACAGCATGCCCATCAGTTGCACCAGGCGGAGCGCCCGGCCGATGTACTCGCGGTTCAGCCGCTCAAAGAGGCCGATCTGCGACTCCTCGCGTGCAAAGGCGCGAATCAGCCGCACGCCGGAGTAGTTTTCCTGCGCTTGCGCGCTGATGTCGGAGAAGCTGGCCTGGATACGCTCGAACCGCTCGTGAATCTTGCGCCCCACATACTGCACAAAGATGCTGGCCAGCGGAGTCGGCACCAGCGCCACCAGCGTGAGGTAGGGGCTGATGCGCACCATAAAGACCAACGCGAAGATGCTCAGGAAAATCGTGTTCGCGCTGTACATCAGGCCGGGTCCCAGCAGCATGCGCACCGCATTCAGGTCGTTCGTCATGCGCGCCATGATGTCGCCGGTGCGGTAGCGCTGGTAAAAGCCGGTGTCCTGCATCTCCAGCTTGCGGAACAGGTCGTTGCGCAGATCGAATTCGATCTCGCGTGAGATGCCGATCAAAATCCAGCGTTGCGCATACATAAAGATGCCCTTCACCAGGCTGATGCCAACAAGGAGAAGAGCAAAGAGGAGGACGAGCTCCCGCGTAGTCCCGTGCACGATCTTGTTCACGGCCATGCCGAGAATGTTGGGGAACTGCACGGCGACGATATTGGTCGCGACACACGCCAGCGTGCCCCGCACGTATCCCCAGCGGTAGCGGCGCATGTAGCTGTAGAGGGGAGCGAGCTCGCCGACCATGGTTCTATTCTACGATTGATGCCACTCGTTCTGAATTTGGGTAGTGGGCCGGTTTGAAGGGCCCGGGCTTCAACCCGTACATGAATTCAGCAAAATGATCGCGGGCTTCAGCCCCCGAAGTGAGAGCATTTTGGATTCGACCCGCCACCGGAATTCGACGCAGAAAAACGCTCACTTGTTCATTGAGCCCGCGCTCTTCAACCTGAAATGCCCCTCTTTCCCTATTCCCTATTCCCTGTTCCCTGCTATTATTTCGCCTTCCTTGCCGCCTCAAACTCGTCGCCGGGCAACCACTCAATTGGCTTCGTCTGCTCACTCGCCAGCCACCCCAGCACAAATCCGAAGCGTGCCAGCTTGGCGTTCCCGCGGAAGTCCCAGTCAGCGCGATACTCATCCGAAGGCTGGTGGTAGTGATGCGCCACGTAGTTGGCCATCTGCGCATGGCCCCACTCGAGATCGTGCCCCTCGAACAGATCGCCTTGGTCTAGAGAGAACGCCGGAATCCCCACCTGCGCCAGCGAGAAGTGATCCGAACGATAATAGTGTCCCGCCATCGGCGTGGGATCGGGCAGCAACTCCAGATCGAACGCCTTCGCCACTGTCTGAACCGTCGGCCAAAAGTCGATGCGCTCGGCTCCGTTCAAATTCACTGACCGCGGAATCCCGATCGGCAGCAGCATGTCGTAGTTCAGGTCGAGTGCGATGTCGCCTGCCGGGACGGGCGTGTGCATACCGAGATATTGCGAGCCCAGCAGTCCCTGTTCCTCCGCCGTAACTGATGCAAAGTACACGTTGTGCGGCGGCCGCTCCGGCGACTGCGCAAATGCCCGCGCCAGCTCCAGCAAAATCCCGCATCCCGTGCCGTTGTCCGCCGCGCCGTTAAAGATGTTGTCGCCCTTCATGCTGGGATCGATGCCGAGATGGTCGTAATGCGCCGTGTAAAGCACCGATTGCTCGCCCGGCATGGCGCCGGCGCTCGGCGCGCTTTTCACCACGCCCACGACGTTCGCGCTCACATACCGCCGCACCTGGCTCTCGATGTGCGCTTTCATCCGCACCGGCAATTCAACCGCATGGAACGCCCCCGGCACTCCGGCGCGATCGATGGCCCGGTCCAGATCGCCTTGGCCCGCCATCGTGAACAGCCGCTGCGCCACATCGTGCTGGATCCACGCCGCCGCACGCAGCGTCGCTGTCGGATCGCCTTCCAGGTAGCTCTTTTCCACCGCCTGCGAGTTGCGCACCACGTTCCATCCGTAGCTCGCCAGGTCCGTGCGATGAATCACCAGCACGCCCACAGCCCCGCGCCGCGCGGCCTCCTCGTATTTGTAGGTCCAGCGCCCGTAATACGTCAGCGCTTTCCCCTTGAAGAACTTCTCGTCGTTCGAAGGCGGCTCGTTCACAATCACCAGCACCACCTTACCCTTCATGTCCACGCCCGCGTAGTCGTTCCAGTTGTACTCCGGCGCGTCGATCCCGTATCCCACAAACACGATCGGCGCATCGATGTCCGCCGTCGCCTGCCCTGTCTGATCCTTCGACACGATCTCCGTCCCGTATGCCAGATCGGCCGTCTTGCCGTCCGCGCCAACAAAGCTGAACTTCGTCTTCTCCTCGTCGGTGTGCACCGCGTACAGCGGAACCTTCTGGAAATACGTGCCGTCATCTCCCGCCGGCTCCACTCCCGCCAGCGCGAATTGCGTTGCGATGTACTCAGCCGCCAGCTCGCCGCCGCGCGTTCCCGGCCCGCGCCCTTCCAGCAGATCCAGTGAAAGGAACCGCACGTGCGCCCGGATCTTCTCGGGATCGATTCCTTCGGCCGCGGCGCGTGCTCCTGCCGGCAGTCCGGCGATCTCCGGAACCGCGTTGGCCGCTGCCTGTTGCGCGACTAATTGATGAACGGTCGCCGCCAACAATGCAGCAGAAAGACAAGCCGGAATGATTTTGCAGCGCATGAGTTCTCCTTCCGAATCTCGTTCGGCGTTCTATAGCGGTTCACCAATTGGTGTAGAGCGGAGCCTCAGCCCTTAGGTGGCGTTTTCTTAAGAAAACGCCACCTTGCACGACACCCAGGACTCCACGGGAATTGGAGAACCGCCGTAAATATATCAACGCTGTCTCAGTCGATTGACCTATCAGACTACGGCTTCCCCGCGCTGCGGCGCAATGGCGTCCATCGTCCTCGCCTGCAGCAGTCGCGCCCGCATCATAACCTTGCGCGTCAGGCCTGTCAGCGCCATGTCTGCCGCCTCGCGCAGCGGAACCCAGCGGCGCTCTCCGCCCGCCGCCGTCAGCGCCTTCACTTCGTCCTCGAACACCGTTCGTATCCGCACGTAATAATTCACCTGCATGATGGCGTGCCGCACCGTCATCCGCAGGTCCTTTTCAGGCACGTCGGGATCGAGCAGCGTCGGCAGCTCCCACATCCCCGGCATCACCGTCATCCGCGCGGGCCTCTGTTCCAACAGCACCTCGCCCGCGTCGTTGCGACTGTCGAATCCTCTGCGCCTGTTGTCCCCCGCCGCACTCGTCCGCATCGCCAGCGCGTATCCCACCACGCGGCTCGTCATCCGCGCCCGCCTCCACGTCTTGTGCTCGCCGCGCGTCTTGCACTCCTCCATCAGCGGACACGCCCCGCACTCCGGACTCCGCGGCGTGCAAACCGTTGCTCCCAGCTCCATCATGGCCTGGTTAAAGTCGCCCGCTCGCTTCCGGTCCAGCAGCTTGCGCGCCAAATCCTCCACCCTCCGCCGCAGCGCCGCGCCACCCCATAAGCGGCTGCTCGCCTCCCAGCCCGCGTAGCGGCACAGCACTCGCTCAACGTTCCCGTCCACCACGGCCACCGGTTCGCCGTGCGCAATGCTCGCCACCGCCGCCGCCGTATACACGCCGATCCCCGGCAGAACCCGCAGCTCCTCGGCCTTCACCGGAAGATTGCCTCCCAAGTTTGCGCTCACAAATTGCGCTGCTTTGTGCAGCATGCGCGCGCGCCTGTAGTAGCCCAGCCCGCTCCACAGCGCCAGCACCTCCTGTTCCCGCGCCAGCGCCAGCGACACGAGCGTCGGAAAGCGCTCCAGAAACGCCCGGTACCGCTCCACCACTACGGCTACACGCGTCTGCTGCAGCATGATCTCCGCAACCCATATCGCGTATGGATCGCTGCTCCGTCGCCATGGCAGGTCGCGGCGGTTGCGTGCGTACCACTCCAGCAGGCGCATCCGCGGCGCTGCAACCTTCGTGGGATCCTCGTCCAGCCTCTTCATCGCTTCACTCTGCGCCGCCCCTGCGCCAACGCTCCAGCCTCTGCCTACGAGGCCTTAACTTTCTGGGTTCCATTCGTTCTTCCATGAGCCAATGGTCGTATTGTCTCCGAATAAGACCTCAAATAGCATCGACAATCACAAACTCCCGATTTGGGGATCACCAACCGGCAATGGATCAGTTCGTGTACTTTTTTCGCTTTCGGCCTGTTCAACGTGAAGAATAGCCGATCTATTGACCAGACTCTGTCATTAATTCCAATTGGAGGCACTTTGAAAAGGATTATCGCTTGCCTGATGCTCGTCCTGCTGGCCGCACCCGCGAGCCTGCTCGCACAAACTTCTTCTTCTACGGATGCGTCGCAATCGGCCGCTCCGGCCGATCAGCCCACCGCTCCGGTCTCGCCCTTCGTCAAAACGTCCCGGAATACCCCGCCAGCGCCGTTCTCGCGGCTCGGGCTCCAGGCCGGAATCGGCCTCATGGGTATCAACATGCAGGCCGCGGTCGAGGCCAACCGCCACCTGAACATCCGCGGCATCGGCAACTACTTCAGCTACACCGTCAATAACATCAAGGTCAGTGGCGGCAACGGCGCCAACGGTGTGAACGCCAGCGCTAGTCTCAACTTCGCCACTGCCGGTGTTGCTCTCGACTACTATCCCTGGCCGAACCACGGCTTCCGCTTGAGCCCCGGCGTTATGCTCTACAACCAGAACGTCATCTCGGCCAGCGGCACTTCCTCGCCGGGAAACAGCATTACCCTCAACTCGACAAAGTATTATGCCGACTCTGTCAATCCGTTCTTGCTCAACCCCAGGCTCGGCTTGAATACCCATCAGCAGGCCTTCACCGCCACCATGGGTTGGGGAAATCTCATCTCCCGCAGGGGCGGCCATTTCTCCGTGCCCTTCGAGATCGGCGCGGTCTTCACCGGCGTGCCCACTCTCGCGCTCAACATCACCGGCAACGGCTGCACCAATTCCGCCGATGTGGCCACCAATGGCCCTTCATGCGTGAATATGGCCACCAACTCCAATGCGCAGGCTGCCATCACCGCCCAGATCGCCAAGTATCAGAGCGATCTTAACCCGCTGAAGGTTTACCCCATCGTCTCGCTGGGATTCGGCTTCAACTTCAGCATCCACTAGTTTGCGGTTGATATCAGGTGCCCCCACCCAAGCTCGGTTTGGGTGGGGCATCTGTTTTTCTAACTCCGCTGGCTCGGCTAACGCCGCCGTTCTACCCCAGTAAATCTCCCACAATCCCCGCCACCGCTCTCAACGCCGCATCGATCTGCGACTGATCCTTGCCGCCTGCCTCCGCGATCTCCGCTTTCCCTCCGCCCGAGCCGCCCACAATCTTCGCCACCGCGCCCACCAGCTTGCCCGCCTGGATGCGCTTCACCAGCCCCGGCGTCACTCCGGCAATCATGGCCACTTTCCCCTCCGGCTGCGCCGACCCCAGCACCACCACGCCCTCGCCGATCTTCATCTTGAGGTTGTCGACCAGCGTCCGCAACTGACCCCTCTCCAGCCCGTCCGCGCGATGCGTTAGCACCTTCACGCCGCCGACCTCCACCGCGCGCGCCACCGCCTCATCCAGCCCTCCGGCAGCCGACTTCATCCGCATCTCTTCAATCTCGCGCCGCAGCTTCTTCAACTCGTCTTCCTGCGCGGCAAACTTCGCCTTCAGTCCCTCCGACAGATTCTCCATCGAAGGCACGAACTGCCCGGCCACCTGCGCCAGCTCAAAGTCACGCCTGAACGTGTCCAGCGATCCCATCCCGCTGATCGCCTCAATCCTTCGCACGCCGCTCGACACCGACTCCTCGCTCGTCAGCTTCATCAGCCCGATCTCACCCGTCGCCGCCGTATGCGTCCCTCCGCACAGCTCCGTCGAAAAACCATCCGAGAGCTTCACCACTCTGACTTTGTCGCCGTACTTCTCCCCGAACAGCGCCATCGCGTGGTACTCGTTCACCGCCACATCGATCGGCACGTCCTCCAGCGTCTCCACCTTCGCGTTGCTCAACACTTCGCGGTTTACGATGTCCTCAATCTCCTGCAACTCCTCGTCGGCCACCTGCGCAAAGTGCGAAAAATCGAATCGCAGCCGGTCGGGATGCACCGCCGACCCGGCCTGCTTCACGTGCGTCCCCAGTACCTGTCTCAGCGCCGCGTGCAGCAAATGAGTCCCGGTATGATTGCGCTTGATCGCATCGCGCCGCTGTCCGTCCACGACCGTGTTCACGCGATCGCCCACCGCGAGCGGCTGCTTCAAAATCGCCTTGTGCGCCCTCACTCCCTGCACCGGCAGCACGCAGCCAATGATCTCGGCAATCGTAGAATTCCCATCCAAAGCCAGAAAAACACCCGTGTCGCCCACCTGCCCGCCCGAATCGCCGTAGAAACTTGTATGATCCAGCACGACCTCAACTTCATCCCCCGCCTTCGCCGCCGGAACCCCCACTCCACCCTTCACAATCGCCAGAACCTCGCAGTTCGTCGACGTCAGCTGGCGGTACCCCTCGAACACCGTCTTCGGCAAATCGCGAAACGCGGGGCTGGCCGTCTTCTGGCTCCCGCCCTTCCAACTTGCCCGCGCCCTCGCCTGTTCCTCCGCTCGAGCTTTTTCGAACCCCTCCATATCAAACGCAATGCCCGCATCGCGCGCCGCATCCACCATAAAGTCGAGCGGCAACCCGAAGGTCTCGTAAAGGTGGAAAGCTTTGTCGCCAGGTAGCGCTACTGACCGCAAAATCATCCTCTTTCGCAGGAGTTCGGCGTGTTCCAAGGATTTATCACTGTGAATCTCTTTACCGAATGCGACTGCGGACCGGAGAACCCAAACATCCAACTTGTCCCAGCCATTCGTAAAGGAGAACTGATTCTCCTGGTCAAGAAGGCGAACGGGTGCGTCCTTTATGAGTTCTGGAGAGAGACCAAGGTTCAACTCGTCATTCAATCGCCTCAATTCGTCTTCATAGGCATTCAGAACGGCTGCATGGAGTTGGGCTTGTAGCTGTTTGTACCCAACCTCAAGCACCCGCGCAAACTGCTTCTCCTCCGCTTCCACCACCCTCGCCACGCGCGTCGCCGAATCCACCAGGTCCGGATACGCGCCCTTCATCTCTTCGCGCACTGCGTACACCATCTCGTAGAGGAACGGCTTCTCCTGCCCCAGCAGTCGCCCGTGCCGGATCGCGCGCCGCAAAATCTTCCGGAGCACGTACCCGCGCCCCTCGTTCGAAGGCAGCACCCCGTCGCTGATCAGGAACGTCGCCGCCCGCGCATGATCCGCGATGATCCGCAGGCTCGCCGCTTCATCGTCTGCGGTCCGCGTCTCGCTCTCCAGCGCCCAATCGCTCACCCGCTTTCCCGTCAACTCTTCTGCGCGCGCAATCAGCGGCGTAAACAAATCCGTCTCAAAATTGCTCACCTTCCCCTGCAGCACCGCCGCCACGCGCTCCAGTCCCATCCCTGTATCGATCGAGGGCTTCGGCAAGGGCGTCAATTTATACGTCGTCTTCCCCGCCGCATCCGTCGCCGACGAGCGATCGAACTGCATAAAAACTAAATTCCAGATCTCCACGTACCGCGCCTCGTCCTGCCCGAACGGCTTGTCCACGCCCGGCGTCTCGGCCGCTTCGATCCCCATGTCGTAGAAAATCTCCGAGCACGGTCCGCACGGCCCCGTCTCGCCCATCTGCCAGAAGTTGTCCTTCAATCCGTACTCGCCAATCCGCTCTTTCGGTACGCCAACTTCCAGCCAGTACTGCTCCGCCTCGTCGTCCCGCGGGACGCCGTCCGCGCCTTCAAAAATCGTCACGTACAGCCGGTCCTTCGCAATCCCCATCCACTTCTCGCTCGTCACCAGCTCCCACGCAAAACCAATCGCGTCCCTCTTGAAGTAGTCCCCAAACGAGAAGTTCCCCAGCATCTCAAAAAACGTATGATGCCGCCGAGTAAAGCCTACGTTTTCAAGGTCGTTGTGTTTGCCGCCCGCCCTCACGCACTTCTGTGACGTGGTAGCGCGCGAGTAGTCCCTCTTCTCCGCGCCCAGAAAAAGATCCTTGAATTGGTTCATCCCCGCATTGGTAAACAGCAGCGTGGGATCGTTGGCAGGCACCAGCGACGACGAGTGCACCCTCCGGTGCCCCTTCGTCTCAAAGAAGCGCAGAAACAGCTCGCGTATCTCATTCCCCGAGCGATATTGCATGGCACATTCAGTGTACCGGCCCGCCGCACAAAAAGGACGGAGGGAGCAGAGGCCTTAAGGCCTCTGAATGGCTACGCAAAGAGCGTCCGGCCTTCAGGCCCGGATCGTTTTTTCGCAGGCTGCGCGTAATCGATCAAACCGGCGTCCCGGCGGGACGCATCGAGAATAGCCCAGGGTGAAACCCTGGGAAAGCACGAAAGCAAATCGCCACCGCCCCGTAGGGCCGGGCGAACGCAATTCCGAATGTCGTAACAACAAGCGTCGTTAGCCATCCACGCGTCCCTATCCTCCCTCCAACCGTCCAACAAACTAGATGGCCCGCCGATTCCCCGCGACCTCCTTCGCTATCCCGCTCTGCTTCGCGCTTGCCGCACTCAATCCGCCTTCATCGGCCGTGGCGCAGCCCGGCTCCCGCCTCACCATCGCCGAAACCGATCACATTCAGGTCGGCGGCTCCACCCTCCAGGTGGACTTCGCTGAGGGCCCGCTCGATCTGCCCCGGCAAACATTCCTCGCCCACGTCGCGGCGGCCGCTTCCGCAGTCGCCACCTACTATGGGCGCTTTCCCGTCGCCACCGCTCGCGTGCTGGTCATTCCCGTCGCCGGCAGGCAAGGCATCCTGCAGGGCACCACTTGGGGCGATATGCGCGGTGCTCCCGGTTTCACCCGCCTCCGCATCGGCGAGCACACCACCGCCGCCGACCTCGCCGCCGATTGGACCACGACGCACGAGCTCACGCACATGGCCTTCCCTTCTATGCCTGACGACCAGCACTGGATCGAAGAAGGCTTCGCCACCTACATCGAACCTATTGCGCGCGTCATGACCGGCAACCTCACGGCGGAAAAAATCTGGACCGATATGGTGCGCGATATGCCGCAGGGCGAACCCGCGCCCGGCGACCAGGGCCTCGACCATACGCACACCTGGGGCCGAACCTACTGGGGCGGCGCAATGTTTTCGCTCGTCGCCGACGTCGAAATCCGCCAGGAAACACACAACCGCAAGGGGCTCCAGGACGCATTACGCGCCATCGTCAACGCCGGCGGCACCATTGACCACGACTGGACCCTGCCGCAGGCTTTCGCCATCGGCGACCGGGCGACAAACACACACGTCCTCACGCGGCTCTACGACGATTGGAAAGACAAGCCGGTTCAGGTGGACCTGCCCGCGTTATGGAGCAAGCTCGGCATTCGCTCCACTCCGGATGGCATTGGGTTTGTCGGCAACGCGCCTTTAGCCGGGGTGCGTGAGGCGATCACCAGATCGAAGCAGAACCCGGTAGCGGCAAGTGTCGCGCCCCAGTCGCAATAAAAATCGATTCCGGTTTCGGCCTGTGCAAGGCCAGGCCCTACCTGAACACTGACCACTGATCACTTGTACGGCCGGGCAGATTCCTGACATTTCAGACCGGGCACATCCCTGACACTTCTTCCTTCTCAGGAAGGTTTTTGTTTTTGTCTTGGGGTCGAGGGCAAGCTTGCCCTCGACCCCAAAA
>JBEKKI010000067.1:0-22178 GCA_050010795.1 Occallatibacter sp.
TTTTGGGGTCGAGGGCAAGCTTGCCCTCGACCCCAAGACAAAAACAAAAACCTTCCTGAGAAGGAAGAAGTGTCAGGGATGTGCCCGGTCTGAAATGTCAGGAATCTGCCCGGCCGTACAAGGCCCGCACTTTCAGAAGGGTTTCACTACGCTTCGACCAGTGCGTCGGCGATGGCGAGGTGCTCGTCGAGCGCCGCGATGCCGAGGTCGAGTTCTTCTTTCGTCACGATCAGCGGTGGGGCGATGACGAAGTGGCTGACCCAGGCCTGAATCGACACACCTTGCGCCATCATCTTGGCGGCGATTTGATCGACGACGAGCGGCTTGCCTTCCACCTTGTCGCGCATGGTGTTGAAGAGCTGCTTCGTCTTGCGATTCTTCACGATCTCAACCGCAAAGAAGAGGCCAAGTCCGCGCACGTCGCCGATGGAGACGTGTTTGGCTTTGAGGGCTTCGAGCTTCTGGCGAACATAGGGCTCGAGCTCGGCGGCGCGCTCGACGAGCTTGAGGCGCTGCATCTCCTCGATGGTGGCGACGGCGGGTCCGAGAGTGAGCGGGTGGGCTTCGTAAGTGTGGCCGTGGGAGAAGTAGTGGTCTTCGAAGTAGTCGGCGATTTGGGTTGTGGTGGCGCAGAGGCCGAGCGGCACATAGGCCGAGGTGATGCCCTTGGCGGTGACGAGAATATCGGGCTTGAGGTTCCAGTGGTCGATGGAGAACCACTTGCCTGTGCGGCCCCATCCGGCCATGACTTCGTCGGCGATAAGCAGGACTCCGTGGCGGTCGCAGATCTGGCGCAAGCGGGGGAAGTACTCGGGCGGCGGCACGAGGACGCCGTTAGTGCCGACGACAGGCTCGACGATGATGGCGGCGACGTCGCTTTCGTTGCGGATCATGTGCTCGATGTAGTCGGCGCAGGCGATGTTGCAGGTGGGGTAGGTGTGCTTGATGGGGCAGTCGTAGCAGTTGGTTTCGGGCGCGAAAGCGACGCCGGCGCCTTTGCCGGCCGGCTCCATTGCCCAGCGGCGCGGATCGCCGGTAGCGGCGATGGAGCCCATGGTTGAGCCGTGATAGGAACGGTAGCGCGAGATGATCTTGTTCTTGCCGGTGAACATGCGGGCGATTTTGAAGGCGGCTTCGTTGGCCTCTGTTCCGCTGGTCGCGAAAAAGAATTTGTTAATGCCCTCGGGCAGGACTTCAATAAGTTTCGCGCTCAGGCGGGCGCGCGATGTGGTGGCATAGCCGGGCGCTACATAGCAAAGCTCTCGTGCCTGCTCAGCGATGGCCTCCACAACGCGGGGATTCTTGTGGCCGAGGTTGACGCACATAAGTTGCGAGCTGAAGTCGAGGTAACGCTTGCCCGCGCCGTCAACGAACCAGCAACCTTCGGCGTCAGCGATGTGCAGCGGCTTCCAGGTCTTCTGAAAGCGCCACGTGCCGTAGTTTGTCTGGCGCGTGACGTTGGAAATTTGCTCGGTCGAGAGCACTGCGGGCGCGGAAGTTTCAATCATTGCCGGGGACCTCCCATGCGGATGAAACTTATCGTAGCATCCCTAACGCGGAGATCCGCGGAGTGGGATTTGACTGCCGAAGCGGCAGGCCAGGCCGTGCGATGCCTGCTGCCTCGGCTGCGTCCGGAACTCGTGGTTATTTTGCGTGGAGCCATTGTAGCAAGCTCACTTCGCTGCCTGGGTAGGGTGGATTACGGCGAACTATCGGAGGCTTCCTTGGCTAATGAGGTACCTGCAACGCATTTGGCGATGCAAAGGTAGCGCTGCGGGGGCACGGGTGTATGGAAATCGGACAAAAATAGCGCGAGAAGATTAAAGATTCGTTCCTCTTTGCCGATAGAACGCGGCAGAGATCGGGATACGAAGATGGAGATTGCACCCATTCCGGGAATTCGCGCATTGCCTGCCGTGAGGGTGTCACGATCTGACGCGTGGCCGCCTGCAATTTTCGACATCGACCCTTCGGCCAAGCCGGGTGACGGCAGAGAGCAGCGAAGCGGGCGAAAAGCTTCCGGCGCGGAGGAGAGCGAAGAGGGCGATCTGGTGCTCGAGGGCGAGACGGCTGCCGATTCGGAGGTCGTCGAGGAGTCACCTTTAAAACAAGTTGATTATTTCGCGTGATTCAAGGCCGGGCTAGAAGAGGCCTGCGCATGGTTGGAAGGCGGGTCTTGGATTGCCGCAAGTTTTGCGAATAAGGATTGGTGCGTCAGGCGGTGACTGACTCGCGCAATTTCGGCAGCGCATAAAGAGGATCGGACGCGGCTAGAACGTCGTTCTCGGCGAGCCGCAGAAGGCGGTGAAGATAGGCGCGTGAGATGGACAGGCGGCGTGCAGCCAGGGTCTTGTTGCCGTTATTCTCACGAACGGCAGCGACAGCGAGCCTGATCTTGTAGTCGCGGAGCTGGCGCTCGAACGAGCCCGACACCTGGTAATCGGCGATGTCGACGATCTCATCGAACGCGGCCGCGTTCTCTTCCGGCTCGTGCGGCTTGAGATTCAGGTCTTCTGCGCGGACCACTCGACCGGGAGCAAGGATGATGGCGCGCTGCATCACATTTTCAAGCTCGCGCACGTTTCCGGGCCACGAGTAATTCTGGAGCATCTCCAGAGCCGCAGGTTCGATCGAATCCATCGGCTTTTGGAAGACGCTTGCATAGTGACAAAGAAAATGGCCTGCAATCAGCGGGATGTCCTCCGCCCGCTCCTGCAGAGGGGGCGAATCGATGCGCATGACATTGATGCGGTAGAAGAGATCCTGACGGAACTTGCCTTCCGCGACCAGCTTGGAGAGGTCCTGATGAGTGGCGAAGATAAGGCGCGCGCGCAGCGGAATCAGCTTGCTGGAACCGAGGCGGCTGAACTCCATCTGCTGCAGGACGCGAAGAAGCTTGACTTGCGTGAAGAGGCTCAGGTCGCCAATCTCATCGAGGAAGAGCGTGCCGTCTGCCGCTTGTTCAAAGTAGCCCTCGCGGGCACCGACAGTGCCGGTAAAGGCGCCCTTCTCATGGCCGAACAACTCGGCTTCTATCAGGGTTTCAGGGATGGCGCCACAGGAGACAGCGACGAAAGGCTTGTTGGCCCGATTGCCGAGGTTATGAATGGCGCGGGCAATGAGCTCCTTGCCGGTACCGCTTTCGCCGGTGACCAGAACAGCGGCGTTGAGATTCGTCACGCTGCTCACTAACTGGTAGACACGCCGCATGTTCGGGCTTGATCCGATGATGCGATCGCACGTTCCGGGCTCCGCGATGCGTTGCTTGGCGTTGTACAACTGTTGCTTCAGCGCCGAGGTTTCACAGGCCCGGCTGAGCATGGTCTTGAGGTCACGAATCGAAGGCGGGCGGCGGCAGTAGCCAAAGGCCCCGGAACGAACGAGTTCGAAGGCGGTGGAGCGAAGGCTGTCGTCGGCCATCAGGATAGCAGGGACGCTGGAGGCGATGAGGCGGCGGGCACATGCCAGGCGAGTTTGCAGGGTGTCCTGCGAGGAATAGAGGTCCAGAATCATCACGTCGCAGCCGGCGCGGGACACGAGGGCGTCCATTCCATCTCCATCCGGCTGGAGCAGGACCTCAAAGTCCTTACCAAGGGCAGAAGAAAGAAGGGGGTGCAAAGTGCGGTCTTCTGAATACAGGCCGATTTTTGTCATGTGCGGGCGAACTACCGGTCGCCGGTTTTACGACGCCATATTAAGAAACGTGGCGGTGTAAGTTCATCATCGGCAAACAGTCCCCGAGGGAACATTCCCCTTTCGTGCTAGGAAAGTGAAACCTTGGTAATCAATGCCAGACAGAATCAGCCCTTGAGTCCCGCTTATGGTTTAGGAAGCAAGAGCTAGGGGTTCTTAAGACCCATGAGCGCCGATTGCGAAACAAACCGTGGGACTTGCGGGACGATCAGAGTGCGCGGATCCCCCGCATGAGGCTGGGCCTACTGGTCTCTAATCAGAGTCAGGCTTTGTAAAGGCCGAGGTAACAACCTTATTCAAATGATTTATATAGCTCATCGACGCGCCCTGAAGTGAAGCTTGGAGTGTATACGTTCCACTCCATGGGGCGGTCTGAAGCGTAAACAACGGTGTACACCTTAAGTTGCAAATTGCATTCATCTGTCTGAATCGACACGGGGTTATCGTGTAAGGACTTTGGCGCGGAAATTGCACTGAGGTTGGGTGGTCCCTAAAGGACCCCGTGCTCAGGAGCCGAATTCATGCACTCATTTGCCTGGTGGCCGACCGTGATCGTTCTGGGAGTGGCGACCTTCACGGATCTTCGCAGCCGGCGTATTCCGAACTGGCTGGTGTTTCCTTTTTTGGGCTGCGGAATCGCGGCATCGATCTGGGCTCATGGCTGGCACGGCGTGGAGCAAAGCATTCTGGGCGCGGGTCTTGGGCTTCTGGCTTACGGGGTTCTTTTCCTGATGGGCGGGATGGGCGCAGGCGATGTAAAGCTGTGCGCTGCGATTGGGGCCTGGATCGGCCCACTCCAGTTGTTTTACGCGCTCGTGTTTACGGGCCTGGTGGGAGGGGTGATTGCTCTCGCCGTTGCGGTTTGGGGCGGATTTCTGAAGCAGTTGTTTCAGGACACAGGCGATTTGGTTTTCAGCGCGAACAAGCGCGGAGAAGCAGTTTTGAGCAATCCGCTGCGGCACAAGATGCCGTATGCGCCGGCAATAGCGATCGGGACATTGATATCTTTTTTTGCGCGGTGACGACGGATTAAGGGCGTTTTCGAGTAAGGCGCTCTGGTTAGAAGTAAACCGAGACATAAACGACGGCGAAGGTAAATCGTGGAAATACTGAATCTAGAAACCTACAAAGCGGAAATTCACCGGACACTCATCTCAAAGCTGGATCTGGAAAAGCTGTCGCGGGTGAACTCGAGCCAAGCGCGACAGGCGGTCTCCGGACTGGTGAAGGAGATCATGTCGGACCAGCGAGTGCCGCTGAACTTCGAGGAACAGGAAAAGATCCACGCCGAGCTGCTGGATGAGGTCTTCGGACTGGGTCCACTGGAGCCGTTGCTGAGAGATCCGAAGATCTCCGACATCCTGGTCAACGACAAAGACCACGTGTTCGTGGAAAAGGGCGGGCTGCTGCAGAAGGTGGACGCGTCGTTCCGCGACGACCGTCATTTGATGCAGATTATCGACCGGATCGTTTCGCGAGTGGGGCGCCGGGTGGATGAATCGTCGCCCATGGTGGATGCGCGTTTGCCTGACGGCTCGCGCGTCAACGCCGTGATTCCACCGCTGGCGCTAGACGGGCCATCGTTGTCGATCCGGCGATTCGGAACCGGGCCGCTGGCCGCCAATCAGCTGGTCCAGCTGAAGAGCATTTCGGCCGAAATGATGGAAGTACTGTCGTCGGCGGTACGGGCGCGCATCAGTGTCCTGGTTTCGGGAGGGACAGGCGCCGGCAAGACGACGTTTATGAACATCCTATCGCAGTACATTCCGAATAACGAACGGCTGGTGACCATTGAGGACGCCGCCGAATTGCGGCTGGCGCAAGAGAACATCGTGCGCCTGGAGACGCGGCCACCGAACATCGAGGGACAGGGCGCGATCCGCCAGCGGCAACTTCTGATCAACGCCCTGCGTATGCGGCCCGACCGCATCATCATCGGTGAGGTTCGTGGCGAGGAAGCATTCGACATGCTGCAGGCCATGAACACCGGCCATGAAGGGTCGATGACGACGATTCACGCCAATACGCCACGCGACGCGCTGTCGAGGCTGGAGTCGATGGTGGCCATGACCAACATGAACCTGCCCGAGAAGTCGGTACGGCAGCAGATTGCTTCGGCGCTCACGATTATCGTGCAGGCCTCGCGCCTGAGCGACGGCACACGCAAGATTACGAGCATCGCCGAGATCACGGGAATGGAAGAGAACGTCATCAGCATGCAGGAGCTGTTCACCTTCGAAAAGAAGGGCATTGGGCAAGACGGCCGGGTGATCGGCGTGTTCAAGCCCTCGCGTATCCGTCCGCGGTTCCTGGAAAGGCTGCGCGTGTCGGGTATCATGCTGCCGCCGAGCTTATTTGAACGCGAAACGCCGGTGAACTGACAGGAAAGGAGGGACGAGGAATGGGACTGATCGTTGGTTTGGTCTTTGTGGGCGTTTTTACGCTGATCGCCCTTCCTTTGGCGGCCATGGGGCGCTCCGGCAGCGTCAAGCATGCGCTGGCGGCGTTGGACTCGGCGATCAAGGTCGAAGAGCGTGATTTGCTCCCACCAAAAATCAATGTGCGCAAAAGCGAGATCCTGAGCAGTATTCCCTGGCTCAACCAGAAGCTGCTGAAGTTCGAGATGACGCCCTATCTGCGCAGAGTCATGAGCCAGGCAGATTTGAACTGGAGCGCGGGACGGCTATTGCTTTTGAGCGCGGCCAGTTTTGTGATCCCGACATATGGGCTGCACCAAGTCACCGACTCCTATCTGCTTTCCTTCGCGGTCGGTGCAGTGCTGGGCGTTTTGCCTTTCGGCTGGGTACTTTTCAAGCGCCACAGGCGATTCGGCGCGTTTGAAAAGAATCTGCCAGAGGCCCTCGATCTGATGGTCAGCGGTCTGCGCGCCGGACACAGTTTGCTGGCGGCAATGGCCCTGGTTGCCCGCGAGTGCCCCGAGCCCATACGCGGAGAATTCAGGATCTGCTTTGAGGAACAGAACTACGGGCTGGAGATGAAGGCGGCAATGGAGAATCTGATCACGCGAGTTCCATTGCAGGATTTGAAAATCACAACCACCGCCATTTTGATCCAAAAGGAAAGCGGCGGCAACCTGGCCGAGGTGCTGGACAAGACCGCGTACATCATCCGCGAGCGCTTCAGGCTAAAGCGACAGATCGCGGTGCACACGGCGCAGGGAAGGCTAACCGGCCTGATCCTGACGTTGCTCCCGATCGCCCTGGGCATAGGCATCTACTTTATAGACCCGGGAATGATCAGCATCCTGTGGCATCGCCCCATTGGAATCAAGCTGATGTGGGGCGCCGCCGGACTGATTGCGTTGGGCGGATTCGTGATTCACAAGATCGTCGATATCGATGTTTGAGGGTGATTCATGGCTTTTGCGGCTCTGGCATTTCTAGCGGTCTTCGTTCTGGTGGGGAGCATCGGCGTCCTCTTCTTCTATCGTGAGGCGGCGCGCAACCGAATCAGCGAAGTCATCAATCCGCGTCCCAAGCAGAAGTCGCTGGTCCAGACCTTCCAGCAGACCGGGTCTTCAATCGGCAACGTGGTCAAGCACTTTGAGAACCTGATGCCGAAGAGCCAGAAGGAAGTTTCGGTGGCCAGGGTGCGGCTGACGCGAGCAGGCTTTCGAAACGAAAACGCAGTGAAGATCCTGTACGGTTGCAAGGTGGTGACGCCATTGTTGTTGGCGACAATCGCCGCGGTGAGCGGTTTGGCGAACATGGGTCCTTTTTTTGTCTATTTGCTTGCGCTGGGACTGGGTTTTCTGGCTCCGGACTTCTGGGTGGGAAAACGAATGGAGGCCCGGCAGAAGCGAATTCAGCGCGGCTTGCCTGACGTTCTCGATCTGCTGGTGATTTGCATGGAAGCGGGCCTCAGCCTGGATCAGGCAACAGCGCGCAGCGCAGATGAATTGAAGAGCTCGCAACCCGATATTTGCGACGAACTGACTGTCGTGGTGCTGGAGCAGCGAGCCGGCCGCCCCCGTTCCGAAGCTTGGAAGAACATGGCCGACCGCACCGGCGTTGAGTCTTTGCGCAACCTGGTATCGATGCTGGTACAGACAGAGCAATTTGGAACGAGCATTGCCAAGATGCTGCGCGTTCATTCCGACACACTGCGAGTTCAAAGGGTGCAAACGATCGAGGAGAAGGCAGCGAAAACCTCAGTCAAGCTCGTGTTTCCACTGGTGTTTTTCATTTTTCCTGCGCTTTTTCTGGTTACACTTGGACCAGCCGCGATAGTAATCGTTGAGTCATTCAGTTCACTAACCAAGCATTAAGGCAGGAAAGGGAGAATTGCATGGATAGCACCATGATTATCAGAATTGTTGCCGGAGTTCTGGCGGTCATCATTCTGGTGGTACTGATTCAGCGCCGCCGCACGCGGGTTAAGTAGACGGCGGTGCGTAAGGGACCGTGGCATGCAGCAAGACCGCGTGGAACCACGGAGAGGTAGCGAAAGTTCCGTTGCCGAGGTGGCTTGCCGCGCATACGGCAAATGCCTGAGTGGGCAGCCCGGGCAGGGGGAACAGGTGAAGTGTTCCCTCCGCAAGTCGAACGCCGAGCGATGGGAAAGGGCGTGGCCATACATGGAACTGATGGAGAGCGCCAGGTGGGCGGAAGGCGCGACGAATCGAGAAGGGATCGGGGCGCGACTGCCAAGGGCAGAAGGAACGATGGAATCGCAAACGTATTGTGCCTATAACCAGACGCGCGAATGCTTTCTCGGCTTGAAGGTAAAGGCAGGCGACTTTTCCGCGGTAAGCCACGCAGAACGGGTGATGGAGAAGCCGCTAAGGTCTGGCGAAGGCGTTTGGATGAAGCCATTCCGGGAGATTCCGGCAACGGCGATGCCGGCGCCGCTCGATCTGATCTATCTGGACGAGGAGTGCCGGGTCATCGACATGGCCGAGTCCATTCCCACAGTTGAAGCGGGCCCCACAATTCCTCGTCTGGAGAGTGTGCTGGCGCTACCGGCGCATTCAATCTATTCATCGCAAACGCAGTCTGGCGACCAGCTCGTGCTTTGCGTGGCTGAAGAGATGGAACGGCAATTGGAGAGGTTGACCAACAGGCGCGAAGAGGCGGCGACGGGAATCGTGATCGCTGGCGCGGCGCTACTGCGTGAAAAGCCGCTTTGGGGCGGCGGCCCGGGCCTTCTTGAGCTTGAAGACCGCAACGGACAGAATAAGCCGGAAGTACTCGAGGCACACATGATGGACCTGGCGCCTCCGGACGGAAAGTCGAAGGGGCAACCAGAGCCCTGGTTTGAGCGGTGGTGGTCGCCCGATCCGCGAAAGGCTCCAAGGGTGAAGGAGACGGGTCCGGCTGCGTATTACTGGAACGGCGCCGCCTCTGTGGCACAGGCCTTGAGCGACGCCAACTCAACGGGACTTTACGTGGTGACCGAAGAACGGTGGTATCCCGCGACTCTGGTCCTGATGACAGTGCGAAAGACCGAGTGGGGACAGGAATCCGTGGAGCGTTCGATTGCGGTGCAATCGCGCGCGGTACGCCGGGGGCCGGACAGCGTAGGGTTGAAGTTCTTTGTTTCCGGCCCAAAGGATATGAGCCGTGGAAGAACCGCGAACCTGGATGCAACCAGCGCACGGGAGCTCGAATGCTTCCTGCGGCGGTTGACGGGAAGCATATGAAGGGCCGCCGAAACTCCGAGCCGGGAGAACAGGAGCGCATGGCGCATTCGGCCGGAATCGAACGAGCGCATGAGCCGGGAGGAGAAAGATGAAGATTAGAGATGCCCTACAGAGGGTGAAAAATGTGTTTGTCCGCCGCGGCAACCGAGCAGCCGGCCATGGCGGCGAAGAAGGCTCAGCGGTGCTTGAATTCGCCGTTACGCTGCCGATGCTGATGATCGTCTTGCTGGGCACGGCATCCTTCTCGTTGGCCTTGTATTACATGCAGCAGATCGGGAACGCGACCTCATCGGCCGCGATGGCGGTTGGAGGAGAAGCAGGCCTGTTTCCGAACAACGATCCGTGCGCGGCGGCAAAGTCGTTTGTCACGCAGTCGCTGCCGAATCTGAAGCCGGCAAGCATCTCGTTGACATTGACGATCACAGACACCAGCCTTAACACGGACAAATACACAGGAACTGGAAGCACGTTTTCGTGCAGCACTGCTCCATCGATGGAGGCAAACTATCCCGTCACTCTCACGGTGAGCTACACGTATTCCTGGCTGCCGATTCCGCATTTCGCTACGCTTAAGGAGTTCACGTTCGTTCCGTCCGGAAACCTGACGTCGACGCAAGCGGCAATCCAGATGTGAGCGGAATGAATTCGCGATGCGCTGAATCGCGTCTCCCAAGCTGCACCGGCGAGATGCCTGACGAGCGATAGCGCCGACTCAAGTGAATTCCGAATCCAAAGAAGGCGGAGACTGCCTTCGAATATTCGTCTTTCCACGCCTCTCCCGCCGACTCCACAGTTTCACAGTCGCACTTTTGATGGGGGGAGGGGGTGGGGTGCGAGCTTGAAATGATTGATTCCAAAGGGTAGCTTCGCGTAGATGTGCCATTTTAATGATTATTTCCTGGGTAATCGGCCACGCTTTGAGCCTCATAAACGGGATACTCAGCGAATTTTTGCGTAAAGCGGGCGTGAAGACGCGGAGCCGGCTAAGAGCCCCGTCACGATGAAGTCCAGGATGCGTGCTCATGAACTGATTGTGCAACAGAAGCGGGAATTAATCTGCAAGGTTGACGAGGGATTTTTTGCAGCGCGAGCGGGGAGCAATGTGGATTGGAATCAGCAAGCTTGCGGCGTTTGCTCCTGGCGCAGGCTAGCAGGAGGCACTTGACACGAGGAATCGTGTGCGCCAACCCCAAACATTGCTTCCAGGGAATGGGCGAAAAGAAATTAGAGGCTGTTGCTTTTTTTCTCGCTGCAGCCCGAATGCAGCAAGCGGACAATCCCGACGGGGTTGTTCAATTCAATACAGTTAACGGAGCCGAGAGAGGAGAAAAGCATATTAAGTTACGTGGGTAACTTTCTGATAGCACGAAAGTGTAATATGACTAATTACCTTCCTTCTAGATCATTGGATGAGATCCCCAGTTCCTGGGAACAACGCCGTGGAGTCAGCAAGTTCTAACGGTGTTACAGCCCCGGGGATGAAATCGAAACATATCTCAATTTCGAAAGCTTGATTTCCCCAGCGACACGGCTTCGACCACGAGTCCGATCAGTGGGAATTCGTTTTCCTTTGCACGGGGTGAGGCAAGGAAGCCAAACGAGTCAGTGAGGATCAGGATCCGCACTGCGAACTGACGGCCCCCGGAGCCGCGTGCCAGTCACGCGAATCGCTCGGCGCGAATGCGAGCCGCAGTGACTGCGCAGAAGGAGGAACTCGTAACATGAGACGCTTTGGTTTTCTTTTAATGCGCAGCTTCCTTAAAGATCAGAGGGGCCAGGCCGCAGTGGTCGTGATGCTGACCGCAAGCGGAATGATGGCCCTGGCAGGCGCTTCGGTTGAGACAGGGCATGTGTATTACGCGTACCAGCAATTGGTGGCGGCGACGAACGCTGCGGCCCTTGCCGGGGCGGAAAGCATGCCAAACACGACTCAAGCCTCGACGAACGTAACGACCTACAGCGCCCAGACGAGCGAATTGAATGCGACGTCGATGCTGCAGAATGTGGTGGCGACACCGAAGTTCCTCTGCCTGAGCTCAGTATCGAGTTCGCTGAATGTGCCATGCAGCACGTCCACGGGCGCTTCGGGCGGTTACAACGCGTTGTCGGTGAAACAGACGGCGACGATCCCACTGTGGTTCGGCGGGCTGATCGGGATGCGGCAGATGAACCTTGCAGCGACGGCGACGGCGGCGATGCGCGGCGGTCAAGACGCGCCGTGGAACATCGCGATCATCCTGGATACGACCGCGTCAATGAACGACTCGGATGGCGGGGGACAATGCAGCGGCACGCGAATCAGCTGTGCCCGACAGGGACTTCTGGTGCTCTTGAACGATTTGTATCCCTGCGCGCTGGGCCAGACCTGCACAGCGAGCGACGCTACTGCGGTGGACAGCGTGAGCCTGTTCGTATTTCCAGCTGTAACGACAGCAACGGAATCGAAGGATTACACATGCCCGACCAGCAACCCGACAAGCGTGATGTATACCTTTCCCGATCCGCCGACGAGCACGGTACTGCCGACAGGCGATACGTACCAGGTGATCGGGTTCAAAAATGACTTCAAAACCACGGATACCTCGTCGAGCCTGAACACCGGTTCGTGGATCGTGATTGCGGCAGGAGGCAAGAGCGGCTGCAACGGCGTTCAGGCGCCCGGAGGCGCGGGTACGTACTACGCGCAGGTGATCTATGCGGCGCAGGCAGCGCTGGTGGCGCAACAGACGGCCAATCCGAATTCAAAGAATGCGATCATCATCCTGACGGACGGCGATGCGACGGCTTGCGCGTCGAATGCATACACGACAGGCGGAGCCTGCAACAGCAAGGCGCAGCTGGTAGCGACCGAAGGCACGCTGAACGGAACTGGGACGCACACGAGCAACCCGTCGGGTTACGAGTCCTACGCCTATCCGTCCGCGCTTGGCGAGTGCGGGCAGGCGGTGCTGGCGGCCCAGGCTGCTGCGAATGCCGGGACCACGGTATACACGATCGGCTACGGGTCACCCACGTCAGGAAGCTGTCTGACGGACAAGACCTACAGCACCTCGGTGACGACGAACGGAGGGACATGGGGTCCGGGAAAGCAAGCCTGCCAGGCGATTGCGGCGATGGCGTCCGCCCAAGTGAATTTTTACTCCGACGACGGCTCCGGCTGCCAAGCGACGGCGCCGAGCAACCAGAGTCTAACGAAGCTGACAGCAATTTTTCGCGCGATTACGAACAACCTGACGTCGCCGCGCCTCATTCCCAACAGTTCAAGCTAACGGGATGCGGAAGAGGGCCGCGGCCAACGCGAGGGAACCCGAGAGCCGAAGAGGGCACCGGAACGCAACCGGTGCCCTTTTCTTGTAGGGTATGGCAGGCCTTAGATTACCCAAGTAATCATCTTATAGCACTAAGGTGTCATAGCTGGTAATCAGCGAAGGCACGATCATGGGATCAGATTACTCTTCCCCGAGAGGTCGCAGGAGTGTCCGCGAGGCCGAACGATGGTGTCGCAAAGGGACAGAGCCGCAGACCTCTCCGCGCTCAAGGCGCGTTGCAACAAGTGTTTGCAGAACTCCCTTTCCTTCCGTCCGCTTCAACAGGCACACGAATCCCATAACAAAAGAACAGCCGAACTTACGGTTGCGTCTGAACGCTCATTGGTTCGCCAATTCACGTCTGAGGCGGGCGCCGCGTTTTCGTGGTGCGGATGGTGCGGCTCCGCGCGAATTCATCTTCGGGCCGGGAACGCCGATGCGAATGCGCACGGGCGGGCCGTGACCTATAGATTCCAGGTTCAAACGATCGAACAACCGAGTGTCATACAACCCAGCGCCTTGGCTGGGTGAAAGGAGGAATTTGTCCTATGAAGCGATTTTCGAATCCGTTCATGCGCAGGTTCCTGAGGAGTCAGAGCGGTCAGTCCGCGGTCTTTGTGATTCTCACTGCATCGACGATGATGGCTCTAGCCGCAGCGTCGGTGGAGACGGGGCATGTGTATTACGCGTACCAGCGGCTGGTGGCGTCAACAAACGCGGCCGCGCTGGCGGGCGCGCAAGGCATGCCGAACACGACGCAAGCGTCGACCAACGTGACGACTTACAGCGCGCAGTCGAATGGGATGAACGCGACGCCGCTACTGAAGAACGTGGTGGCTACGCCGACATTTGTTTGTTCGAATGGGGTCGTGAACAGCTTCAACGTGGCTTGTCAAAGTGCCAACGGCGGCTCTGGCGGCTATAACGCCATTTCGGTAAAGCAGACGGCGACGATTCCGTTGTGGTTTGGCGGGTTGATCGGGATGAAGCAAATGAACGTGGCGGCGACAGCAGAGGCGGCGATGCGCGGCGGGATGAACAGCCCCTGGAATATTGCGATCGTGATGGATACGACAGCGTCGATGGGCCAGAGCGACGGGGGATCGCAATGCTCGGGGACGAAGGAATCGTGCGCGCTGCAAGGGCTGAGAATTCTGCTCAACGACCTGTATCCCTGCCAGCTCGGCCAAACCTGCAATTCCACCGGATCGAAAGTGGTTGACAGCGTGAGCTTGTTCGTATTTCCTGCCGTGACTTCCGGTAGCGCCGCGAACGACTACACATGCACAAGCGGCCACATGTACAACCCCACAATCGTGGCCTACACCATTCCGGACGCGGTCCCGACTTATGTGCCAGGAGCCGCGCCGACGTCGAACCTGATGCTGCCGACGGGGAGCACAGGTGACACCTATCAGGTGATCGGGTTCGGGAACGATTACAAGACATCTGATATGGCAACGGGGCTTAACACCGGATCCAATATCGTGGTTGCGGGTGGTGGAAAGAGCGGATGCGCCGGCTTGCAGACGCCGGGCGGCGAGGCGACATATTATGCGCAAGTAATCTACGCGGCTCAAGCTGCACTGGCTACGCAGCAGGCGGCCAATCCCAACTCGCAAAACGCCATGGTCATTCTGAGCGACGGAGACGCGACGGCCTGCGCAAGCAATGCGTACACAACGGGCGGCGCCTGCAATAGCGCTTCAAACATCGTGGCAGCGGAGGGCACGTTGAACGGGACCGGAACGAGCATGAGCAACCCGTCGGGCTACAAGAACATCACCTATCCGTCGGCGCTGGGCGAGTGTGGGCAGGCAGTGCTGGCGGCGCAGTATGCCGCAACGAAAGGGACCGCGGTGTACACGATCGGGTACGGATCGCCGAAGACGAGCAGCTGCAAGACAGATAAGACTTATAGCGCGACGGTGACGACGAATGGCGGAAGCTGGGGTCCGGGCAAGCAGGCTTGCGATGCGCTGGCGGCAATGGCTTCGGCGCAAGTGAACTTCTACTCCGATGCCGGCCAAGGCTGCCAGGCGACAGCTCCGAGCAACCAGAACCTTACGAAATTGACGGCTATCTTCCACGCCATCACGAACAACCTGACAGCTCCGCGACTGATTCCGGCCGGTACATAGTTCGAGGGCTTGACATAAGGCAGAGAATCCGGTAACAACGTCTGAGAAAAGCGGGTAACGTCGCAACACGCCCGAAAGAAGGGAGTTCCCCCGTGCGTATTTCCTGGACGATTGTGCTGGGATCGTGTGTCCTCCTGCTTTCCGGCTGCTCGGGAGTTCCAGTAACACCGCCAACAGGGTCAAATTCGAAAGCCGTTCCGGGCGCAGCCTTCGAGGGCAGGGTGCACGGTGGCCAGAACCCGATCGTGGGCGCGCATGTGTACCTGTACGCGGCGAACACGACGGGCTACGGCGATGCGTCGGTTTCGATCCTAGCCAGCGCCGGCGGCACAACCGTTGACAGCAGCGGTCATTACTATGTCACGACGCAGTCGGGAGGCACCTTCAGCATTACCGGCGATTACACCTGTCCGAGCGCGGGATCGCAGGTGTACCTCTACGCGGTGGGTGGGGACCCAGGGTTAGGATCTGGGGCGAATGCAGCCATTGGATTGATGGCGGCTCTGGGGACCTGCGGTACGCTTTCCTCTTCGACGTATGCAGTGATCAACGAAGTCTCGACGATCGCGACGGCGTATGCCATTGCGGGATTTGCGACGGACGCGACGCACGTATCTAGCTCGAACAGCGCTCTGGCGACGGGAACGGACGTTCCGAACGCGTTCGCGACAGTGAAGAATCTTGAATCGCTGAGCCAGGGCACGGCGGCCACGACGACGCAAGGGGGGAACGGCGCGGCGCCGCAGGCGGAGATCAATGCGCTGGCGGACATCCTGGCCGCATGCGTGAACTCTTCGGGTCCGTCGTCGACACCATGCGCCCAGCTTTTCAGCAATGCGACGAATGGCGCCAGCCAACCGACGGAAACAGCGACGGCGGCAATCAACATGGCGCACAACCCCGGGGCGAACGTGACGACGCTCTATGGATTGCTGCCGGCGAATCTCGCGTTCCAGCCGACGCTGGGGGTGGCGCCCAACGACTTTAGCCTCGCGATCACATTTTCAGGAGGGGGTTTGGACGGCACGGGATTCGCTCCGGAGGGAATTGCTGTGGACGCCGCGGGTAATGTGTGGGTACCGAACTACCTTTCGAGCAGCCTCAGCGCGTTCAATTCCAACGGAGTTGCAATGACCGGTTCGCCCTTTACGACGGCCGGCCTGGACGAACCGACGAGCGTTGCCATCGACCCTTACGGAAATGCCTGGGCCACGAATTTCAACGGCGACGATGTGAGTGAATTCAATTCCAGCGGGCAGAAGATCTCCAATCCCCCGGGGTGGATAGGCGGCGGACTGAACAAGCCATACGGCATCGCCATCGACAACGTGGGTCATGCGTGGGTGGCGAACTTTGGCGGGAACAGTATGAGTGAATTCAGCTCGTCGTTATCGTTTGGGCTGGCGATTTCGCCCAGCACCGGCTTTGGCGGCGACGTACTGGTGGGTCCGGCGGGCATTGCCTCCGATATCTCAGGGAATATGTGGACAGCCAACTACACGGCAGCGACGTCGAGTCTGGCGGAAGCGGTTCCCAGTACGACGGCGGGCCAGCCTCCGACGTTTACGCTGTTCACCGGCGTAACAACGAACACTCCCCAGGGAGCGGGGCTTAACTCGCCTTATGGCGTTGCGATCGACGCATCGGGCAACGTCTGGGCAACGAACGTTTCCGGCAACGGCAGCCTGAGTGAAATCAAGCCGAACGGCGATGCCATATCCGGAGCGAACGGCTACCAGGGCGGTGGGTTGAGCGGGCCCTACGGGATCTCGATCGACGGCGCAGGTAACGTTTGGGCCGCGAATTTCGGCGGCAACAGCAACAGCGTTAGCGAATTCAATGCAAGCGGGACGGCGATCTCCGGCGCCAACGGGTATGTGAGCAATGGGCTGCTCGAGCCATACGGCATCGCGGTGGACGGATCAGGCAACGTGTGGGTTGCAAGTGAGAACACCAGCGGCCCGCTTACCGAGTTTGTTGGAGCCGCAACGCCCGTGGTCACTCCGCTGGCAGCGGGCGTGGCATACAACCAGCTCGCCACCAAGCCGTAGTCGATGCAGAGACCGCTGAAGGAACGATGCGGGCGTGGCCGCGTGAATCATTCAAACTGCTCGGGAATAATTAAGAGCACTTCCACTTTGGCCGACTGGCCGTCCTGCAGTGCAGGCCTGAACTGCCATTTCTGAAGCGCAGCGAGGACGAACTGCGCCTGAGGGAAGGCCTGCGGGAAAACGACGCTGAGCATTTCAAAGCGGCCCGCCTGGTTCACAAAGCCATGAATCATGAGGGCGTCCGCATCGACGGAGCCAGGATTGAGATTGGGGCGAACGATGTTATACGGCCAGGGAGCTTCAAGACGGGCGATGGCGCCCCCCTGGGAAGAGTCAGTGGGGCGCGGAAGCGAGTACTGCAGGACCCAGCTACGCGACAGGCCGACGTGAAGGTAGACAGTGTAGGCCATTCTTCCATCCCATACGCCAGCCGTTTCGGGAAACTCATCCTGAATCGAGTCTCCGATGATGATGGCGCTGAAATGTCCATCTTTGGGCAACGTAATGACCATTGAAGAAAGCGGAGAGCCTTCAAGGTTATTGTCGCCAGTGCTCGTGGCTGTTTCAGACGCGGCGCCCTGCTGATTGCCGTTTGGGGCAGAGCCGGAACCGGCCGCCTGAGCCAGCTTACCCTGACCCGCGCCGGCGCCCTGATTTGTTGCGCTATTCCCCTGCCCGTCGCTCGAACCTCCCTGTCCTGGTTTCGACGAGGTGTCTTTGCCCGATGAGGCGGTCTTGTCCTGGCCCGCAAGCACTCCCTGAGCACTGACAACTACGCTTTCGTTCACGGGCGGCAGCGTTGCGACGCCTTCCTTCATGCGGAGGTTGGAGAGTGAAAGAATGGTGGCGGGCGTCGGCTCAGATGTAGATACTGACGAGGTAACCGGCGGCAACTGCACTTGTTGGGGTGCGTGGACCGCGACCGGAGAGGTGGTGCTGGCCGTGAAAACCGGATTGGGCACGGGCTGAATGCTGGAAGAGATGTTGACATCGGCGAGGTTGAGCTCGTCGTTGGGCCGCTCAATCGACGGCTTGACATCTGCGGCCGTGGATTTCTGCGGCAAGGGTGGAACAACCTTCCTGACCGGCGAATGGCTAGGCGCCCAGATAACGGCTTGAGGCACAGGGATTTGATCAGGGAGCGTAATGGGGTGCTCGAGATCGGCCTGGATGAGAGTTTGAGGTCCGGGCCTGGCTTGCGCCACGTCGCGCAAGGCAGGCACGCTGGGCGACGGTTTGCCTTTTGACAAAGGAGCGCGGGCGCCGGAATTCGAGCCAGGATACGCAATTTTCGGCACCGACGAATGCGCCTGTTCGTCAGGCATCATGAGATCGAGCTCGCGGACCTTGTAATGCTCCGATGAAATCCTGGCAAACGGGGGCTTGTAAACGACGCTGAACCACGCCACGGCAATGGCAAGAGTGTGGAGAAGGACGGAAGCCGCAATCGAGGTGGGCCTCGGACCAAGATCGGGCTGTTCGCTGAAGAGCGTGAGCGTGTAGGAAGGCGTCATCAAGGGCTCAATTCCCCCATCAAGATTCTCTGAGTGGGCGATGACTTTCCGAAAGCACGAATGAGGCCTCTTCGCTGGGGGCCTTCCCACAATGGCACAACAAATTGGTTACGGCTATAACACGGAAGATGCAGACGCGACCTCCGATTGCCGGTTGAATTGAGCGTAAACTTCTTGTGGAACAGCCCCTCAATAATGAGCATGGGACGAACCGGGCCGTTCCATTTCGGAAGTGCTTTGTTGCCACATTTAGAATCTCTCATTGTGACGATTTCCCCCATAGCAGATTTGATACCCCATTGTTAGGTAATGGCGGTTCTGAATCGTTTTCGATGCCTTGCAGGAACTACACTGAAACCGCACTGCGCCCTGAAACTCGATTGGCATGAACGAGGTGGGCGTAAGTAGCACGGCATTTTCGGAGATGGGAGATATTTCCCGATCGGATTGGGGCGTTGGACCGCAAAATGCTCGACTCACGGACGAAGGATGCCGATATAGGCCCGTGGTTCCCGGAAGCGGTGGCTCCGAAAATGCTCGAAGCGGACTTGCCGAACACAACGGGTAGGGCAAGCATAGAACGACGGTGTTCTCGCACGCCGGCTGCAGCGGGGTAAGAATGAATCGAAGACTCATCACAATCCTCCTTTTCGCAATCGCGATCGCTGGCGGGTGCTCCTGGCTGGTTTATCGCCTTGTGGGAGTGAAAATTTCGGCGTCGAAGCCGGTGGCGACAACGAAAGTGGTTGCGGCAGCGAAGGACATTCCACTTGGCGCAGTGTTGACGAGCGCCGACTTGAGTTCAATGACGGTAGGTGGCACACCACCCAAAGGCGCCATTCTGAAACCGGAAGACGCGGTCGGCCGCGGAGTGATAACGGAGATCTTTCAGGGCGAGCCGATTCTTGACAGCCACCTGTCGAGTCTGGGATCCGGCGGCGGATTGGCTCCCACGATTCCTCAGGGCATGCGGGCATGCGCAGTGCGAGTGGACGAGGTGGTAGGCGTAGCGGGTTTTGTAATTCCCGGCATGCGAGTAGACGTTCTGGTCTCAGGCAATCCTCCGAGCGAGGGCGCCTCAGAAGGCGTCGTGACGCAAACACTCCTGCAGAACATCCAGGTTCTCTCCGCCGGCACGGACATTCAGCGGGATGCCGAGGGCAAGCCGCAGCAGGTGCAGGTAGTGAACCTACTGGTGACACCTGAGCAGGCGGAGTTACTGAGCCTGGCCAGCAATTCGTTGAAGGTCCAACTGGTGCTGAGGAATCCGCTGGACACGCAGATCGCGAAGGTTCCGGCGACGGCCATGCGCAACTTGTTTGACGCCCAGTCTCCAACACCACTGGCTCCGCGAGCCGCCAAGGGCACCCGTAAAGCGAAGCCGAAGCCTTTTTCGATGGTCGTGATGAACGGCAGCAAAACCACGGAAGAGAAGTTTGCAACACCCGAGGGACAGCATTGAGAGCGAAGGCGGGGCTCATCATCGCATGTTGCAGCGCGCTGTCATTCGCACCGTTTGCGGTACGAACGATGCGGGCGCAGACTACGCCCTCATCGCAGCCGCCGGCGGCAGAAACCAGCTATCAAGACTCCACGAACGAACTTTCGGTCACCGTGGGCAAATCTGTGCTGGTGGACTGCGCGCAACCCATCCAGCGCGTTGCGGTGGGTATAGGCGACCTTGCGGAAGCCACGGCGATCAGCCCGACCGAGATCATGGTCGACGGCAAGGCGCCGGGCGAAACCAGCCTGATTATCTGGGACATCCACGGCGGACGCCAGTTCTTCAACGTGACGGTGCGGCCGCTTGCCGCGCTATCGGGCGACAATCTGGATGCCATCCGGCGCGAGTTGCGGACAGAACTGCCGGGTGAATCGATCAGGGTGACTTACAGCAACAACACCATTTTCCTGCGCGGCACGGTGAAGGACCTGACCAGCGCGCAGCGCGCGGTGCAGATAGCATCGACGGCAGGAAAAGTGGTGAACCTGATGGATGTGGAAGTGCCCAAATCCGATCCGCAGATCCTGATCAAGGTTCGCTTCGCCAGCGTGGATCGCAACCGGGCGCGGCAGCTGGGAGTGAACCTGTTCGACCTGGGACTTGCCAATGCCGTGGGCGGAGTGACGACCACGCAGTTTTCGCCGCCAACGATTACGAGTGGCGGCGGCGGAGGCGGCAGCGGCGGATCGGCCACCGGAGTCGGGGGGGGTGCGACGTTTTCAAATGAGCTCAACCTGCTTGCTTTCTTCCCGGGCCTGGGCGCGGGCGCCGACATCTCTGCGCTGGAGACCAAGGGCGTAGTGCAGGTGCTGGCGGAGCCGAACGTGTTAGCGGCCAACGGGAGGGAAGCCAGCTTCCTAGCCGGCGGAGAGTTTCCTTATCCGGTGGTGCAGGGCACTACGGGCGGTACAGCCACGGTGTCAATCCAGTTCAAGGAGTATGGCGTCCGGCTCAACTTTATCCCCACCCTCACACCGCGCGGAACCATCCGGCTGCAGGTGGCGCCGGAGGTGAGCGCGCTGGACTACAGCAACCAAGTGAACATCTCGGGATTCGAAGTGCCGGGAATCACGTCGCGCAAGGTGAACACGGAAGTGGAGCTGGCCGATGGCGAGAGCTTTCTGATCGGCGGCCTGCTAGACAAGAGCACATCAGAGACGTTCGAGAAGATTCCTTTTATCGGCGACATTCCAATCCTCGGCAAGCTATTCCAGTCCGAGGTCAGGACCAAGAACGACACCGAGCTGATTGTGATTGTGACGCCGGAGATCGTTACGCCGCTGCCGGCAAATGCAGCATTGCCAACGCCGAATTTTCCTCGAACGTTCCTGCCGCCCAATTCGAATATCCCAATGCATCAGCCAGACGCGAAGACGCCTGAGAACACGCTGCCGCCATCGCCGGCATCGATTCCGGTGGAGGCGCTGGTTGACAGCATGAAGCCGGAGAAGCCGCTGATCATCGAGAGCGGGACGGGTACATTCGGCACGGGAGGAACAACCATCAACTCGGGCGGCGGCACGGCCCCGACGGGCATGGGCTCGCCACAGCAATAGGCATTGCAACCTGCGAAACATAAAAACGCCGAGGCGCGAAAACGGATGACTCCTTTGGGAAGGATCGCCAGAGTCGTGCGGGATTTCCTTGTTCCGCCCTCGCCAATGAGCCCGAAAAGGCCGCTGCGGGTTCTGAACGTTACGCGCGGAACGATGCTTGCGACGCGGCTTGAAGCCGCGCACACGGGAGCAACGCGCCGCAAAGGGCTGCTGGGGCGCGACAGTCTTTTGCCGGGCGAAGGATTGTGGATCGCGCCGTGCGAATCGGTACATACGTTCTTCATGCAATTCCCCATCGATCTTGTTTACCTGGACCGCGAGCACCGGATCAAGAAGGCGCGCAGCGCGGTTGGGCCGTGGCGCTTATCCGCGTGCCTGTCGGCGGACAGCATTCTGGAGCTTCCTGCCGGGACCATTCGCGAGACGCAGACCGAACGGGGAGACAGGCTGGAGATCGCGGAGGCGGAAGAGCAGCGGGGTTAGCGGGGTTGGCGGAGGAAGCCAGTAGCCGGCAGCCGGTAGCCAGTAGCAGGCGGTGGGACAAACCACTCCCGTGAGCGCCATTCGAGGCCGGCCTTTGCCAAAGGGGCTGAAAAAATCGACGAAATTTGTCGACGATTTTGAGACCGTTTTGTTGATTACAAATAAGTTAATGGTGATTTTTCGTCTCAAAAATTTTTATTTTTTTCTTGGGGCTGTCCTAGATAACTAACGAAGGTGTTGCTTAACCCATTGATTCAACTGTAGTA
>JBEKKI010000068.1:0-18346 GCA_050010795.1 Occallatibacter sp.
TTCTCTTCCATCACACTGCTCGTTTTCCAGGCCATGAGCTCGTTGTACGTCCTCATGCCCTCGTCGCAGTGTCAGATATGTCCCCGGTTCAAAATGTCAGCCATGTCCCCGGTCCGTACCGGAACGGCAAGTCAAGCCCCCAGATGGTGCCGATTCGTCTCAAACCTCTGAAAAGAAAGCGCAAAAATTTTGCGCCAAATTTGCAGATCAATTCGAGCATTTTGCTAATCTGATTTCAGAATCACAAAAAAAGGAGTCTTGGGCCTCGCGCGCTTCAGTAGGGGCCTCGGGCTTCAAAAGAAATTCCATGCACAACGATGAGCACATTTTGGCGCTTAACGCTTTAGGAATCAATAAAACGATCGCAAAATCGTCGACAAATTTCTCCGATTTTTTGAGTGGGCCCGGCCTCGATCCCTCTGCGCTCTTTTAGAATGAGATATTTACAGCCACAACGTCTCGTAAGCCCTTTGTTATCAAATATGAAGGTATGGAAATGGGGGCTGGATAATCAAGAGGTAAACAGGCCGGGAATTCCCATGCGGAATCTCCGGCCCGTTCTTTTGGGGCAGACGGGCGTGCTACAGCGGCAACGGATGCGGCAGTGAATCCGGGTCTTGGGGCAATGGTTCGGTCGAGGCTTTCGCAACAGCGGGAGCCGTGAAGAACAGTACCAGCAGGCCGGCGTAGGCGAAAGCGTCGCAAGTCATTTCGATCGTGTGCGTGACGCGAAGGACCGTCGGCAGGAACGTGGCTCCCACGATGCCGTATAGGCCGATGGTGAATGCGTGCGCGAGGCCGAGCGTGAACCAGAGCCCGCGGCGCGAGCCTTTCCAAAGTGCGACGAAGACCAGCGAGGTGGCGAGAAAGAGCACGCTGCGGACTAACTGCGTGGTGATGACCACTCCAAGAGTAGGAATGCGCAGCCCGGCGACACCCGCGCTGTAATAGGGAGTGACGATGGGAGCGATGCACGTGCCGAAGAAGAGATATACCGCGGGCCAACCGAGCCAGGCGCAAAGGACGCGCCAGGACCAGGCGGGCCAGGTGCGATGGGGAAGTCCGGCGGGCCGGCCGGAGCTGCCGAACAGAAGGCCGGTGGAGGTTCCAAGGATGGCGGCTACGCAAAGATAGAAGACGACCGCAGGAGCAATGCCCGCATCGAGAAAATTCGTGAACCGGCGGGCCTCGATGATGCCGTTGACGCCGAGGGCAAAGAGCAGGAAGGCGACGAAGGCGGCGGCGCGCAGGACGGGCGGAGCGGCAAGCGAGCGGGCCAGGGGCCAGAGGCCGATGACGAGCACTAAACCGGCGAAGAGCTGAGCGAGGAAGAAGGATTGGGGTGAGGCGCCTCCGGGCAGCGCGCCGGCGCGAAGGTGCAGTGCGCCGTCGATGAAGCCACCGAGCATAAAGGCGACGACAAAGGCAATCCAGCAAATGGCGAGACGAAATGCGGTTTTCATGGCACGTACCCCGCAGTCCGGGCGCGAACACGGTGAACCCGGCAAGTTAGGCCTCGATGGGGAGCGGAGAAATAGGACTCCGCGATCGAGGATGGCTACGACCTCTGCGATTGTGTTGCGGAAAGGGTAGCACGGCGGAAAACAACGCGCTGTAACGTCCGAGGCGGGGAAGCCGTCTCGGCTGTTCGACGTGTTTCATGCGCACGGCGAGCACCTGACGATAGAGCTCGCACTGCGGACCGCGGAACGGGCCGGTGCTCGAGACGCCCTGGCCTTCTTCTGTGAAGGTGATATAGCGTTGTGTGGCGTCGAACTCCGGCCATGGCGGCAGGCCGGCGTCGTTGGGGTCACCGGTTTTTGCAAAGTTCGTCCAGTAGCCCTGCAACAGATCGGCGAGGTGCGTGTCGACGGGTCCAAAGCTGCCGGCGAGGTTTCCGCTCCTTGGGAAATTGCCGAAGACGTACGGCAATTCCGCGGAGTGGAGTGCGCCCTGGGCCTCCTGGCCGGGGATGGCATGGTCGAATTCGTATTCATACATAGGATGGTGCGCGGCCGCATGCCACAAGGCTACGGTGGTGGCGGGGCAATGGAAGTCGACGTCGGCTCCCCACTGTGTGGCTGCCGAGCCGTAGACCGGATCGTCGTTGCCCTGTCCGTCGCCGGCAAGACCGTAGAGTGCGAGCGCCTGTTGAGCATATTGGCTGGTGGCCCCTTCGATGTTCTTGCGCAACTGATCCACGGGCATCGAACCGCCGAACTCGCGGGCGTTGGTGCCGAGAAGCAAGGGGATAGGCGCCTCCTTTCCGGCTTTGAAGACTTTGGCGGGATCACTTGGGAGCACATAACCATCGATTTCAGGGCCCACCGGCGCCTGGCCCCATTTGCTGATTCCCGCTTTCGCGATCAGATCCTGGGCCGAGACCTGACGGAGAAACTCGATGGGATTCGTTCCCTGGAGGATGGCGAAAGAAGCAGCGAATTGCTGGCCCGCCTGCTCCGCTTCGTCGAGCGGCGTGGGAGGGGGATAAAGTGGCACGCCGCTCTCGGCGATCGCTTTCTGAAAGAGACCGCGGGCCAGCGGCGAGGTCATCAGCATGCCGGTGTCCATGGCGCCCGCGGACTGGCCAAAGACCGTGACGTTGCCGGGGTCGCCGCCGAAGCGCGCGATGTTGTCGTGCACCCAGCGCAGGGCGAGGACCTGATCCATGAGGCCCCAGTTGCCGGAGGCCGAGTGCGGCGACTCCCGGGTGAGTGCGGGATGAGCGAAGAAACCGAGAATGCCAAGGCGATAGTTGATGGTGACGAGGAGAACGCCGTGCTCGACGAGCGTGCCCGCGGTGTAGAGGTCACCTGAGCCGGAGCCGCCCAGGTTGGCGCCGCCGTGAATCCAGAACATGACGGGCAAGGGCTTTTTCACGGGCCACTCGGGCACGATGACGTTGAGGTAGAGACAGTCTTCCGCTCCGTGCTCGGCATCGTAGCGGTTCCACGCCCCGCCAAGGAGGGCCTGGGAGCAGGAGTTGCCGAATGCGCCCGCTTCGCGAATGCCGGTCCAGGGATTTTTGGGCACCGGCGCACGCCAGCGCAGCGGGCCTACGGGCGGCTCGGCGTAGGGAATGCCGAGGAACTCGACGCCGCCGGTAGTACGGGGCACGCCGCGCACCAGACCGCCGGTGGTGCTGATAACCAGCGCATCGTCGGCGGCGCGGGCGGGCAGAGCACACGCGAAGAAGAGGAGCGCATAGAACACGGCGAAGAGACAATGCGGATGAGAAAGAAGAGATTGCTTAGGCACCCCTGCTCCTTTGGCTTCGAAGGCGACAGAGAATTCTAACAGGGAGACGAGGCCCGAATGGGGCTGATGATCGCAGGGAAGGACGGTCCGGGGAGAGGCTGCAGGCTCCGCGGATGGCTCGCCGGGAGTGTTGAAATATGCACGGGCAAGCGGACAAAGAGCATGTATTCTGGCTGAGGCGCGCCGGGCAAGGCTAACTGGCGCTTTTAGAAACAAGGAGCAGAACCCCGGCCGGAGGAAGCGGTCCGATGATGCAATTGGTGGGGCGATGGATTCTGGCATTGATTGTGCTTTTCGCGATCATATCGCTGGTGGCGTTCACGCTGGATTGGACGGTATACAAGCTGCGGGGCTCCCCGCACTCTACGGTGGCAGTGAGCCAATTCATGATTGTCGAGTTGAAGGATGGAAAGACCGAGTACGACTTTCTGGGAACCTTGGATGTTCCGTGCGTTTCAGCGCTGTTTCCGCACGACAAGAAGGATCCCTGCTGGAATCTAAGCCGCAATCCGAATCATTGGCAAAACGTCGAAACGCCTGCGTACTAGAACTGCGAACGCGTCGCGCGGTTATCGAGCGTTTTCGCACCCATCCCAAAAGAAACAGACACGCCGGGCGCGAACGGCTCGGACGAGGACGCGTCGTTCCACAGAATGAAAGATCGGCCCGCAACAAGAAGCATCGGGCGAATCCAGGATCACTGGCGTGGGGCGCCTTGAGATGCTCGGTCAAGCGTAAACATGCGTACGTGACGCGAATCACGCCCGAAAAATGCAAGGCGCGCCTAGGATCGAAGGGTATTTCCTCAGATCGCCATGTACAGCCGTACGCAAAACGAGAATGGCAGTTTAAACTCGCGCTGCCTGGATTGCTTTATGACCATCGCCTCGTGCGTGGAGACGGAAGAAGAACTGGACGAGCGCGAGGCGCACCACTTGTGCCCGGAAAAAGTGCTGGCGCAATTGCTGGCCGCGGGGAGAGCGGCAGCATCGCACGCGGCACGCAACTAGGGCACCTCTCTTTGACGCATCGCTCACGTCGAATGGTTCGGATGAGCGACCCTTCCAGGTGTGCCTCAGGAAATGACTGATGGAATCAGGGTTGCCTCCCACGGGGCTATGGCCATCAGCGGCTTTGAGCCAATCCCGGCACCCTTTGACAAGCTCAGTGCAGACTTTGAAACCGCGCCCTGATAATTCGTGCTCGTCGGGTGCGAAGGCCGGACTTTGCGAAACCGGAAATCGGGTGCATACTGCCAGCATGACGCATTCGCGCGTCTAACCGATTGGATGTTGCGTCTTCCCCTTTTCACGCTGATCCGCGGCCGTTGCGTTTTTCGATTTCCCCATCGGAGCCGGTAAACCGATCGGCCGAGCGCTCAACATAGCGAAACAATACGATGCCGGGCTTGCCGCGCCAATTCCGAGCATCGCGCGTCTTATCAAGTACGGCCGGTTTCCGGTGCCGGACCGGAAGCCAGGAGGTCCCTTCGATGCCTGCATCTCCATTTCCCCACTCGCTCGCCGAGCTGCGCGCCAGCGCCAAATACAATGAGGCGCAACTGAAGACGCGAAACGTAAAGGACGAGATGCGATCGAACCTGATCGCGCGCCTGAAATGCAAGGAGACGATCTTCCCCGGCATTGTGGGCTATGACGACACGGTTGTGCCGCAGATCGTGAACGCGATTCTGTCGAAGCAGAACTTTATTCTGCTAGGGCTGCGCGGGCAGGCGAAGAGCCGCATTCTGCGCGCGCTGACGGCGCTGCTGGACGAGCAGATGCCGTACGTTGCCGGCTGCGAGATTCGCGACAATCCCTACCTGCCGCTGTGCCGGCGCTGCCGCAACCTGATTGCGGAGTGCGGCGACGCGACGCCGATCGCGTGGCTCAAGCGCGAGGAGCGATACGTGGAGAAGCTGGCTACGCCGGACGTGACGGTTGCGGATCTGATCGGCGACCTGGATCCGATCAAGGCGGCGCGCGGAGGCGAGGATCTTTCGAGCGAGTTGACCATGCACTACGGATTGCTGCCGCGGGCTAACCGCGGGCTGTTCGCAATTAACGAGCTGCCCGACCTGGCGGGGAAGATCCAGGTGGCGCTTTTCAACATCATGCAGGAGGGGGACGTCCAGATTAAGGGCTATCCGGTTCGGCTGGCACTGGACCTCGCGCTGGTGTTCAGCGCCAACCCCGAGGACTACACGGCGCGCGGCAAAATCATCACGCCGCTCAAGGACCGCATCGGGTCGGAGATCCGGACGCACTATCCGGAGACGCTGGAAGAAGGCGTGGCAATCACGGCTCAGGAGGCCTGGGCGAAGCGAGGAGATGGGGCAATCGAGATTCCGCAGTACCTGCGCGAGGTGGTGGAGCAGGTGGCCTTCAGCGCGCGCGAGGACAAGAAGGTAGACAAACGCAGCGGCGTAAGCCAGCGGCTGCCGATTGCGACGCTGGAGTTGGTGGTGTCGAACGCGGAGCGGCGCGCGCTCGCGACCGGCGACGCGCCCGTGCTGCCGCGGGTGAGCGACATCTACGCGGCGATGCCGGGGATCACTGGGAAGCTGGAACTCGAGTACGAGGGCGAGATGAGGGGCGCCGATACGGTGGTGCGCGAGCTGATCCGCGCGGCGGTGGGCAGGATCTTCGACCGCTACTTTGAAGACGAGAACATGCATCAGATCGAGCAGTGGTTCGACCTGGGCGGCACGGTGAAGCTCGACGACGATCAACCGGCCGCGATGGCGCTGAAGGAGTTAAAAGGAATCCAGGGATTGATGGAGAAGCTGGCGCAGCTGGGGGTGAAGAGCTCAGAACCCGCGCCGAAGGTCGTAGCGGCGGCGGAGTTTCTGCTGGAAGGACTCGTGGCGCACCGGAAGCTGAGCCGCAATGAGCAGCACGGGTTCGCCGCGCAGGAGAGCGTGCATCTGCGCGACCGCGAAGAGACGACCACCGAGCGCAAAGAGATGGAGATAGAGTACGAGGATTGGCAGCGCGCGCGGAGATCGCGGAGGGGTGGGGGATTGAATTGAAGCAGGGAACAAGGGACCAAGGAACCAAGGCACCGAGAAGACTGGGAGCGGGATGAAGCGGGTTCGCTACACCAAATATACGGGTGATCTGGCGTCGGAGATTGATCTCGAGAGCCTGCTGCAGGCGCTCTCGGATTATCTGCTCGACTCGGGATATTACGATCCGTTCAACGGCTTTCAGGATCTCGATCACACCATGGAGGATTTGCGCGAGGCGCTGCGGAGGGTGCTGGAGTCGGGCGATTTTTTCGACAGCGATACACGGGAGTTACTGGACCGGATGATGGCCGAAGGAAAGCTCAACGAGCTGATCGACAAGCTGATGGAGAGACTGGAGCGGGAAAACTACATCTCCGCAATGCGGCAGAATGGGCCGACGCGCGCCGACGAGATGACGGGGGAAGCCAATGTGCAGGTGGGCAACGCGGAAGGCCCCGAGCGCGAGAACGTGCGCTTTGAGGTGACAGACAAGAGCCTGGACTTTCTGGGATTCAAGACGCTGCGCGATCTGATGGGCTCGCTGGGCAAATCGAGCTACGGGCGCCACGACACGAGACACTGGGCAACGGGAATCGAAACCAGCGGCGCGTCGCGGCGGTACGAGTTCGGCGACACGCTGAATCTGGACACCGCGGCGACGCTGGGGTCGGCGATTGCGCGGGAGGGAGTGGGACTGCCGCTCAACCTGGAGTATGAGGATCTGCACGTGCACCAGTGCGACTACCAAAGCTCGTGCGCGACGGTAGTGCTGCTGGACTGCTCGCACTCGATGATTCTGTACGGCGAGGACCGCTTTACGCCGGCCAAGCGCGTGGCCATGGCGCTCTCGCACCTGATTCGCACACAATATCCGGGCGATTCGCTGTCGCTGGTGCTGTTTCACGATTCGGCGGAGGAGATGCCGGTCTCGCACCTGGCGCGCGTGAAGGTGGGCCCGTGGCACACGAACACGCGCGAAGGGCTGCGCCTAGCGCAGCGCGTGCTGGCGCGGCAACGCAAAGACATGAAGCAGATTGTGATGATCACCGACGGCAAGCCCTCGGCGCTGACGCTGCCCGATGGACGGATCTATAAGAACGCGTACGGCCTGGATCCGCTGGTGGTGAGCGAGACGCTGGAAGAAGTGGCGCGATGCAAGCGGTCGAACGTAATGATCAATACGTTCATGCTGGCATCGGACTACGGGCTGGTGCAGTTTGTGCACAAGGTGTCGGAGATGTGCCGCGGTAAGGCATACTTCACCACGCCGGCGACGCTGGGCCAGTACGTGATGATGGATTACATGCAGCGGAAGTCGAAGACGATCCACTGAAAAGCAGTGAACAGTGGTCAGTGGACAGTGAACAGTGGACAGAGAGCAGTTCGTAGTTCTCGGTTTCGAACTTTCCCAGGCAGTCGCAAGCCGCCCCGACTAATTATTGCTCTTGTGCTTCCAGGGAAGGATGCTTTCCTTCTGCCCGCCGCCAGTCTCGAGAAAGACGAAGACGTTGCCTTCAGGGTCATAGACGAAGATAAGGCCGCTATCGCGCCGGGCGGGCACGCCGGCATGCTCCAGCCCTTCGAAGGCCTTTTTTGCGTCGGGAATGGAGAAGAGGAATTCGGGCTTTGCGCCGGGGCCGGCGGCGCGCAATTCCATGTGCAGATCAGGCGCGCCGGGTGCGGTGAGACGCACATTGCCGTTCGCCTGCTCGCCTTCAAAGCCCAGATCGGCGTAGAACTCCTTCATCGCGGCGCCTTCTCTGACCGGCAGATCGATTCCGATCAACTCCCCGGAGATGCGGCTGGCGCCGAGGTGCTGCCCAACGTCGAGGGTGTGGCGCGAACCGGGCATGTACTGGGTAAACTCGGTGACGCGGCCTTCGGGATCATTGAACGAGGAAATGAGATTGCCGGCCGCGGCCTTGCGCACCGGGGAGGGCTTGAGCCCTTCAGAGACATAGTACTGTTGGAGCGCGTTCAGGTCGCCGGCCTCGAAGCAGACGTGCATCCAGCCCAGCGGCTGTTTGGGATCGGTCTGCTTGTAGATCTCGATGAACTGGCGGTCGTTGACCTTGATAAAGGCCTCGGAGGTCTTGCCGCCGTACGTGAGGGTAAAGGCTTCCTCATAACCTAGCTTTCCGAGAAAGGCGATTTCGCGGTCGAGATCGGCGACGCGAAAGGCAACATGTGCGATGCCGATGATGCCGGCATTTGGCGCGGGCGGTTGCGCGATGGAACCGGTGGAGCAGATGCTCGCGAGTGCAAAAAGGGCGATCCAACGCAGGCTGGTCGTCATCAGGAAAAACCTCCAGGGCAGGATAGCCCAATTGACCAGGCAACAAGGGAGGTGCAGCAGCCGCTAAGCGTAATCCTGGCGGTAAGGGGTAAAGATGTCGAGCACCTCAGACGGCTCGAAGGCCGAGGCTTCATGTTCCACGCCGCCATCGACGACGATGCTGTCGCCGGCGCTTGGCTCCCAGATTTTGCCTTCAGCCTGAAAGCGAATGTGCCCGCGAACGACATAAACCATTTGATGATGCGGATGGCTGTGGCGCGCGCCCTTCCATCCTTTTTTGAAGGTATGACGCACGAGCATAAGGTGCGGGTTGAAGGCCAACACCTGGCGCAACATACCCGGCTCGGGCGCGGTGACAGGAGTCGCGCCGGTCGCGGTGTAGATGACTCCGATATCGCTCATTGAATCTCCGTGTACAGCAATCCATCGAAGTCTAATCGCTGGGGCAAACCACTGCCTCAGCGGTTGAGCCAGCCGCCGTCGACGACCAGAATATGGCCATGCACATAATCGCTGGCCGATGAGGCGAGAAAGACGGCGGCGCCGGCAAGGTCCTCAGGCTTGCCCCAGCGTCCGGCGGGAATGCGATCGAGAATCTGGCGCGCACGTTCGGGGTTGGAGCGCAGCGCCTCGGTATTGTCGGTGTCCATGTAACCGGGCGCGATGGCGTTGACGTTGACGCCTTTCGCGGCCCATTCATTTGCGAATGCCTTGGTGAGCTGGCCGACGCCGCCTTTGGCCGCGGCGTACGCGGGCACCATGATGCCGCCCTGAAAGGTGAGCAGCGAGGCGATGTTGATAATCTTGCCCGAGCCGCGCGCGAGCATGTGCCGGCCCGCATGCTGTGTTAGGCGGAAAACGCTGGATAGATTCACGTCGACGAGCGCTTTCCAGTCTTCTTCAGGGTAGTCGACGGCGGGCGCGCGGCGAATGATGCCGGCATTATTGACCAGGATGTCGATGGTGCCGAAGTGCCCGACGGTTTCTTCCACGAGGCGCGTGCAGACGGCCGCGTCGCCGACATTGCCCACGAGCGCAATGGAGTCGACGCCGAGAGCCTGGAGCTTATGTTGCGTTGCCTTAGGTGCGGAGGCGGAGCCGTGCACGGCGACGCTTGCACCGGCCTGAGCGAGGGCCACGGCGATACCGGCGCCCAATCCGCGTGACGAGCCCGTGACGAGAGCGGCTTTGCCTTTGAGGTTGAAGGAGTCGAGGATCATATTCTGAGGGGCCAGGAGCTAGAGATCAGGGAAATGCCAATCCCAGCCAACGAATGCACCTACTTATTCATTATGTCCGAACGAGCCGGGAGGTTGCCCTGGTTTGCAGGTCAGCGGGCGGGTTGCAGTGCCCTGGAATCGCGGGGAAGCGACGCGGGCGAGAAGCCGCGCTCGATGGCCATCAGGCCCGCGCGGAGGAATCCCAGTGTGTGCGCCATGCCCGCGTGCCACGGCGCTGAGCAGGTCATTTGCGGGGCATGGTCGGGAATGATGACGCCATCGAAGCCATTTTTGCTGAGGATCCAGAGGATGCGAAGCATGTCGACGTCGCCATCGTCGATGAATGTCTCGTGATAGTGCGGAGCCTTGCCGCGGATGTTGCGGAAATGGACGTAGGCAATGCGATGCTGGGCGCTATAGCGCTCGACCGTCTGGTAGATGTCGCCTTCGGTCATTTCGGCAAGCGTGCCCAGGCAGAATTCAAGCATGTTGGAAGGGCTGGGAGAGATGTCGATGAGGCGCTGGTACATGGCGTGCTGATAGACGAGTCGCGGCTGGCGGCGCATGGCGGGCGTGGGCGGATCGTCAGGGTGCGCGGCGAGGCGGACGCCGGCCTTCTCGGCGACGGGCAGCGCTTCTTCAAGAAAGCGCTGGAGGCGGCGCCAAAGCTCGTCGTGAGTGATCGGGGGCAGCGTGCCCGCGGGCGCATTGGGATCGACGATCATGTTCCAGACGACGCCGTTGGGGACGGGCGTGTCGACGGCGCCGTCCATGCCCACCGACTCTGCGCCGCCGCGCGCGAAGGGTCCGCTGGTGCGGCCGGTGACACCGGCGATGGAGAAGTTGTAACCCATGGTGGGAATTCCGGCTTCGCCCATGGCGCGCAGAATGGTATGCACGTTCTGCATGTGGCGGGCGCGTTTGGGGCCGTCGAGGAGAATGTCGTACCAATGCGCGGGGTCGAAGTTCTCGATGCCCTCGAGCTTCAGGCCCGCTGCCTCCACCTGCCTGCGGAGGGCGATCAGCTCGGTGGCCGTCCATAGGCGGTCGGGATCGCCGGCCAGACCCCAGGGTTTGTCTTTGCCGCCTGTGGGCTGGTTGTTTGAGGGGTTGGCCTCGCCCTGCCTGAAGTAGTCAACGAGATGAACGATCACGTGGGAGCAGCCCGCCTGCACGGCGAATGCGAAGTATTCGTCGTTGAGCATGTGCCGGTAGAGCCCCAGGCCGAGCTTCATGGAATCCGATCCCTGCGCCAGTTTAATGCACGAAAGTGTATCCGTTAGTGCGGCGAAGGACCGGCGAAATCGCGGCCTGAAAACGCTTGCCAGCATAAAAACGATCGTGTACTGTCAAATACCTGCCGCCGTTCTCCCTCGCCGGTGCGCCCTTCCGGAGCTTTCCCCCGTTTTGCTGAAAGGTTGGGCAATCAGGCAACGCGCCGGAAGCGTGTGAAGCGTGTTGTGTGCAGCACCCGTCACGACGGTGCGAAAGGACGCACGAGGATTCAACGACAAGCCTGCCTCCCCCGTAGGCCAGAGGAAGCCATCGTGGAGGAGGAGTTTGTGATCGAAGCGCAAGATCAAGTTCTGGCGCCGGCGCCGGGGATCCGCCAAAGGCTGAATACGCTTGGTGTGCAACCGATGCTGCTGCGCAACAGCAGGGTGCTGTGCTGATCTTTCTCACATTTCTTGGCAGCATGGCGGCGTTGTTCGTAGCTCTGGGGATGGCGGCAGTCGCTTTGACAGCATTGTTCCCGCTGCGAGCATTGACCATGGACCGGTTCGCGGCCGGCGCGCTCTGGGGTTTGGGCGCGTGGCTGATGGCCATGTCACAAGTGTTCCTGTGGCGGCAAGGAATCGCGATGTCCAACTGCTCGATTCTGCTCGACAGCCATGGCGCGCACTTCAGGCTCGGCGAGACGAAGAACGGAAAAGAAGCGTTCATGCCGTGGAACGAAATTGCCGCAGTGCACTACAAGCGAATCCCCAACGCGCAGAAGTTCACGATCCTGAGCAAGGACACGAATATCGTCATCTTTACGTCGCACAGCTTCTACCGGCCCAGGAGGGTGGCGCGCCTGATTGCGCAACGCGCGGGGCTGCCGCTGCAGAGAGGCTAGAGCGGTTCCAGAACTCATGTTCCCTGCTGAGGGTCGTGAAAGGTGGCATTTTCTTAAGGAAAATCCCACTCAGCTGCGGCGGTTCCTGGGTACAGCAATTCTGGAACCGCTGTAAAGCCGGGAAACGTTCTTCGACCGGGCGTCTTTGCGCTAGCGCGAGGATGACTCAGGACCAACCGTCAGAGCGGTCGAGGCGTTTGCTGAGCAAGTAGCGTTCTCACGCGGCGTTCGATGTCCTTCAAATCCGATTCGCCCTGAAAGCGGGCGCGCACCACTCCATCGCGATCGATAAGGAAGGTGAGCGGTAAGCCAAGCACGCCCCCGTAGCGGGCGGCCAGGCCCTCATCGCCCATGGCCACCGGATAGGTGAGCCTGAGGCGCTGGACAAGACGGCGCGCAGGGGCGGCGGCGTCATCCATGGAGATGCCGATGACCTGGAGGCCCTGCCTGCCATACTGCTGTTGCCAGGATGCGAAGACCGGCATCTCAACCCTGCAGGGTGCACACCACGTAGCCCAGAAGTTGAGCAGAACCACCTTGCCGCGGAAGCTCGAGAGGCGAAGCGGCCGGCCGTTGAGATCTGTGAGGGCAAAGCCGGGCGCCGGTTTGCTAACGAGGTCTCGCGGCGCGGCGCGTGCGAACGGAGCGGCAGACGCGACAAGCGCGCCGAAAAGGACGGCGTGAATGAAGCGGCGCACGGCTCGGGGGGCGGGACGCTGTGCGCGGCCGGCGCTATCGTCCACTTGCAACTGGGAACCCCTTGTTGACCCAATCATCGCCGAAGTTGTTGGCGAGATAGAGCACATTGACGCGCGTGAATCCCATGCCGCGGAGCAGTTTGTACGCCGGGCCGACGTTGGGGCAGCGATTCCATGGACAGCAGCCGCAATAGAGGACGATGAATGTGCCGCGGGGCAGTGAGGCAACGCGGCCGCGCAACATGGCGGCGCCATCAGCCTGCGAGCCGGCCCCGGCATACTCCGAGGCGGGGATATGCGCTTGATCGAACATCACGCGCGAGCCCACCTGCAGAATGAGGGGCTTTTCGACGCCCGGCGCATGCAGGATGCGATCGAGTTCGGCAGGCTGGATGAGTTGTGACGCGGGAATGGCGTATGCGCTTGCAGGCTGAGGCGCCGCCCATTGGCCCCTGGCCCCAATTGCAGGAAAGAAAATCAAACCGGCAGCAGCCATCACAACCGCTGTTCGGCGTACAAAGCCGGATAACATGTGAGAATCTCCGCATCCAGTGTAAAGGCGGCTGTGCGGGCGGAGCCAGTGGGATTCGGGAGTTTGCGGCTCCAGCGGAGGGATAAGAGCGATTGGTCGCGTTTCACGGTGGGGCGTAAAGAAGACGGGTGGACCAATGCGCGCTGTGTGAGATGGCGGGAAAAGCGCACAAATTGAAAACGCCAGAGACCGAAGCCTCTGGCGTTTCAATCTTGATGATCTCATAGTACAACCGGCTGTCGCGTCCTCCAGCTCCCCCAGAGGTGAACCTGCAGCTTGCGCTGCCGCTCTCTCCTCTGGCTGCGCCGGCACAGAACCTCAGGCTCGCGCCTACTGCTCCGCACTCCGGCTCGACCGGCGGCCGACTTCCCCGGCTCGGATCGGTGTGGCTTCGCTCGGCTCGACCGTTGGCGAACTTCCGACTCACATCGGCTGTTCCGCGCTTCCGATCGACCGATGGCGATCCATCCGGCTTGCGCCGAACGACCCCTCCACCGGCAAGGCCGACGATCAACTGCCGACTCGCACCAGATTTTGATCCTTCAGCTCGGCTGGTTGAACAACCCCCGGCTCTCACCGGTTGTTGTTGCAGCTTCCGGCTTGCGCCTTTCGCTGCCGCAGCCTCCGGCTTTCACCGGCTGCTGCCCCCATTTCTCGCCAAACCGGCGGCGAACCTCCGACTCGCATCGGCTGTTTCACCCTCCGGCTTCACCGGTTTCGATTCACGCGACTTGCGCCGCGCGTTTCTACCTCCGGCTGGGCCTTTGATGCGCCCCTAACTTCCGCCGAACCTTGCATCGCCAGCTGAGCCGTCGATGAGTATTCGCCTTCCGCCGGTTCGCGCACCTTCCGGATCTGCCAGCTAAACAACTCCGACTTGCGTCGGCCTTTGCATCTTCTGGCGCGGCCAGCGATCCCTCTCGGGCTTTCGCCCCAGGTTTCACCCTCTGGCTGGGCTGGCGGCGATTTTCCGATTCTCATCGGCTTTTCGTTCCACCAACCGTTCCGGCAATCAACTCCCGATGCCCTACAGGCTCATCAGTTGAATGAACATTACGTCCGCTCAATCTGTGGATGCAAGTGCAAAAGCCAAGCAAATCTGTGAATTTCACCAAGGTTGGTGCAGAGCGCGGCTATTTCTGCAATGTCCCGAGAAAGTTGGCGCGAGTCGAACCTCGAATGCTGGAGGACGGCGGTGGGCGGGTTGGCTGGTGCAGAAAAGTGGCGCGGAGGGAACGAGAAGTTAGAAGCGGCGGCAAGTCTCGCCAAATCAAGCGAGATGTTCGCAATAATGGTGCGTTCACCCCCTCAAATGTTCGCTTAAATGGTTAGCTTTGGCCCCCAAAGGTTCGCTTGAGAGGTTGCATTTTTCGAGGACATGCACCTAGAAAAGTTGCATTTTAGAGGTGACTGTAACCCAGGAAAGTTAGCTTTTGAGGGTGACTGTAACCAAACAAAGTTGGGGTCTGGATTCTGGAGGGCGTTTCAGCGGGCGGTGTGCGAGTTCATGAGCTAGTGCAGGCCCCACCCTGGCAGAGCCGGGATGGGGCACGGCGGCGTGAGCGAACGTCCCACCCCGGCAGGGCCGGGATGGGGCGTACCCTTACTGGGCTATTTGCCGAACACCTTGTGCGCAGCAGCTCCGGCGGCGGCGTCCTCGATGACCGGGTGGATTTCCAACTCGATCACGTCGGCCCATTGGGCGGCATGCTCGGCCATTGCCTCCGGGCCATTCGCTTCAATCAGATGCCAGCCAAGCATTGAACCTGGAACGTGCCAGCGGCCCAATGTTTTGGCTCCCTCCGGCGCTGGGGCGCCCGTTTTCAAGAACTGGTCAAGCGCAGTCTTGTACTTGCCGGGGATAGTCTTCCACACCACCATGAATTTCATGATTCTTCCTCCTCGGGGAATGTTGGATTGTTGAGATTGCTTGACCCGTGAGGCTCAGCTTGGGCCAAGGAGAGCGGGTTTAAGGCTATACCGCGTGAAAGGAAAAGGGAAAGAGAATTCTTGGTTTGGGGGCACCCGCCGCGAAGTAGGTCTGTCAGGCGCCCGCAACAGTGCTAGGATCAGGGTGCATCGCGGGAGCTAAGAACAAGGGGAACGTGCTAGATGGGCCAGATATTCGTGCTCAGCGGACCGTCGGGAGCGGGAAAGACTACGTTCCTGCTGTCTCTCTTCCAGAACCCCCTTGAGGATCTTGTCCTACTTCCCCGATATACAGATAGACCGAAACGCGAGGGCGAAAAGGAAGGATTTGAGCACTACTTCACAACGCACCAAGGCCTCCTCCAGAAAGTCTTCGCGAACGATTTTATCCACATCGAAAAGTGGGGCGACTATTACTCGGCGATTGAGTCCCGCACCATAGAAGAAGCTATCGCGTCTGGTTGCGACGGCCTCGTGCTTACTTCAGTTTTCGGCGCAGATCGACTTAGGGCAACTTATCGTCAGAATGTAGTTTTGCTGTATCTTTGGACCGGATCGCGAGCGACCTTGCTGAACCCCCGGTGTCTCGAAGAAAACTCACCAGAAATCGCAGAACTGAAATGGCGCATTCGAAAGAAGCTTGTGGAGGACGGATTCTCAGAGTTCGAGAGAGTTTCGTTGACAGACGACGCATTTCTAAACAAGCGAATGGTGGATAACTACCTGGACATCGCCGCGGTAAATGGCCGACTCCGAGCTGGCCACGATATCCACGTCTTTGGCAACCTCCGTGATCGACTCGAGGACGTTGTCACGGAATTTCAACAACTTCGCAAGTCGCTCGGCCATCGCAACCGTGCATTGGACAGCAAGCGGGGTGGGGGTTGTTTTGTGCTTATGCCTTTCGAGGAATCACTTCAAGGCGTATACGAGGATCACATTGCGAGAGTCTGTGGGTCGCTGGGCATCTCGGTTACGCGTGGCGATCAAATCTTCTCAGTTGCTCCCATCATGGAGGATGTTCTTGAAGCTGTCGCCACGTCCCGCTATATCATTGCCGATCTGACCAATAGTAATCCGAACGTCTTTTATGAACTCGGTATTTGCCATGCGCTCGGGAAAAAAGTGATCCTTATTACTCAAGGCACCGATGTTCCGTTCGACGTGCGGCACATAAGACATATCCGATACGAATACACTCCACGAGGCATGCTTGTGTTTGAACAGGTACTCCAGCAAACACTGCAGAACCTTCAGTTAGACCTCTGAGATTTCGGGTAGTCCACACCTCGAAACCCGGCCGGGTCCCCCGGCAAGAATCACGCCTCTGCCTCGCGCTTGACGGGCTTCTCAATCTTCAGCCTACCCTTGTCTATCCAACTCACGAACGTTGGCGTCGGTCCGGGCGCTGACACGAGAAACACCTTTTTCTTTGCGCGGGTCAGGGCGACTACGAAATTGCAAACACATCTGTCGGTGATCCCGTTCTTCCCGATGAAGAATCTATCGTCAACATCCGTGACAAAGACAACGTCGTCGGCGAGGCCCTTGGATCCCTGCACGGTGGTAACTCTTATTGGAATCTTACGCAGTCCGGCCCTCACATTATTGTGTCGAATCGCTGCCCGCAGGTCTTCACCTAGGGCGTCGACTCCCAGTTGCGAGGTATCTATTTGGTGCTCCAGTAGCGTGGTGCGTTCTTCGACGGTGATAGGTTTCTCGCCACGGATCTTTCGAAGAATCGAAATTAGCTTCTTGGTCTTCTTCCGGTGTTCTTCCGAGATGATCTCGTGGAGTGGCGGCGGCGCATTAGCGTTGGTCTGGATCAGCGCCTGCTTAAGCAGGTCCTTTTCTAGCAAAGTTCCGGCGACAATGCGCCAGCCGAGGTTGCTGTTCTCATCTTCCAGAAGTTTCTTGAGCCCATCCAGGAGGGTGATGCCTCTCTCTGGTCGATCCGCGTATTCGACATTTTGAAATCCCTTCTTGCGCAGAGTCGACGCAAAAGCCCGGGCATGGGACCTGATCGGCGAGACAATCAATACTGAAAACTTCCCGCGCGTCAATCGCGCCACTTCGTCCAGCTTGCTCTCCAAGAACCAGCCTAGCTGCTTGGAGAAGATTTGGCTGTATGTGATCTTTGGAAAGGCCTCGCTCACGCGGTCTTGGGTGATATCGTCGAAGTACTCGTAGGGCTTTTCGATTCTTCCGCTAAGCAAATTGCTTCGGATTGCCGCTCCGACTACATCGTTTACGGATTCGACAATCACGCGCGTGCACCTTGAGCACATGGGGAGGTTGAATGCTGCATAGGTCCGCTCGTCGTTGTGCCGTAGCCGAATGTGCTTCGCATCCGCATGCTTAAAGTCGTAGAGCGCTTGGTCGTCATCCCCCGCCAAGAGAATCGGGCTTCGCGTCGAGAGAATGTCGATCAACGAGACCTCTAAAACATTGAAATCCTGAAACTCATCAACAAGGATTTGATCGTAGGTAGGAATTCTGTCCGGGTGCTTTTCCAAGAATTTCACTGCTGCGAATACCACATCCGAGTGACCGTACGAATCGTCGTAGTATTTCTTGCGTCTTCGGTAGAAATCAAGGTGCGGGTTGTCGTCGTCTCTCGTGTTGAACACTCTGACGAAGTCGGCTTGCTCTCCGGTCAGGAATAGGAGATCTTCCCCAATGAGTTCCGGCAACAGAGTAAAGATATGAATCTTTTTGCCCTGTGAAGACTTACGTAGGACCTCTGTTGCGAAACTGTGAAGGGTTCTTACTTCCGATGACCCGTAGAGCTCAGTTGACAGGTCTTCGACCAACGAGTTTATGAAGGTTAACGTAAGCGAGTTAGGCTTTCCTTCCAGAGCCTTTCTGAAAAGGTGCGTCTTGCCGGTGCCAGGCCCCGCCACAACTACTTTTCTGTTTGACCTGGACATAAGTACTGCGTTGACGTGCTTGTCGCGTCGCTCTTTTGCCTCGTGGTATCTGACGCTCACGATATTGGATGACTCCTTCCCACCCGATTGCAAGACACGTCGACTTAGCTGCTTACAAGGAGCCTAGCTCACCACCAGTCCTTTGGCCAGCATCTGCTTGATCCCGCGCAGCGCTTGGCGGGTGCGTTCTTTGCTCTCTACGGGGGCGAAGCGGACGTGGTTGTCGCCGTAACCTGAAAAGCAACCGCAGTCATGCATGGCCCATAGGGCCACCCGAAGAGCATGAAAATAGTAGCATGCGATCTGCGCAGGTGAAGGTCGAGGATCTGTGGAGCCGGAATAGCCCGCACTGCA
>JBEKKI010000069.1:0-17831 GCA_050010795.1 Occallatibacter sp.
CTTCGCTCACCTGCCGCTGATCGGCTTCGACGCCCGGCGCGGTAAGCTGGTTCCGCTGAGCAATCCCGGCTGGCAGAAGCACCCATTTTGGGGTCGAGGGCAAGCTTGCCCTCGACCCCAAGGCAAAAACAAAAACCTTCCTGAGAAGGAAGAAGTGTCAGGCATGTGCCCGGTCTGAAATGTCAGGAATCTGCCCGGCCGTACAGAACTTGCGGCCGCCAACTCTGGAGGAGCGCGCGGGCTTGGATTATCGATGGCCAAACGGAGGGCGCACCGTTTTTGTCTCACGAGGCTGGCCTGGCATTGTCTCTCGAGACCTGCCCGGCGCGGTTCTGGAGGGAGCCAATGAGATTACCGTATGCATCAGCAGCCAGTACGCCATTACATACACAACCGCAGAAGCCGTTCGCGACCAACGATTCCGCCGGATCGTGGGCGGCTGGCCCGAGGCCGGGCGGGGTATGAAAGTTGAGTCGTTGAAGGAATACAGGGTTCCAGCTCCCTAAGGCCGGCGGGGGCCCTTCCCGCCAGCGCCGCCCTCAAAGAAAAGCCTGTCAACGACACTTGACAGAATGCGCGGATGGATGTAATGTTTCCTTGTCAGTTTGTAAAGGAGACCAAACATGTCCTGCTCGATCAAGAATGCCGTCCAACGCCGCTTCGTCATCAACTGCTGGATCGGCGCCGCCCTGGTGGTTGTGCTTTCCGCTGCGACTGCGCTTGCCGTCCGGGTGGCCCACCTGCATGGCCCGCTCGTCTATCCGGTAGCTGTGCTGCCGGCGCTTCCCATCATCTGGGTGCTTTTTGAAACCGGCCGCTACCTGGCCGAAGAGAAGGACGAGTTCGTGCGCAACATCCTCGTCCAATGTCTCCTCGGCGGAATCGGCGGAACGCTGGCCCTCACCACCGTCTGGGGCAATCTCGAGCACTTCGCCGGCGTCCCGCGCCTCGACCCGATCCTCGTCTACGCCATCTTCTGGTTTTTCGCCGCGCTCACCTACCCGGTGGTCTACCGGAGGTACCGGTGATGAAGAACCGCCTCAAGGTACTGCGCCCGCCTCGTGGGCGCAGTTCGAAAGGAGACTGCTGATGCAAGATCGAATCAAAAACCCGGCAAGATATCGCATGGAAGACCGCATGCTCTTCATCCTTATGCCGTTGGTTCTCGCGGTCTTCGTTCTTGCCGTTTGGGGATTCGGCTATCACCATCTGCATCCGACTGGCATTGTGGCGTGCCTTCTCGCCATTCTGGTCGCACTCCCAAATGTGGCACTTATCGTCATCTTCGGCTTCTACCTGTCAGAAGAGAAGGACGAGTTTCAGCGCAATCTACTCGTCCAATCGTTGCTATGGGCCATTGGAGCGACGCTGACTCTGATCACATTCTGGGGAGTTCTGGTGACGTTCGAAGTGGTTCAGAGCCGGAGTCTCGTGTGGGTCTTTCCGCTGTTCTGTCTATTCATGGCCATCGCCAAGTTCATGGTCAGACTGAGGTACCGATGAAGAACCGACTGAAGGTGCTGCGCGCGAAATGCGATTGGTTGCGAGCCACTGCAAAGAGAAACCGTCGTTGCAATGCAAGGGAGAACTAGCATGGAAGGCAAAACGAAAGATCTCGCACGAAGCAGGCACAACAGGCGATTGATTGTCTTCTCGGTGCTTCTGGCGCTGGCCGGTTCCCTAGATGCCTGGGTATTCATCCGTCGGCACCCGACCGGCGTGTTGGCCTACGCGCTTGCGGTTCTTCGCGCGTTGCCCATGATCGGGATCATGGCTGACTTCGGCCTATACGTTGCCGCGTTGAAGGATGAAGTGATGCGCTCGATCATCTATCAGTCGATGCTGTGGAGCATCGGGGCGACGCTTGGATTCACCACGGTCTGGGGATTTCTGGAAGCTTTTGTACACATCCCTCATCTGCAGCCGCTGCTTGTCATGCCCGTCTTCGGTCTCTTCGTGGGCGTCTCGCTCTTTCTGGTGGCGAGGAGGTACGAATGAAAAACCGCCTGAAGGTTCTGCGCGCGGAGAGGGACTGGTCGCAGGGTGACCTGGCCCAGCGGCTCGAGGTGTCGCGCCAATCCGTCAACGCGATCGAGACTGGAAAGTTCGATCCCAGTTTGCCGCTGGCGTTCAAACTGGCGCGGCTGTTCGAAATGAGGATCGAGGAGATCTTTGAAGACAGTGGTCAGTGATCAGTGAACAGTGGTCAGAGATCAGGGTTCAGGGGTCAGTGATCGAGTTAGCGAGGCAGCGCTGAAAGGCGGCGGAGTTAGCGGGGTTGGCGGAGATAGACGAGAGCGTCCCCACCCTAGCCGCAAAGACAAAGGCGCGGCGAGGGTAGGGCACCCAGCGTGAATGAGGAAAAGAATTCTGAAGGGCGCGAAGAATTCACAGTGGCGATCCGTTCTCGCTGCTGTACACTTGCCGTGGTCAGACTCTTCCCCTGAGCAGCACTGACTAAATCACAACAGGAGAAAGCAAATGAACACCAGACATTGGAGTGTCTTTACGGGTCTGTGTGGGCTCGCGGTGTGCGTGCTGTGTGCCGTTCCATCGGGCGCGCAGACGACGGAGGTCAAAGAAAAACCACCCATGTACTCGTATGTGGCCAATTGGCAGATTCCGCGGGAGCATTGGGGAGACGTGGCTAAGGTGGATTCCGCCGACGCCACGATTTTTGACAAGGCCCTGGCCGACGGAACCCTTGTGGGCTACGGCTTCGATGTGAATCTGGTGCACACGGCGGAAGGAGAAACGCACGACGGCTGGTGGTCGTCTATGTCGCTGGCGGGACTGCTAAAGGTGCTGGACCAGTTGAGATCGCTTGACGTTTCCAGCTCGCCGTACGCGCTCAATCCTGCCAAGCACTGGGACAACGTCTACGTGAGCCGGTATTACAATTGGAAGTCAGGCCCCTACACCGCCGGCTACGTGAGCGTGGCGATGTATAAGTTCAAACCCGACGCGCCCGACGATGCGGCCGACACGCTGAGCAAGAACCTGATTGTGCCGATCATGGAGAAGTTGCTCGCCGACGGCACGATTCTGGAATACGAGATCGACTTCGAGGCCGTCCACACCGATGCGCCCGGCACGTTTGCGATTGTCTATGTCGCGACTCAACCGGAGGGACTCGATACGGTCCGCGCGGCGATCCGGCAATCGGTCAAGGACAATCCACTGGCAGGTCCGGCATTCGATGCAGCCACGGACGACGGCGGCCATCGCGATGAGCTGCTGAAGGGCGACGGGAAGTACAAGTAGGTCGCGGCTGTGCGGAGTTAGCGGAGTTCGCGGAGCTGGCGCAGTTCGCGGAATTCGGCGAAAACATTCCCGACTCAGGCGCGAAGACAATCACGCGCCTGGGGTGGGGAAGCGTGCAAATCCTTCCCCAGGGCCACCGTTGTGGCCGCGTGGATCGCCGCTGCGCGACACAGACAATTGCTTCCCCCGATAGCCAGGAGGTTTTGTGAAATTCATTGTGAGTTGGGTATTGCCCCAGGCGACGTTGAACGCCGCCAACGAGAGGTTCCTGAAGGCAGGCGGACTGCCACCGGCAGGCGTGAAGATGATTGGACGCTGGCATGGTATGAGCGGCAAAGGATTTGCGGTTGTGGAGACCACGGACCCGAAGGCGCTGTACGCGTGGTGCGCGGAATGGTCTGACTTGCTGCCAATCGAGACGACTCCGTGCCTTGAAGACGCAGATGCCGGCGCCGTGATCGCGGCCATCAAGAGGTAATCAAAAAAAGAGCGGGCGGCCCGCAAACCGGGCGGGCTTGCGCTCACTGTTATGGCTGCCGTGGCGATGGTTGCGGCGGCGTGGGGAGTGCTCTGCGCGATCCAGCGGAGTTCGATCTTAAATTCTCCCTGGTCTCAGAATCGAGACCAGGGGCACCCACTGTCCACTGTTCACTTGCCGGTGTAGACCACGTGCCAGATCGACCGCGATCCGTCGTCCGAGACGAACAGCGATCCATCCTGCGCCACCGCCACTCCCACTGGCCGTCCCCACACATCGCCATCGCCGTTGCCCACCGTGAATCCCGTTAGAAAATCTTCGTACTCGCCGGTCGAATGCCCGTCGTGCATGGGCAGCCGGATCACCTCGTATCCCGCGCGCTTGGCGCGGTTCCAGCTCCCGCGCTCGCACGCGAACGCGTCGCCCTTGAACTCCGCCGGGAACTGCGAGCCCTCGTAGAACGTCATTTCGAGCGATGCGAAGTGCGGCTCCAGCAGAATGTCGGGCGTGATGACCTTCGCTTTCAGCTCCGGGTGCTTGCCCTGGAGGCGCGGATCCCAGTGCCCGCCGTTCACACCCATGTAGAACCATGGCCAGCCGTAGAATCCCTGTTCCTGCACGTGCGTGATGTAGTCGGGAACCAGGTTGTTGCCCAGCGCATCGCGCTCGTTTGTTGAGCACAACAGCTCGCCGGTCGCGGGATTGATGGCCTCGCCCACGCAGTTGCGCAGGCCCGACGCATAGACCTCGATGAATTTGCCGTCGGGCGTGAACTCAAGCACGTCGGCGCGGCGGAACTCCTCGGGATGCGTGTCGGGGTCGTCCACATTCGAGTGCGAGCCGACGGATGCGAAGAGTTTCGTGCCGTCGCGCGAGAAGACCAGGTCGCGCGTCCAGTGGCCCCCGCCGCGCAGGCGTCCGCCGCCGGGCAACTCCGCAATCTGCTCCATCGCGCCGCGCGCCTTCAGGTCGCCGTTCTGATACGGGAAGCGCACGATTGCGTCCGTATCGCCGATGTAGACCCACTTGGGATTTGGCCCCAGCGGATAGAAGGCGATGCCGAACGGCTGGTGCAGTCCCTCGGCGAAGACCGACATCTGCTTCGGCTTGCCCTCGGCGTCCACCCCGCGAAAGATTTTGATCTTGCCCGTCTCGCTTTCGGCCAGGAACAGATCGCCGTTGGGCGCAAAGCGGATCAGCCGCGGATTGTCGAGGCCCGTGGTGTAGAGCTCGACCTTGAAACCCTTGGGAGCGATGGGCCACGCATTGGCCGGCCGTGGAACGATCGTCGGCCCGTTGTCGACGGATTGGTCGGGCGCGGGCTCGGGCAGGTCGGCGACAGTAAGATGCCGGCGAATCCCTGGCGCCTCGTGCGCCGCGTCGGTAAACGCGTTCTGTCCCGTCAGCACGGCATACGCCGCGGGATGAGAATTGACGGGATGCTTGCGCACGCTCTTTTGGGCGTCCGCTCCCGCCGGATTCGCGCCCGAAGCGGCGCAGGCTTTGACCGCGCCGGAAGTCCACGCGGCGAAGAGAAGGGAAGCGAAGGCCGTTGCGGCAAACAGGCGATGCAGGCGATTCATGGGACCTCTCATGGGGAGAATGCTACGCGAGGTGCGGGCCGTTCCGCGCACGCAACTATTCTTTCAGATGCGGGGCGAGGCGGCGAGTTAGCAAGTCAGCGAGTCGGCAAGTTAGCGTTCGGTCGGTCCCCGGTCCCCAAATGTGAGGGACCGGGGGCACCCTCAGTGTTTCGGAGAACCGTCAACCCCGGGACCGGGCACTCTCAGTGTTTCGGCGAACCGTCATGCCCGGACCCGGGGCACCCAACGTTAGTGGATGACAAGAGAGCCGGAGAGAGGCAGCTTGTCTGAAGAGGGTCCAACAAGAATTCCGTAATGGCCGGGCGCGAGCTTCCAGTTTTCGCTCGCTTCATCGAATGTCTGCAGAACGCGCGGATCGACTGGAACGGTGACGGTCTTCGCTTCGCCGGGAGCAAGCGTGACGCGCTCGAATCCAGCGAGCCGCTTGTACGATTCGTCGGAGCCTTTCGGAAGCGTCGCGTACACTTCAGCGATTTCGGTTCCTGCGCGCGGGCCTGTGTTGCGGACGGTGAAGCTCGCAGTTCTCGCGGCGGAGTCGACGGTCAAATTGGAATAGGAATAGGTGGTGTACGACAATCCGAAGCCGAAGGCGAACAGCGGCTGCTTGTGCTTGGCTTCAAACCACTTGTAGCCGACTTCGGCGCCTTCGTCATAGTGGACGGCGTAGTTTGAGGCCGGCGCGCCAGCATTGACCGCAGCCGAACCCTGGCCGCGAAGCCGCGGCGGCGCGGGCGGAATCGCCGCATGCGGAAGGTCCTGTTCGCTCCTGGGAAACGTGATGGCGAGCTTGCCGCTCGGATTCACGTCGCCAACGAGCACGTTCGCCAGCGCCTTATGTCCTGAGCTGCCAGCGAACCAAGCTTCTACAACGCCGTCGACCTTGTCGATCCACGGCATCGTCACGGGCGAACCGGTTTCGAGCACGACGATGGTGCGCGGATTAGCAGCGGCTACGCGCTCGATCAGCGCGTCCTGGTTGTCGGGCAGCGAGAGATTGGACAGATCCATGCCTTCCGATTCCCATTGATAGGCGAAGACGATGGCGAGGTCGGAGCCTTTGGCGAGCTTGGCGGCGGAGTCAAGATCGGCGCCGGAGTCGAAGTCGACCCTCGTATGCGGCAGCTTTTCCCGCAGCGCCTTGAGTGGCGAAGTGGGAAACCAGATGTGTTCCTGCCAGTGCGTTGCGCCCTTGCCGGGAGGCATGATGGCGTTGCCGCCGGGAGGATCGACCTGCGCCGATCCGCCGCCGGAGATCATGCCGGCATCGGCGTGTCCGCCAATGACGGCGATCGAGTGCACGCGCGAAGGCTCGATCGGCAGCACGGACTGCCTGTTCCTGAGGAGCACGATGCTCTTCTCTTCCACGCTCTGCGCCACTTCAAATCCGTGTTCCACGTCGACCACGCTCTTTTCGACCGGATCGTCGACAATGCCCGACAGAAACTCCGCATACAGAACGCGACGCGCGTGATCGTCGATCTCCGACATCGGCACGCGCCCCGCTTCGACCGCTTCTTTGAGCTTGTCGCCGAACCAGTTGGCCGACGGTTGTTCCTGATCGAGACCGGCAGCGGACGCCTTCTCCGTCGAGTGCGTTCCGCCCCAATCGGAGAGCACGAAGCCCTTGAAACCCCATTCGTTCTTCAGCACGTCGCGCAGCGTATACGAGTTCTCGCAGGCGTAGTCGCCATTGACGCGGTTATAGGAGCACATCACCGCTCCGGCATTGGAGATGGAGATGGCGATGTGAAACGCGAGCAGATCGGACTCCTGCATGGCGCGTTTGGAGATGATGGCGTTGACGATGTTGCGGCCCGTTTCCTGATCGTTCATCGCGTAGTGCTTGATGTCGCCGATGACATGCTGCGCCTGCTCGCACTTCATCAGGTGGCCGACGATCGTTCCGGCGAGCAGCGGATCTTCGCCTGCGTACTCGAAGGTGCGGCCGTCGCGGGGCTCGCGGGCAAGGTCCACTCCGCCGCCGAGCGTCATGTTGAAGCCTTGCGCGCGCAGCTCGCTGCCAATCACCGCGCCGTAGTCGCAGGCGGATTCCGGATCCCAGCTCGAAGCGGCTCCCAGGCTCGACGGCATGGCTGTCGAGTATCGTCCGTTAGCGCCGCTGTCGCGGATGCCGTAGGCAGCGTCGACCATGACGATTCCGGGAATGCCGAGGCGCTTGACGCCCTCGACGTATCCGCCGCCGCCGTTGGTGAGATCGGTGAGCGGCATGACCCAGAGGGAATTGTGCGCCATTCCATTGCCGTGGAGCAGGGCGATCTTTTCATCGAGCGTGAGCTGCTTCAGGACGAGGCCGGCGCGTTCTTCAGGCGAGAGTTTAGGATTCATCCACGGGCGATCCGTGTCTTGCGCGACGGCAGCGCTTGCTCCGGCGATGATTCCAATGGCCGCAATGAGTGGGAAAAGAGAGTAGGTACCGAACTTGCGAATCTGCATGTGTCTCCGAGCGTGCACAGCGGTCTGGCGATGACGAAGCCTGGCTCTCGCGAATTTGCGGCGAAAGAAAACCCGACGAAAGGCCGACTAACGATGATACCGAATCGAGCGGCATCGCCGTGGGCTATGCTGGATGGCGCGGCCCGTCTCGATGCCGTGGTGAGGAGAAACCGTGAAGAAAACGCTGCTGTGCGCCCTTGCGTTCTGCCTTTGTCAGGCGGCATTTGCCGCATCGGTCATCACCACGCGCCCCGACGATTCCAAGGCTGTTTATGTTGAGGCGCCCGCCGCGGGCCAAAGCGGCGCCGGGGCTGACAGCTCCGTCGCGCTGCAGGCCGCCATTGACAAGGCTGCCAGCCCGTTTCGCGGAGGGATTGTCTTTGTGCGCGAGGGCCGTTACACGATCACGCGCACCATCTACCTCTGGCCCGGAGTGCGCGTCATCGGCTACGGGGCGACGCGGCCAGTGTTCGTGCTGCCGCCGAATACGCCGGGATTTGAGAAGGGCATGGGCGTGATGGTGATGTTCACCGGCGCGGGGCCGGTTGTACCCGAGCGCCTGCGCAGCAACTTTATGGCGATTCCGCCGCCCGGGTCGGTTCCACCAAACAACAACGTCGCCGACGCCAATGAGGACACATTCTATTCGGCGATGAGCAACATCGACTTTGAGATTGGCGACGGAAATCCGGCAGCGGTGGCCGTCCGCTTTCACGTGGCGCAGCACTCGTTTTTGACGCACATGGATTTTCGGATCGGGTCGGGTCTGGCAGGGATTTACATGGTGGGCAACGAGGCCGAGGACCTGCACTTCTACGGCGGGCGCTACGGGATTCTGACAGAGAACACATCGCCCGCCTGGCAATTCACGCTGATCGACTCGACGTTCGAGGGCCAGCGGGAGGCGGCCATCCGCGAGCACGAAGCGGGGCTGACGCTGATTCGCGATGCGTTTCGCGATGTGCCCAAGGCGATCGATATCGATCCCGGGTATCCTGACCAGCTCTGGGTGAAGGACTGCCGTTTTGAGCGGATTGCGGACGCAGTTGTCACCATCAGCAAAGAAGACAGTCCGCTTACCGAGATCGGGTTTGAGAACGCGACGCTCAAGGATGCGCCGATTTTCGCCCGGCTGCGCGAGAGCGGGAAGACGGTTGCGGGCAAAGGAGCGACCTATCAGGTCAAAGATTTCAATTACGGACTTTTCGTTCCCGGCGAAGGACGCATGGGCAAGATGGGGATGCGATATGACGCAGGGCCGCTGGCTGCGATGCCCGCGATGCTGCCGCCCGCGATTCCCGCGCTGCCTCCGAGTGGCGAATGGGTCAACGTGCAGACGCTCGGCGTGAAGGGCGACGGCAAGACGGACGATACTGCCGCGTTGCAGCAGGCGATCGACACACATCGCGTTCTTTACTTTCCGAGCGGCCAATACGTGGTGCGCGACACACTCACGCTCAAGCCCGACACGGTGCTGATTGGACTGCATCCCGTGCTCACACAGATCGATTTGCTCGACGATACGCCGGGCTACCAAGGCGTTGGCGCGCCGAAGGCCGTGATTTATTCTCCGCCGGGCGGCGCGGACATTCTGAGCGGGATCGGCGTGCTTGCAGGAGCCATTAATCTGCGCGCCGTGCCTGTACTGTGGAGGGCGGGCGAACAATCGCTCATCGATGACGTGCGTTTCCTCGGCGGCTCGACCGGTTTCAGCGCCTCAAACAACAACCAAACCGCCGACCCCGATCTGCACAAGCGCTGGGACGGGCAGTACCCAAGCCTGTGGATCGCCGACGGCGGAGGCGGCACGTTCGCCGATATCTGGACGCCGAACACCTTTGCGCAAGCGGGGTTTTTGGTGTCGAATACGAAAACGCCCGGCCACGTGTACGAGCTCTCGAACGAGCACCATTTCCGCAACGAGATCAAGTTCGACCACGTGGAGAACTGGGACATCAACGCTCCGCAGACCGAGGAAGAAGCGGGCACGAGCCCCGAGGCCCTTTCGCTCGAGATCGATTCTTCGCGCAACCTGACGTTTGCCAATTATCACGCGTATCGCGTGACGCGTTCGCGTGCGCCATTCCCGGCCGCCGCGCGCATCTACAACTCGTCGGACATTCACTTCCGCAACGTGCACGCGAATGCCGAGAGCGGCTACGCGATTTGCGACAACAACGGGTGCGGGACGTTTCTGCGGCTCAGCAAATTCCCGTACGAAAACGCGATCCAGGACGTGACGCATCATCTTGAGGTCCGCGAGCGCGAGTTCGCCGTTCTCGACATCCCGGCCAATCCGGCGCAGCCCGCGCCGCCGGCTGCATCGGCGGTTCTTGCTCCCGGCGCGACGGTGAAGAAACTGGAAGACGGTTTCTTTTCGATCTCCGGCGCGGCAGTGGATGCAAAGGGAACGCTCTACTTCGTCGATCATCACAACCAGCGAATTTACTCCTGGTCGGAACGCGAGGGGTTGAGTGTGGTGCGCGACAATCCTCTCGATCCGGTCAACCTGGCTTTCGACAAATCGGGGAACCTGATTGTTGTGTCGTCGGCCGGGCCGGAGAGCACGGTTTACACGTTCAAGCCGGGGAGCTCGGCGGAGGATCTGACGGTGCTTGAGCCGCAGCCCACGCAGCCTCATGCCGACGCGTCAGTTATCCTGCCGGGGAACTGGTGGAACAACGGCGAGTTCCGTGACCAGCTCAATCTCGATACGATGCGGTTCACGACGCTGGCCGAGATGTTTGCGGCGGATGCGACAACACCGAAGACGCGCGAGTATGTCTCGGCGGATGGCAGCGTGTTTTTGCCGGCGGGCCGCGTCTTCCAGCAGGGACCTGCTGATGAGACTTCCGGATGGCGATTCAGCGACAACCTCGACACCTACGGATTCATCATCGCCCATCCGGGCGAGCGCGTTTACGTGAGCAGCGAGTCGGAGGACGTTACGTATAGCGGCAAGGTGAACCCCGACGGAACGCTCAGCGACCTGAAGACCTTCGCGCAGCGCGGCGGCGAGAGTGTCGCAACCGACGCGAACGGCAATGTCTATGTGGCCAACGGCCAGGTTTTTGTCTACTCGCCCGAGGGCAGGAAGATCGCGGAAATCGACGTGCCCGAGCGGCCGCTCGAACTCGTCTTCGGCGGCCCGGGCCGCAAAACGCTCTTCATCCTCGCGCACCACGCGCTGTTTGCGGTGCAAGTGCGCTGATTAATTCGAGGGAATGCCGCAGTTCCGCTCCCGGAACAGGCCCTAGAGCTGGGGGAGCGCGCCGGCAGGCAGCGTCGCAGTGACGACTACGCGCTCGCCGTGCTGAGTGACTTCGGCGGTTTTCAGCAGCTCTTTGAAGGCATCGTTGGCCGAGGTCTGGGCGAGGGGCTGGGCGAGCGAGCGTGAGAGCGTGACGAGAGTGGCCAGGTCGGCCGCTTCGCTGGCGGCTGTGTCCTGGCTGGGTGCGATGTCTTCAACGCGGAAGCGCAGGACGCCGAGCGAGCCGGGAACGGGGAGGGTGGGCGCGACGCTGGCGATGATGGTGGAGTCCGGCTGAAGGGGAAGCGTTAGGCCGAAAACGTGAATCGCGCCGCTCTCAGAGAATGGCAGGCCGATTTGGCCGACGCCCCAGGCGAATGAGAGCAGGGGCACGTCGTGGTAGTGGCGTTCAAGCAGCGACGAGCCGGAGAAGGGCAGCGCGGCGGCGCGATGACGATCGAGGATGGAGTGGATCTGCTCCGTCGTGGGCGCGTTGGAGACGGCCACCATGTCGTAGCCGATTTGCGCAATGCGAACGGTGCGGCCCTCGGAGGGAATGCTGTAGATGATGTGGCCGGTGTAGGTTTCGCGCGACGCGGCGTGGGCGTCGAGCCAGGCGTTGAGACGCTTGCCGGTGATTTTGCCGACGAGGACCATGGAGTAGGCGACGGGGCCGTTGGGGCCGTTGGGATCGGGCATTCGGTGCAGCGCGATGGCCACCTGGTCGAGGTCGCGCTCGGGGTCGATGCCGATGGCGTCAATGAATTGCTGGTATTCCGGGACGCGGTTGGGCGGCTTGAGCTCCTTGTGGAAGAGGGTGCGGATGGGGCGGAGGTCGATGTAGACGATGCCGTCGGACTCGGGGAGCAGGCGCGCGGCCTCGGGCGGAGCCTTGGAGCGTAGGAAAACGGCTACGGCCAGCAAGAGCAGGACCGCGGCAACAATAAGAAGCGTTCTTCGGGTGCGTCGGCTCATTCTTGAAGGCCAAGCAAAGCCGTCAGGAATGAGCCTAACACCTCAGGTCTGCGGGGCGGGTGCAGGGGCCGCAGTTGCGGCTGGCGCGGTTGATGGAGCCGACGCAGGAGCGGGAGGAGCCGGAGACGTCGGCGGAGGCGCAGCGGAAGGAGCAGCGGCAGGTGCCGGCGAGGATTCCAATTCCGCACTCAGATGAACGCTGCCGCCAGTCACGCTCAGCTTGCGGTTCCAGTCTGAGAATCCCTTCTTCTTGACCGCGATCTCGTGGCTTCCGGGCGTCACGGGAACGGTGGAAGGCGTATTGCCGACAAATGCGCCGTCGATTTCAATGTCGGCGCCGGGCGGACTGGAGTCGATAACGAGTGAGGCCTGGACTGTCGCGGGCGGTGCGGCGGGTGCCGGAGCAACTCCGAAATTGGCCATGTTCAAATGCATGTCGCCTTCAACGAAGGCGGTGATCTCGGTCCCTTGCGGGATTGTGATGTCTTTCCCCTTCATGAAGAGAAACAGCGGCGCGGCAGGGAAAAAGACGATCGAGGTCGCGACCATTGCTCCGGTCATTGCGCCAACGTGGCCGCCGCCTTTGTTGTCCTGTGTGGCTCGTAACGCGACCTTTTCCTGGTCCGCCAGGCGAGCGTAGCTGATGCTGATGTTCAGTTTTCCGGCCCTACCCATGCTTTTCTTGGCGTTGCACTCGGTGACGGTTCCAATTGCTGTCGCTCCCTTGGGGAGAACAACGACATCGTCGACCTTGATCTCTTCCACGACCTCGAAGGGGATCTCCTGGCCAACCTTGGCGTCGGCCGAGGAGATTGTCTGGCTGAGACGCAGCTTGACAGGCGTTCCGTCGAGAAGGGTGTGCGGTTGAGGAGGGCCTGTTGGAGCTGCCACTGCAGGTTGTGAATTGGATGTGGGCTGTGTCGAAGGCTGCTGTGCTGCCAGCCACGTACATGATGCCACTATGAGAGCTACAAGAAGACCCTTACGCATGAAGCTTCTCCTTACAGTTCGGTGCGCTAAAAACCGTGTAAGGGGAAGCAAGTGAATCATCCGCTCATCGGGCGAATTGCGCAAGTGGACCTTTGGGGTACGGGGCGGAAGCGGAGTTAGCGGTGTTAGCGGAGTTTGGGGATTCCCAGCCCTTCTCCTCTGCGGCGGATCGCGGCGAACGAAGAAGGATGGGGCAACCCGGTGTGTGGTGGGCGAAGACGCTACTCGACGATGGCGAAGGTGAAGATCTTGCCTGAACTCGGCGGTGTTCCGGCTGAAGCCGCGGGCTGCGGTTCAAGAAAACCGAACTCGCCCTGGCCGATCTGCGAACCGAGGACAATACGGTAGACGGACAGGCCGATTTGCTTGCTCGAGAAGTCGATTTCGTCGCGAAGCGAGCCTGACGTCTCGTGAATGAGGCCGCCGGCGGCGGATTGGAACTGACGGTTGTTGCCGGACACATGCAGGCGGACGAGTTCGTAGTCGCCGGCGGTGCGGCCCAGCGGGACGTGGAGGATGAAGGTGACCGGGGCGGTGACGACGACACGGCTGCGCGTTCCGCCGATGAGGCCGTTCAGATCTTCTTTCACCAGGCCGGCGGAGGCGACGTGCTTCACCAGGCCACCCGATTGAAAGATGACCACCTCGGAGGGAAGGGGCTGCCAGTTGCCGCCAGTGTCTCGGAAGTAAGCGCCGACGTTTTCGACGCCGGGCGGAAGCGAGGGCTGTGGCTCTTCCGCGGCGGGCGCCGCAGCCGGCGGAGGAGCAGCGGGCGCGGCCGATCCCTTGCTGACCACGGCTGCAATCACTTTGTCGCTGACGCCGGCCTGTTTGAGCGCAATCAGGGCGTCGGGAGAAGTGTCGTAGCTTCCCGCAGAGGAGTTGATGGTGGCGGCGATCACGTCGTCAGAGAGCTGAGCCTTGACCATCTAAATGAAGGAGTCGTTGTTGAGCGCCGGCTGGGCGGCAACAAACGGGGAAAACGCCAGGACGAGAACCAGGACAACAATCTTGCGCATGCGACCTCTCCCTTTTGCGTATGTATGCAGGAAAATCGATTCAGGATCGCATGGGAATGATGCCCCAGCCGGGGCATTTGCGCAAGATGCCGTAATGGGGATGACCTTTAAGGGGCCAAAGGCGAAAACGCCCGCCGCTCGAATAGCAACGGCGGGCGCTGCGGGCCTGGAGGGCTGCTACTGAGTCTGAGATGTTACGCGGTCGCCTTCCTGGAAGCCGGAGCCGGAAACGGGAACACAGACCGAGGATTTGGCGTCGACATCGGTGGCCTTGATGACGCCAACAGTGGTAGTGAGGCGGCGGATGACTTCGCCGGTGGAGGGATCCTTGATCTCTTTGGTGACGCGGAGGACCTGGAGCTGATCGCCTGCTTTAACGCCGGCATTCGAGCCGACGTTGAGGATGATCTGGCCACCGTCGACCGCGGCGACCAAGCCGTCGACAGTAATAGTGCGCACGGAGACCTTTGGGGAGTCGGCAATGAGGTTGGCACTGAGCTTGTCCACGGCGCCCTTGGTGGCCTCGCCGATGATGGTGTTCTGGAAGTTGCTGGAACCGAAGTCCACGTTGCCGCCGCCAAAGCCGTGCCAGTTGCCGCCGCCGCCCAACAACGAGGTGGAGCTGCGGCTGGACTCGGCAGTGCCGTCGGCCACGGCCACAATCTCGCCCGTATCGACGTTGACGATGCGGGCATTGATGGCGACGTTGGCCTTGGTGTTGGAGTGGCCGATGCCGCCCACGCCGAAGCCGTGCCAGTTGCCTCCGCCTCCGCCGACGTTCTTGTTTTGTGTTTCGTTGCCGAACTCGGTGATGGCGCCGATGATGATGACGTCAACTCCGGCCAGTTTTCCCAGGCGCGCGGCAGTCGAGGGGTCGGCGCGGTTGGAGTTGGAGAAGTTCTGCTCGGTCATCAGCTTGTCCAGCGCCTGGCGCTCGAAGACAGAGTAGGTGCCGTCGTTGACCAGGTTATTGATGAGCAGGTCGGCAATGCCTTTGCCAACGTCGACATCGGTGCCGAACATGGCGGACGAGGCGCTTTGCACCGTGGCGTAGTCGAAATCAAGCACGGCGACACGGGGTTTGCGAGTGGAAGCGGATTGCGCATTGGCCGGCAACAAGGCCAGGAAGGCAGCAAAGGCCAGTCCAGCCGCAAGGACGGAAGCTAGTCTCTTCAGGTTCATCGTACGACCTCAGCATTGAATATATTTCAAGGGCCCCCGAAAAGCCTCGATCTCCGCAACGGGTCTGTCAAGACAAATCAGAAGATGTGAGTGGAAAACTCCAGTGTGGAAGGCGCGGGGATGCAAAAACCAAGCGTTGTTGGGTGGAGTGCACAGATTCATCGCGCGGCGATTGCTGGCCCCCGGCGCACCGTGTATCTTTTCGGAATGAGAAACCGTTCGGTGCCCGTAGATACGGTTCTTCCCCATCTGAATTACTCAAATCTTGACGAAGCGATTGACTGGCTGAGCAGGACATTCGGATTCCAGGAACATTTCCGCTACGGCGACCCGGTGGCCGGCGCGCAGATGCGCCTGGGCCGCGCGTGGATCATGGTGGGATCATCGCGCCCGGGACGCACGAGTCCCGCAGAGTTGGGCGGCTGGACGCAGATGCTGACCATATTCGTGGACGATGTGGACGGGCACTATGCGCACGCAAAGGCGGCCGGAGCGAAGATCGTGGAGGAACTGCACGAGACGGAATACGGCGAACGGCAGTATGGCGTGGAGGATCTCGAAGGCCATCGCTGGCTGTTCGCGCGGCATGCGCGCGATATGGGTCCGGAAGAGTGGGGCGCGAAGGTGACGAATCCTCTTGAGGACTGGCCGGGCGGCAACTGAGGGGATCGCGAGGGACCCGGCGAACGATGGGCGCGACGGGGTGGCCGCTTGGGTTTTTTCCGCGTTTGATCCGTGTGCGGCGGTGTGCTAACCTTGATTTATGTGCCGTGTACGCGGAAAGCTGGAGTGTGTCCGCGCACGATTCGGCCTCCGGGAAGGTTTCCGGTGGGATGGCTGCTCGCTGCGGCGGGCGCCGGAGAGCTGGCGTAGCTCAGCTGGTAGAGCATCTGATTTGTAATCAGAGGGTCGGGGGTTCAAATCCCTTCGCCAGCTCCATCAATAAGGAAGCCGGGACGGGAGTCGGAAGCGGCAAGACATGCGGCAAGAGTTGACCGGCGACGACAGATTTCATAAGCGCCGGGCCTCAACTCCGCGATGATTCCACTTCAGGCGTAGGCTCGCGAAGCTCCGGAGGGTATCCGGGCGTTGCGGCGTGCACGGAAGAGGGTTGAGCGGGGAGTTGGGTTGAACGGAAGTTTTGGGTTTTCTCACCCTTTCCGGTCGAGATGCGACCGCGGAAAGGACGGGGTGCCCGATCGATTTGAATGTTGGTTGGTTTGGGCACAGGTGGCCGAGCGGTTAATGGCAGCAGACTGTAAATCTGCCGCTCCTTGCGAGCTACGGAGGTTCGAATCCTCCCCTGTGCACCATAAAAGCAGGGACCGAGGACCGAGGGAAGAAGGGACCGAGGGATTCAGGAACCGTGAAGAGCGCCGAAGCGGATTTGGACCGGAAGTTCTGGGCGGCTCTCGCGATGTTCGCGATTTTGGCAGTACTGGTCTGGCTGACGATGGGCGATGGTTCGGTGCCCGTGTTCGGCAGGCCGGTGGAGTTGAAGCTGATTCCGCTGATTGTGATTGGCGGAATGGCATTGAGAACGGTTTTAGCCCGGCATGCGGAGAAGATTCGCAGGGGGAAAGACAGCTTGTAGCCGGTAGCTTGTAGCAAGTAGCTTCGATGTCGGTGAGTTGAGCAACCGGTGCTCAGATTCGCAAGATGAAGCTAATGGCTACGGGCTACAAGCTACTGGCTCGGGTTTAGCGGGCTGATGTAGCTCAGTTGGTAGAGCACTCCCTTGGTAAGGGAGAGGTCACCAGTTCAATCCTGGTCATCAGCTCCAGAAGTTCAGTTGTCAGTGAACAGTGGTCAGTGGTCAGTTGAAGCTGCGGCGAGGGAATCGATGCAGCTTCCATTTGCAAGAACGTGCTGATCACCGATCACTGTCCACTGATCACTGGTTTTCGCGGGAGTAACTCAGTGGTAGAGTCACAGCCTTCCAAGCTGTTGGTCGCGGGTTCGAGCCCCGTCTCCCGCTCCAGGAATGCAGGGATCAGGGATCAGGTTTCAGAGATCAGCTAATCCGGTGGATAGTCGAGCGGTTGAGGCAAGAGCGAGCTGGAAGCTGAAGGCTGAGTCGAGGGTTGAGGAAGATGTTTGAGCAGGCAGGGATTGCGGTCACGGACGAGCAGGGATATGCGAAGCTCCATGCGCTGATCGATGCGGCATTTGATGCGCGCGACGTGGAAGTTTTTTTGAACCGCGTGACGAAGGCGAAGCTGAGGGTCCGCGACTACGAGAAGATTCTCGAGCGCGGCTTGCTGGGCAAGGAAGCGATCGCGCTCTACAAGGCGCTGCCAGTTTCAGACCAGGCGCTGACGCGCGAGCGGTATCTGCGGCTGGTAGAGAAGGTGCCGCTGGAGCTGAGGCAGAGGTATTTGAAGGTGTACGCGTACTACTGAGAAAGACAGGGAACAGGGATTAGGGAACAGGGAATAGATGGGTCGCGGCAAACGAGCTGACGCGCTCAAGAAGGCAGGAAAGAATTGAACCCTGAAACCTGAAACCTGAGGTATTGGGGCTGGTGCCGGAACGCCGGCGCCCCGAGAAGCAACGGGCAGTAAGAGCAGCGAAAGGAATCTGAGGCAATGGCGAAGGAAAAGTTTGATCGTTCG
>JBEKKI010000070.1:0-17131 GCA_050010795.1 Occallatibacter sp.
CCGCCAGCTCCCGGTAGGCTTCGGTAAACTTCCGGTACTTCGACCTCTGACCCATTTGCAGCTCCCCTTTCCCTGCAAACTGTCAATTTACAACCTGTCTCACTTTTGGGGGTCAGTCCAAAGCTTGTCAATCCCTAACCACCGCCGCACCTGGCTCATCCCACTCATTCCAAACCAGATATTTCTTTCGCCAACTTTGCATTCTATTTCCACGTCTCGGCGCATACTCATTCCATGATTGTTCAGCCACGACTCCACTGCGGGCACACGAACTCGTCGCCGCGGGCGCGCTCGCGCGCCCATCTTCGCGCGTCATGGCTCGAGAGCTTTCACCTCGTCGGGCTCAGCGGCGAGAAAATAAATAAAGAAGAAAATAAAAATTTTCTAGCCGGAAAAGTGATGTTAACGCCTTTGGAATCAACAACTCTCTCTCAAAATCGTCGACGAATTTCGTCGATTTTTTGAGCCGCTTCGGCCCCGGTTAGCCCCAAACCGCGACTGCACGATATCCCTGCCTCCCGGCTGACTCGCACCGCCATCAAGTACGCTGATAGTCAGCGAATCCAACGACTCCCTTGACCGATTGCGCCCAAACCGCCTCAGACCTCCAAACCTTTAAGCTCACCCTCGCTTACGACGGCACCGATTTCCAGGGCTGGCAGATTCAACCCGGCCTCCCGACCATCCAGGGCGAACTGCAGGCGGCGCTCGCCCGCGTCACCGGCGAGTCGCCTCTCCCTCAGGGCTCAGGCCGCACCGACGCAGGCGTCCACGCGCTTGCCCAGGTCGCCAGCTTCCAACTCCGCGCTCCCATCCCGCCCGAGAACCTGCATCGCGCGCTCAATCGCACTCTCCCCCCGTCAATACGCGTCTCCAAAACCAGTGCCGTGCGCAGCACATTTCATGCGCGGCATTCGGCTATTGCCAAAACCTACGAGTACCGCATCCTTCGTGCGCCCCACTGTTCTCCGTTCCTCGCGCGCTACGTCTACGCATGTTCAGTCCCGCTCGACTTCGACACGCTCCAGGCCAGCGCGCGCCTCTTCGTTGGCGAGCATGACTTCAAGAGCTTCGCCGCGACCGATCCCGATCTCACGTGTCGAAGCTCCGGTCCGCCAGCTGTCCTCGTGCAAAACCAGGAAGAAACCATCCGCACCATCTTCGCGTCGGATTGGGAACGGCACTCCACTCCCGACGGCGACCTGCTTGTCTACCGCGTTCGTGGCAACGGCTTCCTGCACCACATGGTGCGCAATCTCGTCGGCACCATGATCGACGTCGGCCGCGGCCATCTCGCGCTCGCGGGAATTCCCGCAATCTTCGCCGCCCGCGCGCGTTCCGCCGCCGGCCTCACCGCTCCTGCCCGCGGGCTTTTCCTGCACTCGGTCGACTACCCTGCCGAGGAGCTCACGTAGCTCTTCGATCAAGCGCCAGTGGTCCTCAATCTGCCGCTGCTCCATCGCGCATCCTGCTACTCTGAATGCACCTCGATGCCCGTTCTCTCCGCAAGCTCGGCCTTTTCGCGCGTCACCTCTCTCGCCGCGCAACGGCCCATCCACGCCGCGTTTGCCTGGCTGCACGCAAATCCCAAAACCATCATGGACTGGCAGGTGGCGCTCGCCGCCATTCCCGCGCCAGTGCACAATGAGCAGGCGCGCGCCGCTTGGCTCGCCGCGCGCTTGGCTGATATGGGCCTGCGTTCCATCGAGATCGACCTGGCCGGCAACGTGATCGGCATTTTGCCCGCCACCAGTCTGCCCCCCGACTCGACAGGCCCCGTGGTTCTGCTCTCCGCGCACATCGACACCGTTTTTCCCCTCGGCACGCCGATCCATCCCCTGCTCGACGGCGACCGCCTCGAGGCTCCCGGCGCCAGCGACAACGCAGCCGGTGTTGCGGGCATGCTCGCCGTCGTCAGCGCGCTGCTTCACGCCTCTGTGGAATTGCCCGTGCCGCTCGCGATTCTGGGCAACGTCGGTGAAGAAGGCGAAGGCGACCTGCGCGGCGTGCGTCACGTCTACGAGCACAGCACGCTCGCTCCACGCATCGCCGCACACATCGTTCTCGACGGCCCCGGCTCCGACGCTGCCGTCACACAAGCCCTCGGCAGCCGCCGCTATCAAGTCACCATCACCGGGCCCGGCGGCCACAGCTTTACTGACGCGGGCGTGCCCAACCCCATCGCCGCGCTCGCTTCCGCGTTGGCTGCTGTTGCCGAGACGCCTCTGCCCGAAGTGCCCCGCACCACGCTCAACATCGGCACCATCCACGGCGGCATCAGCGTCAACTCGATTCCTGAATCGGCGCAGGCCACCGTCGATTTCCGCTCCACCGACCCCGCCCAACTGGTGCGCCTCGAAGTCGCTTTCCATCGCGCCGTTGAGGATGCCGTCGACCACTGGAACGAAAAGTCCCGCTTCGACGGCGCTGGGCCGCGCTCGCGCTTGACCTTCGCGGTCAACAAAATTGGCGACCGTCCCGCCGCGCAACTGCCCGGCGACTCCCCGATGCTGGCCACGCTGCGCGCTGTCGACCGCCACCTCGGCCTGCGCACCGACCTCCGCCTCGGCTCCACTGACGCCAACATCCCGCTGGCGCTCGGCGTGCCTGCGCTTTCCATGGGCGCAGGCGGCGAGGGCGGCGCCGCGCACACTCTGCACGAGTGGTATTCGGCTCGCGACCGCGAGCTCGCCCTCAAGCGCGTGCTGCTGCTCACCCTCGCCATGCTGGAGTGGGCCGCCGAACAGTAACGCCGGTCTCCAGACCGGCTGTCGTGCCGGCCTCCACGCCCGCACTCCTCGCGCGCCACTTTGTAACGCCGGTCTCCAGACCGGCTGTCGTGCGGGCGTCCACGCCCGCACAAACGAGATCACCGCCGAGTTTTGAGCCCTTCAGAAAGAACTGGCGTCGCAAACAAATCAACGCAAACTTCAGGTCACGCAACAACCAGACCGCGTTAGCGGGCGGCAAGACGGTAGCCCCAGGCGTGAGCCTGGGGTAACTGTCGATCAAAACGGGCCCAGCCCGCTTCAGCGGGCGAAAGATCCATTCGCCTCTCCGCCCCTCCACGCACTCGACCATTCCCTGGCGACTCTTTTCCTCTTTGCCGCGTCTAATCTCTCAAGGTGCAGCCTTGTCGTGGCTTCGATTGGCGCACCCCGCGGAAGCGTTGGCTCAACCCGGATCACCTCGCGGTTGGCTATACTAAGAGTTGGCGCCGTCCACCAAATCGGCGTAGGGCGCGGTGCCCGCTCAAGAGGTCAGAGAATCGTATGAACTTGATCTTGCAACGGCTTCGCTCGCGCCGTCTTGCCTCGACATTCGTGTTGCTGGCCGCAGTTTCCGCTGCGGTGATCATCGGATCTTTCGCCGCTCATGGCGTCCGCGGGCAGGAAAGTCAGACAAGCTCGAACGACGCCACTCCCCTCAAAGTCATCACCACGGCCACGCCGCCCAATGACTTCGTCCGCATCGCCAAGGCGGTCGGCCCGGCAGTGGTGAACATCAACACTGAGACTCTGCCCAAGCAGTCTGACAATCACGGCCGCCGCTTCCGTCAGTTCCGCCAGCAGCCCAACCCGCAGAACCCCGGCGGCGATAACAACAACGATCAGGGCCCCGACAACTTCCAGGACTTCTTCAACCGCTTCTTCGGCGGCCAGGTTCCCGCGCCCGACGATGGCGATAACGGCGGCGGCGTGCAGGAATCTCTTGGCTCCGGCTTCATTGTCGATCCCAAGGGCTACATCATCACCAACAATCACGTCATCGACAAAGCCGACAAGATTTACGTCAAGCTGTCCACTGACCCTGACACGCAGGACCTCGGCCGTCCCGCTCGCGTCATCGGCGTCGACAAGGCCACCGACCTCGCCGTCATCAAGATCGAGACCAGCACGGCGCTGCCGACGGTCAAAATGGGCAACTCTGATACGTCGCAGGTGGGCGATTGGGTCGAGGCCATTGGCAGCCCGTTCGAGCTTGCGCAAACCGTCACCGCCGGCATTATCTCTGCAAAGAACCGCACCATCGACCAGGGCGCGCCGGGCCAGTTCCAGCACTTCATCCAGACTGACGCGGCCATCAATCCCGGCAACTCCGGCGGTCCGCTCCTGAACATGAACGGCGAAGTCATCGGCGTCAACACCGCCATCTACACGCAATCGGCGGGCTACCAGGGCATCGGCTTCGCCATGCCCTCCAACACGGTCGTATCCGTTTACAACGACCTCATCAGCCCCAGCCACAAGGTGACGCGCGGCTCCATCGGCATCTCATTCCACGAGGGGCTTTCCAGTTCCGTCAATCGCGTCTATGGCTTCAAAACCGGCGTTCTCGTGCAGGAAGTTCAGCCCGGCGGACCCGCCGACAAGGGCGGCCTCAAGCCGGGCGACATTATCAACACCGTCGATGGACGCTCCATCAAGGACGGCGACGATCTGGTGAACGAAATCGCCAGCCGACGTCCCGGATCAACCATTCGCCTCGGCTTCATGCGCGAAGGCAAACCGCAAGATACGACCGTGACCATCGGCGATCGCGACAAGGTCTTCGCCGACGTCAACAATCCTCAGCCCAATAACGATCAGGAAGGCGGAAGCGGCGCCGGCGAAGCCAAGCTGGGCCTGGTGGTGCAGGAGGTTCCGGCAAACACTTTGTCACGCATCCACACGCCCGGCGTCATCATCGAGTCGGTCCGCACCGGCTCATTCGCTGACCTCCAGGGCCTTGAACCCGGCCTCGTCATCACGCACGTCAATCGCCTGCCCACCGCCAACAAGGAACAGTTCGATGCGGTGGTCAGCAAGCTCAAGACCGGCGACGACGTCGTCTTTGAAATCATCGACCCCAGGCATCCCGAGCAGGGCATTAACTATATCGGCGGGGTGTTGTAACAGGTCCGGATCGGAACCGGCGGCAAACTCAAGCTGCCGGCGCCGGTGTCTAAAGTAATGAATTCAATACAGCTAATCCTTTTTGCCCTTGCCGCATGGCTACACCTTGGTTAAACTCTTACGAAGAGCTCTTCAAAATCACACGTTGTTTCGGGTGGTACATAAGATGTTTTCATCTCATGCACGATTAGCGTTTCTGATTTCCGCGGCACTTCTTGCGCCGCCCGCATTCTCTGCGAGCGTTCACCACTCGACGCCCCGCAGCCACACCAGCACCTCGCATCGGAGTTCCAGGAGCAAGAAGTCGCTTCGTGTGCGCGGCCAGCAGGCCATTCAGCCCGATCGCGTGATGCAGATTCAGCAGGCGCTCATCCGCGAGCACTACTTCACCGGCGAAGCCGACGGCCAATGGAATTCCGCAACCATCGGCGCCATGCAGAAGTATCAGGCCGATCACGGCTGGCAAACCAAGCTCATGCCCGATTCGCGCGCGCTAAAGAGCCTCGGCCTCGGCCCCGATTACTCTACTGCCATCAACGCTCAGGGCTCCAGCTTCTCCGGTCCTCCGCCCCCCGGCTCCGCGCCGCCGTCGCAAACCGCTGGATTCGTCGCCGCCTCCGGCGTCAATCAATAACACTCAGCAATAGTCAGAGCTTCTCCACCGCCAGCAATTCGTCCATCGTCTCGCGCCGCCTGATCAGCCGCGCCTTCGATCCCACCACCAGCACCTCCGCCGCGCGCATCCGCGAATTATAGTTCGAGCTTTGCGCCATGCCGTACGCGCCCGCGTCGAGCAGCGCCACCAGGTCGCCCGGCTCAACCGGAGCGAGCTTCCGGTCGCGCGCAAAAAAGTCGCCCGACTCGCACACCGGCCCGACGACATCCACCGTCCGCGCCCTCCCGGTCCTCGGCCGCACCGGCACAATCTCGTGATGCGCCTGGTAGAGCGCCGGCCTGATCAAATCGTTCATCGCCGCGTCCGTAATCACGAACGTCTTTTTGCCGTTGCGCTTCACATAGAGCACACGCGCCACCAGCGCGCCCGCCTGCGCCACCAGAAATCGTCCCGGCTCGATCAGCACGCTCCCGTCGAAATCGCCCAGCGCCTCATCAAGCGCCGAAGCATACTCTCGCACCTTGGCCGCCGCGTCGAACCCGCCATCGTGATAATCGATCCCCAGTCCGCCGCCCGCATCCACCGCCTTGATCTCGATCCCTTCGCGCTTCAGTTGCTTCACCAGCCTGGCCACGCGCTCAACCGCCGCGCCAAACGGCTCCGCCGAACGGATCTGCGACCCGATGTGCACGCTCACGCCGTTCGCCTCGAGCCAGCGTTCCCCTGCCGCGCTTTTATAGATCGCAAGTGCGCGCCGGATATCGATGCCGAATTTGTGCTCCCGCAATCCCGTCGAAATATACGGATGCGTGTCCGCAAACACATCCGGATTTACCCTCAATGCAAATCGCGCCCGCACCTTCAGCTTCCGTGCCCGCACCGCCAGCAGCTTCAGCTCTGCCTCGCTCTCCACGTTGAATTCGAGGATCCCGGCCTCGAGCGCCGCGTCGATCTCCGCCGCCGTCTTGCCTACTCCCGAAAACACCACGCGCCCTGCTGCTTCCGGCGCCGCCGCCAGCACGCGCACCAGCTCTCCACCCGACACAATGTCAAATCCTGCCCCGCGCGCAGCCAGCAACTTCAGAATCGCCAGCGACGAGTTGGCCTTCACCGCATAGCAAACCAGGTGTTCCCGCCCCGTCAGCGCCTGCTCGAACATCCGCAGCCGCTCTTCGATCGCGTCAGCCGAATACACATAAAGCGGCGTGCCGAACCGCCTCGCCAGTGTCTCCAGCGATACCCCGCCGCATGCGAGCGCGCCGCCGTCCTGCGGACGATGAAAGGGGCGCGAAGATGTCGGTTCTTGTGTCACAAATCCAATCCAAAACCAAAGGAATACATATTTGAGCGTACAGCATCGCGCTCATATCCTCGCGCACAGCCGCACTTCTGCGTAGCTATTACAATGTCCGAGTGACTCCTTTGCCTCAGGTTGACGTCGTCGGGGTGGGCCTCAACGCCACTGACACCGTGATCCCCGTCGAAAAATTCCCTGAGCCGGGCGCGAAGGTCGAGTACTCTCGCCGCACCGTTCTGCCCGGCGGCCAGGTGGCCACCACCGTCGTGGCCTGCCAGACTTGGGGCCTGCGCACGCGCTACGTGGGCAAGCTCGGCGACGACGACGCGGCCCGCCTGCACAAGGATGCCTTCCGCCGCGTGGGAGCCGAGGCGCAGATCGTCACCGTCCCCGGCAGCCACAGCTTGCACAACGTCATCCTCATCGACGCGCGCGGCGAGCGCACCGTCATCTGCCAGCGCAACGACCAAATGGTTCTGCAACCCGCCGAGTTGCGCCGCGAGTGGATCACGAGCGCCCGCGTCCTTCACGTCGATGGCCACGACACCGCCGCCGCCACGCTGGCCGCAAGCTGGGCGCGCGAGGCCGGCATTCCCGTCGTCGCCGATCTCGATGACACCTATCCCGGCATCGAAGATCTCGTCGCCAATATCGACTACCTCATCGTGAGCGAGGATTTCTCCTGCCGCCTGATGGACGAATCGAACCTCGAGCGCGCACTGCGCCTTATGCAGTCGCGCTACGGTTGTCGCTTGAGCGCCGCAACGCTCGGCGAAAACGGTGTCCTCGCCTGGGACGGCAGGCAGCTGATCCACAGCGCTGCCTATCGCGTTCCCGTGGTTGACACCACCGGCGCCGGCGACATCTTCCGCGCCGGATTCATCTACGGCCTGCTGCACGACTGGCCGCTCGACCGGCGGCTCGATTTTTCCTGCGCTGCGGCGGCCATGAACTGCATGGCCCAGGGCGCTCGCGGCGGCATCAAGCCCGTCGCCGACATCGAAAACCTGCGGTCCACCGTCGCGCGCTACGAAACCGCGTTCGACATCGAAGCGATCGACTAGGGACGATTCGCCGAAATGTAGCGCCGGCGTCCCCGCCGGCTGTCGTGCGGGCGTCCCCGCCCGCACATTTTCAAGCACCGGGCTCCGACCCTGCTGAAACCCTGCCGCCTCCTCTCATCCAATAAAATAGGAACGGAGACACCTTCATGGCCTTGATCAAGACTTCGAATCCAGCCCTCGGTCAGAACACCTTCTCGGACTTCGCCCGCAGCCAATCTGGCGGCCCGCTTGTTGATGCCTCCGCGCGCATGACGCTGAACGGCACCATCAACAAGACCGGTATCCTGATGCTCTGCGCCGTGGCCACCGCGGCCTTCACCTGGAACTCGTTCCTGCATTCGCACGACTTCACCGTGGCCGGCCCGGCGATCGCGGTCGGCGCCATCGGCGGCTTCATCGTCGCCATGATCACCGTCTTCAAAAAGGAATGGTCGCCGGTCCTCGCGCCCGTCTACTCTCTTCTCGAAGGCCTTGTGCTCGGCGGCGTTTCCGCGATCTTCGAGCTGCGCTATCCCGGCATCGCCATGGAAGCCGTCGGGCTGACCTTCACCACTCTCTTTGTGATGTTGTTCCTCTACAAATCCGGAATTATCAAGGTCACCGAAAAATTTCGCATCGGCGTGTTCGCGGCCACCGGCAGCATCGCGCTCTTCTATCTCTTCCAGATGCTGCTCGGCTTCTTCCACGTCTCGTTCTTCACTTCGGTCTATAGCTCCAGCCTCATCGGCATCGGCTTCAGCCTTTTCGTCGTCGCCATCGCCGCGCTCAATCTCGTCCTCGACTTCGACTTCGTCGAGCAGGGCGTCACCTACGGCGTCCCCAAGTACATGGAATGGTATGCCGCATTCGGCATCATGGTGACGCTGGTTTGGCTCTACCTGGAGATCCTGCGCCTGCTCGCCAAAATGCGCAGCCGGAATTGAGAAGCAGCTTCTAGCCTCTAACTCTTAGCTTTGTGCTGTTGGCTACGGGCTACTGGCTACCGGCTACTGGCTGCTTCCCTCCGGCGAAATCAATGTAAACGTCACACTTTCGGCCGTGTTCCGCTTGTGCATGGTGCCGCGCGGAATCACCAGCATGTCGCCCTTCCTCAGCGTGACCTTCGCGGTTCCCTCCGCTGCCGGCGCGCGCCACTCGCCCGGCCCCGTGCTGTGCGCGCCCTTCGGCGTTCCGCCCAGCTCATACTCCGTCTCGCCGTCCAGAACCTGCACGATGTGGTCGCGCCCCTCGTGCCACTCGTACTCCGCAGCGTTCTTTGCGGTCTCTGCGGTCAGCGCCACCGTGAATGTCTTCTGCTGCACAAGGTTGTTGTTGCCCGGACTCGCATTCAGGGCTTTCATGTCGTCCGCGATCTGCTGCGCGCGAAAGAGTTGAAACTTCGGCGCGTCCTCGGCGGTCACATGCGCCGCGAACAGCGAACCATCCGCGATTACAAAACCCGCAACTGCCACGGCTGGAACGGCGCGCAGAAACTCGCGGCGGCCCGAATTGTCTACCGCATCCTTCTTCATCGCATTCTCCCTGAGACGGCACTGCTTTTCGTAGCGCATTCTACCAGCGCACTCCGTATAGGTGCGCCTCTAGGCTCCCGTTGGGCGGACCCGAAACTCCCTCGCTCCCTTGTCCCGTTGTTCCCCGTCTTTCTATTCCCTACTCCCTATTCCCTGCTGTCTTGGTCCCTAGTTCCCTTGGTCCCTGCCTTATTCAAACTGCCGCAGCCACGGCGCCATCAGCGCGGCCACCTTCTTCGGTTGTTCGTACGCCGCATAATGTCCCGCGCCCTGCAGCACGTGAAACTCGCATCCGCCGGGAGCGGCGCGGAACGCCTCCATGTCCGCGGCGGTCACGTTGGTATCCTCGGCGCCGGCGATGGCCAGCACGGGCACGCGAATCATCGCCACCGTGGGAACCGAATCGGGCCGCGCCGCGAGGCCCGCCTGCACCGCGACCAGCGCCTCTGCCGTCAGCGTCATCTGCGCGCGCACTTCGCCAACCACCTCCGGCCGCTCGCGGCGAACCGAAGGAGCAACTGTGTTCTGCGCCATTTCGTCGAAGATCGCCGCCACGCCCTCCGCTCGCGCGCGGCCAATCGTCTCCACGCGCTTGGCTAGGCTGGCCTCGGCATCGGGCTGCGGCTTGGAGCAGACGAAGATCATCCCCCGCATGCGCTGCGGGGCCCTTCGCCACAGCTCCAGCAGCACGTAGCCGCCGATCGAGCAGCCGCCAAATACCGCCTTCGCTACGCCAAGGTGATCAAGCAGCTCGAGAATGTCCGTGGCAAGCTGCGCCATGGTGAGCGTCGGCGCGCCCGGGACGCGCGCAAATCCGCCCGCCGGCAGGCCCGAGCCTAGCTCAGAATGTCCGTGCCCGCGCAGGTCGGGCACGATGGCGCGAATGCCGGCAAGCTCCTTCGTCAAGGGCCGCCAGTATTCGCCGTCAAGTGGTGTGGGATGGAGAAGAACGACCGGCAGGCCCGAGCCCGCGTCACTGAAACTCAAGCGGGCGCCCTGGGAAAGATAATTGCCGCTCATACATGAGGAGGATACGCCCCCGGGTACGAGCCCGGGTACGGTCCAGGATGCGGTCCCGGATACGATCCCGGATACGGACCCGGATACGGCCACGGCTCTTCCGGAATGCCGATCCACGCGGCCAGGTAGGCCACGCCCACGAATCCGCTCGAAAAGAGGCACGCCACCAGAGCCAGGATGCGAACCAGGGCCACGTCCCATCCGTTGGCGCGAGCCAGCGCGATGCAGATGCCGCCGATGATGCGGCCAGAGCGCGGCCGGATCAGCGGCTGGTGCAGATAGGGCTGCGTGTTGGCCACGGCCGCCCCGCAACCGGAACAGAAGCGCGCACTCGCGTGCAATACATTCCCACAATGCTGGCAGCAGGCAGCCATACTGGTCACCTCCAAGGATCGTTCCACGCTCGGGGCCACACCCAGACCCCTACCCAAAATGATACGTGGATCGCCGGCCCGCAGTTCCAGGCGAGGCATCGAGTTCCAAGTTCCAGCTTCTAGCTTCCAGCTTTTGGCTCTTAGCCCTTAGCCTTTAGCTACTGCCTACTGGCTACCGGCTATTGGCTCTTAGCTACCGGCTACTGGCTACTGGCTGTTTTCTCGTTCCCTCATTCCCTGCTTCCCGAGTGAGCCGCCTCTCCTGTAGCGCCGGGCTCCTGCCCGGCTGTACTGGCGGCGTCCTCGCCGCCAGCTTCGCGCCTCTTCCGCCCCTCGTTCCCTTGCTCCCGAGCTCCCTGTTTTTCAGTTTCCTCTGTACGGCGCGCGCAAATACCTCCGCGCCTGGTCGGCGCGCGAAGTGTTCGGCCCGGCGTCAATGGCCTCCTGGTAGTCGTGGACCGCCGGTTTGCGTTGGCCGGCAAGGTCGCGGCACTCGCCGCCCGCCAGCAACGAGCGGATCTTCAGTTCCGTCCCCACGCCGTTGGCCGCTGCCGCCTGCTCGTAAGCCTGGGCCGCTTCGTCGTAGTAGCGCTGGCCTCGCAGCGCGTCGCCCAGCCCAAAGTCAGCCAACTCCATGCGCGCTTCCACAAAGTATCCCGGCCTGGCATTGTCCGCCTGGATCTCACGGTACGCGTCCACGGCTCTCATCCCCTGGCCGGCATCCTTGCGCAGGTTGGCCTCTTCTAGGCAGAAGAGAAAGTTGTGCGGGTACACGTCCTTCATTTCGTCGATCACCTGGATCGCCTGTTCGTATTTCGACTCGCGTCGCAGAAAAAGCGCGATCGCCGTTCTCGCTTCCACGCTAGTCAGAACTCCGCGTTTGCCGTCGTCGCGCAGCAGCGCCAGGCCGGTGGCCTTCGATCCCGTAATTCCCGCAAACCCGATCATGAGCTTGAAGGGCCACGGCAGCGCTCCCACAACATACTCGTACACGCCTGTGATCAGCTTCGCGTCAACGTAATTCGGATCGATCTCCAGCGCTCGCTGGGCGTCCTCTTTGGCCTTGGTCGCCAGCCGGAATCCCGTCCCGTAAGCCCGCTCCACCATGGCCACGTAGGCGCATCGCAGGCTGCGCACCCACGCGCGCGCAAACAAGGCATTCACGTCGTTGGGGTTCTGATTCAGCCGCCAGTCTGCCTCGTGCACGGCCTCGTCGGCCAGCGCGAAGATCTCATCGCGTTTCCTCGGATCCTCTTCAGTGGCATGCCGCCCGGTCAAAAACCCGTCGTTCGCGTAGAACGTCGTGTCTAGCAGGTCCTTTTGGTAAAGCTCCTGGAAAATGATCGCGTTCAGCAGGTACGCCGTGGCCTGCGGATCGCCCTGGTGCGCCTGGTGATAGCGCTCGAACAGCTCCACCGCCCCGGTGTAGTCGAGATTGTAGAAATCCTTGTAGGCCGCCCGAACCTGGGGGTCGTAGTTCATTGGATTGGTGTCAATGCCCGCCGCCCATCCGGCGCACGACGCGGCCACCCATAGGATCCCGATCATCATCCAACGCATACGAAACAATTCCGTATCCAATCTGAGATCCCCTCTTCAATCTACTCGCTGAAATCGAATCGCCGAGTGGCCGGAAGTTTCATATTGCGGTACAAATGACCTTTCCTACCTCTCTTTGGGCATGTGTAACCAGGGACAAAAACAAGAAAAATCCTTGCTCTAAGGTAACGGCAATTGGTAACTTTTCATCAAGCTGTCATCGATCAGTCGTAGTTGCTTGCTGCCGAAGTGGGGATCTGAAAGATGGGGACACTCAGTCAGACTGTTGAGGCCACGGCGCCGCGGGCGCTCGGGCGAGGTTGGGCGCTCCTGCGCGCTGGGTATTGGCCCTGGCTCTCGTCCGTTCTTTTCTTCCTCATCTTCGCCAACATTCCCTACTGGGTTGCATCGCGTCAGTTCGGTATCTCCCCCATCGGGTTGTTTTGCGTCCAGTATGCCACCGTCGGGCTCGTATCGCTCATCGCCCCCAGGATCGTCACATCGGTGCTGTTTTTTGTCATGGTTTGCCTCGATGTGCTGTGCGGCATCTGCGAAACCTATTGCATCCCCATTCGAGAGTGCTTTGAAAACCTGCGCTCGGCGCACTCGTTCTCTGAGCCGCGCATCGTCTACGGGGTGATGGTTCTTATTCTGGCCCTGCTCGCGTCAGCAGCCGCTGGAATGGTTCCGGGCCGCAAGATGACCAGGGCCCACCGCTGGAAGGCCGCCCTTTGCTACGCCACATTCGCTGTACTCATCCTCGGCACAGACTTTGTAGCCATCAGCCTCACCGCTGGCCGCATGCCTTTTGGGCACCGCGCCGCGTCCAGCATGGACCAGCTCAATCTCAGCGGAGACGACAACTTCAGGCTTGCCCGCATTCCCATCGTGCGATTGGTCCGCCTGGAGATGATCGACGCCGGGGTCCGCGCCCGCGAAGCAAAGGACATGGGCGCGCAATCCCCGGTGCCTAGCGCCGCCGGCGCCGCCTTTCGTGCCTCCGGAGTCCTCTCAGCCGCCGATCCGGCCGCGGCGCCCAATCTGGTCCTTGTCATCGTCGAGTCCTGGGGACTCTCCAACGATGCGCCCATTCGCCAGGCACTTGTTCAGCCCTATCTCGAACCCGGCGTCGAGGCCAAATATCAGGTGAGCCAGGGAACTGTCCCCTTCACTGGCCCCACCATACCGGGAGAAGCGCGCGAGCTTTGCGGCAATACCATCGGCTTTTACGTCATTGACGCTCCGGCAAGCGATTTGACCGGCTGCCTGCCTGACCGTCTCGCCGCCCGCGGATATTGGCCCATTGCTCTCCATGGAATGACCCAGTTCATGTTCAACCGCACCTCCTGGTACTCGGCCATCGGATTCAAGGAGATATGGTTCCGCGGCCGATTCCAGCGCGCGGGCCTGCCCGATTGCGTCGGAGCCTTTATTGGAACCTGCGATGCGGACGTGGCTGCATGGATCGGCCGTCGCCTGGCGAGCGACGGTTCCCGGCCCTTGTTCATTCATTGGATGACGCTCAATTCCCATCTTCCCGTGCCCGTCCCAGCGCCCCTCGGCAACGCCGCCCCCTGCGATTCGTCGCTGGACCTTTCTCCGGGCACGCCGCTCTGCTCCTGGTACCAGCTCGTGGCCAATGTGCACCAATCGGTCGTAAAAATGGCCTCTGGGAATCTCGCGCGGCCAACCGTCTTTGTCGTTGTGGGCGATCACGCGCCGCCCTTCGCCAATTTGCGCGTGCGCAACAGTTTCTCGCCATCCGATGTGCCTTACATCGTCCTCGTGCCGAACTCTATTTCCGCCGCCGCCGCAAAAAATCTGCTTGCGCAAAAATCCGCGAACTCCGCCGGCGGATCCTCTCATGGCGGAGCGTCTAAGCCCGCCCGCCAGACTCCCTGACGCGCCCCCGGCCGGTTGCCGCGTAGCTGTCATCCCCTTCGAGGAAGCGGGCGGACGGACTTCCGCATCCCTAGTTGAGTGCTCCCGCGTTTTATTCCCTATCCCCTATTCCCTATTCCCTGTTCCCTGTTCCCTGTTCCCTGCCATTCGTTTAGCATCGAAGTATGCCCGCCTCTGAACGGCTGCCCCACGCTCTCGCCGATCAATCCCCGCTCGCCGGCAAGGCGCAGGAGGCGCGCAAACGCCTCATCGTCGCTCTCGATGTGCCCAGCGCCAGCGCTTCCGACGATCTGGTCAAGCGGCTCGAAGGAACCTGCGAGTGGTTCAAGGTTGGCCTGGAGCTTTTCACCGCGGCTGGGCCCGCAGTCCTCGAGCCGCTGCTCGAGCGCGGCTACTCGGTCTTCCTCGACCTCAAGTTTCACGACATTCCCAACACCGTGGCCGGAGCCGTGCGCGCGGCCGCTCGTCTGGGTGTGCGCATGATGAACGTGCACGCCGCCGGAGGGCCGGCCATGCTGCTCGCGGCGCGCCAAGCGCTGGCCGATGTTCCCAACCCGCCGCAATTGCTCGCCGTCACCGTGCTCACCAGCATGGATGCCGCGCAGCTCGAATCCACGGGTATAGCCCGCACGCCCGCGCAACACGTCGATTTGCTCGCTCGCATGTGTCTCGACTGTGGCATTAACGGCTTCGTCTGCTCGCCCGAGGAAGTTGCCGCCCTCCGCGCCATCAGCGGCCCCGATGGCGTCCTCGTGGTTCCCGGCATCCGCCCCGCCGACGCCGATACTGGCGACCAGAAGCGCGTCGCCACGCCGGCCGACGCCATTCGCAACGGCGCCAGCTATCTCGTCGTCGGCCGCCCCATCACCCAGGCGCCCTCGCCGGCCAAAGCCGCCGCGGCCATCCTCGCCGAAATCGCCGCTGCCCTCGCCTCGTAGCTTTTTCTATTCCCTTTTCCCTAATCTCTGCTTTCACCAAAAAGCCCGGCTCATCGCCGGGCTCTTCTGTGGATAAAAGCTCAAGCTAAACTTAAAGCTTTTCGTAGAACTCGCATGCGGAGCACGAAATGTAAACTCCGCCGGGAACGCCGCGCTCGCGGTCCTTCACACGCTTGACGATGCGCGTCGGCTTGCCACACTTCGGACAATCCGTCGACTTCGTCGTGTCCATCACTTTCTTGCGATCGCCTGTCTTTGCAATCTTAGCCATCTCTTGGGTGCTTCTCCTTTTCGTATGTCTCTGCTCGCACGCGCACCAAAGTGCGCGCGGCTTCAACGCTCGCGGCCATCGCTCAAGAGAGTCCGGCTCGCTCCTCCCAGTTTATATGAATCTCCCCGTACGGCGTTCGCCGCGGCGCATTTGCCACGCGCCGTAGGTGCAGTGTTCGTTAGCCCCGCGCTTCAGCGTGGGGAAACCGTAACGCATGTTGAACCGCAGTCCCGTAGGGACGGTGGACACGAAATTTCTTGTCTCACCCCGCACCGCCAAGTAAAATCGCCTACGTAGCTTCCCCGTCTCATCCATCATCCAGCCCGCGCCGCCGCAGCCGAGCCGCTCCGCGCGTCAACCGCACCCCAACTCCATTCCCGGAGGAACAATGAGCAAGCAATCTGTTCCAACCGCCGCCCTGGCCGCGCTCTGCCTGGCCGCCGCCACTCTCTGCACCTTACCCATTCGCCTTCACGCCGCACCCGCCACCCACGCAGGCAAGACGCGCACCTACTACGTGGCCGCCGACGAGGTGAATTGGGATTACGCGCCCTCGGGCCGCGACGAAGCCATGGGCATGCCTTTCGACGATATCGCCAAGGGATTCACTGAAACCGGACCCAACCACATCGGCCGCGTCTACAAGAAGGCGGTCTACCACGAGTACACCGACGCTACCTTCACCCAAATCAAGCCGCGCGCACCCCAAGAGCAATACCTCGGCATCCTCGGGCCCATCCTGCACGCCGAGGTCGGCGACACCATCAAAGTCGTATTCAAAAACAACGCCACGCATCCCTACAGCATGCATCCTCACGGCGTTCTCTACCTCAAGGACTCTGAAGGCGCCGACTACAACGACGGCACCACCGGCAAGGATCAGGAAGATGGCTGCGTGGCGCCCGGCGTGACTCACACCTATTTCTGGCAGGTCCCCGAGCGCGCCGGACCCGGCCCCAACGATCCCAGTTCCCTCTTCTGGCTCTATCACTCGCACTGTGACGAGCTGCGCGACGTGGCCTCGGGCCTCTTCGGCGGCATCGTTATCACGCGCCGCGGCATGGCGCGCCCCGACGGCACTCCCAAAGATGTCGACAAAGAATTCGTGACCATGTTCATCGCCATCAACGAGAACGAGAGCTGGTATCTCGACGACAACATCAAGGCTCACATCCCCGATCCCTCAAAACTCAACCGCTATGAATTCAAGCCCATCACCGCAACTGGCATCTTCGGCACCATCGCCGGCACGGGCTTTGCCGACACCAACGTCAAGTGGTCGATCAACGGATACATCTACGGGAACATGCCTATGATGGTGATGACGAAGGGCGATCACGTGCGCTGGTACGTGGCTACTCTCGGCGACTTCAACAACGCGCACACGCCCCACTGGCACGGCAACACGGTGGTCGTCGATGGCCAGCGCACCGATGTGTTGTCGATCGTCTCCGCGCAGATGATCACCGCCGACATGGTGCCTGACGCTGCCGGCATCTGGCTCTATCACTGCCACATCTCCGATCACATGCTCGCCGGCATGGTCGCCCGCTACCAGGTGCTGCCGCGCTAGCCCGCCGTAGAAGGATCTGCCCTGAAAATTCAGGCTGTCGCGGGTGTGATGGCAACTTCAAGTCCGAGATGTTGAAGCCTGCGCACATGGAATCGAATCAAGTGGGTGGTTCGCAGCTGATCAAGGAAGTG
>JBEKKI010000071.1:0-16647 GCA_050010795.1 Occallatibacter sp.
ATTTTGGGGTCGAGGGCAAGCTTGCCCTCGACCCCAAGACAAAAACAAAAACCTTCCTGAGAAGGAAGAAGTGTCAGGGATGTGCCCGGTCTGAAATGTCAGGAATCTGCCCGGCCGTACACATGGCTGCTCGATTATCGTGCCTGCCGTGGACTCTGATGGTTTCCGGAGCGCCGAATCCAGCCATCACGCCTTGCCTCGCGCGGCAAGTTTCAATGGTCCGGTTTCTGCACTCTGCTTTGGATTTCCGATCCCTGACCCCTGACATCTGAACCCTGTCTGTCGTCCAGAAACGACTGCAGAATCAGTGTCGCCGCCACCTGGTCGACGACTTTGCGGTGCGCTTGCCGTGCGTGGCCAGCCTTGTAGAGAATTTCGTGCGCATCGCGGGTGGTGAGCCGCTCATCCCACAGGTGAATGGGCAGGCCCGTGAGTTCGCCCAGCTCAGCGGCAAAGGCCTGAGTTTTGGCAGCGCGGGGACCCGCATCGCCGGAGAGCTGCAGCGGGTTACCGACGACGATCCCCGCCACGCCGAATCGGCGGCAGAGTCGGGCCAGCGAGCGCAGGTCGTCACGCCGGTTGGCGCGGCGCTCCAGCGTGAGCACCGGTTGGGCGGTCAGCCCGAGCTCGTCTGAGACGGCCACCCCGATGCGGCGGGCGCCGACATCGAGGCCGAGATAACGGGGACGAAGGGCTGAATCCACTAGATTGCTCCTCCCATTCAGCTTACGGCTTTGAGTCACCCCGAGCTCAGCGGCGTCTTCAGGCGGGTACGGCAGGGGTTCTTGCCCGGTACAATCGAGGGATAGAGGAATACGGGCAGGAGTTTTCGTGTCCATAGTCTTCAGGGAAGGGTCCACAACGGCAGGATGGCTCGACGCATTCGGAGAGGCGGGAAAAAGAAGAGATCCGGTGCGGCAGCTCTCTTGCTGGGGATGATGCTGGTTGTAGCACTCGGGGCAGGGGCGGCGTGGCTTGTCCTTACGCCCTATGGGCCGGAGACAGAGACCTTCGTCAATATTGCGCCTGGCTCGTCCGCTACACGGATTGGGCGCCAAATGGAAGCGGCCGGCGTGGTTCGAAGCCGCTATGCATTCGATCTGGTGCGTTTGTTCCGGCAGGGAAGGCCGCAAGCGGGAACCTATCGGTTTGATCATCCTGCGCCCGTCACCGAGGTTTATGCGCGGATCGCCCGCGGCGACGTATTCACCATCGCTGTGACGGTACCGGAAGGGGCAAACATCTTGGAGATCGCCGCACGCGTGGAGCAGGCTGGGCTGGGAAGCGGACAGAGCATTCTGGCGGCAGCGAGCCAGACGAATCTGATCGCCGACCTGGACCCGGGAGCTAAGAGCCTGGAAGGCTACCTGTTTCCGGATACATACCGTTTCCCGCCCACCGTCACGGCAACGCAGATTGTTGCCACCATGGTGCGGCGGTTCCGCGCAGAGGGGGAGCGACTGGGGTTAAGCGAAAACGTGCATCGGGTAGTGACCATAGCGTCGCTGGTGGAACGCGAAACGGCCGTGGATGCTGAGCGGCCGCTGGTGGCCAGTGTGTTTGAAAACCGGCTGGCCAAAAACATGCCCCTGCGCACCGACCCTGCGGTGATTTACGGGCTGGAGATCGAGGGGCTCTGGCGGGGCACGATCCACGAGAGCGACCTGACGCGCGACACGCCCTACAACACCTATCTGCACCTCGGGCTACCGCCTGGGCCTGTGTGCAACCCGGGCATCTCGTCGCTGCGCGCCGCCATGGATCCGGCCAAAACCAAATATCTTTACTTTGTTGCCGCTGGAACCGACGCTCAGGGGCATTCCCTCTTTGCCGAGACACTGGATGAGCACAACCGCAACGTTGCCGGCTATCGGAAAGCGCAGAAGAAGGCAGGGGGAAGATGAGCATTCCGCGTCGCATCGTCTGCCCGGCGGCAGTGGCTCTTCCGCTTCTGCTTGCAGGGTGTTCTTACATCCTGCCAACAAGGCGGCACCTGCCCGTGCCAAAGGCTCCGGCGCTCGTGCAAACGGCGACCACGCCGGAACTGGTGAAACAACTGGACGAGCGGTGGAATGCGTTGAACTCCCTTACGGCGACGGTTGAGATCTACGCCACCCAGACGAAGACCACCCAGGGCCTTGAAAAAGATTTCCCCTCATGCCGCGGATACATCCTAATGCGCAAGCCAAAGATGCTGAGAGTGTTTGGAACATACTTCGGCCTGCACATCTTCGATATGGTCAGCGATGGCAATCGCTTTACGCTGGTCATGCCTACAAAGAATACGGTCATTGAGGGCTCGAACGCCGTAACAGAAAAATCCGATAATCAGCTCGAGAACCTTCGCCCCGATTTTTTCCTTGACGCGATCGCAGTGCGCGGTTTGAGCCCCGACAACGAATACATGGTGTCGACCGATACGGAGACGGTTGAGGACGCTGCCAAAAAACACCTATACACAATGCCGGAGTACATTCTGAATGTGATGCAGCCGAAGACGGGCGCGGAAAAACTGCCGGTGCGCGTCATCACGTTCCATCGCGACGATCTGCTCCCCTACGACCAGACCATCTACGACAGCCAGGGAAATCCGGAGACGTTCATTTACTACAGCAACTACACCGAGTTCAGTGCCGGCCGGTACCCGTCGAAAGTGACGATCAAGCGGCCGCAGGAGGGAATCCAACTGGTGCTCGATGTCATACGGGTGGAAGAGAATGTCGATATTCCGGAGAGCCAATTCGAGTTGAAGATTCCGGAAGGCGCGACCGTCAAAAACCTGAAGTAGTGCGTCGCTGGTTAGCACTGGGGCAACTTTATTGCTTGGCGCCGTGTTCCTGCAGCACTTTCGTCGCGTCGGGGTGCTGCTCGTTGATTGCCCAATGCAGCGCCGTGTTGCCGTCCTTGCCTTTGGCATTGATGTTGGCGCCTTTGGACAGCAACAACTGCAACACCTCAGTCTGGCCCATATCGGCCGCCTGGATCAGCGGCGTCCAACCGTTTTTATCTTTGGCCTCGATATTGGCGCCTTTCGCCAGCAGGAGCGCCACAACATCGGTTTTGCCGCGCCCGGCTGCTTCAATCAGAGCGGTATCGCCCTCGTTGGGATAGGCGCTGGCTTTGGCCTCGATGTTGGCGCCTGCGTCCAGCAACGCCTGCACAGCATCGGCCTTTCCCTCATAAGCCGCTTCGATCAGCGCTTTGGCTCCATCTTTGTCTTTTGCCTCAATGTCGGCCTTCTTTTCGAGCAGCAGCTTCAAAACATTTACCTGGCCGGCCCTGGCCGCGCAGATGAGCGCTGTATCGCCGTTTTCGTCCTTGGCTTCGATCCCGGCGCCCTTCGCGAGCAGTAACTCAACCGCTCCGAGATTGCCCTGGCTGGCCGCTTCAGGCAGCGCCGGCCACTCGCGCGTGTCTTTTTCGCTGATCTTCGCGCCCCTTTCGAGCAGCAGCATCACCACATCGGTGTGCCCCATATAGCCTGCTTCATGGAGCGGCGTTTGTCCCGCGTTGCCTTTGGCTTCGATGTTGGCCCCTTTCTCGAGCAGCAGCGTGACCATATCGGTGCGCCCCTGGTAGGCAGCCCAGATCAGCGGTGTCCAGCCCAAATTGTCCTTAGCCTCAATGTTGGCGCCTTTTTGCAGGAGCTCTCCGGCAGCGGCTGCGTCTCCGTTCGTTGCCGCTGCGAGCAACTGGTCATTAAGGCTAAGACTTGGCAGGCTAGGGGTTGGCGCAGCCTGACCCGCAGCAACAGCGCTTATGAAGAGCGCCATGACTGAAACTGCGAATGCCCGCAGAACCTTCGACATTCGTGCCTCCCGTGGTCCCACCAGAGCCAGCCTTTCGATTGATGGCTTGAATGTTGGAGGAATTCTACTCCCGTTTCAGCGGGAAGGGCGATTGCGGTGGATCGCACAGACGCACCCCGGCCCATTTTCGTAATCTAAGAACGCCAGAGGACCAACTTCGGCCCTGGAGAGAAACATGCGCGCGAGTGCGATCGAGTTTCGTCTGCGGATGTTGATCCAGATCATCATCGTCTTCTTCGGTTTTTGGGCGCCGTGGCTTGGCGGGTGGAATAAAAGCTGGCCGACCTCAACGCTGGTGTGGCTCCCGCAGGAACTGAGCCGAACTGGAATTGCGAGCTTCGGCGCGGCTTCGACGATCATAATCGTTCTGGGCGCGCTTGCAGCGCTGGCAGGCGCAGTGTTGCGCGTGTGGGGCGCAGCCTACCTGGGATACAGCACGGTTCACCATGGGCAGATGCAGGCCGGCGCGGTGATGGCCGACGGGCCTTACCGCTTTATGCGCAATCCCCTTTACGGCGGCGGGTGGTGCATGATGATCGCCGTATCGCTGCTCATGCCGCCCAGCGGGGCACTGTTCACCATGGTGCTGATCACGGTGTTTTACCTGCGCCTGATTTTGGGTGAAGAGGTGTTCCTCGCCGCGCGACTCGGGCAGCCTTACCTGGAGTATCTGCGCACCGTGCCGCGGCTGTTTCCCCGCCTGCGCGGGAGCTTGTCGCCGGCCGGAAACGAGCCGCACTGGCTTACCGCGCTCTTCACTGAGGTCTTTCCCATTGGCGCATTCTTCACGATAGCTGTTCTTTCGTGGCGCTACGACCAGCAACTCATGCTGGAGGGGATTTTCTGGAGCTTTCTGGCTTCGCTCGTGGCGCGCGGCCTGATGAAACAGTGGATAGCAACCATAGCGGGCGCCTCGGTTTTCGGCGTCGCGTGGGGCTACTTCCATCTGAACTGGCCCAGATCGATCCTCATCAGTTTCGGTGTATGGCTGATCGTGCAGGCGCTCTTGCCGCGCAAAGACGCAAAGCCAGGCACCGCGTGATCAGGCTCGCCATTTTCCCACGCGCCCCAGGTGCGTGAAGCCGAACCCGTCGGCGTACTTGAGTCCGAAGCCGAGCAAGCGGTCGACGCCGATGTGGTTGGCCCAAATGAGCGCGACCGGCAATGCGCCGTGCGCGCGCAAGAGCAGCGCGCCCAAGGCCATCACCGCCGGCCCGACGTAGGTGTGGAAAGCGTTATAGACGCGCGCGCCGCGGCACGGCGAAGCTAGATAGCCGAGCATCGACAGATCGGGAGCTAGCCACACCGCCGCGAAGAGCCACCAACTGGCGCCCGTTCGCGCGTAAAGCACCGCCGTGACAGCCGCCACCAACAGACCTTCAAGACGCAAAAGGAAGACAATCGAAGAACCACGCGCGGCAGGGGCCACAATGGGTCCGGTAACTGCGGGAGCCGTTGTCATGACTTATTCGATGAGACACGGGTGCGGCGGAGTGCAGAAAAATCATGCTCGCAGCGCATGGGAAAAGCGAAAGGGGAGAGCACGAGGCTCTCCCCATCGTTGTCCGATGTGAGGGAGGGACTACTTCTTCGGCGGCGCGATCACGTCCTTGGCGGACTTGGCGACGCGGAACTTCACCACTGTCTTGGCCTTGATCTTGATGGCCTCGCCGGTCTGGGGGTTGCGGCCCATGCGGGCTTTCCGCTCGGCCTTTACCAGGCGGCCGATTCCGGGGATCACGAAGACGCCGTTCTTCTTGGTTTCCTTGATGGCGGTTTCCGCCAAAAGGTCCAGGAAGGCAGCGGCTTGCTTGTTCGTCAATTCGAGCTTCTCGGCCATGTGCCGTGTAAGTGCGGTCTTGGTCATTCCAGATGCCATCGATTTATCTCCTTGTGGGCGAGCCCCTGCGGGCTGCCTTAGTTGAGGGGCTTCTGCCGCGGAAATACTTACCGCATAGAGGGAGCGGGATTAAGGCGCGGTGCACGAAACCCCTGTATTCATGCGGCTAAGAAGTACCCTGCCGATGGTTACCATGCGGCTTGGGCGTGGGCAAAGTCAATGGGAAAATGCGCGATTTCCACAGTTTTCTTGGGTTTTTATAGGTTAAATGCCGATTTTTGCTGGTTTTTGGCTTCCCGGGTCGTTGAAAACCCGCGATTGGAGCGGGTTTGGCGCATTTGCCCTCGGCAAACAAGCGTGGCTTGAGCGCTACCGCAGTCCGAAAAGCACGGTTCGTTTGGGCGCGAGAGCCGCGGCGATGGGTCTGTTGAGCGCATCGACGATGGGCGCGGCGACCTTGAAGTAGCGGATCACGACATCGGCAATATCTTTTTTGAGCGCGGCCTTCGCGGGCAATTCCGCTGCGAGTCCCCACTGCCGGCAGCGGATCAGATCCATCCCCGGATGCTCGCACGGAAATCCCTTTGGCGGGCGCGTGAGCGCGTTGCCCTCGAACTCGTCGTAGAGCTTGCGCACTTGGGGCCGCTTGAGCAGCTTGCGAAATTCCGCGTGGTGATCGAGCAGCCAGTGGCGGATTGCGGCGAGTTGCTCCTTCTCCGGCATGTAAGAGCCTGCGGCGATGATCACTTCCTTCGCACTCACGTGAAAGTAGTAGCCCGCGCCCGAGGTCTTCTCGAGTCCGGTGTGCGTCCACCACGCGGCCACGTGCGTTTTGTAGGGGCGCTTGTCTGAGCTGAAGCGTGTGTCGCGATAAATGCGGAAGAGAGATTTTTCAGCGGGACGCACGTGGTCGGGCGCGAAGTCTACCATCGCGTCGGTAATTTTGCGCACGATGGCGAGCATGGGCTCGCGCAGCTCCGCGTCAAACTGCGCCTTGCGCGGCTGGAACCATGCTCGTTCGTTGTGCCGCGCGAGGTTGCGCAGGAATGTGAGCGCCTCGGGGCGGAAGCAAGGCGGCACTGCGGCGGATGCGACAGATGTAGCTTTTGATTTGCGAGCCATACGGAAAAGATTAGCAAACGCGCCACGTGCGCAATCTGCGTGTGTCCCACTACCATCGAGCCAAAGCAACGTTCACGCTGCGACGCTCACTTCATCAGCGCATCGCGCAACTTTTCCGCTTCTCCTTCCTCTCCTACGGGGAAGCGGAGTCCTAGCACATCTTTCGTAATTGGGCTGAGAAGCCCAAAGTTTGCGATCACTTGCCCGTCAACAATTACCGCAGTCTGATGTCGAACGTATTTTTGTGTGAACTGCCGTAATAAACCACCACCGGTATCATCCAACTTGATTTCAACCGCCTTTACCACTGGACCATACTTGTAGGTTGCGGTGATTTCTACGGACTTCACGCCCCACGCAGGCCCACTCGCCGCGTGCGTGAGCATCATCTCCGGCCGGTCCGCCACTAACAGAAACTCATGCCCGTTGACCACCCGCGTGATGCCCCTGGGCTCGACACCACCGGTTGTGCCCAGATCAAAGTTCGAGAGCGGCAGCCACTCAAAGCCCGCGGGAGCTACGCCACTCTTGACGATCTCACGAGGCTGGGAACCGGAAAAGACATCGAATCCGTCGGGCGCTCGATCGAATTGACCGAAATTCTCCGCGTTCAACGCCGACACGCGGAATTCCAGATTTCTGCCGAATTTCCCCGACACACGATTCCAACGGATCGAATAGAGATCGACGCAAACAGCGGCTGCCATCACGCACAGGCCAGCCACGAAGAGTGTAGCCTTGCCGGCAACTTTCATCAGCTTACTTACCTGCCCCGGCCATTATCGGTCTGAGCTGCGGAGATGACAACAGCAATCCTCTGTGCATCATCGGAAGGGAGATCTTTTGGGAGGACCGTCACCACTTTGCGGATTTCTGCGTCGCTGTCGGGGTGCGCAGCCGCCGTCACTGCACCGCCGCATCCTGCGCTGCATTCGCCGCCATCTTCTCGCGGTGCTTGCGAATAAAGTGCGCTGCCGCGTCGGGGTAGAACTCGCGGATCGATGTGAAGATCACGTCGCGCATCACCGAGTAGCCGAACTTCTCGGCAAGAACGGGAAACGTGGTCGCGCTTTTCGGGTAATACTGACGCGAGACGACCTGCGTGAGAACCTTGCCGCCGAGCCCGGCGATGTTGGGCGTTTGCCGGCCGCCATAGGTGCGCGCCACGCCCTGCCGGCTGATGACATAGAGTTCACGAAGGGGAATGTTGTGCCCCGCGCCCAGCGCGTAATAGCGCGTGTCCTCGTGGATGAGGCTGGGCAACAACCACGCCGAAAGATACGTATTGTCGGTCTTATCGAGAAAGCCGCGCCATGTGTAGGCCCAGAAGCCGTTCGCGCCCTTTCCCAGATCGGGGTGCTCATTGATGCCTTCGGCCGACAGCGAAGTCAGTCCAAGGAAAATGAAAGAGGAATAGTCCGTCGCCTGCTCGGTGGCGACATTGAAGTTGTATTTCCATCCCGGCGGATGAGGCTTGGCGCCGCCCGAGACGGAGCGGAAGTTGGGCATGAAGCCGAGAATGCGCTGGGGCTGCTGGCGCTCAAGCGGGATAGGGTTGCCATTGGCGTCGACGGGGACAGTGGAATCGGACGCAGTGCGCACGCCGGCCTGCCGATCTGCAGTGCCCTGAGTGGATCGCTTGCTGTCTGACAGGTCCACCTCGAGCGCTCGGTCCGCACCTGCAAAAGCATCCGCGAGTAGCAAACCCGGTTCGGAATCAGTCGCGACGGTGCATGCTCCCGGCAGAGCGGCGAGCGGCAACATGCTCGGAATCGGCGTCGACCCGGCGCGGACACTGAAGGCTGCACCGAGACTGACGATGGCAACTATGAAGCGCAATCGAACCATCCTTTACGTTCAGGGAAGGCTGTCGCACCCGAAGGTTCAGCGAATCAGCGGTCTGTATAGATTAGAACGAAATGGCCGCATGGGAGGTTACAAATCGGCCTGGGAAACCAGTCGAGCATCAGAATTGCCAGCCGACCGATTTGATGATTGAGGACAACTGCCGCAGAATCTAACGGATGATCTTGAGCGCACCGCGGAACAGCCCATCGAAGTCGGCGGCGAGCGCTTTGTCTTTGGCGATGGCCTGCCCAATGGCCTTCTCCGAGGCTGCGCGCTGGTAGCCAAGGTTCGTCAGCGCGGAAAGCACGTCGTCGACGGCCGGACCCTGCACGGACGGCATCGCGGGCGCCACGGCGAAGTCGTCGAGCTTGTCTTTGAGTTCGACCACCAGCCGTTCGGCCAGCTTTTTTCCTACTCCCGGAATGCGCGTGAGTTGCGCGTGATCCTGACCGCGGATGGCCTGGATCACGCGTTCGAGGTTAAGACCGCTCAGGATTTTGATCGCCAGTTTCGGCCCGACTGCGCTCACGGTGATGAGCCGTTCGAAGAGGCGCTTTTCTTCGCGGTCGAGGAAGCCGAAGAGGGCGATCTGGTCGTCGCTCACCTGTGTGTGAATGTGTAAGGCAGCCTCGGCGCCCACGGAGGGCAGTGCCGTAAACGTAGGCACAGAGATGGCGACATCGTAGCCGACGCCGCCGGCCTCGACGATCGCCTGGCCAGGTTGCTTGAAGATGAGCTTGCCGCGCAGGTGAGCGATCATTTGGGCTTATTGTAGAATCCCGATCTGCCGCGCGACGCGCTCCATCGTCTCGAGAGCGCGATCGAGCTGCGCGCGGGTGTGTTCACTGGTGAGAATCGCGCGGATGCGTGCCTTGCCTTCCGGCACAGTGGGGAACGCGATGCCCGTGGCCATGACGCCCTCGTCGAAGAGCGCGCGGCTGAAGTCCATGGCGGCTCGGCCCTCGCCCACGATGATCGGCGTGATGGGCGTCTCGGTGGCGGGCGTGTTAACGCCTCCGATGTTGAAACCGATGCGCTTGAGCTCGCCCTGGAAGTAGCGCGTGTTCGACCAGAGGCGCAGAATGCGTTCGGGTTCTTTCTCGAGAATGTCGAAAGCCGCGATGCATGTGGCGGCCACCGACGGCGGGTGCGAGGTGGAGAACAGGAACGGCCGCGCGCGGTGGTAGAGATAGTCGATCAGGTCATGCGATCCGCAGACGTAGCCGCCTAGCGCGCCAATGGCCTTGGAAAGCGTGCCTACCTGTACATCGACTTTGCCGTGCATGCCGAAATGATCGACCGACCCGCGGCCGTTACGGCCAAGAACGCCAGATGCGTGGGCATCGTCCACCATCATGATGGCGCCGTACTTTTCGGCCAGAGCGGCGAGCTTATCGACGGGGCCGATGTCGCCGTCCATCGAGAAGACGCCGTCTGTAATGACGAGCTTTTTGCCGGGCTCGGACGCAAGCTGTTCCAGCAGTTCCTCGCAGTGGGCCATGTCCTTGTGGCGAAAGACCTTGATGGTGGCCCGCGACAGGCGCGCGCCGTCAATGATGCTGGCGTGGTTCAACTCATCGGAGAGGATGAAGTCCTCTTTGCCGAGGATGGCGCTGACGGTGCCGGCGTTGGCCGCGAAGCCGCTCTGAAAAACCACGCAGGCTTCGACATTTTTGAAGCGCGCGATCTTTTCCTCGAGCTCCATGTGGATGCGCATGGTTCCGGCGATGGTGCGCACGGCGCCGGAGCCCACGCCAAATTTCCGCGTCGCGTCGACGGCCGCCTCGATCAACCTGGGGTCATTGGCCAGACCCAGATAGTTGTTGCTCGCGAGGTTGATGACCTCGCGGCCATCGTAGTGGCAAACGGGCGCCTGCTGGTCGTCGAGCACTCGGAGGCGGAAGTGCGTGCCCTTGGCGCGAAGCTCGTCGAGCACTGCGGTGAGATGGGCAAGCTGGGGGCGGGACATAGTCTCTGTCATTGCGAAATACCTACGCAGAAAGCATAGCGCGGCAGGAGGATGGCGTTCCTGTGGGCCGTGCGTCAAAGAGAGGTCGTGGGGTTAGCCGGGATGCGCCCCCGCCGGATACAATAGGGGTCTACAAAGAGGAAAAACGCGAAGCGCCGCCGGGCGAAGGCGCGATCTCTCTGGAGAGTTGAAGCAGGTGCAAGTGAAGGGTTTGATTTGCCGCGTTTTGCGGCTTGAATGGATGGCAGGACTGGCAGTCGCGCTAGCGCTCCCAGTGCTGCCTGTAGCCTCGGCCGCGCAACAGATTGAGACACATACCACGCTGAACGTTGAAGCCAGCGATCAAAGCGGCCATACGCAGGCCAGCGCCGGCGTTTCCGTTACAGGCGCGGACGGCTTGCCCGCATCCGGCACAGTCATCATTAAAGACGGCGCCCGTGAGCTGGCCGAAGCGGCTTTGGACGGCGAAGGCCAGGCAACCGCGGTCCTGTCGCTCGCCGGCGGCGATCACGCTCTGCGCGCAGTGTACGCGGGCGATGCGTCGCACCTGAGCTCGGCGTCGGCCACAAGCAACGTGAGCGGACAGGCCAGCTCCACTCCGAACTTCAGCATTTCGCTCGCGGCCGTAGCTCCATCGAAGCTGCCGCTGACCGTGACCGCGGGCGAGTCGGGCACTATTGCCGTTACCGTGGTGCCTGAGGACAATGCGGCTCTCACGGCGCCAATGTTCATCACGCTCTCGTGTTCGGGCCTGCCCAGCCAATCCTCGTGCACCTTTACGCCGGAGACGGTGGAGATTCTGCCGACCACGCCGGCCAGCTGCACCTCCGGTTCAGCTCCATCGGCATGCCCGCCGGTGAGTTCCATGCTGCTGCAAACGCAGGCAAATGTGACGACCCAGGTTCTGCGGCCCGTACATCCTGGGCGCGAAAGCGGCTCAGTGGCCTGGGCCATTCTGCTGCCCGGAATCCTGGGGCTGGGTGGACTGGCCTGGGGTACGCGCAGGCGGCGCTGGATCCAGCGCCTTTCGCTCATAGCACTGGTGGGCCTGGTGTCTACGCTGGGAGCGACGGCGTGCAAACCGCTTTACAACTATTACCAGCACGGTCCGCAACATGCGCCCGCGACACCGTCAGGGTCGTATACGGTGATTGTGACTGGACAGTCATCGAACGGAGTCACCGCCATTACCAACACCACCACGCTGGTGCTTACGGTCACGGGCGGATCATAAACTGAACGCATGACGCGGCGGCATCCCCTTCCCGCGGAGGTCTTTGCGCTGGTGGAAGAGACACCGGGCACAGTGCTGCTGGAAGGCGGAAAATCAGGACACAAAGAACACAACGAGCAGCCGTGGACGCAACTGTTCATGACTCCAGTGCGGGTGTGCGTGTCGTTTACGGCGGGGGAGATTCCGGCATTATTTGCCGCGATTGAGAGCACCGTGGCTGCGGGGCTGCAGGTGGCTGGATTCTTCAGCTACGAGTGCGGAAGCTGTTTTGAGCCAAAAGCTGGAATGCGTGCAGGGCGCGACGGACAGCCGCTTGCGCATCCTCTGGCGTGGTTCGGGATATACGAGCGCAGCTACATCTTCGATCACGAGATTGGAAAATTCCTGGGCGGCGAACCGCCTGAATTGGCGCGGTTTCGGGATTGCGTGCGCGCGAGGCCGGATACGGGATGTGAGCCTGAGATCGCGGCGGAGTTTGCGCTCACCGAGGCCGAGTACGTGCGACGGATCGCCGCCATCCACGAGTGGATTCGCGCGGGTGACGTTTATCAACTGAACTTCACCGTTCCGATGAAGATTGAGACGCAGGGCGGCGCGGCGGCGATCTATGCGCGGCTGCGAGCGCGTCAACCGGTCCACTACGGCGCGTTTGTGCATTGGCAGCCGGGGCGGCGGATCCTGTCGTTTTCGCCGGAGTTATTTTTCCGCATCGAGGACGACGGCCGCGGTGGGCGGCGAATCGTAACGCGGCCCATGAAGGGCACTGCGCGCCGGGGACGCACGACGCGCGAAGACCGGTGCCTCGCCGACTGGCTCGCCAACGACCCAAAGAACCGCAGCGAGAACGTGATGATCGTCGACCTGGTGCGCAACGACCTGGGCCGCATAGCGCAAACCGGGAGCGTGCGCGTGGAGCAACTTTTCGAGGTCGAGCGCTACTCCACGCTCTGGCAGATGACTTCGACAGTCAGCGCCGAGCTGCGATCAGGCGCCAGCTTTCACGATGTGTTCCGCGCGCTGTTTCCCTGCGGTTCGGTGACGGGCGCGCCGAAAGTGCGGGCCATGCAGCTCATCGCGGAACTCGAAGACGCTCCGCGCGGCGTCTACACCGGAGCCATCGGGTTCTTTTCGCCAAAGCAGACGGTGTTCAATGTGGCGATTCGAACGATCGAGCTGAATGGCACGCGCGGAGTGTTTGGGGTGGGCAGCGGCGTCGTCATCGATTCCGACCCGGCCGGGGAGTATCGAGAGTGCCTTCTCAAGGCGGAGTTCTTGACGCTGAGCGGACGCGATGCGCCCGAGCCGTTTTCGCTCATCGAGACCATGCTGTGGGACGGCGGATATCCGCTGCTTGAGCTTCACCTCGATCGGCTCGTGGATTCGGCGGAGTATTTCGATTTTCCATGCGAGCGTGAAGCAGTGAAAGCAGCTCTGATGGATTATGCGCGCGGATTTGCGGGCCACGATCGGCGCAAGGTGAGGCTGTTGCTTGACGCCGATGGCGGGCCGAGAATCACGGATGAGGTTTTGGCAGAGCGCGATGGCGACGAACCGGCAGGCCGCGTGCGCATCGCGAGGGAACGCACCAATCCCGAAGACCGGATGCTCTACCACAAAACCACGCACCGGCCGCTTTATGCGCGGGCGTTTGGGCAGGCCGTACGCGACGGATTTGACGAGGTGCTCTTTCTGAACGTGCGTGGCGAGGTGACGGAAGGCGCGATCAGCAATGTTTTTGTGGAGAAGGACGCCCGCTGGTTCACGCCGCCCGTCGAATGTGGGTTATTGCCCGGCGTTTACCGGCGGCATCTGCTCGAGACGCGGCCAGACATTGAGGAGCGCGTGCTGTTCCTCGATGATTTGCGCCACGCCGACGCAATTTATCTCGCGAATGCCGTGCGCGAGCTGCGGCGCGTGAACCTTGTCGAGTAGTTCTTCCGCGCGAATCGGCGTTCTCTATTCCCTAATCTCTATTCCCTGTCTTCTCATTCCGGCCGCATCACCACTTTGATCGCTTCGCCCGACTGGAGCAGCTCCATCGCCTTCTTGAACTCGCTCAGTTTAAGGCGGTGCGTGATCACCGGTTCGAGGTTGAGTTTGCCGGTCGCGAGCAGCGCTTCCATCTGAAACCACGTCTCGAACATCCTGCGTCCATTGATGCCCTGCACAGTGGCGCCCTTGAAGATGATGTCGCGGGCAAAGTCGAGCTCGAAGGGGCGCGAAGGAATGCCGAGCAGCGAGGCGCGTCCGCCGGTGCGCAAGAGCGCAAAGCCCAGGCGCATGGCCTCGGGATGGCCCGACATTTCGAGCAGCACGTCGACGCCGGTGCCGCCGGTGGCATCGAGAATCTGCTTTTCGACGTGGTCGGTCGTGGGATCGAGCGCAAGATCTGCGCCCATTTCGAGAGCCACCTTCCGGCGGTGCGCGTTCACTTCAGTGGCAAAGACGCGCGCCGCACCGCAAGCTTTGGCCACGGCGATGGAGAACAGACCGATGGCGCCGCAACCCGTGACTGCGACAGTTCTGGCAGCGATGGGCCCGGCCAGAACCGTGTGCACCGCGTTGCCCAGCGGGTCGAGCAACGAGGCGTAGTCGTGCGGGATCGAGGGCGAGAGCTTCCAGATATTCGATTCGGGAATGATGGCGTAGCCGGCGAAGGCGCCGTCAGCATCGACACCAAGGATGCGGACGTGCTGGCAAACGTGCGCGAGACCCGTGCGACACTGCAGGCATTTCCCGCAGGCGACGTGCATCTCCGCGCTTACCAGGTCGCCCTCGTGCACGGTGGAGACGCCTTTGCCCAGCGCGGCGACGACGCCCGCAAACTCGTGCCCGGGAATCAGAGGTGGATGAATGCGGCCCTTGGCCCAGGGATCCCAGTTGTAGATGTGCAGGTCGGTTCCGCAGACGCTCGCGGTTTCGACGCGCACCAGGACCTCGCCGGGTCCTGGCTCGGGAACCGGAACCTCACGCAGTTCGATGCCGGGCGCAGCCTTGGCCTTAACAACAGCCTGCATCGTGGCGGGCATAAGAGCGAACCCTCCCTTCAGTCGCAGACAAACAAGTCTATCAACCAGCGCCGGGTGGTAGAACGTTGAGGGGAGTTGAAAATGGCGAACAAGCGGATTGCTCCGGGGCCGAAAATCGAATTCTTTGCCGTTGTGTTATGCGCGGCGCTTCTTGCGGCGGGCCTGGCGGCACATGCGCAAACGGCGGACCAGGCGTGGCTGCGCTACGCGGGCGGGCACGGCGAATCAGCGATTCCAAGCTCGGTTCGCGCCCTCGGCAACAGCCCCATGGAGAAGTCAGCGGTCGAGGAACTCCAGCGCGGCATGGCGGGACTGATGGCCGGGCACAAATCGAGCGCGAGCGAAGGTGAAACGGTCGTCGGCACTCTCGATGAAGTTCGTGCAGAGTTTCTTGGGCTCGCGGTTCCAGCGCACATTGCGGCGCACGGATTCTGGCTGAAGCGAACGACGTGGCAGGGGCGCCCGCTCGTCATCGTCGCCGGATCGAACGAGCACGGCGCGCTGTTCGGCGCATTCGATTTATTGCGGCACATCGCTACGGACGCGGACGTGGCGCACCTCGATGTCATCGAAGCTCCGGCCATGCCGATCCGATGGGTGGATCAATGGGATAACGCCGACGGCACCATCACCCGCGGCTACGGGGGCCGATCGATTTTCTTCGAGGGCGGGCACGTGCGGGACGACCTGAGTGCGGTAAAGGAGTACGCGCGGCTGCTTGCTTCCATTGGCATCAACGGTTGCAACGTGAACAACGTGAACGACGCCGCGCCGTTCCTCGAGCCGGACATGATCAAAGGATTGGCTCGCATCGCCGACACGATGCGGCCATGGGGCGTGCGGCTGGCCATGAGCGTCGATATCGCGAGCCCGCAGAAAGTCGGCGGCCTCAAGACATTCGATCCCCTCGATCCCGTGGTGAAGGCCTGGTGGGCGGCGAAAGTGAATGAGATTTACGAGCAGATTCCCGATTTTGCAGGCTTCACGGTCAAAGCCGATTCAGAGGGGCAGCCCGGCCCGGCAAGCTACGGCCGCAGCCCCGCCGACGCAGCGAACGTGCTCGCCGGCGCATTGCAGCCTCACGGCGGCGTGGTGCTCTATCGCGCTTTTGTCTATAACAACCACCTCGACTACAACGACATGAAGGCCGACCGGGCTCGCGCAGCATACGACATCTTTCATCCGCTCGACGGCAAATTCCTGCCTAACGTGATTGTGCAAATCAAAGAGGGTCCCATCGACTTTCAGGCAATGGAACCTGTTTCGCCGCTCTTCGCGGGCCTCAGGAAGACCAACGAGGCCATGGAACTGCAAATCACGCAGGAGTACCTGGGCGAGCAGCGCCACCTGGTCTACATCGCACCCATGTGGAACTGGGTACTCGACTTCGACTTGCACGCGGAAAAACGATCAACACCGGTGAAGGAGATCATCGAGGGAAAAAGCTTTGACAGGCCGCTGGGCGGCATGATCGGTGTCTCATGCGTCGGTCGCGACTGGCTGGGTGCGCCGCTGGCAATGGCGAATCTTTACGCATTCGGCCGCCTGGCGTGGAATCCGAACCTGAGCGCGGAGCAGATCGCCGCAGAATGGACGAAGCAAACCATCAGCACAGATCCGCAGGTGGTCGCGACAGTCGATAAGATGCTGATGCAGTCGTGGCCTGCGTACGTCGACTACACAGGCTTCCTCGGCACGCAGACGCTCACCGACATTACGGGCAGCCACTACGGACCAAATATCGAAGCGAGCGAGCGCAATGGCTGGGGCCAATGGCACCGCGACGACGCGAAGGG
>JBEKKI010000072.1:0-15870 GCA_050010795.1 Occallatibacter sp.
TTGGCATAGACCTTGCCGCCGCGCTTTAACAGGCCGAAAACAGGCACTTTCCCGGCTGCTCCACGACCGCGTAGTCCTTTACGCCGGCCACCAAAGTAGCTCTCATCCACTTCCACTTCTCCGGAGAACGGAGCGGCATCCTCGCTGACCTGGTAGATGAGCTGCCGCAGACGATGAAAATAATACGCCGCGGTCGTCTTGTTGACGCCCACCAGCACGCCCGCCGTGCGCGCTGTCGTACCCGTAACAAAGTGCTCCATCAGCCGTTGCTGTTGGCTCCAGAGCAGACGGCTCTTGTGCACCTTCGCCATCCTAGAAACCCTAGTTCTTCGCTCGTTATCTAGGACAGCCCCTAAAAATTTTTGGCCGAAAAATCGATGCTAACGCCTTTGGAATCAACAAAACAACTTCAAAATCGTCAACAAATTTCGTCGATTTTTCAGGCGCGCTAGACTTCATTCGGCGAAGTCGGTCGCGTCGAGCAGCCCTCACTCTCCGTGTGTCTCGGACTCCATCTGGTCCAACGCCGCCAGTTCCTCCTCCGGCACGTCCCACTGCCGCAGAACCTTGTAGATCGTCCCCGGCGAGAACCCGGCCGCCACCAGCCGCCGCACCACGCGCGCCGTCTCCTTCTCGTTCGTCGGCTTCGCGATCCGCTTCCGCACCAGGTGCTCCCGCGCCAACGCCTCCTCGTTCGCTCCGCCGTAGCGCGCCTCAATCGCCGCCTGCGCCACCCGCGCCGGGACGCCTCGCTCCGCCAGCTTCTGCCGTACGCGTCGCGCGCCCAGCTTCTCGTTCTCCTGCCGCAGCCGCACAAAGGTCTCGGCATAGCTCGCGTCATTCAGATAGCCATGATCTTTGAGCCGCGCCACCACGGCCTTCACCGCCGCTTGGCCACGCTCGCCTTGCTCGGCCCGCGCGCTCATCAAGCGCCGCAGCTCAACCTCGGTGCGCATCTGCCGCCCCAGCGCCTTCACGGCATACTCGTACAACCCCGCCTCATCCAGCGGCTCTCTCTTCTTTGCCGGCCGTCGTCCAAGCATCATGCAGGTATCCTGTCCCTGTTACGCCGCCCTCGTTCTCAGCGGCTGTCACCTGGCTCCGCTAACGCCGCTAACTCCGCTATTCCCTAGTCCCTAGTCCCCGTCTTTAGCCATTCATCGACCCAATCGTTCACCGTCTTCCACCAGAGCCGCGAGTCCTGCGGCTTCAGCACCCAGTGGCCCTCATTCGGGAAGTACAGCATCTTGCTTGGCACGCCCAGCATCTGCAGCGTGTCGAACAGCTGGAATCCCTCGCTCACATCCAGCCTGTAATCGAGCTGCCCGTGAATCACCAGCGTCGGCGTCTTGAAGTTCTTGGCCGACAGCGACGGCGACCATTTCCGGAACGGGTTCTCCGCGTCCGGCTTTCCGTAGTAGTCCCACGGATGCCCTTTGAACTCCCAGATGTTGAACCAGTCCTCTTCCGTCGATCCAAACGCCGACTCCGCGTTGAACATGCCGTCGTGGCTCACGATGCACTTGAAGCGGTCCGTGTGCCCCAGCACCCAATTGGCCATGAATCCGCCGTAGCTCGCGCCCAGTGCGCACTCGCGGTCCTTGTCGATGAAGCTGTAGTGCTGCTCCGCGTAATCCAGCCCCTCCATCAGATCGGTAAAAGGCTTACCGCCCCAGTCGCCATTCACGCTGTCGACAATGGCCTGCCCGTATCCCGTCGACCCTCGCATGTTGATCATCACCACCACGTACCCATTCGCCGCAAACAGCTCTGCATTCCACCGGTAGCTCCAGTCGTCGCCCCAGTTCCCCTGCGGCCCTCCATGAATCAGAAACTTCACCGGATACTTCTTCGCCGCATCGAAACCCGGCGGCCGGATGATGAAGCCTTGGAGCTTCGTCCCATCCTTCGCGGTAAACCAGAACGACTCCATCTTCGGCAAATCAAGCTGCGCCAGCAGAGCATCGTTGAGGTGGGTCAAAGCGTATTCGTCGAAGACGATGGCGCTGGTGTATTGCCGGTCCGGATTGATCGTATGCCCCAGCGCTCCCAGCGTGCGAGACCGGTCTGTGATCATATGAACGCGATGCAAATCGAAGATTACGGCCTCTGGAGGGGCGGTCACGTGCATCGCAGTGGCAATCAGAAACAACCCATCTGACGACAGCTTAAGATCGCTGAACTCCCCCTCTGTCGCGCCCATCGTGACATAGCTGCCTTGAGGAATGTCCACGGTGTTAAGCTGCGTCTCTCCCTGGTAGCTGCTTGCGGCGTGGATTGCGAATGAACGTGGATCCCAAGCGAACTCGTCTACCCACTGGTCGAATCCAGGCATCATCTCTTTGATCGTTTTCGTCGCGCGATCGTACACCACCAGCCTGAACTTGTCGCTCTCATATCCAGCCCGCTCCTGGCTCCGCCATGCCAGATATTTCCCGTCAGGCGAGTACGCCGGATTGAAATCCCCGCCCGGCGATGTCGACACCTTCACCGGCTTCGCACTCGGATCGGTGAGGTCGAGCGCAAAGATGTCAGCATTCGTCGAAGTCGCATCGTCGTCCACCAGCTTCTCAGTGAACGCCAGTTCCTTCGAGTCTGGCGAAATGTCGCATCCGCATCCTCCTCCCTCGAGCGAGAACGGCGGCACGTCGTGCGTGTCTCCGGGATTCAGATCGCGCATTCCACTGCCATCGACCAAAACCTGAAAGAGATGGAATCTCTTATTCCCCGTGTAATGGTCCCAGTGCCGGTACATCAGGTGCGTCCAGATCTGCGCCTTCACCTTGCTCGCTGCCAGCGCCGCGTCCCTATCGGCATTACATTTGTCCCCAACTCCGCCGTCCGCAGGACTGACCGCCGGGCAGTCTGGATACACCGCCGACGTGAACACGATCGACTTCGCATCCGGCGACCACTTCGCGTTGTCCGCCTCCGTCGCAATCGAGGTCAGTTTCTTCGCGTCGCTCGTCGCTCCCGTCGCCGCATCGAAGTCCGCGACCCATATCTGTTGGCCATTCTCTCGACCAGAAAGAAACAGAATCCGCTTCCCATCCGGCGCAAACTGCGGCCCGCTGTCGCCTGTCTGCCCAACAGCCAGCTTGAATGGCTCGCCACCCGCAATCGCCTGTAGCCACAGCTCCGTTGTCTTTGTGTTTTGGTCGAGATTTACGGTTGTTACGGAGTACGCCAGCCACTTGCCATCCTGCGAAACGGCCGTCTCGCCCAGCCGCTTCATCTGCATCATGTCTTCAAAAGTCATGGGCCGCTTGGCCTGCGCGGCCTGCGCACCCGATTGTGCGCGGCATTGAACCGGCAGAACAGCTGCAATAACAAGAAGGAAGGCAACGGAGAGCTTACGCATGGCCGGATCCTCAACGCACGGAGCGCATCACCTCTTCGCGCGAAGAGAAAGTGTACACCGGAAAGACAGTGGACAGTGAACATTGGTCAGTGGTCAACGGTTCCTGCTTGCTTCTTCACTTTCCACTTGTTCACGATCCGCCGTCGTCGAGCCGCGATTCACGATTTACCGCTCAAGTCTGTCGACTGACAACTGACCACTGATCACTGACCACTGACCACTATCACTTGTACTCGTTGCCGATCAGCCGGAAAGTGATCGTTCCCCAGAAGAGCCGCGCGCGCATTTGCACCGGCAGATGACGGTCGTCGTCCGTATACCAGATCCAGATGTTGCCCCGATTCTTCACCACGCCTGCATCGGCGGTCGGCTGCACTCGAATCGTCTTGAAGGTGCCCAGCGTGGTTTTAATCTCTTCCCGTCCCTCCACCTTCATGGTCACCGGAACAGTGCGCGTGGCGTCGGCCACCGGAATCACAAAGTTGTGCCCCAGCACGAGAGGCTGCGACGACGCGTAAAATACGCCGGTCAGGAGATCGGTCAGGCAGCCCTTCACCGGCGATTCCGTGTGTTTGGCTTGGCCGGTGACCATGTTCTTCTCGTCGAGCACAATCTTGGCGTTTGCGTAATCGATGTGCTGCGTTGAGTTCACCTGGCGCCGGCCCTCGACGGTTTGTTTGTCGAAGTCAAGAGTGCAGCCCTTCTCCCGGTCGAAGTCCGACTGAAAGTTGTCGGCGACGTGAAAGAGTAGGTTAATGGCGCCGCTTGTATACGCCGAAGCGATGATGCGTTCGCGATCGCCGGCCGCCTCAAAGTGAACCACGGCAGTCCCCGCCGGAAACACCCGCCAATCGACCGAATACGTAAGCGTTTGCCTTTGTGGAAAGGCGAAGCCCGCACGCAGAGGTGCAAGGGATGCGGGGTCCTGGGCGTGGGCACTGGCCGCCAGTAATAGACCGAACGCTAGGCTGACTGCAATGGCGCGTGTCATCAATGTTCGGCACGGCTCCTTATGGATTGACCTGGCCTCACTTCGTTTGACTTCGTGAGTGCGGAAAGCGCTCACCAGGCTCGATGCAGGATCGTCTCCAGCACCGGCCGCAGATAGAGCAGGCTCAGGTACAGCAGTGCGGCCCCTAAAGCAGCATTGTACTCGCGGTGTTCAAGATATAGAGCGAAGGAGAAGCCGCCCGCTTCGCCGCGGGTAACCGGCTGGGAAACAGTTGGCAAACTCGATTCCCGAAGCAGTCTTGCCGGTGTCAGGCGCGGGATGAATCGCGGAACGCTGCGGCAATACTCATCGAACTCGGCAAACGCAGCTCGAAGGAATCGTTCTTCAGAAGCAATCACAGGTAAATAGATCGCCGCAAACCCCACCGCAAGCAGCAGCGCCACCGGCCAACTCAGCAGCGCCACCGCAAAGCCGGCAGCGATAAACGTGGATCCCAGATAAAGCGGGTTGCGCGTGTAGGCGTAAGGTCCGGTCACAGTCAGTTCGCGATTCTTCTTTACCGTGCCGGATGCGGCCGCGCGCAGCGCCAAACCGGGGATCACAAACGCAAGACTCCACGCGATGGCGGCAGGATGCGGCGGACGGCGGACAACCTCGACGAGATAAACAGCAGCGGTCAGGAATCCGAGCGGCACGCGAATGCGCCCCGCGACCTTCTGCCACGATTGCATCGAGCCACTTTTTGGAGGAGATTCATGCTGACTCTGACCGGTCATCGAGCCTTCTCCTCAGCCAGCAGGTCCGCGGCGGCGCGGAACACGTCATCCGGCGCGATGGTCAGCAGCCCCGGCTCGGTTTCGGCGTGGCGCGAGTGGTCGCGGCGGCTCTCGGGACTGCGTAGGACGCGTGCGCGCGTGCCATAAGGACCGTTGCGGCTCGGATCGGTTGGTCCGTAGATGCCGACAACCGGTCGGCCGAGCGCGCAGGCCAGATGAAGCGGACCTGTGTCGCCGCCGATGCACAGCGCAACGCGGCGCGTGAGTGCGATCAATTGCGCAAGCGTAGCGCTGACCGGAACAGCACTGCCGCCCGCAGCGATGACCGCGGCGAGCGATTCTTCTCCCGGACCGGCATTAACCAGCACGTTCATGCCGCATTCGCCGAGCTCGCGCGCCACCGCTGCGTAGCGCTCGGCCGGCCAGCGCTTGGCGCCCCAGCCCGCGCCCGGAGCAATGAGCGCTATCGGAAGCGCGCTGCCGTGAAACGTCGCGGCGAGCCACGCGTCGCACCAGCTCTCGGCCTCGGTATCGAAGGGAAGAAGCGGTTCAGCCAGCACGAGCGCGTCACCGGAGACGGCGGCCGCGAGTTCCACGTCCTGCTCAATCACGTGCGCGCCGCGCGTGACCACCTGCTCGGTGAAGAACCAGCGCGCAGGCCATTCGCGCGGACTGGCCTCGCCTATACGGCGCGAGCACCCGCTCATGCGCGCGATCACGGCCGAGCGGATCGCGCCCTGCAGATCGAGAACCGCGCTGTAGTTGGCTGCGTGCAGCTCGAGCCGCAGCCCGCCGATCTCGCTCCAGGTCTTCGCGTTCAGCGGACGATGCTTCCACTCGCGGCTCGGGGCAAAGTGCAGCCGATCCACAACCGGCATTTCCAGCCCGCGCCGCGCTCCGATCCCTGGTCCCTGTTCCCTGTTCCCTGCTTTTAGCAGCGCCTGCCAGCGCGGATCGACGACCCATCCGATGTGCCATTCAGGATGCGCGAGACGCAGCGCCGTGACTGCAGGCAGCGCATGCAGAATGTCGCCCATGGAACCGAGACGGACCACAAGCAGGCGAAAGCTGGATTGCGCGTGCAAGCTTTGATTTTCGCATAGCAACGGAGGCCGGAGCAGCAGGACAGAAAGTTAGCGAATCAGCAAGTTAGCGATACCCCACCCTGGCAAAGCTAGGATGGGGCGCCCAGAAAGTTTGTGCGGCCTGCTACTCGAGCACGATAATGTCGTTCTTCGCGCACATCTCCTTGAGGATTTTGGGCCAGACGGTGACGCTGACCTCTCCGAGATGTGCCTTGCGGAGGAGCAGCATCAGCGTGCGTGACTGGCCGATGCCGCCGCCGATGGATAGCGGAATCTGGTTGTTGAGGATCGCCTGGTGGTAGGGCAGGCGCATGAAGTCAAGCTGATTCGACATTTCGAGCTGCGTCTTCAGGGTTTCGGCGGTAACACGGATGCCCATCGATGTGAGTTCGTGGCGGCGTTTTGTGACCGGGTTCCAAACGAGAATGTCACCATTGAGGCCGTGCGTGTTTTTGCCCGTCTCAAGGCTTGTGTCGGTGACCCAGTCGTCGTAGTCGGCTGCGCGCATTTCGTGCGGGTAGCCGTCTTTCAGCGGCCAGCCGATGCCGATGATGAAGATGGCGGGATAGGTTTGCAGGATTGCCGTTTCACGCTGCTTGCGCGGCAGCGTGGGATACATGTCGAGGATGTCTTCGGCGTGGAGGAAGGTGAGCTCGTCGGGTAGATTGGGATAGCGCGGGTCGTTGAGCTGGGGGAAGAGCGACTGGGCGAACTTTTCCGCACCCACGATCACTTTCCAGATTTTGCCGACGATTTCCTTGAGGAAGCCGAGGTTGCGACGATCGGCGGTCATCACGCGCTCCCAGTCCCACTGGTCGACGTAGGCAGAGTGGTCGTGATCGAGGAAATAATCCTTGCGGACGGCGCGCATGTCAGTGCAGATGCCTTCGCCGACCTCGCAGCCGAATTGTTTGAGCGCGACTCTCTTCCACTTGGTGGCGGCCTGCACAACCTGAGCGTCGACGGGGTGCAGGTTGCGGTCGTTGGAAATGTGGAACTGGATGGGCGTGCGCGAGCCGTCGCGGTCGAGCATGTCGTTGACGCCGCTTTCGACGTCGACGATGAGCGGGACCTCGACCATCATGAGATTGAGTTCCCTGCATAGGTTGTCTTCGATATAGCGTTTGACCTGGAAGATGGCCTGCTGCGTTTGCTTGGGGGTGAGAAGGGAATGGTAATCGTGCGGAAGAATGTTCTGGAGTTCGTTGTAGTCGCCGATGCCGGGGCCGGCCAGATCGGCTTTCTTGTCGAGAACAGCCGCCATGAGATCTCTCCTTTTATGGATGCCGCGAAGGCCCGCGGAAGGATGAGAGCGGCGAAGCGGCATCCGAATGCCGCCATCGATGGTTGACCCGAGATGCGCGAGGCGCTGTGACTGCAATCACGGTCGGGTGTGGCTGCGGGGCGGGCTTTTCAGCGTTTGAAGATGTCGATGGGCTGGGTGAAGTCGGTGACCCGGATGTGGCGGGCGAGCGATGGGTATTGGCGCTCAAGCTTCAGGAACATCTCCCAGGCGACGCGGCGATAGCTGAAATGGCCGGCGGGGCCGGAGCGAAGCTCGGAGATATAGAGGGCTTCGGCAAAGTCCATCTTGAAGAGGGCTCGAATGCGGGTAGCGAGAGGATATAGGTAGGCGGCGGATTGAGCTGCCTCCGGCGCGGGGCTGGAAGCAATGACCTGGGCGGCGAGATGAGCGGAGTCAATGGCGGCGCGATAGTCGGAAAGGACGTCGGCCTCGGCGAGTATGTCAGATCCGGCGGGCAGGTCGCCCGGGCCGGGAGACTCGTAGCCGTGCTGTGCGGTGAAGCCCTGGATGATCTGCGTGCAGCGGCGGTGACGGTGCATGTCGCGAAAGCCGCCGATATCCATGAGCAGGTCGAACCGCAGGGCTGCTCCAGAGTGAAAAGCACGGAGTGCCTCGTCGTGCTTGCCGCGATGACGGAGGCCGAGGTCGATGATTTCCGCGATGCGCGCGGCTGGGAGCCCGGCAACGAAGTCACGAACCTGGCGGTAGGGGTAATGGCAGGCGGAATAGAGGAGCGTGGCAGCGATTTCGACTTCGAGGGGTTCGGTGCGCTCGACGAGATCGACGAGAGGAGCGGCGGCGGGGGGCTGGTCGTGGAGGAGCTCGGCGGCGGCCTGCGTGAGATCGGAGTGGGTTTGGATGAGGTAGTCGCTGGGCTGGGAGTATTTGACGAGGGTGGGCGCCGAGTGGACCTCGCGACCGAAGAGCGCGGCGGCCTGCTCGGCGAGGGCGGGAGCGGCTTCGTCGCGTAGGACGGCGAGCTTTTCGACGAGTTCTTGGACGGCGCGGGCGTTCAGGTTCCAGGCAGGGCCGGTAGCAGCTTCGCGGAGCTTTTCGCCGAGGAGGCGAATTTCAGCGGCGGGGTGCGAGAGCAGGCGGGAGACCTGAGTTTCGAGCGTGCGGGCGCTGACGATCTGCCCGAGCGAGGTGTTTGTGGCGAGGGGCAGCAGGTACCGGGCGACGTCGAAGGCGCGGGCACGGAGAGTGCGCTCGTAGGCCTCGGGCTTGAGGCCTTCGGGGTGCGGGACACGGCGGCGGAGCAGATCGAGAACGGCGGAGCTGGCGCGCTGGTAGGTCGTGAAGAGGTTCTCAATCGTGCGGGCGTAGAGGCCTTCCGACGCTGCGTCGCCGGCGAAGTCGGGGAAGTACCAGCCGGACTCTAGGAAGTTCTGGTACCGGGTGGAGCGCTCCTGGCCGTCCCAGCGGGACTCATCGACCAGGACGATGGCGGCAAGGAGCGAGAGGCGCTCGACGGCGAAGGCGATGTGGGCGAGGTCGGCGATGGATCGGTGACCGTATTGGAAATAAAAGGTGTTAAGGAACTGCTCGGCCCGCTGGGCGCTGATTTCGGCTAGGGACTCGCGCATGGAAAGGGCTGACCGGGAGTATTTGGCCATGGCGAAGGCAAGGATTTCGGGGTCGGCGCCATGCACGGCGATCACTTCAGTCTGGTTACGAGCGGCGGGCTGCGGCGAAGATTCACTGGACATGAGGATGGTCTCGCGGACAGAATACGGCATGAGGGAGCTCCCGCGCGCGCAGGCGGCAGGTGATCCTTCCGAGGGGCATGAGCGCCACAAGAGCGCGGATCCCCGGACGCACGGGAGCAGCCATGCGGGAGTATTTGGTGCGGACGTCGCACAAGCCGCGGCCTTTGCCGGCGGGACGCTGGGCGATGACCCAGCGCTGGAACGATCTGTTGTTCGCGCATTGGCCGATTGCGGCGGCGAAGATTGAGGCACTCCTGCCGGAATGGCTGGAGGCGGACAAATTCCAGGGGACGGCGTGGCTCGGAGCGGTGCCGTTCTGGCTCGATCGCATCAAGATCCGCGGGATACCGGTGATTCCGGGGCTGCGGAACTTTCCTGACCTGAATTTGAGAACGTACGTTCGCGACCGGATGACGGGGACGCCAGGGTTCTATTGCTTCAGCGTGGACTCGAGCAACCTGTTGGCGGTGGTGGCGGCGCACGCGATCTACCACCTGCCGTATTGCCTGGCAGAGATGCATTTGGAGGCGCGCTCAGAGCGAGAGTTCGCGTTTTACAGCCGCAGACGGTTCTCGCGGCAGCAGGTGATCTTCAAGGCGCGGTACCGGGGACTGGGGCCGACACGGAAGACGGCGGAGATGCGACCGGGATCGTTTGAGTATTTTTTTGCGGAGCGGTCGTGCGTGTTCTCGACCAACCGGTCGGGAGAGCCGATCCGCGCCAATCTGCATCATGTGCCGTGGCCGCTGGAAGAGGCGGAAGCGGAGATCGAGCGCAATGACCTGGCGTCGGCAGTGGGAATCGAGCTGCCGGATCAGAAGCCGGTGCTTCACTACTCGCGGCGGCTTGCCGTGTATGTGTGGCCGGCGGAGCTGCTGCGTCCGGCGATTGCCGCGCGGCCGGTGACGGTGGCGGCGACGCCGACGTAAAAGGCAGTTCTCAGTTCACAGTTCATAGTTGGTGGCGGCTCGCGGCGGGATGCTCGCGATCTGGCTGCTCGGCTGATTGGGAAGGTGAGCAGTGATGCGGGCGACGGCCACTGTGCGCATGTAGCTGGAATCGCCCAACTATAATGAGCGATGGAAAGGCGCGGCTCGCGAGGTCGAGCGCGCAGAGGTCAACAACGGACATGGGAGATCTGCAGGGAAGAATTGCGCTCGTGACGGGCGGAGCGCAGGGCATCGGGCGCGCGATTGCGGAGGAGTTGGCAGCAGCCGGCGCGGTGCTGGCGCTGGCCGATGTGAATGAAGCCAAGCTGGCCGAAACGGCGGGAGAGCTGAAGGCGCAGGGGATCGACGCGACGGCGTTCACCGTGAACGTGTCGAGCCACGAGTCGATCGAGGCCGGGGCGAAGGCAATCCTGGAGAAGTTCGGCAAGGTGGAGATCATCGTGAACAATGCCGGCATCACGCGCGACAACCTGATGCTGCGCATGAAGCCCGCGGACTGGGACCTGGTAATCAGCATCAATCTGACGGGGGCTTTCCTGCTGACGCAGGCGCTGCTGAGCCCGATGCTGAAAAATCGCTGGGGACGGATTGTGAACATCGCCAGCGTAGTTGGACGCGCGGGACAGGCGGGCCAGGTGAACTACGCGGCGTCGAAGGCGGGCCTGATCGGATTTACGCGGTCGCTGGCGCGCGAAGTGGCGTCGCGGGGAATCACCGTGAACGCGGTGGCGCCGGGATATATCGAGACGCCGATGACGGCGGTGCTCACCGAGGAAGTTACCAAGGCCATGCTGGCAACGATTCCGCTGGGCCGGCGCGGAACGCCGAAGGACGTGGCCCAGGCGGTGAAGTTCCTGGCGTCGGATGCGGCCTCGTACATCACCGGGCATGTGCTGGACGTGAACGGCGGCATGTTCATGGGCGGGTGAGGCTCCGCCAGATTTCAGCTTCCAGCATTTAGCAGCATTTAGCCTTCAGCCTCCAGCTCATAGCCTTCAGCTTTCAGCATCTGGGTATTTGTGGAGCGGGGGCTCACGCTCCCGCTGTCTAGCTAGTATCAGATCACGCGCAGTCCGCAGCGCTTGCGGCCTGTGCTAGTATCCCTGCGAGTCTTCATTGATTCATCCGGAGGGATCCTATGAACGAGCCGGGCAGCCCTTCTCCTCTTCCGCCTTCCTTTTCGCCGTCTTCTCCTTTGCCGACCCCACCGATGAGTTTCGGGCAGATTCTTGACCGCGTTTTTCACCTGATGCGCGCCAACTTCGGATTGTTTGTAGGCACTGCGCTGGTGCCGGCCATCGTGTGCGTAGCGGTTTACCTGCCAATGGTTGCAGCGATGTTTTGGGTCGTTAAACCGTGGCATCCGCAGGCACAGCAACATTTTTCACCCGCGACGATAGTCTGCTTTGGCGCGGCGATATTCGTCGCCGCTCTGCTCATGATCGTGATCTACGCTCTTTACCAGCCGGCGGGCAGCTACGCCGCGCTCGAAGCAGACAAGGGAACGAGGGTGACCATCCACGCGGCGTGGGCGGTGGCGTGGCGCAAGGCCGGACGCTATATATGGCTGATGATTCTGCGCGCGCTGATTGTGGTGCTGCCCATCGTGATCTTCGGCGCGCTCCTGATCGGAACGATGGCGCTCATCGGTGCGATAGGGAACGGCAATGCCAGTCCCGACAAATGGCTGGCAGCACTGCCGCTCATCGTGCTGTTGTATGTGGGATCGATTGTTTACGCCATTCTGATCACCCTGCGCCTGGCGCTGGCGGTGCCGGCGTGCGTGGCCGAAAACGCGAGCGCGTGGACGGGCATTCGCCGCAGCAACAAACTGACCAACGGCGCTAAAGGGCGCATCTTTCTGCTGGCCTTGCTGATTTACGCCATTGTGTATGCCGCGTTTCTAGTGCTCGAGCTGGCGCTCGCGTTTCTGGCAGCACTCGGGTTGCTCGTGGGCGTGTTGTTGCATCTTGCGTTGGCTCCTTGGGGCTTTATCGGAATCGGCATGCTCGGGATTGTCTTCCTCTGCGGGCTTCTGCTCTATATGGCGTGCATTTGGTCCGCTTACAACACCACGTTTGCGGTGATTTACCACGACCAGCGGCTGCGCAAGGAAGGTGTAGCGCCGGCGCCTGTGGGATAAACCGAATCGTTGCCAAACTCAGACAGCAAGATGCGGCGCTGGTTCTGAATCCTCAAGCGCGGCGGCACATCTGAGAAAATAATGGGTGTGAAACGAAGGAATCATTTTGCGCCGCGGAAAGCCGCGACAGGCTTTGCCATGCTTGCGGCGGTGGCGGCGAGCGCGGCCGTGGGCGCGCTGGCGCAGAACCCAACGTCGGCGGCCAATCCCTTCTGGGGCAGCGTGACGGCACAGCCGGTGACGGGCGAAACGGTGAAGTTGTCCCTGGACGACGCCATCCAGCGCGGACTGAAAAACAATCTAGGGCTGAAGGAAACCGAAAGCGTGGAGAAGACCTACCACGCGGAGTACAACGAAGCGCTGCAGTTGTTTCTGCCCACGATCGCGCTGACGGGCGACACGGGATACTACATGCACGACCTGGCGGCGCTGGGGTTCGGGCCGAAGACGATCAGCAAGTTTACGTCCCTGTTTCCTGGGGGCACGCTGCCGGCGGGGCTCTCGCTGATCACGCGCGACGACCTGACCGAGGGACAGATCGACTACAACGAGATTCTTTTCTCGGGCCCGGTGATTGCGGGATTCAAGGCAGCGGGAGCGGCGGAGCGCGCGGCGCATTTCGCCAAGATGACGGCGCGCGGCGAGGTAGTACAACAGGTGGCCGTGGCCTATCTGCGCGCGGTGGCTGACGAGAGCGAAGTGGAGAACGCGACGGCGCTGGTGAGGCAGGCTCAGGTGCTCGCGGATCACGCGCACGCGGCGCACGAGGCGGGCACGGCGGCGAACCTGGAGGAGCTGCGGGCAAAAGTTGAGTTGCAGGCGCAGCAGCAGGCGCTGATCACGGCACAAAATCGGCAGGCGAAGGACCTGATCCTGCTGAAGCGGGAGACCGGCATCGATCCCGAGCAGGTGGTGGAGCTGACCGATCCGGCACCCTACAGCGACCTGGCCGAGCAAACGCCGGAAGAGGTGCGGGCCGTGGCGTACAAGAACCGCCAGGACTACCAGAACGTGCAGAACCAGGCGCAAGTGTACAAGTCGGTGCACGACGTATATCGCGGCGAGCGCCTGCCGACGCTGAGCTTTACGAGCTACTACGGGACCAGCACGGTGAACGGCGCGGGCACGCACGGCGACTTTCTCGCCATGGGGATTTTGAGCTTTCCCATCCTCCGCGAGTGGCGGTTGCGCGGCGACGAGGACGCATCGCGGGCGAAGATGGACGAAGTTGAAGCGCAACTGGACGAATTGCGCAGCCATATCGACGAACAGGTGCGGGCGGCGCTGCTGGACGTGAGCGCGAGCAGGCAACTGGTTGATGTGGCGCGGTCGAACGTGGACCTGGCCACGCGCGCGCTGAGCGACGAGACCGACCGCGTGAACGCCGGCGTGGACGACAACCTTCCGCTGGTGACGGCGCAAGCCGCGCTGGCCACCGCCGAGAGCAACCTGGTGGAGAGCCTCTACCGGTACAACGTGTCGAAAATCGGGCTGGCGCGCGCGTCGGGCGTGCTGGAGCAGCAGTACCGGGATTACCTGGGGCGGTGAGATATTCCGCCCGATCACCCAAATTCCTTTTGAAACAGATCCGTGAAGCCGATGTAACGTAGATGTCAGAGGTGCGCGTCGATGCCTCAAAATCTCAAAATCGTGTATTGCGTTGAGCCGGACAAGTCGGCCCTGGCAGAGCGGGCGGCGGAGTTCGTTGTAGAGAAGACGCAGCAGGCAGTGGCGGCGCGAGGCAGAGCGCGGATCGCGATCAGCGGAGGGTCGACGCCGAGGGCAACTTTTGAGGTGCTGGCAGAAGGCGGCGGGGCCTTAGGCAAGCGCATGCCCTGGGACAAGCTGGATCTCTTCTGGGTGGATGAGCGGTGCGTGCCGCCGGACCATCCCGACTCGAACTACCGCATGACCCGGAAGGCGCTGCTGGATTACGTTCCCTTGAAGCCCGATCAGATTCACCGCATAGAGGGCGAGCTGGAGCCCGACGAGGCGGCGGCGCACTATGAAGCGGAGCTGAGGCAATGCTTCAGACTGGGCACGACGGAGGCTCCGCAATTCGACCTGATCCAGTTAGGGATGGGTCCGGACGGACACACTGCGTCTCTTTTTCCCCACACCGACGCCCTGCGCGAGATCGTAAAGCTGGTGACGGCCAACTACGTGGAAGAGAAAGACATGTGGCGGGTCACGTTGACCTGGCCGGTGATCAACCACTCGAGAGAGGTGTTTTTCCTGGTGGCGGGCGCGGAGAAGGCGATGATTCTAAACGAGGTGTTGGAAGGGCCGCGCGACGTGGAGCGGCTGCCCAGTCAGTTGATCGTCCCCGAGAGCGATATACTGACTTTGCTTCTGGACCAGGCGGCAGCCACTTTGCTGCCTGAGACAGATACCGAAGGGTGTGGCGTTTTAGAGAGGACTGAATGATTCTGGCGGGAGACGTGGGTGGGACCAAGGTCCACCTGGCGCTTTTTGACTTTACCGACGGCAACCTGAAGCACACACGCGATAAGCAATACCCGGCCAAGGACTACACGGGGCTGGAAGAGATCGTGAAGGAATTTGTGCTCGCCGATAAGGTGACGGCGGCATGTTTTGGCGTGCCAGGCCCCGTGCGGGAGGGGCGGCTGCGGCTAACCAACCTGCCGTGGACGCTGGACAGCCGGGACTTGGCCCGCGATCTGAAGATCGACTACGTTTTTCTCATCAATGATTTGCAGGCGAACGGATACGGGATTGCGGAGCTGGCCTCCGATCAAGTCTTCACCTTGAGCGAGGGCGATGCCCGCCAGGTGGGCAACCGGGCGCTGATCTCGGCGGGAACGGGGCTGGGCGAAGCATTCCTGGTGTGGGATGGCCGAGATTACGTTCCCTATCCATCGGAGGGCGGGCACTCGGACTTTTCGCCGCGCAACGAGGACGAGATCGACCTCCTCAGATTCCTGAAGCAAAAGTACAACGGGCGCATCAGCTTTGAGCGCGTGGTCAGCGGGCAGGGGATCACCAACTGCTACGAATTTCTGCGCGAGGTGCGCGGGCTTGAAGAGCCGGCATGGCTGGCGGCGCGGATGGCCAAGGAAGATCCGAACGCCGTGATCACAGATTGCGCGCTGAAGGCCAAAAGCCAGTTATGCGAGAAGGCGCTGGACATGTTTGTCTCAGCGTACGGGGCCGAGGCGGGCAACCTGGCGCTGAAGATTCTTTCGGTGGGCGGCCTGTATGTGGGCGGAGGCATCGCGCCGCGCATCCTGGAGAAGCTGAAGGATGGAACGTTCATGAAGGCATTCACCGACAAGGGGCGGCTGAGCCAGTTGCTGGTGAACATGCCGGTGCGAATCATCCTGGAAAGCCGCACGCCGCTGATGGGCGCGGCAGCGTATGCCGAGGCACGGGCCGCGGAGCTGAGCGGGATTTCTCCGCGAGCGGCGAGCGTCAAGTTCTAGCTTGGAGTTGTCACGGGCCGCGGAATGTACGGCCGGGCAGATTCCTGACATTTCAGACCGGGCACATCCCTGACACTTCTTCCTTCTCAGGAAGGTTTTTGTTTTTGTCTTGGGGTCGAGGGCAAGCTTGCCCTCGACCCCAAAA
>JBEKKI010000073.1:0-15723 GCA_050010795.1 Occallatibacter sp.
ATCTTCATAGAAGGCTTCTCCCTTGGCTCGCGGTCTCTGGTCCTCAAATCCAAAAACCACTGCACCATCGTAGAAGCCTTCGTCCTTATCCCATCAAGGTCCCGATTTTGGGACCTGGGAAAGCACAAACCTCCATCAGACTCTTCCACGATCTCGGAGCATAATGACTCTTCAACTGCCACCCGGCCCATTCCGCGCCTACCTCTTCGACTGCGACGGCACCATCGTCGACTCCATGCCCCTCCACTACCTCGCGTGGAAAGAAGCGCTCGGCGATTGGGGCTGCACCTTCGACGAAGGTCTCTTCTATTCCTGGGGCGGCGTGCCTCCAAAGGAGATCGTTTCCCGGCTCAATGAAATGCAGCGCCTCAACATGCCCGTCGAAGCCGTCGCCCATCGCAAGGAGAGCCTCTACTTCTCGCACCTTCCCGGCCTCAAGCCCATCCCCGAAGTCCTCGAGCACATCAACGCCCAGCAGGGCCGCATCCCATTTGCCGTCGTATCCGGCAGCACCCGCGAGTCCATCGTCAGGTCGCTCACAACCGTCGGCCTGCTCGACCGCTTCGATCTCCTCGTCAGCTCCGAAGATTACGCCCGTTCCAAGCCCGCACCCGACGCTTTTCTCATCGCCTCTGACCGCCTCGGCGTCGCCCCCAAAGATTGTCTCGTCTTCGAAGACACTGATATGGGCATTCAGGGCGCAACCGCTGCCGGCATGGCCTCCGTCCGTGTCCCTCAACCCCACCAACGAAGCAACGGAACCAATCCCGCCCCTTCTGCGTAAGTTCCCATGAGCAAACTTCAGGAGCCTGCTTTGTCCCCGAACTCGAGCGATCAGCCCTCCCCACTCCCCCTTCGCCGTTCCGATACCATCGGCCTCCTCGCCATCACCGCCGCCGTCGCCGTCTTTCATATCCTCACCAATAGCGGCTACGGCTTCCACCGCGACGAGCTGCAGTTCCTATCCGACGCGCGCCACCTCGAATGGGGATTCGTCTCCTACCCGCCCTTCACTCCATTCATCGAGCACATCGGCATGGCGTTCTTCGGCCTCAACATCGTGGCCCTCCGTCTCTCCGCGGTCCTCGCTCAGGCTGCCGTCGTCGTTCTCGCCGGCCTCATGGCCAGGGAACTCGGCGGTTCGCGTCTCGCGCAGGTCACCGCGGCCCTCGCCGTCGCTTTTTCCCCGGTTCCTCTTTTTGAAGGCCACGAATTCCAATACACCTCGTTCGATCTCCTCTGGTGGGTTTTCATCGCCTATCTCATCATTCGCCTTCTCAAGTCTGAAGACCCGCGCTGGTGTCTTGCCATCGGGGCCGTCATCGGCCTCGGCCTCCTCACCAAATACTCCATCGCTTTTTACATCGCGGGCATCCTCGTCGGCCTCGTCCTCACTCCCGCTCGCCGCTATCTCGCCACGCGCTGGTTCTGGGCCGGCATCGCTCTCGCGTTTCTCATATTCCTGCCCAACCTCATCTGGCTCATCCGGCACAATTGGATCTCTTACACATTTCTCCAGCACATTCACATGCGCGACGTCGGCGAAGGCCGCGCCAAAGGCTTCCTCACCGGCCAGTTCATCGTCTGCGCCAACCTCGCCGCTACGCCTCTCTGGCTCGCAGGACTCCTCGGCTATCTGCGCGATCGCCGCTATCGCGTGATCGCCTTCATGTACCTCGTTCCTCTCGCACTCATGTTCATCGGCAAGGGCCGCCACTACTACATGGCTCCGGCGTACCCCATGCTCATTGCCATGGGCGCAGTCCTCGCCGAGCGCTGGCTCCGCACCCTGCCGCGCTGGGGCCGCCTCACCGCCGAAATCTCCTGGTTCGCCGCCTTCGCGTTCTTCTCCGCCTTCGCTTGTGCCCTTCTCCTCCCGCTCGCATCAAGCGGCCCGCTCAAGCAGTACGCCCTCAAGCACTCCTACGACCTCCGCGAAGAAATCGGCTGGAACGATCTCGTGCGCACCGTCGCCCAGATCCGCGACTCCTTGCCGCCCGACCAGCAGGCTCACCTTGGCATCACCACCGGCAACTACGGCGAATATGGCGCCATCGACGTCCTCGGCCGCGCCTACGCGCTCCCTGAGCCCATCGGCACCACCAACTCCGAATGGTTCCGCGGCTACCCCACGCCTCCGCCCACAACCTTCATCGTCCTTGGCCTCACGGCGGATCAGGCCAACTCAATCTTTACGAACTGCCGCCTCGCCGGCCACAACGGCAACTCCGAAGGCGTCCAGAACGAAGAGAGCCAGTACCACCCCGACATCTTCGTCTGCGGCCCGACGCGCCTCCCCTTGCCCGAACTCTGGAAACGGCACAAGGATTTCGGCTGAGGGCCGGAGCGGCAATTTGGTCGGCGGAGGGAGCAGCGGCCTTTAGGCTGCTGAAGACCGCGCCCAAAACGATTTGGCCTTCAGGCCCGGGCAATTTGAAATGGCGCGGCCAACTCGCCAACTTGCTAACTCGCCGGGGTGCCCCGGGTCCCTCGCATTTGGGGACCCGGGATCGCACGAACGCTGACCTGCTAACTCCCTGACTCGCCAACTCGCTAATACAGAATCACCGCCACCCGATACGCCGAGAACGATCCCTCCGGAATCTGTGCCGGGCAGCTCCCCACCGCGGCCTGCCGGTAATTCCCTGACGCGAGCCGGTCCACCAGCGCCTGCGGCAACCGCGACAAATCCGCATCCTGCCAGCGCATCACAAACCGCGGCATCGTCCCGCCTGCCGTTCGCGGCATTCCCTCATTGGTCGCGCACGCTGCCCGCGCTGCGCTCGGATCCCGCAAAATCGCAACTCCGCTCGGCCGTATCAGCCCCGCCACCCGCGCCTCCACCTGCGCCGCGCTCAACTGTTGCACGGCCCGCGAATAGTCCGCCACGGCGTACAGCACGCCTCGCACAGCCACGACTGCCACCCCCACATGGTCCACATCCGGGCTCAGCAGGTTCGCGCGATGCCCCGGCGACTGCATCCACTCCTCGTGAATCGAATCTGCCGAAGGCCCCACCGCCAAGTTCTCCTCAATCACGCCGAAGTGCGCGCCCGCCTGTGCCGCTCGCGCGCTCAAGTCCGGCTCGCCGCCATAGCGATGCGAGATCGGCCCCTCTGCCACCATCCGCTCGCAATGCCGCAAGGCCGCTGCCGCCAGCGCCGGATCCCACTCAAGCCGCCTCACCCCCGCTTGCGCGCGCGCCTCGTTCGCCAGCGCAAAAATCTGCTCTGACGCAGCCCGCAAATCGCCCGAACCCTGGCCCGGCCCCTGCCCGTACATCTGCGCCACCACCGCAACCGGCGCCGCCAGCATCGCAAGCACAAAAACTCCTCGCGCAAAAACTCTCATGCCCGTTTAGACCCCATCTCCGCGCACGTGTCGCTGCATTCTCACGTGCCGTTCGTGTTTTCCTGGGCGGGCTTCTGTTGGTTCAAATCGTCGCGCGGCCCAATCCAGACAAACAGGATGATGGCCGGCAATGCGACGATCGTGGTAAGCAGGAAGAACCGTACCCAGCCGATCTTCTCCGACAACCATCCTCCTGAGGAAGCCACCACGGTTCGGCCGAGCAACGAAAGCGAGGAAAGCAGCGCGTACTGTGTCGCCGTAAAAGCGGTCGAGCATAGACTCGAAAGATAAGTGATTAACGCGGTCCCCGCCATTCCACCCGTGATATTTTCGGCAGTCACACATAAAGCAAGGTAGCCGATCCGATGTCCGCCCACAGCCTGCAGCACAAAAAACAGGTTTCCCACCGACTGCAAAATCCCGCAGAGAATCAGTGAGCGGCGGATTCCGAACCGGGTGGTCACTACACCGCCTATGAGAACCCCCGCCACAATCGAGAAAAATCCGAACACTTTCGAAGCGGCGGCGATCTCGGGGAGCGAAAATCCCAGCGAGATATAGAGCGGCGTTGACATCACTCCCGCCATGGCCTCGCCTAGTTTGTATCCGAAGATGGCAAGCAAGATGACGGGCCAAAGCGGTCTGCGCATGAAATCGCGAAAGGGACCGATGACGGCGGTCGAAAACGCGTGGCCAATCACCTGCCAGCCCGATTCCGTCGCATTCGAAGTTTCCCCATTCGATTTTTCCCCATTCGGTGTTTTTATTGACACCTTCGGCTCGGGGCCCAGCAAAAACACCAGCAGCCCCACACCGACCAGCGCTGCCATCGTGGCATAGGCCGCGAACCACCCCGCATACGCCGCGATCAACAGGCTGCCTGCTCCCGAAACCAGCATGCCGATCCGGTAGCCGGCCCCGATCATGGCCGCTCCGGGAGCCTGATCGTCCCTATTCAGGCTCTCCACGCGCCAGGCATCGATCACGATGTCCTGGCTCGCGGATAGAAATGCGACCAGCAACGCCAGGGCGGCCATCTGCGGCAAATTGCGCTTTGGATCGCACAATCCCAGAGCGAGAATTGCGCCAATCAGAAGAATCTGGACGGTGACTCCCCAACCGCGCCGCCGTCCCAGGGGTAGTGGTGGGGGCACGCGATCCATCACCGGCGACCACAGAAACTTGAATGCGTAGGGCGCGCCAACCAGGGCGAAGGCGCCGATCGCCGCGCGCCGCACGCCGTCGGTTGCCAGCCACGCTGAAAGAGTCGAGTAGGTCAGCAGCAGCGGCAAGCCACTCGAAAATCCGAGTGCGAGCACTTGCAGAACGCGCGGTTCTGTGTAGGCCGCGACCACCTGCCGCCAGTCGGTTCGAGCGTGTCCTTCGTTGGGGTTTTCCTTCATCTCGATTTTCGCGTGGCCTCTTTCAGCCTAACTCGCCGGCTGCCCCAATCCTAAGCTAGCCCCGCTTATCCTTACCCCATGCTCCTCGGCATCGTCTCCGACACCCACGGCCTCCTCCGCCCTCAAGTCGCACCCGCCCTCCGCGGCGTCGACCGCATCCTCCACCTTGGCGACGTCGGCAAAATCTCCATCCTCACCGAACTCGCCAAAATCGCACCCGTCACCGCCATCCGCGGCAATATCGACATCAGCGGCCCCTGCGCAAAACTCCCCAAAACCGACGTCGTCCTCATCGAAAACCCGCCCCACGCCGGCCTCTACATCTACATGCTCCACGACCTCAAGACGCTTCACCTCGACCCCGCGGCCGCCAAATTCGCCGCCGTCCTCCACGGCCACACCCACGTCCCGAATTTTGTCACGAAGAAAGGCGTGCTCTACTTCAACCCTGGCTCCTGCGGCCCCCGCCGCTTCGAGCTGCCCGTCACCATCGGGCTGCTCAACGAAACCGAAAACGGAAAGTTGGAAGCGAGGATCGTCCTGCTCAGCGTAGGTTAGACAGGCGCACCTTCCGATTAGCCGGTGATCCGAACCCTGCCAACCCCCGCGCTGCACGGGTTTTCGATCCGAACGCTGTCAGCGCTGCCGTCTGCATCGTTATCACACAATTCCGTGCCAATCATCACTGACCGGCTGCCGCCTTTGGTGGTTTGCTTTAGGGTGGGTTTTTCTGCCTGCCCGAGGCTGATCCCTCTTGTTCCGCACACCCCCCCTGAGACAGAATCCCCGGCCCTCCCCTCAAGCTCGGGCCCCTAATCATCAGTTTTTCATTCGCAGACGCAGTGCCGGGCCCCACTGGCCCGAGGAGGATACCGTGAAACATATTGTAAAGATACGTTCTGGAATTTTTGTCTTGCTGTTGCTCCTCGCAACGGCCAGTGCGAAAGCGCAGACTGTCAACACTCTGCATAGCTTCACACTCGCGGACGGCGCTGTCCCCCACGCGGGTCTAATCATGGACGCATCGGGCAACCTCTATGGAACGACGATTACGGGCGGGGCTTCCAGCAACTGCTCGGGTAACGGCTGCGGCACCGTCTTCGAGCTGGTCAGCAACAGTGGAACTTACGCAGAGAAGGTTCTCTACAGCTTTACGCGCTCCGGCGGAGACGGCGCATTTCCATGGGCGGGTCTAGTCATGGACACGTCGGGCAACCTCTATGGGACAACCCTTGAGGGTGGCAGTTCCACCGCCTGCTCGGGTAACGGCTGCGGCACCGTCTTCGAGCTGGTCAACAACGACGGAGCTTACACGGAGAACGTACTCTACACCTTCACGGGCTCCGGCGGCGACGGCGACAGTCCATCCGCAAGTCTAATCATGGACAAGTCGGGCAACCTCTATGGGACGACCGCTGCAGGCGGTGATCCCAGCGCCTGCTCGGGTAACGGCTGCGGCACCGTCTTCGAGCTGGTCAACAACGGCCAATCTTACTCAGAGACGGTTCTCCACAAATTCGAGGGGCCCGGCGGCGGAGACGGCGCATTGCCAGAGTCTGGTTTGGTAATGGACGCTTCGGGCAACCTCTATGGGACGACCATCGAGGGCGGCACTTCCAGCAGCTGCGAGGCTGAGGAGGGCTGCGGGACGGTATTCGAGTTGGTATACAGCAACGCAACTTACACGGAAAAGCTTCTCTACAGCTTCAAGGGCTCTGGCGGGGACGGCAGTGGCCCATTCGCGGGTCTAATCATGGACACGTTGGGCAGCCTCTATGGGACGACTCTTGGAGGCGGCAGTTTCAGCAACTGCCAAGGCGGCTGCGGAATCGTGTTCGAGCTGTTCAACAACAGGGGCAGTTACTTGGAGAAGGTGTTGTACAGTTTTACGAACCTCAGCCCGGACGGTACGGATCCATACGCAGGTGTAGTGATGGACGCGTCGGGCAACCTGTATGGGGCGACGCCCTGGGGCGGCAGTTCCAGCAATTGCTCAGGGAGCGGCTGCGGAATGGTCTTCGAGTTGGTCAACAACAGTGGGGCCTACACGGAGAAGGTGCTGTACAGCTTTACGGACGTCAGCCCGGACGGCGCAGTTCCAGAGGCGAGTCTCATGATGGACGCTTCGGGCAACCTCTATGGAACGACCGTCGGGGGCGGCAGTTCCAGCAACTGCCAAGGCGGCTGCGGAACCGTGTTCGAGCTGACCCCAGCCTCGACGCCCTCAAACACACCGGGGCTAAGCGCCAACAACACCTTCACCGGGGGCAACACCTTCACCCAACCCATCACTGGCAGCATTACGGGCAATGCTGGGACGGTGACAAACGGCGTGTACACCTCGGGCTCCTACTCTGACCCAAGCTGGATCACTTCCTTGGCGGGCAGCAAGATTTCGGGGAGTGTGGCCAGCGCGCTCCTTGCCCAGCAGGCGCTCGCTTTGGAGTTCACGCCCACCCAATGTGGCGCTAACCAGTTCTCCACGGGCATCGCGGCCAGCGGCAACGCCAACTGCCTGCAGCCCGCCAGCAGCAACCTGAGTGACAGCAGCAAGCTCGTGTTCAACGCGCAGGCAAACATCTTCACGGGAGGCAAGCAGACATTTCCCGCCTCGGCGCTAACCTATGCCTCGCTCAACCTTCCCAACACGGGCAGCGCGCCCACTACGCCAGTGATGGGCGACCTCTGGTTGACCACGGCCGATCCGCATCTTTTCTTCTTCGACAAGACCAGTACAGCTCAACGCCTGGCTTTCCTCAGCGATGTGTCCTCTGCTGGCGGATCCCTGCTCTCTGCGAACAACAGTTTCACCGGCAGCAACAGCTTCAGCCAAACCATTACCGGCAGTATCACTGGCAACGCGGGGACGGTGACAAACGGCGTCTATACGACCGGCGCTTACTCCAACCCCGGCTGGATCACGGCTCTCTCCGGCAGCAAGATCCTTGGAAGCGTAGCCAATGCCACAAATGCAGTGAACGCGCTGACGGCGGGTTCTGCCACAACCGCCACCACTGCCACCACCGCGGCGAACGCATCGGATCTCGGTGGCATTGTCGCCGGCAATTACGCTCGTCTTGACGTGGGCAACACCTTCAAGGGCAACCAGGTAGTCACTGGCAACGTCAGCGTGACCGGGAACTCTTCCACCACTGGCACCGTCACCATTGGCAGCGCAGGCACGCCCATCAAGCAGCACATTTCCGTGTTGGTCAATCCGAACTTCCCTGCGCTCGGGCCAAACACGTGCGCCACCGCCAACATTACCGTTACGGGAGCCAGCGACGGCAATCCCATCGCCCTCGGCATTCCGAACACCAGAATGAATCAAGGTGGAAACATCATCTACACGGCATGGGTCAGCGCCGCCAACACGGTAACCATCCAGGCCTGCAACGTCACCGCGCCTGCCAGGCAGAAGGCGCCCGGATCGGGATCGATCCGCATCGATTTATGGATGTATTGACGTGCTTCGCTTCCGCCTGTATGGCGAAGCCTGGCATCCTGAACCAGTGTTAACTGCGCCGCGTGCCCCATCCGAGCCCTGCGTGGGTGGGGTATTGTTCCCTGTTCTCTCAGTTCCTCAGTCCCTTAGTCCCTCAGTCCCTGCCTTCATCGCATCCTCGGATTAATCCACTGGTACACCAAGTCCGTCATAAAATTCACCAGCACATACGTCAGCCCGATCGCCAGCAAACATCCCTGCACCAGCGCCGCCAGCGTCAGCGCCAGCGCCAGCGTGTACGGATAGCGCTGCCCGATCAGGTGCGCCACCGTATCGTGCAGCCGGATCGACATCCCCAGGTCCCCATGCACCACCCCCGCCCAGTACCGCACATACTGAGTCCACAGTGTCTGGTCGAATCCGTACTGGTGCCTCAGCGCCGCAATGTCTGCCGGCGCGGCCCCATCGCCCAGCATCATTTGGATCGGATCGCCCGGAACCAGGTGAATCAGCAGAAACACCAGCGAAACCACAAGCCATACAACCGGCAGTGTCAGCGCGAGGCGGGTGAGTGTCTGCTTCATGGGCTCGCATCCACAATAAACCAGCGACTCCGCAGGATGCGCGGCCGACAACGGCCTTACACGTAGATCTCCGGCACAAAATTCTGCTCCTGGATCGGCGGCCGCACGTACTTCGACTTCATGATTGGTGGCAGCTTCAGCGGCTCCGGCGTCAAATCGCGGTAAGGAATCATCGACAACAGGTGGCGGATCACGTTCAGCCGCGCCCGCTTCTTGTTCTCCGCGCTCACCACGTACCACGGCGCCTGCTTCGTGTCGGTCACCGCGAACATCTCGTCCTTGGCCCGCGAGTAATCCGCCCAGTGCTTGCGCGATTCAAGATCCATCGGGCTCAGCTTCCAGCGCTTCGTCGGCGTGTGCATGCGGTCCTGGAACCGCCGCTCCTGCTCTTCGTCGCTTACGCTGAACCAGTACTTGATCAGGATGATTCCCGATCGCACCAGCATGCGCTCGAACTCCGGGCAGCTCTGCATGAACTCCAGGTACTCGCGCTCCGTGCAAAAGCCCATCACGTGCTCCACGCCCGCGCGGTTGTACCAGCTGCGGTCGAACAGCACCATCTCGCCCGCCGCCGGCAAATGCGACACGTAGCGTTGGAAGTACCACTGCGTCTTCTCGCGCTCCGTCGGCGTGGCCAGCGCCGCAATGCGGCACACGCGCGGATTCAGTGACTCCGCAATGCGCTTGATCGCTCCGCCCTTGCCCGCGGCGTCGCGCCCCTCGAACAGCACAATCACCCGCAGCCCCTCGTGCTTGATCCACTCCTGCAGCTTCACCAGCTCCACTTGCAGCCGGCGCAGCTCGCGCTCGTAGTCGCAGTCCTTGCCCAGGCGCAAGGCGGCTTCGGCCCCATTCCCCGGGTGAAAGCCGTTCCCATTGTGCTTTCCGTTCTCTTTGCCGTTCTTGTCGTGCTTCTTTTCCTTGTCCGCCATATTCCCCCGCAACACGCACTCCCCCGTCCCATTGCGGCCTCTTCCGCTTTTGGCGCCGCAACCCATCCTTCCTATCGGCAAAACGCATCTCCGAGTTAACCGCCCGCTTCTGCTTTCTCCCTCCCGGCCGGGGTCCCCAGCGACAGGTCCTCGTCGCTGGGGTGGCTTGCTCCCTGGTCTTCTCGCTCTCCTGCTCGCTACTGGCTACCGGCTACTGGCTATTCCCTGTCTTCTGGTTCCCTTGTTCCCTCGGTCCCTGCCTCTTCGTTCCCTCGTCCCCTGTCTTCTAGGCATTCAGTAACGTAATGAACAAGGTACGGAATCCGCTCCTGCCGCCCCGGCACGCCTTTAACCCGCCCATAATCGATATTGTGAATGGCAAAAGCAATCTCGCACTCATAAACGAGTTTGGCGCGTATCTTAGAGTGGAAAAAGGACTTCGCCCGCTCACCTGCGAGGCCTACCTCAGCGATCTGCGCATCTTCGCCGAGCTTCTTGAGGAGCGCAACGCCCTGCTCCTCACCGCCGTCGAAGCCGACGTGTCCGCGTTTCTCGATCACCTCCGCTCGCACGCCATCGACTCCCGCACCTCGGCGCGCAAACTCAGCTGTCTGCGCGGCTTCTACAAGTGGTTGCTCCTCGATCGCCGCATCCATCACGACCCCACCGTCAACATCGAGTCGCCCAAAGCCTGGAAAGTCCTGCCCAAGTCGCTCGCCGAACCTGAGGTCGCGGAGATGCTCGAGCGCGCCGGAATGGCCGCCTCGCACCCGCAAGCCAAGGCCACCGCGCTGCGCGACCGCGCCATCCTCGAGCTTCTCTACGGCGCAGGTCTTCGCGTCTCTGAGGCTACGTCGCTCTCCGTCAGCGACCTTTCCCTCGACGCCGGACGCGTGCAGGTCCGCGGCAAAGGAGACAAGGAGCGCATCGTCCCCCTCGGCCGCTCCGCCGTCCAGGCCCTCGAGCAGTATCTGCGCGAAGGCCGCCCGCACCTCGACCGCATCAGCACCACTCGCACCCTCCGCGCCGCGCGCCTCGATCGCGCGCGCCTCTTCTTGTCTCTTCGCGGCATGCCCCTCACCCGCCAGTGGATCTGGAGCCTCGTCAAGCACTCCAACCACTCCACCAGCCCCCACGGCCTGCGCCACAGTTGCGCCACCCACATGGTCGAGCACGGCGCCGATCTGCGCAGCGTGCAGTTGATGCTCGGCCACGCCGACATCTCCACCACGCAGGTCTACACACACCTCGCGCTCGGCCGCCTCAAGGCCGTCCATCGCATGCATCATCCGCGCGGCGCCCGCCGCCCTGTCGAACCCGATGCGCCCGCCGCTACGGCGCCGGGCCCTCATCTCGTTACCCGCCACAACTCCCGTGAGGACGCGCCATGACCTCTTCGACCGCCACCATTGCGCCGCCGCCAACATCTTCTCCCGCCGCTCCTTCCCCCGCCGCTCCCTCCATCGGCCCGCTCGTCGACGGGTATCTCCGCGTGCTCTCCGCCGAGCGCGGCGCCTCCACCCACACCCTGCGCGCCTATCGCCGCGAGCTCCAGGGATTCTCGGCCTGGCTCGCCGATCGCCACCCGCGTCGCCGCATCAATCACGTCGAGCACATCCACATTCGCGCTTACCTGGGCTCTCTCTACGATCGTGGGCTCTCCAAGGCCTCCGTCGCGCGCGCCCTCGCCGCCATTCGCAGTTGGTTCAAGTGGCTCGCGCGCATGGGCCATATCCGGCAGAACGCCGCCTCTCTCGTCTCCACGCCACGCCTGCCCAAACACCTGCCTCGCGTGCCGTCTATCGAGCAGATGAACCGCGTCGTCGACTCCGTCCGCGGCGACGCCGCAACCTGGCCCGCCCGCGACCGCGCCATCCTCGAAATGCTCTACGGCTGCGGCATTCGCAACGCCGAGCTTGTGGGCCTCAACCTCGACGACATTCACTGGGCCAACGAAGCCATCCTCGTCCGGGGCAAGGGCCAGAAGCAGCGCTACGTCCCGCTCGGCGACGCGGCCGCCGTGGCCCTCCGCGCCTATCTATCCGAGCGCTCCGACCGCCTCGCCGCTGCCGCGGGCGAAAGGCCCCTCTCCACACCCGCGCTTTTCGTCAATCTGCAGTTGCGCGGCTTCGAGAACGGTGGTCAGGCCCGCCTCACCACGCGCAGCGTCGGCCGCATCGTCAAGCGCATCGCCATCCTGCGCGGCCTTCCTTCTGACGTGCACCCTCACACCCTGCGCCACGCCTTCGGCACCCATCTGCTTGAAGAGGGCGCCGACCTGCGCGCCATTCAGGAACTCCTCGGCCACGAGCGCCTCTCCACCACCCAGCGCTACACCCAGCTCACCACCGCCCAGCTCACCGCCGTTTACGACCGCACTCATCCCCGCGCCAAGTAGCTCCTCGTCATAGCAGAGATTCGTATCCCCGCCCTGAGCCCGCTTGAGCGGGCGCAAGAGGGTAGCCCCAGGCGCAAGCCTGGGGGACTCCTCACGCCCATGTCTAAAGAAATTAAATACGCGGCGAAGCCGCGCCTAAACCCTCGTCCCATCACTCGATTGACCGGCCCGCCAACTTCTCCACCGGCGTCGCCAACGATAACTTCCGACAAGCCGGCTTGCAGAGAGCAATTTGTATCGAGAACCCGGAGAATCTGTGCCGGGCAACCTCCGCAATGCAAGCAAAACACCCAACACGCTCGCTTGAGGGCGGCGTACGGAATTCTCTCCCAGTCCCAGCATGATCTTCATCGGAAGTTCTCGACCAGCATGAGGTCGCTCGCTGGGTCGTCGAGCTGGGCATACACCAGATAGCGCCCATCCGGCGAGACATCAAGACCGAACTCCGGACGCCCCATCGGCAGCACTGTGCTTGTGGTGCCCGTGGCGAAGTCGTAAAGCTTCAACATGCAGTTGCCAGACTCGTCCGCATGTGTCATGTAATAAATCCCGCGCTTCGCGACGGCGTAGTTGACGCGGTAGAGCGAGTCCGCCAGTTGCTCTTCCGGGCCACCCGCGATCGGCATCCTCCAGATCGATCCTGAATCCGCGCGCAGAATTCTCGTAAAGTACAGCGTCTTGCCGTCCTCGGACTCGATGCCGAACTCCCCGCCATTGTGCGTCACCTGAACCGCCATACCGCCGGCCGTGGGCATCTTCCAGACCTCCGCGCGCCCTGTCCGGTTCGAGGTGAAGTACAGCGTTCGACCGTCTCGCGACCACGACGCGCCGAAGTTATCGAACTTGCCGCTAGTAAGCTGGTTCATTCTTCCGCCGTCCGCGTCCATCGTGTAGACCTGGTAGCTGCCGGTCACATTCGAATCCATCTCCAGCGTGCGGCCATCGGGCGACCAGTGCGGCGACCCCGCCAGCCCTTGCTTGACAAAGGTAAGCTGCCGCACATGCCTTGCCTCAGCATCGCCCAGCCAGACCTGGCTTCTCCCTCCCCCGCGCATGGACTGAAACGCGATCTGGCTGCCGTCAGGGGAGTATCGCGGATACACGTCACGAAAGGTGGAGGCGATCAACCGCTCCGGCTTCAGCTTCTTGGCGCGCAGGTCAATCCTCCAGATGTTCGCGTCTCCATGCACCACCGCGTACGCCAGCCGGTCGCCCTGCCGCGAAACGGCGACGCCCTGTATCTCCGAGCCCGTCCCGGGAACTGGCTGCGCCTCTCCGCCGCCCTGCACCGGAATGCGATAAAGCCCGCTCGGAGTGACCGCCACGACCTCCCTCCCATTCGCCATCCACGCCGCCCCCGCGATTGGAAGCCCTTGGGAAGCAATCGGCTTTGGAACTTCCACAGGCTTCGCGTTCTCGTCCAGCCGAACGGTGTACAGCGTGCCATAGGCATAAAACGTAGGCCGTCGATTGAACAGTAGCGTCTTTCCGTTCGGAGAGATCGCCGGAGAATTGTCGTCAAGCTCAAGACCCGGTTCCGTGATCTGCTCCTGATCCCCCGTCTCCACCGACACGCGAAATAGGAAAGTACGCTGTTTCTCCAGCTCCGGCACAATCAGCCATCGACCATTCGGAGACCAGGCTGGCACGTCTCCCGTCGATTGCCAGACTGGATCGTCCGACATGGGAATCTGGGCTAGTCTCCGCTCCGGTCCCCCCAGCGCCGGTATCAGTATCAGCTCTCCTTCGCCGGGAGCCATGATCCTCAGAAATGCGATCGTCGATCCATCCGGCGACCAGGACGGCATCTTGTCCGGCAGCGGGTCCGTCGTCAGCCGAAGCGGGACAGCGTCCGGCCCCAACGCCTTCACATAAATGTCGAATTTGTTTTGCTTTTCCCCGTCCCACTGAAAAGCCACCTGGCTCCCGTCCGGCGAGAAGGACGGCGCTTCTTCATTGCCCAGATAGGTGGTCAGCGGCACCGGCGTGGAGACAACCCGTACGGATGGCCTCGGCCAAAACCGCCACCCCGCCAATCCAGCTGCCGCAAGGACGGTAAAGGCGATCGCGGCCCAGACGAGAATCTGTGGCAACTTGCGCGGCATCGGCTTCGCGGACGGAGGAGGTTCTTCGGTGCTCAGTTTTCCGATGAAGCGATAACCGACCGCGGGCAGAGTTTCAATAAAGCGAGGCTGCCTGGGGTCGTCTTCCAGTGCTTTGCGGATCTGCGCAATGGCTCGGGTCAGGGCATTGTCGGTGACGCTGGTCCCGCTCCAGACCACCCGGAAGATCTCTTCCTTGCCGAGGACCCGATCGCGATTCTCGATCAGGAATTCCAACAACCGAAACGATTTCGGCTCCAGCGGCAGTTCCTCCTCGCCGCGGCGCAGGCGCCTCGTTGCGGCATCCAGAATGAACCCGTCAAAACGGTAGCGGAAGGGAGATTCCATGCAGCGTTCGAAAGAGTATAGCTCCGGACCATGAAATGCGGACATGATTGCGTGCCCCGGCGCCTCCATCATGCTTAGATCACCCTTGCGCAGGGAAACATCCTGCCCGCATCACGACTTGAGCACCCCACCAGCCCCAAGGTGGGGGCATGAAAACTCAATCGTACTTCCTGCCAGTGTTGTTCCTGGCGATTCTTCTTCCCTCAGCCGCCGTCGCGCAACCGCCGCAGGCAAGCATTCAACTGAAGGTCATGACAGGAAAGCCAATCGTCGACGGCGTTTTCTTAAATGGACATGGCCCTTATCGGTTCCTGCTGGACACCGGCAGCCAGAGCAATCAGGTGGACTCGAGCCTCGCCCGCAAACTGGGGCTCGCCGCCACGCTTCAGTTGGACCTCGAGACCCCGTCCGGGGATTCGGCCGTCCGCGGTGGCCGTGTGAGCAAAGTAACCCTTGGACCGGTCGAGGCCAGCGATCAGGAGTTCCTGTTTACCCCCTTCGGCGATCTCTCTACCCTGCCGCCCGACATCCGGGGAATCCTCGGGCAGGAGTTCCTGGCCCACTTCGACTACATCCTCGACTTCCAGCACCATCGATTGACGTTTGGAGAGCCCTCTGCCTCAGGCGTGCAAACCGGCTTCCGGCTCATCTTTGGCCGGATGGCGGTCTCCACCAGCCTGGGAGACCTCGTATTGGACTCCGGCGCCGAGAAGCTCTTTCTCTTCCGCGCGTCCACTCGAGCCCCGAGCGCGCAGGTCATCGGGGCATCCGGAGCGCGAGTGGACGTCTCCTTCGAAACTGCGCCGGACCTTCGCATCGGCGATCGCCGCTACCGCCCGGCCGAAGCGGAGTACCACCCTGTCCCCGCCGCCGAGGAGGCCGGTTTATTGCCTGCAAACCTATTCCATGCGATCTTCATTTGCAACTCAAAACAATATGTCGTCTTCGACCCGTTGCCCTGACGCCAAGGAGGCGATCGCATCGCTGCGCAGGTACCGGCAAACGCCCATGCCGCCGGAAAGAACCCCGCCAATTCAGCTGTACGGCCGGGCAGATTCCTGACATTTCAGACCGGGCACATCCCTGACACTTCTTCCTTCTCAGGAAGGTTTTTGTTTTTGTCTTGGGGTCGAGGGCAAGCTTGCCCTCGACCCCAAAAT
>JBEKKI010000074.1:0-15679 GCA_050010795.1 Occallatibacter sp.
CCCGCCTCCGCTTCACCAACCGGGGCTGAGTCTGAAACACCTCAGCCCGAATGACAACCACAATCCAGCAAACGGCAAGCTGTCAAAACTCAAACTGTCTCACCCGAGGGGGTCACCTCAGGCCTTGTCAAGCGCCGGAATGCTCGTTTCGTCTCGCAACCCGCTGAAAACACTCTGAAAATTCCCTCTGCCAAGTTTGCATATCATTTCGCCGTTCCGGGGCATACTCAAACCATGATCGTTTCACCAGACTTGCCTCGCGTTAGCAAACCCAACTCCATGGGAGGGCAAAATTAAATAAAGAAAAAATAAAAATTTTTTCGCCGAAAAATCAATGTTAACGCCTTTTGAATCAACAAAAGTGCTTCAGAATCGTCGAGAAATTTCGACCAATTTTTCATTGCGGCCGGCCCCATTCCAGCTCTAGCGGCGCTCGCGCGAAACCTCTGCCCCGCACACGAGGCTGCTTTTTAGAGTCTGGGTTGCGGGCTGGAAGTTGGGAACCGTCGCGCTCTTACGGCGTGACGATCATTTTGCCGACGCCGTCCTGATAGTGGCTGGTGATATCGAACGCCTCTTGGATGCGGTCGATGGGACGGGTGTGCGTGACGAGCGGCGCGAACCAGTCGGGTTGTTCGTGGAGCAGGTCAAGGGCCTGATGCGATTTGTGGTTGGAGCGGCGCACGTTGAAGAGCGTGATCTCCTTGCGGCGCATCAGGGACACATCGAGCGCGATGGAGGGCGCGACGGGAATGCCGGTGAGCACGACGCGGCCGGCGTTGCGCGCGAGGCGAACAGCGTGGGTCATTGTGTCGTCGGCGGCGGCACAGTCAAGCACGCAGTCGACGCCGCGCTGGCCGGTGGCGCGAAGAATTTCAGTGACGGCTTCTTCGGGCGAGAGGGCAACGTGCGCTCCAATGGAGCGCGCCAGCTCACGGCGATGCGCCAGCGGTTCGACAGCGAAGATGCGCGCGGCGCCGGCGGCGCGCAGGGCGGCGATGGTAAGCAGGCCGATGGGTCCCGCGCCGAAGACGGCGGCGGTTTCGCCCAGAGCGAAGGACGCGAGGCGGAGAGAATGCAGGGCGATGGCGAGCGGCTCGTGCAGAGCAGCTGCAGCCGACGACATCTCGGCGGGGATGGGAAGAAAGTTGGAGACGGGGAGGTTGACGCGTTCGCGGAAGAAGCCGGGATGGTTTGGGTTCGAGAGAAAGCGGATGTTGGCGCAAACGTTGTGGTGTCCGCTCAAACAGAATTCGCAGTGATAGCAGTAGAGCGCGGGCTCGAGCGCGCCGCGGTCGCCGGGGACGAGGCCGGTGACGCCTGCGCCGGTTTTCACGATGACGCCGGCGGGCTCGTGCCCCAGCACCATGGGGTAGACGTTGGCCATGCCGCCGATGGCGCCCTCGGTGTAGGCGTGGAGATCGGAGCCGCAGATGCCGACGGCCTCAACGCGGACTTGGACTTCGCCGGGGCCGGGATCGGGGATTGGCATATCGGCGATGCGGAAAGTGTGGGGAGCGATGAGTTCGGCGGCGCGCATGGGTTCTCTCTCGAAAACGATAATGCAGGGAGCCGGGAGAAGGGAATAGGGAGAAGGAAGACAGCGACTAGGGAATAGCCAGCAGCGAGTAGAAAGACAGAGAACGAGGGAACAAGGATGCCGGAGCGCCGGGTGCGGGGCACCCGGCGCGCTGGGTGTTAGTGCGACAGGAGGTTGTAGGCGGCAGTGGCGAGAATATTGTGGCCGCGAGTTGTTGGGTGAACGTAATCCCAGAAGAGATATTTGTCGGGGTCGACCGGGAGGCCTTCGGCGGGATCTTTCACGTTCGTGAGCCCATAGGACGCGGGCCATGCAACGGCGCTGATCATGAGGTGGAAGACGTCGAGTTGGTAGAAGGTGAGATGGCGCAGCGGGTAGATGTCTTTGAGGACCGCAATGCCGGTAGCGAGATAGCTATTGAATAGTACTGCCGCGGCGGTGGCAGGCAGCGAAGTCGCGAGAGACGTGTTGAATTCCGGAACCAGGCCGAGCGGCGGCAGGTTGAGCACGAGAAACTGCGTGGCTCCGGCCTGAATGAGGCGCTGCAGATTGAGCACCTGCTGGATGGCTGCGTTGGTTACGTCCTTCGTGGAGGTGGCGTGTAGCAGGTCTTCTCCGCCGCCCCAGACGATAAAGAGCGTGCTGCTGTCGATTTTTGCGTGAGGAGAGGCAAGATAGTCGGTGATCTGCTGGCCGATGTTTTCGATCTGCACGCTGTAGACCGTATTGGAAGGCGGCCCAGTGACGGAGAGCGTGGTGGTGCCGTTGCCAGTAGTGGCAGAGCCGTAGGCGTAGTTGGTGCCGTGGTCGAGCGAGGCAATCACCGGGGGTTGGCCGGGGAGAGCCTGGGCGAGCTGCTCAACCCACACGTGAAAGTAATTGAGCGAGTGCGGGACGGTGTCGGGGCCGTCAGTAAACTCGCCGGCTGTGTAGTCCTCGTAGGGGAGATAGAACCCGGGAACGGGGAGGGAGTATTTGGCTTCGAAGAGTTGGTAGTTGTTGCCGGTGTCGGAGAGCGAGTCGCCGAAGACGACGATATTGGAGTAGGCGTGCGGCTGGGCAAGTGCGGCGGCGCTGCTGAGGATGGCGAGTGCGGCCAGGGCGGCAAAGGTGCGGATACGGAACAGGCCGGTGCGCGGCTGCGGGCGGGGCGAGAGCCCCAGGGACGGAACCACGGACGATGGAATCGCTGAAGATGCGATGCGCATGGGAAACCTCACTGGAAGAAATTGGGGGGAGCCCAGGGGAGAACGACAGAAGCTATAGTACGCAAGGCCGGCGAGGAAAAGATATAAAAATCGAGAGAACAGGGACCACGATAGCCGAGTTAGCCGAGGAACATCATGACGAGGTGATTGACGGCGAAGGCGGCGCCGTAAGCCAGCGCCAGCATGTAGAGGAACTGCACAGCGGGCCACAGCCAGCTGTTGGTTTCGCGGCGGACGACGGCCATGGTAGAGGTGCACTGCATGGCGAAAGCGAAGAAGATCATGAGGGCGAGCGCGCCGCCAAGCGTCATGTCGTGGTGCAGAGCGGCGTGGAGATTGAGGGCCTGGGTGCTGGGGTCGGCGCCGTAGAGCGTGCCCATGGTGCTGACCATGACTTCGCGGGCGAGAACACTCGAAAGCAGACCAATTCCGATTTTCCAGTTGAAGCCGAGGGGCGCGATGGCCGGCTCGATGAAGTGGCCGAGGCGTCCGATGAGGCTCTGCGCGAGTTCGGGCGCGGCGAGCGTGCCACTGGCGGTCTGGATGACGGGCAGGTGCGCGAGAATCCACAATGCTATCGTCACGGCGACGATGATGGTGCCCGCGTTCTTCATGAAGATGCGCGCGCGATCGAGCAGGCGGAGCGCCAGCGAGTAGAGCGTGGGCATGCGGTACTGCGGCAGCTCAAGGATGAATGGCGTGTCGCTGGACTTGAGGATGGAACTTTTGAGCAGGCGCGCGGTGGTGAAGGCGGCGACTCCGCCGGCGAGGTACAGGCCGAGCATGACGAGCGTTTGCAGCCCCAGGAGCCCGTGCAGGTAGTAGACGTTGGGAATGAAGGCGGCGATAAGCAGCAGGTAGACCGGCAGTCGGGCCGAGCAGGTCATAAAGGGCGTGACGAGAATGGTGGCAAGCCGGTCGCGCTTGTTCTCGATAGTGCGCGTAGCCATGATGGCCGGGACGGCACAGGCGTATGCGGAAAGCAGCGGGATGAAGGCCTTGCCGTTGAGGCCTATGGTGCGCATCACGCGGTCGGCGATGAGCGCGGCGCGAGCGAGATAGCCGGTGTCCTCGAGGATCCCGACAAAGAGGAACAGCAGCAGGATCTGGGGGAGAAAGACAAGCACGGAGCAGACGCCCTTCCACACGCCATCGAGCAGAAGCGATTGCAGCCAGCCGACTGGCAGCAGCGGGCGCGCGATGTCGCCGAGGCGTGCGAGCAGGTCGCCAAAGCCGTCAGAGAGTGGCTGGCCGAGGGCGAAGACACTCTCAAAAACGGCGATGACGACGAGCATGAAGAGCAGCGGTCCCCAGATGCGATGGAGGAGGATGTTGTCGATCTTGCGGGTGTTTTCAGCCGAGAGGGGAGCCTGGTAGCCGGTGCGGCGGCTGACCTGCTCGGCCCAGGTGTGTGTGCTGGCGGCGTTGCCAACGACGGGCAACGTGAGCGGCGCGGCGTGTTCGGAACGATGACCGTTCTGCCGATTGAGGAAGAGCGGAACGGAGTCGAGTCCGGTGCCTTGGACGGCACTGATTTGCGCCACGGGCGCGCCCAGCTCGCGCGCCAGCTTGAGCGTGTCGATCTGGCCGCCGCGCGACTGCATCAGGTCGCTCATATTCAGGAGCACGAGCGTGGGCAGTCCGACGGCGAGAACCGGCGCAGCCAGCATGAGCTGGCGGGTCAGATGGAGCGAATCGAGAACGAGGAGAACAGCATCGGGCTTGGGCGTGCCGGGCATGCGGCCGCGAAGCACGTTGACGGCGACGCGTGCGTCTTCAGAGTACGGAGTGAGCGAGTAAATGCCGGGCAGATCGATGAGTGTAAGGTCTTCGCGGCCGACGCCGGCCATGAGGCCCATGCGCTGCTCGACGGTAACGCCGGGGTAGTTCGCCACTTTCTGGCGGAGACCGGTGAGGCGATTGAAGAGCGTGGACTTGCCGGAGTTGGGTGGACCGATGAGCACGACGGTCTTGAGCGCGCCTTCAGCGGCCGCCGCCGCGGGCGGCACAAAGGCCGGAGTTTCGCAGCACGCGTTCATCGGGCAGCCTCGGCGAGTTGTGGAACTTCATCGGAGGCGGGGCCGGGTTGAGAGGAGGGTTCGGAAGTGGCGTCGATGGGGCGAACGCGAATGGCCGAAGCAGTCTCATGGCGGAGGGCGATTTCCATTCCATCGATGCCGTAGACAGTAGGGTCGCCGGCCGGGGCGCGGCGCAGGGCCGTGACCAGAGCGTCTGGGACGAAACCCATGTGCATCAGGTGGTTCTGGACGTTTTCAGGCAGGTCGAGGGCGACCAGGACCCCACAGTCACCGACGGTCAAATCGCTGAGAACACTCACCTGCCGGACTCCCTGACGCTGCCCGAAGCGATAAGGCAGCAGAAAAATGCGACCAGAATGGTCGGATTTAAGTATACGGCTAAAATGGCTGGGTCTGCAATCGGGGTCTGCAGGGATTTTTGGTTGGGACATTCCCATGACTTGACCTCATAGCATGACCACGAGGGAGAGGAGCGAACGGCTGGGTTCCTCCAGCCCCCTCCCAAGCCCCCTGGCGGACCCTTCGATCAATTCATCGGAACGATGGTTCATTTTTAGCAGGGGATTTGAGGGATGGAAGTGACCTAAATCACACAAGGTGGAGAAAAACGGCAGGTTGCGACCGCCGGGGACGGATGGTACAAGCGAACCATGACGATTGAGGAGTTTCGAGCATCGCTCAAGCAAGCCGAGCCGCCAGCCGAGCTTTCGGCGCCTCTGGCCGCGCTATGGTGGGACGCGAAAGGCGACTGGGCGCGCGCCCATGGCATGGTAGACGATCTGGAGACGCGCGAAGGCATGGCGGTGCACGCCTACCTGCATCGCAAGGAAGGCGTCGAATCGAACGCCGACTACTGGTATCGCCGCGCCGGACGCAAGTTCCACCGGGAGACGCTGGAGGCTGAGTGGCAGGCGCTGGTGGAAGAGGTGATAAGGTGACGAGCGCGAACGCGACCGCAAGGCCAAAGAGCGGCGGCGCCAGCCAGTCCGCGCCCGGCACGATCACGACGCTGCCTATTCTTCTGCTGCACATGCACGAGCACTGCAACTGGGGCGCGGTGGTTTCGCGCGTCGCTGGATGTGGAGAAAAATCCGATCTGCCAGCGGTGCGTGTGCTCGCTGAACTACCAAAAGGGCGAGGTGCTGGCGAGTTCGGAGAAGATTTGAAAGGCCAACTTCTCCGGGCTGGCGAGCGGCGGAATGCCGATTGAGAAAAGGCTCCGCTTTGGTGCGCGAGGCGTGCTAATCTGGCGGCGTGCCTGCGGCTTCCCAGCTTGAAAGGACAAAGACTCGCCGCCACGCAGGTGTGGTGCGAGCGACGCACTGGCTCACGTTCATTGCGTTTGTCGCGCTGCTGGTGACAGGCGGCGAGATCGTGATTTCGCACCCGCGCTTCTACTGGGGCGAAGTGGGAAACGTGAACACGAAGCCGCTGTTCGTGATCCCCATTCCGGCGTCGCGCCAGACGGTGCCCACCGGATACAACTACGTGATGCCGGATCAGAACGGATGGAGCCGGTACCTGCATTTCGAGACCGCGTGGGTGGCTGTGCTGACGGGGCTGGTATACGGAATCTACGGACTGGTAAGCGGGCACTTCAGGAAGAACCTGATTCCGGAGCGGCGCGATTGGAATTGGCGGGCGTATCGGGATCGCCTCATACAGTACATGCAGCGCAAACCGCCCGGCCACGCGGAAGAGCGCTCCTATAACGTGCTGCAGCGGACCACGTACGCGGTGGTGATTTTCGTGCTGTTTCCGCTGATTATCTGGACCGGCCTGGCGATGTCGCCGTCGTTCACTGCGGCGTTTCCGTGGACGGCGGCGCTGCTGGGTGGGCGCCAGTCGGCACGCACGATTCACTTCATCGATTCCGGGCTGCTGCTCGCGTTTCTGCTAGTTCATGTGGCGATGGTGGCGGTTTCGGGATTCAGGAGCCGCATGCGGGCAATGATCACGGGGTATAGCCGTGAGGCCGGGGAGGACCGATGAACAAGATTTCGCGCCGCAAACTGATTTCCGGAGGAGTGGCGGCCGCCGCAGGCGTGGCGGGACTGGACGCGGCGGGGCGCATCGCGAAGCGCTATGGGCTGATCCCGCCGGATGGCAGCGGAGTGTACGGCCCGGGCGAGACGCTGACGTATGCGTGCCAGCGCATCCTCACCACGCATATGCCGGCGCGCGAGTTTCCGCGGAGCATGATCTCGAAAAGCCCGTTCGCCAACGAAATCGCGCCGCCGACCGATGCGTTCAAGAAGCTGCAGGCGGGCGGATTCAGGGACTGGCGGCTGGTGGTGGATGGAACGGTGGCGCACCCGCTGGTACTGTCGCTCGCGGACCTGAAGACGCTGCCCGTTCGCAGCCAGATTACCGAGGTCGCGTGCGAGGAGGGCTGGTCGTATATTGCGGAGTGGATCGGGACGCCGCTCTCAGGGGTTCTGCGCGAAGCGGGAGTGCTGCCGCAGACGCGCTACATTGTGTACTACGCGTTCGAAAAGGGCTTGTGGGGCAGCATCGACATGGCGGATGCAACGGATCCGCACACGCTGCTGACCATGGGCATGAACGACGGCGATCTGCCGGTGTCGTTTGGCGGGCCGCTGCGGCTGCGCTTGCCGCGGCAGCTGGGGTACAAGAGCCTGAAGTTCGTTACGCACATCACGGCGACCGACGACATCAGGAAGTTCGGCAAGGGACTGGGTTCGGTCGATCCCGAGTACGGCTACGCGTGGTACGCGGGGATCTGAAAAGCAGGGAATAGGGAATAGGGAGTAGGGAACCAGGGAGCGAGTCAGCGAGTCAGCAAGTCGGCAAGTCAGCGAGTCAGCGAAAGCCTACTTGAAACGCGAAATGCGCGTTCAGGATGGGGCACCCGGAGAACGGACAAATGAATCAATTGCGGAAACGGATCAAAATCTTCGTGCCAGTGCTTCTTTTGGCGCAATCGTGTCGGGCGAGGCAATTCTGGCGCGAGCGCAACCCGCAAGCGCGCAGTATCCGGCGATGGCTCCTCTCGATCAGTACCTGATCGCGGACAGGAACGCCGAAATTACGCTGGCGCGCAGCGCTGCGCCCGCATCCATTTCGGATGGGGCTGACGTGATGGTTCTGGGGCGGGATGGATACACGACTGCCGTGAAGGGCACGAACGGATTTCTCTGCGTCGTGGAGCGATCATGGGGCGCAGAGACCGGCGAGCCGGAATTCTGGAACCCGAAAATCCGCTCGCCGATCTGCTTTAATCGGCAGGCCGCAAGAGGCTTCGCACCCATCTTCCTGATGAAGACGCGCCTGGTACTGGCGGGAAAATCGAAGACCGAGATCGTTCAGACGACCGCGTCGGCCCTGGACAAAGGGGAGCTGCCGGCGCTGGAGGCCGGCGCGATGTGCTATATGATGTCGAAGCAGCAGTATTTGAACGACGTCGGCAAGAGCTGGCATCCGCACCTGATGTTTTTTGTTGCGGGCGATGCAGCCAAGAGCTGGGGATCGGATCTGGAGGGCTCGCCGGTGATTTCGGCGAACGACCCTGAAGAGCGCGCGACCATCTTCATGGTCTGGGTTGGGCAGTGGTCCGATGGGACGCCGGCGCCGGCGACGACGCACTGAACTGCTTCACTTGAGTCATCAGCCGCGTAAACTGCAGGTGGGCTGCGCGTCAGTGCATCAGCATGCCGGCGTGGGAGCCGATGTAGTAGGGCCACAGAATGATGGCCAGAACGGCTCTCCAGAAACTCAGGTGCAGGTAGCCGATGGTGAAGAGCCATGCGGCGAACCACACGCTGCCCATGAAGGTGTGCTGCTGGATTTGAATCTTCTGCGGATGCTTTGTGCAGGCGTTGGTGTCCAAGGTGTCCTCCGTAGGTGCTGCCGCTGCTTTCAGGCGCGCAGCAAACAGCTCCATTGCCTGGGCGGAGGCGTGCTGTTCAAAACCTCGAGGGGAACTGGAGACATAGTACGACAGAGGGGCAGGGATTAGGGACAAGGGATTAGAAGACAGGGAGCAAGGGAACGGAAAGCTCTTACGCCCGCTGAAGCGGGCTTGGGGGGCGGTGATCTTCGGTGCGTTCCCCAGGCTTGCGCCTGGGGCTAACGTTTATCGCTCCCTTTGGGAGCTGAATTCACACCGCCCAAGCGGGGCTTGGATGGGGCGCCCAAATCGAACCCAAGGATAGCGGTCGCGACTACTCCTTGCGCCATCCAAAGACGTTCTTTCGGTCCTGTAGTCGTAATTCCGGATACCAAACGCCGTCTGCGCGGAGGATACTCGATCCACAGCCAGTTGCACGATATAAACACCGTTTTACAATGTGGGATTTTTCGCCTTCCATGTGCCCTCCATCACTGCCCCTAACTGGCTCAAAGCCGAGACTCACGATAGCGGCCGGACTTCCCATTGGCCGCATTGTGGAGCGAAGCGAATGAGTGAACCAAAGACTGTGATTCCCACCGTGATTCTGGACGGGAACGAGGCCGCGGCCTCTGTGGCCTACCGGCTCTCCGAAGTGGTCGCCATTTACCCCATTACCCCCTCGTCGCCCATGGCTGAGTGGGCCGATCAGTGGCGCGCGGAGGGGAAAAAGAATATCTGGGGCGCGGTGCCCATTGTGGAAGAACTGCAGAGCGAAGGCGGCGCGGCGGGCGCGCTGCACGGGGCGCTACAGGCGGGCGCGTTCGCGACGACGTTTACGGCGTCGCAGGGGCTGCTGCTGATGATCCCCAACATGTTCAAGATTGCCGGTGAGCTGACCCCGGCGACGATGCATGTTTCCGCGCGCACGCTGGCCACGCATGCCCTGTCGATTTTTGGCGACCACTCGGACGTGATGGCATGCCGTTCGACGGGTTGGGCGATGCTGGCCTCAAATTCAGTGCAGGAGGCGCACGACCTGGCGCTGGTGGCGCAGATCGCGACGCTCGAAAGCCGCATTCCCTTCATTCATTTCTTTGATGGGTTCCGCACCTCGCACGAGGTGGGGAAGATCGTGCCGATCAGCGATGAGATCATTCGCGCGATGGTGGACGACAAGTACCTGATCGCGTTCCGCAAGAATGCGCTGACGCCTGACCGGCCATTCATTCGCGGCACGGCGCAGAATCCCGACGTGTTTTTCCAGGCGAGGGAGGCGTGCAGCCCGTTCTACGTGAAGGTGCCGGGGATTGTGCAGAGCGTGATGGATCGTTTTGCCAAGCTAACCGGCCGCGCGTATCACCTGTTCGACTACTACGGCGCGCCGGATGCGGAGCGCGTGATGGTGATCATGGGATCGGGCGCCGAGGCCGCCGAGGAAGCGGTGGACGCGCTGATGCGGCAAGGCGAGAAGGTGGGCCTGGTGAAGGTGCGCCTGTACCGGCCGTTCGACAGCCAGGCGTTTTTGGCTGCGCTGCCGAAGACGGTAAAGACGATTGCCACGCTGGATCGGTGCAAGGAGCCGGGCGGCGCGGGCGAGCCGCTTTACCAGGACATTATGACAATTCTGGCGGAAAATGCCGACGGCCTACCGTTTGAAGCGATGCCGAGTGTGATTGGCGGGCGGTATGGGTTGTCGTCGAAGGAGTTCACGCCGGCGATGGTGAAGGGTGTGTTCGACGAGCTGGCACGGCTCTCCCCGAAGAACCATTTCACGATCGGCATCAACGACGACGTGAGCCATTCGAGCCTGGAGTACGATCCCGCGTTTTCGACCGAGGACCCGAAGACGGTGCGGGCGCTGTTCTACGGGCTGGGTTCGGACGGCACGGTGGGCGCGAACAAGAATTCGATCAAGATCATCGGCAGCGAGACGCCGAACTACGCGCAGGGCTACTTTGTGTACGACTCGAAGAAGTCGGGGTCGATGACGACGTCGCACCTCAGGTTCGGGCCGAACCCGATCCGGTCGACGTATCTGATCACACGGGCGAGCTTCGTGGCCTGCCACAACTTCAGCTTTCTCGAAAAGATGAACGTGCTTGAGGCGGCGATGCCGGGCGCGGTGTTCCTGCTGAACTCGCCTTACCCGGCGGCGGAGGTGTGGGACAACCTGCCACGCAGCATGCAGCAGGAGATGATCGCGAAGAAGATTGAGTTCTACGTAATCGACGGCTACAAGGTGGCGCGCGAGGCGGGCATGGGCTCGCGGATCAACACCATCATGCAGACCTGCTTCTTTGCCATCAGCGGCGTGCTGCCGCGCGAGGATGCGATCAAGCAGATCAAGAAGTCGATCCAGAAGACGTACGGCAAGCGCGGCGAGGCGGTGGTGCAGAAGAATTTTGCCGCCGTGGATCATGCGCTGTCGCATCTCGAAAAGGTCGAGCTGCCGCCGGCGGCCGGTTCGAGCTTCGATCTGACGGGCGCGTTTAGCGATAAGGCGCCGAAGTTCGTGCATGACGTGCTGGGCAAGATGGCCGAGGGCAAGGGCGACCTGATTCCGGTGAGCGCAATTCCGGCGGGCGGCGCGTTCCCGAGCGGCACGGCGCAGTGGGAGAAGCGCAACATCGCGCAGTTCATTCCGGTGTGGGACAAGGACCTGTGCATTCAGTGCGGCAAGTGCGTGATGGTGTGCCCGCACGCGGTGATTCGCGCGAAGGTATACGAAGCGGAGCTGGGCGACAAGTCACCGGCGACCTTCAAGTGGGCCAAGCCAAAGTGGCGCGGCATGGAGCAGGAGCGCTACACGCTACAGGTGGCGCCGGAGGATTGCACCGGCTGCGGAGTGTGCGTGGAAGTGTGCCCGGTGAAGAACAAGAGTGACGCGAGCAGGAAGGCGATCAACATGATGCCGCAGGCGCCGCTGCGCGAGCCGGAGCGCGAGAACTGGGAGTTCTTCCTTGGGCTGCCCGAGGTGCAGCGCGCGAAGCTGTCGCACACGCAGGTGAAGGACATTCAGCTGCTGCAACCGCTGTTTGAGTTCTCGGGCGCGTGCTCGGGCTGCGGCGAGACGCCGTACATCAAACTGCTAACGCAGCTATTCGGCGACCGGCTGTACATTGCGAATGCGACGGGATGCTCGTCGATCTACGGCGGCAACCTGCCGACCACTCCGTACACCTTGAACGCCGAGGGGCGCGGGCCGACGTGGTCGAACTCGCTGTTTGAGGACAATGCGGAGTTCGGGTTCGGGATGCGGGTGGCGCTGGACCAGCAAAAGGCGTTTGCCGAGATGCTGGTGACGCGGCTGGCGCCGGCGATCGGCGCGGAACTGGCGGCGGACCTGGTGGGCGCGGCGCAAAAGACGGAGACCGAGATCAATGCGCAGCGTGAGCGGGTAAACGCACTTCGTGCCGTGTTGGCCGGAAACGGATCTTCCGACGCCAACAATCTGCTGGCAATTGCCGACGCGCTGGTGCGCAAGAGCGTGTGGATCCTGGGCGGCGACGGATGGGCTTATGACATCGGGTTCGGCGGACTGGACCATGTGCTGGGCTCGGGTAAGAACGTAAACGTGCTGGTGCTCGACACTGGCGTCTACTCGAATACCGGCGGCCAGGCGTCCAAATCCACGCCGCGCGGCGCGGTGGCGAAGTTTGCGGCGAGCGGAAAGCCGAACAGCCGCAAGGATCTGGCCATGGAGGCAGTGAGTTACGGATCTGTCTACGTTGCGCAGGTTGCGCTGGGCGGCAACGACACGCACGTGGTGAAGGCCTTCCAGGAGGCCGAGGCGCACGATGGGCCGTCGATCATCATCGCGTATTCGAGCTGCATCGCCCACGGCTATGACCTGGTGCACGGGCTGGAGCAGCAGAAGCTGGCCGTGCAGTCGGGCTACTGGCCGCTGATGCGCTACAACCCCGTGCTGCGCGAGGAGGGGAAGAATCCGTTCCAGCTTGACTCCAAGGCGCCCGCGATCCGGCTGAAGGAGTATGCCTACCGCGAGGCTCGCTACACGATGCTGGCGCGCAGCAACCCCGAGCTGGCGGCGAAACTGCTTGAGGAAGCACAGGACGACGTGGAGCGCGAGTGGCGCGTTTACTCCGCGCGGGCGGCGATGCCGGGCCGCGGAGAGACGCCGCACATCGCGCCGCCAGAAAAGCCGGAGTCCAAGCCGGAAGAGAAACTGGCAGCCACGGCTGCCGGAGGTGAAGAATGACCGACATTTCCATGCAATACCTGGGGATGAAACTGAACGGCCCGATCGTGGTCGCCTCCACCCCACTCTCCGAATCGCTGGACAATATCCGCCACATGGAGGATGCCGGTGCTTCGGCCGTCGTGCTCACATCGCTCTTCGAGGAGCAGCTGGTGCTCGAGTCGCGGGCGCTCGACGAAGATCTGTCGCGGGGCACGAATTCGTTTGCCGAGTCGCTGAACTTTCTGCCTGAGCAGAGCGACTACCGCATGACGCACGATGGGTATCTCGAACATCTGCGGCGCGCGCGGGAGGCCGTGCGGATTCCCATCATGGCGAGCCTGAACGGCGCGACGAGTGGCGGCTGGGTGCGCTTTGCCAAGGAGATGGAGGAGGCGGGCGCGCAGGCGATCGAGCTGAACACTTTTGCGCTGGTGACCGACAGCCGCCAGACGTCGGCGGAGATCGAGCAACTTCTGCTCGAGCTGGTGGAGGGCGTTTCGAAGGCGGTGAAGATTCCCGTGGCCGTGAAGCTGTCGCAGTCATTCACCAGCCTGCCGCACCTGTGCGCGCGGCTCGAGGAAGCTGGCGCGAGGGGCGTGGTCCTGTTCAACCGCTTCTACCAGCCGGATTTTGACATCGAGGCGCTGGAGGTGCGGCCCACGCTGCACTTCTCCACTCCGTCGGAGCTGCTGCCGCGGCTGCACTGGGCGGCAATCCTCTATGGGCACCTGAAGGGCGACATCGGGATCACCGGCGGCGTGCACTCGGCCGAGGATGTGCTGAAGGCGGTCATGGCGGGCGGAAGCGTGGCGATGATCGTCTCGGCGCTGCACATTCACGGGATCGAGCACATCGGGCGCGTGCTGGCGGACTTGAAGTACTGGCTCGAGAAACACGAATACGCGTCGCTGGCCGAGACGCGCGGCTGCCTGAGCCGCCGTTCCGTGCCCGATACGTCGCCGTACGACCGCGGCAACTACATCAAGACGCTGAGTTCGTACAGCCTGCGGCAGACGACGGCGGCGTTCTGAAGCCGGATTGTGGGAATCCGGGGTTTCCCGGGCCCCAGATTCGGGACCTGGGGCACCCGGCGGGCTGCTATTGCAGTTCTCCCGGAACCTGTCCAGGTCGACAAAGGAGAAAGCCTATGAAAAGAGCCATGGCTTTCGTGATTCTGGCCATTGCGCCGGCGTGGGCCGCAACACTTCCCGCGCCGGCATCTTCGCCAACGGCTTCGGTTTCGCAGCAGGAACAGAACAAGGCCGTCGCGCGGCGCGTGTTCGACGAAATCTTCAACCAGGGCAAGTTTCAGGTTGCCAATGAGATTTACGCCGGGGATTTTCTCAATCACGGATTGCACGGCAACTGGGATTTGGCTCAGGATCAGGCTGCCGTGCGCTTTGAGAAGCAAGCCTGTCCTGACCTGAAAATCACTTACGGCCCCATGGTTGCCGAAGGCGATCTGGTCTCGGTGCTGTGGGTCTTTCGCGGAACAAACACAGCGCGGTCGGGCTGGGTGCCTGCCACCGGCGCCAAGATCGAAGTGAAGGGCATCACCATCTGGCGCATCGACGATGGAAGAATTCGCGACGAATGGACGTCCATGAACGAGTTGACGATTGTCCGCGAGGCCGTTTATCAGCTGCGCTGGCAGCTTCTGGGCCTTGCTTGTGCGGCGCTGATTCTCTTTTGGATCGCGGCGAGATTCGTTCGCCGCTTGTTGTTCCGCCGCCGGCCGGCTTAGTTCTCAAGAAACCGCAAAACGGTCTTCTCCAGCACGCGGCGTGCGCGGGGCAGTGCGGCAGTGACAGGCGCGCTGAAAGCCTCACCCAGCTCTGTTGAGCCGGCACCGACGGTGAGCAGCATGGCGTGGGCGGACATGGAGCCATAGAGCGAGTGCGTGAGCGAGAGAAGCTGGGGCGGATCGACATGATGGGAAGCTGCGAGGCCGGTTGCGGGCTCGGCGCCGTCGGTGCGGAACGGAACGGGAGCGAGGCTCACGCGGCCAGGAACGGATTCGACTGAGGCATCGACGAAGAGCACAGAGTCGGCGCCGGCGATGTCCTCGGCGAGGTCCGGAGTCCACTGCTGGCGTGAGACCACGCGAACATGCGCATGGCCGCGAAACCGTTCCGCGGCCCACTCCGCGAGGTTGGGACCTACTCCGTCGTCGCTGCGCAGGGTGTTGCCGCAGGCCAGAACGAGACAGTTGGCTTGTTCAAAGTGCGGCGGCTCCGCAAGATCGGGCTTCAAGTGGTCCCCTTGTAATCGCAGGTATTTTGTTTGGTCCGAGACTCATCGCGAAGCATATCAGTCGCGCACGGCCCGGTCGAGAACTTCGCCTTCTGCCGAGACGAGCGTAATCGCGAGCGGCATCTGGCCCCAGGCGTGCGTGGAGCAACTGAGGCACGGATCGAAGGTGCGGACGACTGCCTCGACGCGGTTCAGAATTCCTTCAGTGAACTTGCCGTTTTTCACATAATGTTTGGCGGCCTGAAACACGCCCAGGTTCATCGCGTTGTTGTTCTGGCCGGTGGCGATCACGAGGTTGGCCCAGGTCATCTTGCCGTTCTCGTCCACTTTGTAGTGGTGATGCAGCACGCCGCGCGGCGCCTCGGCCTGGCCCGCGCCTTCGAGGCGATTGACGCCGGCGGTAGCGCGGACGTGCTTGTCGAGGATGCGCGGATCTGCGAGGATCTCTTCAATTTTTTCGATTCCGTAGAGCATCTCCACCAGGCGCGCATGGTGATAGTGGAAGGAGCTCTCGACCAGGCCTGCCGCCAGTTGCTTGAACTCAGCGAGTTCTTTTTCGGCCTTGCGCGTGCCCATTGTCTTTAC
>JBEKKI010000075.1:0-17270 GCA_050010795.1 Occallatibacter sp.
TACCCGATTTGAGGAATGATGGAGGGACCGCCGCTGCCGTTCCAACTGCTCACAATTGAGCTTGTTGGTCTGCCGCTGCCGCCTGCCGTGAAGGGCAAACCGTTCCCCATCTGGAAGGTATCGTCTATGTTCCAGTCGTTCACCAGCCACTTCAACGGATTGCCTCCGTGTAGGTTGGGGAAGTTGTAGATGGCGTATGCGACGAAGCGATTGGGAATGTTCCACTGCGAGTCGCCGTAATTCACGCGGGCATTAGCATAGGGGTCGAACCAGGACTCAGCTGCTCCTTGAGTGTTGGCATTCTGGGCGAAGTCGAGAGCGTGCGACCAGGTGTAGTTGGCGTCGAACGTAATGCTCTTGAGCGAGCGGTTGAGGACTTCACCGACCAATGCGTTGTAGTTGGAGTTGACGTTACTGATCAGCTCGGAGATGGCCTGGAAATTCGTTGCCGAGGCTCCCAGGAGAGCCGTGTTGCCGTAGGCGGTATAGACCGGGACTGTGACCGTCGATCCGTTGGGACCGAGCGGGCCAAAACCGCTGGGGTCGCCTGCGACCGTGATCGTCTTGGTGGTGGTGGTTGGATTCAGGTTGACGTCGAGGAAATTGGGCAACTCGCGACCCAATCCGCCGAGATAGCTCACGGAGAGGAACGTGCCCCTGCCGAGGGCCTGCTGAACCTGCAGATCGAACTCCTGAACCTCAGGAAGCTTCAAATTCGGCGCCATGAAGTAGGACGTTGGTTTGGCAGAGGACGAGCCGGAGGCAATGATATTCGGGTAGATTGGGGCGCCAGCGGTGTTGGCGTTCCAAGTCGGGGTGAACTGACCGTTCGGGCTGCCCGTGGCGAGGCGAATGTTCTCGATATTGCCGTTGGTGATGCGGCCGAAATACATACCCCAGCCGCCGCGCAGCACGGTTTTGCCTTCACCGTACACATCGTAAGAGAACCCGACGCGGGGCCCGAAGTTCATCCAGTCGCTCGGGCTGTTGGTGATGCCGTTGTAGGGCACAAAGGTGCCGACGGCCGAGGTCAGATTGGGAACGGCGGCCGGAATCGTTTCATGGTCCCAGCGCAGGCCGAGCTCCAGCGTCAGGCGTGGATTGAATTTCCAGTTGTCCTGAGCAAAGACGCCCGTGTCCATCGTGGCCATGTCAAAGATGGGACTCCCGAACCCTTGAATGAAAGTTGTGTAGCAGGGATAGATGCCGGTCACGGTGCTTCCATTTTGTGAGCCGTTCACGTCGCAGCCGACGGGCGTGGCGGCTGACGGGACTATACCGTGCTTCAGGTTGAGCAGGTCGTTAAAGTAGTTGCCGACCCAGTTGTAGGTGTAGTCGCCATTGCTCTTGTAGGTGTTGTTCATCAAGTCGTAGTTGTGGACCGCATCCACACCGAACCTGAAGCTGTGATTGCCTTTGTTCCAGTACAGGATGTCGCCGACCTGCCACTTGTTCTCCTCGGGGTAGGCCACGCGGTGCTCATAGTAGGTTGAGCCGGCATTGATGCCGTAATTGTACCCAGCTTCAAGCTCCGGGACATTGGTGCTGGTGGCAATGTCGGCCTTGGTGTAGGGGGTAAGAGTCTGCTGAGTCTCGTAGTCAAGTTCGCGGCCGTACTGGTAAAGCAACTCGTTGCTGACGTTGTTTGTAATGAGGCTGGTGAGCTTGGCCACTCCGTAATCGAGCTTGACGAAGTCGTTGCCCTGCGTGTCCTCCGCATACATGTCAGGGTTCGTAGTCTGCACGCCGGCGGGTGAATCCCAGCGCAGACGGTGGAACAGGACGCTCACGTGATGCTTGGGGCTTACCTGCCAATCGAGCTTGGGCGTGTTGATCTCCTGGTAGCCGAAGCGCGGTTCCAGCCCGAGCTCGGAGTTGAGGCCGAGATCGGTAAGTGCGGTTGCGCCGGCATAGTTGCCGACGGTGATGTTCGAGCTGCCGAAGAGCAGAGCGGCCCAGTCGTAGGAGGCCTGAGCGTAGGTGATGCCCTGCCGGGCGGCCAACGCGCAGGCATTCGTGTCGTTGAGGTCCGCGGTGGGAGCGCCGGCCAGCGCGCCTGTCGTTGTGTTGCAGGTTTCTCCGGACGACAGAGCAGCCTGGGGTAACGTATAGAACTGCGACGGCGTGTAAGGAACGCCAAGCACGGGAAAGACGTGGGTGTGCTGATCGTAGGTGTAGATCCAGAAGAGCTTGTCCTTGATGAGCGCCCCGCCCGCGGTGAAGCCGTAGATTTTGCGCAGGTCCTCGGGCTTGATGTGCGATTTGGTTGTGGTGCCGTTGGCGAAGGTTGTGAGGAACGCATAGTCGTTAAATCTTGGTGACCGAGGTGACGACGCCGCCCGCGGCGCGGCCGTATTCGGCGGAGTAGACGCCTGTATTGACGGCAAACTCGCGCACGGCGCTGCCGGCAGTGGAATAAGCTTCGCGGGTGCGGCCACGCTCCTCGGAGAAAAAGGCCTGGTTGTCGTCGGCGCCGTCGATTTCGACGTTGTTGAGCAGCGTGCTGATGCCGCGGACGCTGATCAGGCCGTAGCCACTGGTGTCGACAGTGACGCCAGGAGTTGTGAGGGCCAGAGCCGACCAGCGACGGTTATTGATGGGAATATTCTGGAGCGCCGCAGTGTTCAAGGTACCGGAGAAGTCGGGCGACTCGAGATTCATCACCGGCGTCTGCTCAGTGACGACAACCTCGGCCGAAGACGACGCGACGGCGAGACGTGGCTCGAGGGAAGTGACTTGGCCGACGACGACAATGACATGTTCAGCACGGTACTTGGCGAAGTTGGGTGCGGAAATCGAGACCGTATAGTTGCCCGGCTCCAACAGCGGAGCTTTGAAAAAGCCGCTGCTGTCGGAGACGAGATTGACCGTGAAGCCCGTCCCCGAATTGGTAATACCAATCGCTGCTCCGGGAATTACTGCCCCGGAAGTGTCCATGATCGTGCCGGAGATGGAGCCTTGCGTCGTGGACTGCGCGTTCAGTGTGATGGAGCTGAAGCACGCAGCGAGGATGAGGATCGCCAGGCATCGAACACACAGGCGGAATCTATTGAGTGTCATAACTGTCCTCCAAAGTAGTGGTAGTGTGCGGTTGATCCACGTGCATGAAGACCGATGGTTTTGCCGCCGGCGCTGCGAATCGGCCCAACGAGTGACGCGCAGAACGCGTGGAGATGGGAAGACAAAGGTGCAACGGATTCAAAGCGGATTCCCGCCCTGGAAGCACGCACGCCGAAATCTCCCCTGCAATAGAGCATACAAACCCTCGATGAACTTTCAGTGAAAAGCGATGTGAAACTGCGCGGACGGGCGGGCAGAGTATGGAGCCGCGAACGACGCCAAGACGCACCGGAGAATGGGCCGGGGGATGAACAGACCCAAGGGACCGGTGACGAACTGCGATGAAGCCCTCACGCAAAATGAAAAGCAAGCAGAGCAATATTGACGCCACGGCGAACAAGCGATTTCGCCGGCAGCGAAGGAGCACTTTTTCTTTTCCAGGTGCACCTATCGACTGCAAGCGGCTCGAGAAGAAACACGTGTTTCGTCAGCGGTTCCCCCAAAACACCAACTGAAGATTCCCCTCCATGCAAGGCATTTCGGGGGCACATCATTCTCTCGGGAAGGGACATTGTAGGACAGCGGAAGGTCCTTTTCCAAGGGGAAAACGATGAAAAAAGGCGGAAAAACGGGCTGGGACTAGGTTCCCCTCGTAAGCCGTTGAGAATACTAAGGAAAATATTCAGAGCAGAGGCTGTGGAGGGGTCGTAAAAGGCGGATGAAGTAGGAACAGGGCTCCGGAGAGAGCTCTGTTTGTCGGCTGTGGAACCTATCGATCGATCCGGACGGAGGCAAGATGGGTGTCGGCAGGTCGCCGGCGGATCAGCGGCCACTGCCGGGGCCCCAGCGAATACGGAGGCCAGCGCGCGCGGTGAAGGGGAGGCTGGGATAGCCGATGGGCGCGATGTGGCGATTGTTGGTGAGGTTGTCGGCCTGGGCGAAGATGTCGACCCAATCGCGCAACTGGAAACTGCCGCCGATGTCGAGCTTGGCATAGCCGTAGTCGAGGTTGCGGTTGGGCAGCAGCAAGCCATCCGCATTGGCGGTGTAGACATCCCCGCCTTCGAGGTAGGTGGAGTCGTCGCTGCGGCTGGCGAATGCGGCATTGAAGATTCCGGTGATGCGATGGGCGGCGTAAGTAGCCGAGAAGTAGCCGGTGTGCGGCGCACGGCGGAAGGGGCGTGCGCCCTCGAGCGGCGCATAAGGACCGACAGGAATTCCGTTGTAGGTGGGGATGGGGCCGAGGAGGGCCTCGTCGTCGTTGGTGAAGGAGCGCTGAATGACGGCGTCGAGGTAGGTGTAGCCGCCACGGAGAAAGAGGTTGGCGCCGATTCCGGATTCGACGGAGGTCTCAAAGCCCTGCGCGCGGAAGGCCTCGGAGTTGATGGTGAGTTCGTAGGCGAAGTTCTGCTGCAGAATCTGCTCGAGATTCATTTGCTCGGCTGGTGTGAGATTGGGCGTGAGCGCGGGAACCAGGTCGAGGCCGACATACTCGGTCTCGCGGCCGAACTCGTTGTGGAAGTAGCTGGCCTTGAAAATGATGTGCTGCGAGAGGAAGGACTGCTCGGCACCGCCCTCGTAGGAGCGGATGGATGGCGCGGCGAGCGGGCTGATGTGGAGCGACTGGATGGCAGATGGGTTGTAGGTGGCGAGGAAGTTGTAGAGCGAGTAGTCCTGATCGGTGAGCTTGGGCTCGTGGACGGCTTCGCCGAAGTTGAAGAGAACGCGCGTGCCGCTGAAGACGCCGTGGCGCGGGCGCAAGACGAAATAATTGACGCCGGCGCGCGGCGAGGCCTCGAATCCGAACAGTGAGTAGTGCTCGAGGCTGCCCCCGAGCGTGTAGTAGAAGCGATTCTTGAAATCGCCGTGGACGGCGAGGGGAACGAAATAGTTGTTGCGCTTGACGGGCTTGTAGTAGGAGCTGCCGGGCTCGGCGCCGCGCTCGTCCTGATATTGATAGCCGGCGAGGGCGAACAGGTGAGGTGTGATGGTGAGGTCGCCCTGATATCCGATTTGATCGCGGTTGGAGACGTACTGAACGGCGTAGGTGGAGCAATCGAGCACGGCCTGACCGGTGGCGGAGTAGCCGTTGGCGCCGGTGATGGTAACGATGTTGCCGATCGATCCGGGGCCGAAGCAGTAGTTCAGGTAGGGTTCCTGATTCCCGGATTCGCTCCACAGTGAGTCCTGCTCGCGCTTGCGGGTGAGGCCGTAGCGAATGACGCTGTGGAGGCTCGCGGTGGTCTGATTGTCGACGGCACCGCTCAGAAAGATGTCCTGGGTTTTTTCTGTGGCGTCGTCGGCGACGTTGTAGAAGTCCCACGCATTTGGGACGCCGGTTCCGGCCACGTCGTACCGCGCGGTGGCGCGGAGCTGAGTGGAGCCGGAGAGAGACCAGCCAACGTTGGCTGAGCTGGCGGCGAGGTGGTACTCGTCGTTTGGCAGATCGTTGGCGGTCTGGAGCCAACTGAATGCTCCGAGGTAGTCGAGCTTTTGGTGCGCGCCGGCGAGTTCAAGCCGCTCACTCGAAGTGGAGAGATTGCCGGCGCTGCCTTGAAAGAGAAAGGAAGGGAAGCTGGTGGTGCCGTGCGGGGTGGTGAGACTGATGACGCTCGAGTCAGCGCCCGCACCGTAGAGGCTGGAGTCGGGGCCGCGATACACTTCGGCGCTTTCGACCGCGGTGGTGGAGAGAGGGCCGAAGTTGAATTGATTGCCGAGATCGCCGATGTCGACGCCGTCGAGAACGACTTTGTTGTCGTTGGAGTCGCCGCCACGGACGAATAATGAGGTTTGCGCGCCCGCCTGGCCGTCTTCCACTACGAACGAGCCGGGCATGAGGCGCAGGACGCCGGAGAGATTGTCGCGGAGAGCGAGATCGAGCGTTCCGAGCACGGTGGTGGCGGCGCTGGTTTCAGGCTGCGGCGTGGGCGTGCCCGTTGCCGTGACCACGATGGACTCGCGCACCCAGGCTGGCTCGAGGACGAGGTCGCGCTCGATGGAGTCGAACTGGCCGGCGTAGAAGTCGGGCGTTTGCAGCTGGCGAAAACTTTTGGCGGAGACGACGAGAAAAAAGCGGCCGGCAGAGCCGGTGGTGATCTGGAACCTGCCGTCGGCATTGGAGAGGGCCGAGGCGACGACCTTACCATTCGCGACAATTGAAACGCCAGCGCCGGCGATTTTGGCGCCGGTGGAATCGGTGACGACCCCGCGGATGGAAGCGGCTGGGCAGACGGCGGCGCAAAGCGCAAGGAAAGCGGCGGCGAGCAAGCGAGACGAGATCGGAGATAAGGCCCGAGACAAAGCGCGGCAGGGAGTTGAGCGTAAGAAACTGGAAGTCGGCATATAAGCTCCTTCGTTCCCCTCGGAACGTGAAAGCGATGAATTTGCCAAGGACCGGTCTCCTGACTTGCGCTCGATTCAGCCGCCTTCCCAAAGCCGATGAGGAAAGATTCGGCTCCAGTGGCATGATGGCGCGTCCGCTGCGGACGGAACGGCCGGGCTGAAATCCTGCCGGGTTTGAACGCCTCGTTATACGACGAAAACCGTGACAGGTGCGCTCACAGTTGCGGGGCAGTGGCGGAGTTACACCGCCTTCCCGAGCATCCTGGCGATCGCGATGATGAGTTGGGCAGCGGCGCAGGGCCGCAGCAGTGATGCCATGGAAACGACTTCCATGACATGAACTTTTATAACGGGTGAAGGGCCGGAAGTCAAAGGGGACGCGCGGGGGCGGTCAACATATATGGTGCTCAGCGCGGAGGCGGGGAACGGAGATGGAAAAGACGGTGGTGACCCCGGGCTGATTCGAACAGCCGACACGCAGTTTAGGAAACTGCTGCTCTATCCATCTGAGCTACGGGGCCACTTTAGAATGAACAACTTACGTGCGCATTCAATTTTCTTCCCTCACTTTACCTCACTGAGAGTAAAATGGAACCCATTAACTTCTGCAAAATGCATTGCGACGTAAGGAGCCGAGAGTGAGAGCGAAGAGACCACGGTATCAACAGGGTAGCATCAAGCGGGTGGCAAGGGAGAGGGGTTATGCGTGGGAGGTCCGCTTCTCAGGCTGGAAGAATGGAAAGCGCCACCAAAGAACACTCACTTTTGACGGCGCTAAATACCCGACCGAGGCGGACGTTCGCAAAGCGATTGAGCTGACGGTGTCCCAGGTAAATGCCGGCGCCGCGGTTGTGACATCCGATGCCAAATTCAGTGCGATTACTGCTCTTTACCGGAGCGAGCATCTGCCGACCTTGGAGCACTCGACTCGCAAACTGCACGAGTACCTTCTCTCTCACTACATCGAAGACAAGCTCGGGCCGATGCCGCTGCGTGAAGTGCGTCCCCTCGTCATTGACCAGTGGTTCAAGAACCTTAACCTCGCTCCTACGACCAAGGCCTCCATCCGATCCGTGCTGAGTGTTTGCTTCACCTTGGCGGCGCTACATGAATACATCCCGCCAATGGAGAAGAATCCCATGACGCTGATCAAACTGAAGGGCGTGTCGAAACGGCAGAAGAAGATTGCCGAAATCACGTTCGAACAGTTCCAGGCGATCTATCGAGCCTTGCCGGAACCGCTCAATGTCATGCTCCTTGTCGATGGTGCATTGGGACTCCGAATCAGTGAACTGGTCGCTCTGAAATGGGAAGATTTCGACGAAAAAGCTAAAACTGTTGCCATCCGGCGTAAGTTCACGCGGGGACAATTGGGGAACACAAAGACAGAGGCTTCCGAGGCTGTACTTCCGATCGCTGACGCGCTGCTCTCAGTGCTGCATGAGTGGAAGACAAAGACCGATGGCAGCGAGTGGGTATTTCCTTCCCCGAGGACCGGTGGTCCGAGGAGTGCATCGATGCTCTTGCAGAAGGCGCTCAAACCTGCCGCCCAAAAAGCAGGCGTCAGCCAGATCACGTGGCACACTCTGAGACACGCTTGCCGTTCCTGGCTCAGTTCAACCGGTGCAGCTCTGGCCACTCAGAAGGACCTGCTGCGTCATGCTGACATCTCAACGACCGCAAACATCTACGGACACGCGCTGACTGCGGACATGCGACGAGCCCACGAACAGCTCGTGAATAAACTGGTGCCTCAAATTTCGCCGAGCAAATAAACACATGGAGACCAATAGAAAAGGCGATGGGGCGCCCCATCGCCATCTCTGTGCCCGTCTTCCGATCAGGCCGCCTTGTCCTCATCATCCCTAATCCAAGCTTCGAGACTCGGACGGTAAAACCGCCAGAGAGACCCGAGCCGCCTGTGCGGTATGTGAAGGATCGAAGCACGACGCTTGAGGGTGACTGGATGACATTTTAGGTATTCAGCCGCTTGCTCAAGGGTCCATACATCGTCCGGATTGGAAAATGGACTGTTAACGATCGACATCATTTCGCTTCCTTTGCTCACCATGGGGCCACACGGTGAGCTGGTCCGCGGCCGTCGGTTTTGGATTTGACGGAGGGGGAGATCGACCCGGCCCAGGCCGGTGCAAATATAAATATGCACGCGGGAAATGATACACACTTTTTTCCGCGATCTCTGTGACAAGCATCAGACCAGCTTCAAGCGCGAACCATCACCCAAAATGCTTAACCGCGGACGAGGCGGAGTGTTCCTCAATCTGACGCCAGAGGAGCGTTCCGAGCTCTGACGTTGGACTTTCGCTCGATTTGAATGGCTGGTCGATATTTAGGCTCAATATCTGTTTAGAGCCTTTTGTCACACATTTGCAGGTGCTTCTCAGCGTCCGTATCACTTCGAATTCAGATAGATTTTGTAATAATCCCGAAAAGCCAACAGTTCTTTGATTTCATAGCGGACGGGCCCACCCGGCCCATATTGGATATAGTTCGGGCCCTGCTTGCGATACCGCCACTTCTTTAGCAGGTCGGCAGAAACGCCGAGGACAAACGCCGCTCCGTTTTCATTTAAGACCGGATTGTCGTCATATGCCGAGAGTGGTTTTGGTTCGATAGTGATGTACGTTAAAGGGGTCTTTGTCTGATGCGGAATCCGAGGCTTTGGCGGCGGGGAATCCTTGGCCTCGGCAGCCGGCGGGGGAGCGGGAGCTGCGTTTGCAGGCTGAGGCCGACTTGGCGCTTTGTTTTGGGACTCCATCAAACGAAGAAGCTGTCGCCTTTCTAACCCTTGGAGTGTAATCGTAGCCATCCCGCTCCACTGAACAATACAATTTGAGGATTGCCCACTAGCGCATCAGCTGTCTCTCAAAAGAGATCGCCCAATCTTGATTGTTCACCGCGATCAACTCTATCCGTTGTCCATCGTGCCGGACTGTGATGGCGCTTACTAAGCAATTGTGCTTAACCGAAGATCTGCTATTTTTCCATGATCCACCAAGATGTCTCAGTCTTCGGAGCTGAAATTCATCAGGCGCAGATCTCCGAACATTAGCCGACTTTCGAGGATCTATCTCGGCGAGAACGCTCAAAATGCAGAATATAAAACTGTTGCGTCAATTAACGTCGAGCTTCTTGGGTTGAGGAGCCCGTTTCCAGTTAGAGTCGAATTTGTCGGCGCGCATACCGTAATGCTGACATCAAAAGCTTTCGGGCAACCAAAATACCATCCATGGAGAAGGTGCGCGGGACTGTTAATCAACCAGTAATTGCCGAATTGTTTGATGTCGTTAGCACATAATATGTCCAGTGTTTTTAGCAAGTGAAATGTCCGCATAACGGGCGGCGAGGATGGAGCCATGCGAGGGAGCATGGAGATCTATCCGAGGACCGCGGCGGAGCGGGCGATGAAGTTACACGAAGTGCTGTTGAGAGCCACCACGAGGAAGATCAAGTGGTGGCAGGCGGCGGAGTTGATTGGTATCAGCGAGCGGCAGATGCGTCGTTGGCGGAAGCGCTTGGAGGAGCAAGGCCACCAGGGATTATTGGACCGCCGTCGAGGGACACCGAGCCGCCGAATCCGCGGCGCCCAACCTTCGTAGGCCCGAACAAATCGTAAAAGTCGGCTTTGTTGAAGTAGGCGGAGAGCCGCCAGTCCCAGTAGTTGGCCTCGATTCCGAGATGGAATCTGTCTCTCATCGCCGTTTCGTCAGGAGAATACGATAGTGTCGTCGTGATATGGCTGATCTCGAGGCTGTCTCCAAAGTCAGCGCGCACGCCGCCAGCCTTGGCATCCTCATAGCCCTGGATGATCGGATAGATCGACTGCAGCTTGGTGTTGCGAAGGGGCCTATACCGCCCCGCATAAGTCCGCAGCTTCAAATCATTGATGTTGTTGCGTGACTGCAACTTCCACGATTTCAGTTCCGGATACTTTTCGATGACTGATTGGCCGAGATACGGAATCGCATTGACATCGTCGATCACCCGAACCGGCAAGTTCACCAGGCGGAATCCCACGGCTGAATACTCAAACGCTGCCAGGCTTCCGTCCGGTAGCAGTTGCGGCCGGAAGAGTCCCGTCTCACAGTTACTCAGCGCGTCGAGTTTCTTCGTCTCCAGATCGACACCGCCGCCCCGCCGTAGCTCGACAGCGCCGCTCCCTTGCGGTCCAACAGCAGCACCGCGCCACGCTGCGCCTGCAGTTCGAAGTGAATGTGCGCGCCCGTAAGCGCATCCACGATGTCCACCGTCTGTGGATCGAGCGACTCGTTGCTGAAGCTGTAGATTTCCGCGTCGTCCAGAACTGTGAGAAACGCCAGCACCGCTGGCGACAGCCGCTCCACTTCACTGAATGCCGGTTTCAGCCCGGCCTCGTCCAGCGCCCACCGATACAGCGCCGCGACCGCCGTATATCCCTCGGCAAATTCCACCGGATCTGCGGCCCAAAGGATCCGGCCTTTGCCATGAGGAACGATTTCCACGGATTTGCCATCGGCGAAGCTCATGGTCCATGTTGCCGCCTGCTGCACGCCGGCTGGGAATCCGAGCGAATACGTATTCCCATTCGGCAACGTCAAAGCCGACCCACGCACCGCCAGCGGGGCGACTGTTGCCGTGATACCCAAGTCCGCCGTCCGGTTCACCGGTTGCCAATGCTCGTCGCGATCGATTGGGCCCGTCACCAGCAGCGTTCCGCCGCGCGCGGCGTAATCCAGCAGTTCGCCCCATGCCTTGTCCGTTAGCCCCTGCGCCGACGGCAGAAACACCAGCTTCGGCATCCCCAGTTCTGCCAGCCGATTCTCCGGCAACATCCGCAGTGGCGTGTGATCACAGTACGCCATTGCGCGCAGTGCATGCTTCTGCGTATCCAGCGCCAGGCCGCCCAGAGTCGAATACAACAGCGCTTGCGATGTGACCATCGTTACCGCCGGCGGCTCAATTTTCGTGAAGCTCTGCGGACTTTTGTTCGCGAACGCGGCGTAACCCGCCAGCACCTCCGCCTCCGGCTTCTCCGTTCCGTCCGGGCGCACGGCGCCGATAGTGATTTCATTGTCATTGGCCATGTTCGCATTCACGTTCCACACCCACTCCAGCGCTCCGGCGCCCTGTGCAAATGCGATGGCAATCTTGCGCTCCAGTTGCCACGCTTCCACCTGTACGCTGAAGCGCAATTGGCCGTCCATCGTGAGCCTGCGCTGCTCTCCCGTCTCCTGGATCAGCATCGGCTTGCCGGGAAGCTTCGGCGCCAGTGAAGCCCACAGGATCGCGTCATAGTCCCACCACGTGTGGTCCGCCGTAAAGTCGATCTCCGGCGAATAAAACGCGGGCGATACGCGTCCAGCTACGCCGCCTTCATCCTGGCCCACGGTGACCAATTGCTCCGGGCTGGTGCTGCGAATCAGGGTTCGCATCCTGTTCACCCAATTGGTGAATACCCACTGTGTGAAGAGCGCGTAGTCGTAATCCTTAAGCGGATTGAAGCCGCTCTGCACCGCATCCGGTAAAAACGCGCCGGCCTTGGGCAGCGCGAATGGATCTTCGGCCAACATCCCCGTACCCATGGCCGTCGGACGCGCCTGCAAATCGCGCCCGATTCCCAGCGACGGTTCAGCCCAGTCATGCAGCAGTTTCGCGCGGTCCGGATAGCGATCCGCAATCCACTTGCGCCACGCCGATTGCTCGAATGGATCAAAATCGGGTTGGGTCCGCCACAGGTTCCTGTTTGCACTCGGCTCGTTGATCAGGTCCCAGGCCAGGAACGGCACTGCGTGAAAGCGCTCCAGCAGCGACTGCACGTAAAGCGATTCCGCGTGGAGCGCCGCCGGATCGAGGTAGCCATTCTCTCCGCCAAACTCGTCCGGGTAGAACGCAAACAGATTGAACTGCACCGGCAGATCGTTGTGCCGCGCGCACATCAGAAACGCCTCCACCGATCGCATCGCCGTCTCGCTCATCTGCCCGTCGGGAGCCAACTCGTGTTGCCAGGTCGTCCACAGCCCCGTGCGAATCATGTTGAGTCCCGCCGCATGAATTTGTGCCATGTCGCGGTCCCACACGTATGCGTTCGGCAGCATGAGGTAGAGCCGCGACTCATCCCCGGACATATACGTCGTCCCAACCACCGGGAGCGGCTTGCCGTTCAACTCGAAATAGTCAGTTTCCACGGTCAGCTTCGGCCCCGACAGCAGATACTGCCAGTCCCGCATCCAGAATCCAGACCGGTACGTCCGCAGCGGCTTCCCGTCGCGGAGCAGCGTGGCTTCGACACTGTGCAACCCCTTGCCTTCGGCCGCGCTTTCGGGCAGCGTCATCGCCTGTTCCGCCAGATCAGTCTGGTCGTAATGCACCGCGCCGTCTTCTGAGGTCACTCGAACGTGGAGTTGCTCGCCTGCGGGCTGCGTCGCCAGCGGATCGGACAAAGTGTAATCGAACTCCAACGCTTCACCCGGCACGAAAAGCGGCACCCGCGGCCGGAAGGCGAAGCGGTCGTTCTTTCTTACCGCCAGTTCCGCAAGGGTCGCCAACAGTTCCCCGTTGCTGAAGAAATCGGCATCCGGCTCGCACGCCACCAGGATCCATCGCCCGCCAACGAACCGGTACGCGTTATGGTCGAGCTCAAGCGCCGGGGCCGCGAGCTTGTGCCCGCCGCGTTCGCCCCAGGCGAGCGTGGTCAGATCCATATCCTCGCCGCCGGTCGCGCCACCGGTCGCATCGTAATTAATCACCGAGAGCCGCACTACCGGGCTAAACGCCTGATGCCATCCAAACGAAGCAAGCTGCGGAAACACGTCGCCGTTGGGCGTGAACTGGAGCCCATCGGATCCCGGCGTCTGCTGGTACCCGTCGATGAACAGTTCCAACGCCTGCGCCGTGCTTTCCGCGCGCAGATGCCATCCGCTCGCGTCCTCGTACGCCGCGCGCGTGAACGGTTTGCCACCGAGGGTGAGCAGGTTCCCGCCGCGGTCCAAATACTGCAGAATTGCGTCCCAGTCCGCCCCCGGCCATGCCGATCCAAAGGGCAGCACCAGCAAGTCCGTGTCCGCAGCGGCCAGGGCACCAGGCAGATCGGCAGCATTCGCAAATTCCGCGCCGGCAAATGCTGCGCGCAATTCCGCTTCATTCGGCGCAGGAGAATCCGCCACCGGAAATCCAGGTTGCCAGAACACGACCGTCCTTGCAAACGAGCACGCTGGCAAGAGCGAGAGAACTAACGGAACGAGAAGACGAGATAAGCAGCGTTGCGCCATTCGAACCTCCACTGCAGCGGGTTAACCATAGCACGGCCAACGGCGAAGCGGCCGCAGTGCGTTTTGCGATGCACAGCCTCTGCAAGCCAGTTCAAACAAATGAAGCCTTCGCGACCTGCTTTTGCGCGCGGACGGTTTGCTCCATCCCGAACCGCATCCTCTCCATTGGCTGAATCTCTCCCCAGGACCGGCCAGGGCCTTGATTTCATTTTGGATCAGAAGGTTTGGGAGCCGATTGACGCCAAATCGAAAACCCTGTGCGAAATCTTCTTTCGAAACTGAGCTATTTGATACAGATTCTCACCTGAAACCCGCGTACATACGACTCTATGCGTCCGGCGTGGACGCGGAATTGTGTACGCGCGCTTCCCCCGACTTCGCTTCGAAAGGCGAATTGTTCGATCGAAACCAAGAGGTACGATGCGAATTCCCGCGAGCGCCATCTGTTCGCTGTTGCGGAGTTGGTCTTGCGAGGCTTCAAAAAGAACACACAACGCATCAAAACAAATGCGGCGTACCCACTAGAACCACAGTAACCAGTTGCCAGGAGGCCACCATGCAATCGACCGATTCAATGAGTTTGGCGATTCAGAACCGGAGACAAGGAAAACCTTCTCCCACCACGATCTCTTGCTGGACGGGAACGCTTTTGTTGCTTCTCATTTCAGCTCTGCCCGTTCATGCCCAGTTCGGCGCCAGCCTCGCCGGTACGGTGCTCGACCAGACCGGGGCGAGCATTCCCCGTGCCACAGTAACGCTAACCAGCGCGGCCACGCAGGCGATGCAAACTTCGATTACAAATGACACGGGCGCTTATCACTTCAGCGAACTGGCGCCGGGGCAATACTCGCTCGTGGTTACGGCTGATGGGTTCAAGACAAACAACGTGACCAATCTGGCCCTGGAGGCCGAAACCCCGCGGAATGTGAACATCACGTTGCAACCGGGCGGGAACACGGAATCGGTTCAGGTGAACGGCGACCTTGTTCCGCTTTTGCAAACCGCGGATGCGAGCATTGGGACGACCATCGACAGTGAGCAGATTCAGCGCTTGCCCACCATTGGCTCCGACCCCTATGAACTCTTGCGCACCGCGCCCGGGATCACAGGCACCGGCGCTCGCAGCGGCACGGGCCAAGCCGTGTTTCTTCCCAATGCCGCGGGCCCCGACGGCTCCAACTCCGGGATCTTTCAGACCGAGAATGAGGTTCAGATCGCCGCGGCAGGCCAGCGCCAGGCCGACAACAACTTCATGGTGGACGGCGTGAGCGTGAACTCGCTTACTCATGGCGGCTCAGCGGTGGTTTCACCCAATGAGGAAGCTGTTGGGCAGATGACGGTGGTCTCTACTTCCTTCGATGCATCCGACGGCCGCAATTCCGGCGCGCAGATCAAGATCGTGACCAAGAGCGGCACCGATAGCCTTCACGGCTCGATGTTTGGCCTGTATGACGAAGCGGGACTGAATGCGGCTAACAAGTGGGGCGGCCCCTCCGGCGCGCCGGTAACAGTTGTGGAGAACGATCAGCGCAGCTGGGCTGCCTCTCTGGGCGGGCCGGCAGTGCGCAAGAAACTTTACTTCTTTGTTTCCTGGGCAGGTTTCACCACTGCCAACAACACATATGTGAGTTCCTACGTTGAAACTTCACAATATCGCCAGGCCGTGGTGGCCAATCGCGCCGGTGGGGTAAGCGCCGCGATTCTAGGCGCCGCGAATGTGGTGCCGCGGATCCGGGCTGTCCTGACTCCCAGTTGCGCCGGCCTGACCGTGGGAGTGAATTGCAACGTTGTCACCGGCGGGCTGGATATCGGCTCGCTCACTCCCGGCGGCACATCGCAGATTGGAGTTTTCCCGGCGAATACGCAACTTGGCGGCGGCCTGGACGGCATTGCCGACGTAGAAAATGCGCAGCTCTATGTGCCCGCCCACAGCCGCGGCAACCAGTTCAACGCGCGCGGCGACTACGATGTGACGTCCAGAGACCACCTTGCAGGAAGCGTCTACTTTACTAAGCTGGACAACTATGGCATCAGCGGCGCGGCCGGATCGCGGCCGCAAGGGGATATACCCTTCAAGCCGCTCAACTCCGCTGCGACCGCCATCTACATTCACACGTTCTCATCCAGCTGGCTGAACGAAGCGCGCGCCAACGGCACCCGGTTTGCGGATAACGGAGTGACGGATGCGGCCGGCGTGACCAACTTCGGCATTCCGTATATCAACGTGCAGACGTTGCCCTGGCCGATTCAATTTGGCGCATACGCTGGCTCGACAACGCCTTCCCTCTATGCGGAAAACACCTACGAAGTGCGCGACATGGTGACGCACGCCTGGGGCACGCACGTGATTCGCGTGGGCGCTGAAGTGCGCTTTGAACAGGACAACGACAATCTGCTCGGCGACCAGAGGCCGACCTATGCCATGCAGGGTCTGTGGACAATGGCCAACGACGCGGCCATCTACGAGCAAATCGAGGCCAACCCGCTGACCGGCGGCACTCCCCTGACACAACGATACTTCCGCTCAAACGACATTGCAGGCTATGTGCAGCACGATTGGAAGGCGTCACCTAACTTCACGATCAACATGGGCTTGCGCTGGGAGTATTTCACGCCGCTACACAACAAGGGTTCAATGATCAACTATCCGGTGCTCGGCTCCGCACCGGGCCAGCAACTCAGCGGCATCACGCTCCAGCTCCGCAACAACGTTTGGAACTCGCAGCCGCATAACCTGGCTCCCAAGGTTGGTTTTGCGTTTGTGCCACCCACTCTAAAGCAGAAACTGGTCATCCGCGGCGGGTTTGCCATGGCCTACAACCACCTGGACATTGCGCTCTTCAACAACGCACTCGAAGATGGGCCCGGCGTAGCCAACTTCGGCCTGTGTTGCGCGGGCAATAGCAACTCAGCGGGCGTGAAGTATGAAATGGGAGCGAGCACGTCACCGTCCAGTTACCCGATCAATCCCGCGCTTGCTCTGGGCATTAATCCAGCCACAGGGTTTCCCTGCGAGTTCGGCTCTACCGCGGGGCATTGCGTTGTCAATAATGAGAGCTACGAGGTCTACGGCGCTTTGCCCAACACCAGGCAGCCGGTGAGCGATCTGTATTCACTGGATGTGCAGGACGAATTGCCTTACAGCATTGTCGGCACTGTGGGCTATACAGGCAGCGTTGGCCGTCATTATGCGCGGCTGGTGGATCAGAACTTCATTTACTCGCAGTGTTTTCCGGCAACTGCAAACTGCGGTGGCACAACGGCAATTACACCGGTGTCTGCCGCTTATTTCGCGCAGACAGACTCCAATCAGTCCTACAACGCGCTGAATGTCAACTTCACGCGGCACACGGCTCACGGCCTCTATCTCTCCGCGTATTACACATGGTCGAAGTCACTGGACCAGGTGTCGAACGGTGATGCGGCAGATGCCAATGCCAACCAGACCAATCCCGCCAACAACGCCACGGAATGGGGTCCTTCCGATTACGATGTGCACCAGCGCATCGTTGGCACGGCGGTGTATGAAGTTCCGCATGTGCATTCCGGCAGCGACCTGATGAAGACGATAGCCAACGGCTGGCAGATCAATGGCATCGT
>JBEKKI010000076.1:0-14980 GCA_050010795.1 Occallatibacter sp.
CGAGTAGGCGACCATCCTCCCAGAACTCCCCAATTCTGATCCGCATCGGGCTTGGAAGATCGACTCCGGCTGTTTTGTCGATCGGGCAGACCACGATCACTCTCTGGAAATTCCAGATTTCAGGCTGTCTTGTCAACGCTCGCTTTTTCCCTGCATGGACCTCAAGAACACCTCGCTGGTGTTGGAGCCATGAATGCTCGAGTGACAACTGATACACGACGGGCTCTGCGCCGACAGGATGTGCGCCGGCTCGGGAGGCCGGCCCGTTGTCGAGTTCGGCGATGGCAAGTGGCATTGCAGACAGATCGTGTTCACATTGGCTTTAATCAGCAGATGGGGATCCGGTCCTCCGTGCGGGAAGTGGCAAGCACTGCAACCTTCGGCCTGGACCGCAGCGTGCTCGTAAACGAAGGGACCGGCTGTTCCCATGTGGCATTTAGTGCAAACCATGAACTGCCATCTAGAAGACGACAGCGTTTCTTCTCCTAAAAAGGCACCGTGCGCATCGTGGCAGTCTGTGCACTCAATCAACCCCTCTTCCACCTTGTGATGAAAGGTCATGGAGAACTGTGGCTTGACGTCGCTGTGGCATTGGAAGCAGAGTTGGGGCTGCTCCATCTTGAGCAGATGCTTCGGCGCGCCGGAAGCATGGATGGTGTGGCAGCCGATGCAGCTCACATTACCCTCGCCGTGGACCGAGCGCTCGAAGTTTCCAGGCCTGCCATGGCAAGCCTGGCATTTTTCATCCATCTGTTTGGCCGTCGCCGTGGCTGGATCGAAGATCGTGGTCGCATCGCCGCCCTCCACGTGTGCCTTGCCGGGGCCGTGACAGCTCTCACAGGTCACGACTTTGCCGCCATGCGTCAGCGGCGCCCTGCTGTGCGGATTGTCAGCAAAATCCTTCACGACTTCTTTGTGGCACGTCGCGCAGGCGGCTGCGTCCGCTAAGTTGCATGAAACCGGCTGCATAACCGGGTGGCCGTTGGGCTTGGCTTCGTCTGTCTGAGCCGCGATTTCTGTTGCGCAAAGCATCGCCGCGCCCAGGAACAACATCAGGCAGCCTCGCGGGCTGGGTCTGTTTCTCGCGATCGCACCCATGGGCTTCTGCTGTACTGGCGAATTGCGATGCATCAATTCTCACCTCGGGCGCAATTCCTGCTGGACATGGCATCGCCCTTCCTTCGCCAACTGCATGCCCCAGCAATTGTGACCAGCGGGTAAGGATTCAATTCTTCGACGCAAGGGACCAACCGCTTTCTTGCGCATGCCGGTGATGGATTGCCGCTTTGTCCTGCGCTTTGCTGCGAGGGTGTCATGGCATCCCATCATTTCGGATCTGGCCTTTGTTCCCCACTCGGCTGGACCTGCGCAGGAGGTGGTTCGATGAGCGGCTCGATTGTGAATGGCTGGGGACTTATCTGACCGCGATGGCAAGTTCCACAGCTAACAGGTATGTTGGAGCCTTTGACCTTGGCGATGTAGTTGGCATTGATCTCGACGGTCATGGTGTACATGAGGCGCGCGGTCGCCTTCATCGGCTTGGAATCATCCGCAAACTTGAGACGCGGACGCCCGTCCGGGCCAACGGCATCAAGATCTTCGGTGTGGCAGGAATCGCAACGAACACCAAGAGAATGTGCCCACTGGCCCATAATGTCGTGGATCTGTTCCCCTGTCAGATTTTGGGGCAGCACTTTCAGGTTGGTGGGCGCGGGAAAAGTGGGGGGCGAGGCAGGTGGCGGGCTTTCCGCGCCACTCTGCGGGCCTTGTGGAGCTTGAGCCCGCGTAGCTCCCAGCAAGAAGCCCGTTGCCAACAATGCGACTGCGAGGGCCGATCGAGATGTTGATGATGGCTGCAACGGGTGAGCCTCCGCAATAACGACGTTCGCCGGTACTGATCCTTCCGAAACACGAGTAACTTCTGAGTAGTCGGTCATCGGGCGCAACGGCTCATTGCCAGCGATTCAGATCTACTTGCGCGCATAAACCGTGCCTGCCGGCTGATACGGAGGATCGGCTACTGCGCGCGTATAAGCGATGAGAGCCCGAACATCCGCCGCGGTCAGGGTATTCCCATAGGGCGGCATCAATGCCGAGCGATTCAGCGCCGGTCCGCCATGCACGATGATCGAAGTAAGATCAGCATCGCTCATCTTGTTCAGAGTCTCGCCTTCTGTAAAGGGGTGCGGCTTAACCGCAAGATTGTCGTAATTCGAAACACGCTCCGGTGACGATTCTGGATCGTGGCAACGGTTGCAATACTTGTCGGCGAGGATTGACCCCAGGCTCTGCTGGTAGCCAAGCGCCGTTTCCACTACCTCAAGAGTTACTGGGTGGGACTTGCCGGGTGTGACTACGCTGAGTTGGTATCGCCCCGCGAAGGCGCCCAAGGTGACTGTCGTGGTTGCTTGTCCAGTAGAATCCGTGAGAACGACAGCTGGGTCGAAGTTGACACCCGCAGGCCCCCTAAACTCAACCAGTGCTCCGGTAACGGCAGTCCCCTGATCGTCATTGACCTGGACAACAAGTGGATCATTTAGCGCAGTGCCTGTGACACCGATCTGATGGCCACCGCTCGACTCGACGATGGCCGTTCCGGTGGCCTTTGCCTTCAACCCAGAAACATGCGGAGCGTTTCGTTGGCAGCCGACGAGACTAGTCAGTGCGAGAAACGTCACCCATCCGAAAGGTCGGAACGTCATGCATGAAGCAAATTGCCTTGTCATTACCTCGCCCCTCGCCCGCCTGGACCTTTCAGCGACATCAGGAAAGCTGTTAGCGCGCGGGCGTCGTCATCGCTCAGGTTCTGGTTGGGTTCTATCGTGCCGGGCCGCAACGCCTGTGGATTCCTGAGCCATGCATAAACCCACGCCGCGGTCAGTCGCGAGCCAACCTGCGTCAGTGTCGGTCCAATATATCCTTTGTCAGTCTTGGTGTCGACGATGTGGCACGCCTGGCAAGCGTACTTTGAATAGAACAGTTGCCGGCCATGTTCCACAGTTTCTGCAGTATTCATCGCTGGGAGCGTGAAGTCCGGATCAATCGATGGTGATTGATACACGGCAAGGATGTAGTCCGTTAATTCCTTGTTTTCGTTATCGCTGAAATTGAATCGCGGCATGCGCCGAATGAGCGCCGGGCGCAGGGTATTGGGATTTTTCAGGAAGCCAACAAGCCACTGCTGTTGCACCGCGCTGCCTTCCCACGAAAGCTCGGGCGCCATATCGCCACCCCTTCCGTTGATGCGGTGACAACTAAGACAGGCAAGCTCGGTCATCAGCTTTCCTGCATGCCCTGCCGGCTGGTAGTTCGTTTCCTGGATCTCCGCTACACGTAAACTGTCGGGCATCGATCGGCTCCGGCTTGTAAGTGCAAGTAGCGCAGTCGTCAAAGCATCTGACTGAGCCGTGGTCAGAGTAAACTGCGGCATCTTCACACTTGCGCCGAAGGCTCGCGGCTGACGAATCTTGGTCACGATATAACTGGAGAGCGTGTGTTCCATGCCGGGCAGAAAGAGGATCTGCGCAAGAGGTTTGCTTCCGATGCTGCTGAGTTCCGGTGCGAAATTCTCAGGTTTTTGGACCCCATTGATTTCGTGGCACGCCGCGCATCCCAGCTCGACGATCAGCTTCCTCCCGTGGGCAATCTGCACTGCAGTCCCCGGGTCCAAATGAACATTCGCACCGTAATCTGGATCCGACTTGCCCTGCAAATATCCGGCCAGAATTGCGATTTGCAGCGACGTGAAGCGGTAGTGAGGCATGGGTGTTGTCGCATCGTAAGTGCGGGGATTCTGGAGCCATGCCTGCAGCCACTCGGGCTTTGCCTTGTTACCGATACGTGTCAGTTCGGGGCCCAGGTTGCCGCCCACAAGGTTACCCGCCGCATTCTGAACAGCGTGGCATGATGAACAGAACGACTCGCCGTACAGGCTGGGTCCGGACGATGGATCGGTCGTGATCGCAGATTTGACGTCGAGTGTGGCATTATGACCCGGCAGCGGCGTGCTGGTGCTCACCAGATAGGCAGAGATGTCGCTTGCATCCGCGTCGCTAAGCTTAAAATCGGGCATCGTAGTTGATGCCGAGTACGCCTGGGGATCCTTGAGCCAGCTAAAGATCCACTCACGCGTCGTTTTGTCAGCAATGTGAGCAAGCGACGGAGGATGGTCTGTGGCCACCACTCTGGTGCCGTCGGGGAGCGTAATAGCGTGGCAGTGCACGCAACCGTAGCGCCTCAGCATGCTTCTGCCAAGGTTGAGTTGAGGTGTTCCCGGCAATTGATCCTGGTGGCATTGGCCGCAGCCGGACTCGATATAGCGCGCAGGCAGGATTGGCTCCTCGCCGGCTCGCTCGCTCGAGTGCGCCTCGGAAACCGCAGTGGCCGCACCTTGCCCGCCGTGGCAAATCACGCAACCAAATCCGTCCAGTGAGTGCGGAATAGCCGGGTGTTTGCTGAAGGGCTGCTGATGTACGTCGGCAAGACCAGCTTCATTCAATCCGAGGTGGCACGTAGTACAACGGTCGACAACGCCCAAATTGGGCAGCCATATCTGGTGAATGCCCGGCTGGAATCGACGTCGCAGGCTGACGGCATCTCCGCGATTGCGAATCAGTTTCAGGTACAGCCGCTGATAGCGATGCCACTCGCTGAAGTGCTCCTTTGCCGGCGCGATCGCAAGAACAATCAGCAGAACAAGGCTGACAACGCCGAAGGCTCGGACCGGATCGCCGAAAAGTGCCGTCCATGCCGAGGAAAGGATTTTTCTTATTCGTTGCACTTAACTCCTCCAGGGCCACACCCAGGACCATCCCGGGCCGCGGAAGAATGTGCCGACAGCTGTGAGCACAATCAGTTCAAGAAGAAACCACGTCATGATCCAGTAAGAGAGCGGCTTCGAGGCAAGATAACGACGCACCTGCGAATGCGATTCGGGAGTGCTGTACGCGGCGACGACCATTCCAAGGGCAACAATCACGGTCGGCGCGACGGCCACGTAAACATGGAACAGCAACAGAAACATCAGCATTCCCGCGGTAGCGAGATAAAAGATCTGTTTTCGCCGTACCCGGTCCTTCAGAAACATCCCGCTGGCTTCAATGTTGATGTTGAAATACGGGATAACAACCAATGAGACGATTAGTAGCGTCGGCACCAGGACTCCCGCTACAACCGGCGGGAAGTAGTGCAGCAACTCCTGCAGGCCGAGGAAATACCATGGCGCCTTAGCGGGATTTGGCGTGTGCGTGGGATCGGCGATACCCTCCAGTGGGGCGTTGAAGAATAGCGAGAAGATAACCAGCAGAATCGTAAGCAACTCGATGGCGAGTGCCGCCCGGAAGAGCACTTCCGGAAAGGTTTGCATCTGATCTTCCTGAGTGACCTTCACCTGCGCAGAGGTGCGGCGGGTGACGAAGACAACCCGTGTTGGGGAACGCCGCTGGTCCGAGTCGATACCGGCGACAAAATCCTTCGGAGTGCTCATTTCACCTCCTGCGCGGGCTCCATGCTCTCGGTGGCTACCGGCACTTTCGGTTCCGATTGCTGCACATAAAGACCGCCGTCTTTGCGAATGCGCCAAAAGTGCACGGCGATGAAGAGAACGGCCGCGATCGGCAGAACGACGCAATGCAACACATAAAAGCGCAACAAAGCGTTGGCATTCACCTGGTTGCCGCCCAGCAGAAGGAAGTGAATCTTGTTGCCCACCAGCGGCACAGTGGAAGAGAGATTTGAACCAACGGTGATGGCCCAGAATGCAAGCTGGTCCCAGGGAAGCAGATACCCCGTGTAACTCAGGAGGAGCGTAATAAGCAGCAGGACGATGCCGACGACCCAGTTAAATTCGCGCGGTGTCCGGTACGCGCCACGATAGAAAACCTTGAACATGTGTGCGAATACGAGAAACACCATGAGCTGCGCCGACCAGCGATGCAAATTCCTGAGAAAGAGTCCTGACGACACGACAAACTGCAGGTCCTTCATGTCGGCGAATGCCTGCGGCACGGAGGGATGGTAGTACAGCATGAGCAGAATACCGGTGATGACCAGGATCAGAAACGTGCCCAAGGTCAGCGTGCCCAGGTACCATGTTGCGCTGAATCGCACCATGCGCTTGCGGACTTTGGTCGCGAACAGATGAAGGAAGATGTTCTGCTGGATCGCTAGTGCCCGGTGAAGCGTGCTGTTGCCCGTGCCGCTGCGGAATACCGATCGCCATATCCGGCTCCCGCGCACTTTCTCGATGGTCTGCTCGGCATTCAGAGGCATGCTCATATTCTCAGATATTGCAGTGGCGGGATGTTCGTGGAGCGATCGACCAGCAAATCGCCTTCATCGCTCACCCAGGTTTTGAGCCATGGAAGGGGCTTTGGGGCAGGGCCCTCGATCTTCTCGCCCGTTCGCGTAAATTTGCTGCCGTGACATGGGCACACGATAATTCCCAGGTCTTGGTTCCATGCGGTCAGGCAGCCCAGGTGGGTGCACACCTCGCTGAGCGCAAAGAACCCCTCTTCCGCTCGAACCAGATAGATTGCGGAATTGACGTCCATGGTCACCGAATTGACTGCGAAGCCGTCGGGTTTCCCGAGGTTGACAATGGCTGAGGGTTCAAAGAGGACGTTGGGCGAAAGAAACTCGTAGGTGAAGACAATTGTGCCGGCGACGGCGATGCCCAACGACCCGAGTCCAATCTTGGTAAAGAAAGCTCTTCGATCGAACTCTGTGGGTAGTTTCTGCGTCGTAGCTTGTGATTCGTCGGGCATGTGTTACCTCTTTAGCGTGTCCGTCAATGCCGGTCTGGACCGCAGAGGGCGGTCGATGGATTCCACGGAAATCAAGCCGGTTGGATCTGCGGAAACAAGGTTGAAAGACTCCATGGTGATAGTGCCTGCGGGGCAGCGTGCTGCGCACAGCCCGCAACGGATGCAGCGCGACTCGTCTTTCAGCATTGCCGACCCGGCGATCAATCCCAGCTCGTCAGCTTTGATGTCATCCAACTCCACGCCGAGCAGTTCCCGGAATTCCGCGAGTTGCCCGGTCGTCGCCTCGTCGAAGGAAATGCGGTCCAGCGAGACAAGCTCGAGGCAGCTCTCGGGACAAACGTCGACACACCCGCCGCAAAGAATGCACTCGGTGCCGTCTTCCGGCATGCCTTCGAAGACCGTGTTCACCCAGCAGTGCAGGCAGCGCTGCGCTTCAGCCATTGCGGTTTCGGCGTTGTAGCCGATTTCCACTTCAGTGACTCCGGTTCGGCGATTGAGAGGCAGCATTGGAATCTGCGGTCGTGTCAGGTCGAGAAGATTCAGCGGCATGCCATGGCGCTCAAGCACCTCCACTTCCACAATGGGTTCCGGGTGACTTGTCCCACGCAGGTATTCATCGATGCCCACCGCCGCCCGCTTGCCGTCGGCAACGCTGTCGATAATCAGCCGCGGACCGAACACGCAGTCGCCGCCGGCGAAGACACCGACAGCGGACGTCATCAGCGTTTGAGGGTTGATGGCGATCAGTCCGCGCGGTGAAACATCCACTCCATCTTCGGGACTAAGGAAAGCTAGATTGGGCGCTTGGCCGATCGCCATGATGATGGTGTCGCAATCAAGCCGTGTTTCACTGTTCTCATAGAAGGTAGGACTGAATCGGTGATTCGCATCGAAAACCGACTTGGTTTTGAGCACCTCAAGCGCCACGGCCCGCCCCTGCTCACCGATAATCTGCTTCGGACCGAAACCGGGATGGATGATGATGCCCTCTTCTTCCGCCTCCTCAATCTCTTCAAGTGCAGCCGGCATCTCGTTGCGATTTTCCAGGCACACCAGGTGCACCTCCTGTGCACCAAGCCGCAAGGCGGAGAGCGAGACGTCCATCATCTCGCGGGCAGCGATTGCATCAAGACTTCCCTGGGAGGGCTCGAAGTTCTCCACACCGCCTGGATGCTGGCGCAGTACCTCGCGCGCTGCGGATCGGGCCACATCCATCGCCACGTTGCCACCGCCGATGACGAGGACCTTCTTGCCGATGGTGAATCGGTACCCGAGATTCACATTAAGGAGGAAATCGATTCCCTTGTACACACCGTCAAGGTTCACCCCTGGAATCGTAAGATCGCGGCTGCGATGCGCACCAACTGCAATCAGAACAGCATCGAAGTCCCGCCGCAGTTCGGCGATCGTGAAATCTCGGCCGGCGGCCTGGCTCAGTTTTAATGTGATGTCGCCTGTCGAAAGAATCTCGCGCACCTGTGCTTCCACCACGTCGCGAGGCAAACGATATTCGGGCAGGCCGAGATAGAGCATTCCGCCTGCGACCTGGGATGCTTCAAAGATGGTGACGGCGTAGCCCATCAGGGCAAGATCGTGAGCCGCAGAGAGCCCCACGGGCCCCGCGCCCACGATCGCGATGCGAAAGGGGAGTTTAGCCTGCGCGCGGCAGGCGTTCACATTGATGGGGTGCCGCGACTCCGGGCCGTATTGCTCGGTGAGGAATCGCTTGAGAGCACGGATCGCGATTGGCTTATCGATCTCACCGCGACGGCACGCCGTTTCGCAAGGATGAGCGCAGACGCGCCCGCAGATGCTGGCAAGCGGATTGGGCTCGCGCGCATAGCGGTATGCCTCCTCAAATTCGCCCTCCGCGATCAGTTCAACATAGCGGCCGGCGTTGGTGTGCGCAGGGCAAGCCATCATGCAGGGGAAGTTGGTGTTTAGCCAATCCCTATCCACCTTCTTGTCAACAAAGCGTTGCAGCATGGATAGTCTTCCCCTGTTCTTCGAAGAGAGCGGAAGCGGCAAGAGCCCATCCTTCCGCCCGCGGATCTACTTTGTCAGCGTGAAGTCTGCCGCTGTATCTCCAGAAACTTTCACTGGGAAGGATTTGCTCTTTGCTCCTTCGTGCCACGCGGTTACGGTGTAGGCGCCGTCCGGCACATTTTCGATCTTGAATCCTCCGGAATTGTCCGTCTCCGCAAAGTACGGCGTGGGCGAAACGATCACGAAGGCCGACATTTCCGGGTGGACGTTGCAAAGCAGGGGCACGACACCGGGGTTATCGAATTTGAAGCTTTGCCGCTGGCCTTGCGGCCAGGTGCCCAAGTTGTGCCCAAGCTTCTTGTCACCGCTGATGGAGGGCCAGAAGACGTTGTGGGCAACGCTGTCGCTGTTGAGGAATTCAACTGTGGTGCCCTTTTGGATGACCAAGATGTGCGGCACGAACATGAGACCCTTCTGATTGATGGTGATGTGTTGCGCGGGAGCGGGGAAGTCTTTGCCGGCAATAGCTTCCACGTAGACGACGGATTCACCCTTGACTCCGGAAACTTTGCCGTGAATCGTGCCGGCAAAGGCCGCCGAGCCAAACGCGCTCATTACGGTGAGCATTACGAATGTGATGGGTTTCATAGGTTCTCCTGGTTGTGAAAAACGAGAGTCGTTGACGGCATCGCAGACATTGCAGCCGCTATCAGAAAAGGAATCGTGCGAGCAAATAGACGGTGTTGTTGTCACTGGCGGCGCGTCCTGCCCCGTCATAATTGGCGGCTGCGCCATTAAACCGCGTGTAGACGGTGTACTGAACTGCCAGGTCGAGATTCTGCATCGGCCACACAGAGAAGTTTGTTGTAAATCCTGTGCTTCTGGGGCTGCCGTTGGCGCTTCCTGTGACGGCAGTTTGAGCGTAGAAGAGAGGATCCGTCGTTCCGTCGGTCAGGAACCATCCGAACGCACCTGAGTACCGATTCCCAAGGTGATACTCGGCGTTGGCATTACTCGCATTTAGATGATGCGGGCCCGGATTCGCTGCTTCGTTTGCGACACTTGCGACCAGCGCGGAATTCTCCCGAACATATGTGCCGCGCAGTGAAAGAACATCCTTGCCAATGGTTCGGTCATACTCGATATCCGGGCCAAAGTCCGTGTAACTGTCTTCTGGCCCCGTAACCAACTGCGGCGTCGATTTCATATGAATGCCGTAGAAGCCGACTTCCAGGTTAGCCGTTCGCCCAGTTTGTTGCCAAGCGAATCGCCAGTAAGGCGCTACGCCGCGGATGTTATAGGAACAGCACTGCCCTGTTGTGGGCTGAGAATCGTCTACGTGATCGGAGCGATAAAGGGTTCCGGCGAAATACACATGCTGGTCCCACATGGTATAGGCGCCTATTCCCGCCACGTCCTGAGCCAGCTGTCCATTAATCACGGGCGCTGCAATTGGGGTTGGGGCCGAGCTTGAGGCAATGAATGGATACCCCCATGCCGGCGTGCTATTCCAGAGATCTTCGACGGTCGGGTTGTTGTTCAGAGTAATCCCGTAGTCCCATTCTTTGCCCGCTACTTGCCTCTTATTGGCATACCGGACATCGGTGTTATCTATGCTGAAGTGGTCGTCTTGCACGTTATACGTCACTTGGAGAAAACTGCCGAGATGCGTGGCCCAGGCTCCGGCGAGGAAAAGCGAGACGTCCTGAGGAAATTCAAAATTCCAATTCTGGGTTGTCGGCTGGGGAACTTTCGTGCCTGTCGTCGAGGTCTCGAGAAATGCGCTTAGAGGCAGAGAAGCAAGTATGTCGAGACCTGAGTGCCGCTTGTCGGAAGAAGCGGTGATGCTGCTGTTTTGTGACTTATCTGAGAACGCCAAAAGCTTGAACAGTCGCCCGGCAGAGTTCAGCTCCGGCGGTGTAGTATGGCATCCACTGCACGGCAAACCGGTCTGGCGAGCGTAACTGGGTAGTGCCATTGCGCTGGGAGCCAATCCCCCGAAAGCAGCAATCATCGCAATCAAACAAAGCGAGAACTCACGACTCATGAATTTTCCCTCTGACAACCGTTATCGGGCCCCATGTTCACAGCGTGCTTCTCTTGCACTTGAGCAAAGCGGGCTTGGCCAACCGAGTAAGTGAGCGAAACCTTTGCCGGAGCACCCGGGATGACCGTCGACGTTTTCAGCGAAGATTCATCATCCTTGTGATCCCTGAAGCGCCCTACCCTCAACTTGTTGGCGAGGCCATTGAGCTTGGGAAAACCCAAGCTGTGGGAGGTGCCACGCTGACGCGACGGCATGGGAATCTCTATGCGGGTGATTAGAAGCGCACTTGGTACAAACTCCGACAAATCCGCTAACACACAGGCGAAGGCACCGGAGAGCCGTTTGCTATTCATGGACAGGCCTCAGTGATTCAGATCACAGCCCGAGAATCTCTATAGAGTGAGATTGTGAGCTAGCTCACGCGGCCCCAGATGTGATGGCGATCACAATGCATGACGTAAACATGTCGCTTCCAACGCACTTGAGCCGCTCATAGGCACTTACATTTAGTCCTCCGTGCCGGGTTCAGTCTCCGGAAGTCGGCTTGTCGCACCCTTTTTGCCGACGCGACATGGTTGTGGGCGGCTGACCGGCAATTACTGGTTGATAAACGTTCGCGCAGGCCTTCAGCGTGGATGACGCTGCACATATTCAACTTCAAGTTGATGTACTGTGGCCAGCGCCACGATTCTCCTCGTTATTTAGGCCGCTGCCTCGATGTCGTTCCATTTCTTCTCGAGCTGGCGGCGGGCCATCCTTCTGCGCTTGTCCCGTCTCGCCCGGAAGGTTCGAGCCGCGGTCAATCGGAACCAGTTAAGCAGGTTTCTCTCTTTGGAATTCAGCTTCATGAACGGAGCGCAGTTCATCATCCAGTGCCAAGCCCAACCAAGGTCATCTTTGGGGCCTGGATTGTTTGAGGGAGTCCGCAGTTCATCGGCCCAGAACCTATTCCGCTTTCGCTTTCCTCCCTCCAGTTCTGCCTTGGCGCTAGCAATGCTACGCAGGGCAAGGTCCTTAAGATGATTCGAAGTTTCAATTTCATCACCATCGTGCTGCCCTTCAATTGCAGCTTCGCGCTGAGCTTCAATTTCAGGCTTGATTACGTGCTTGTAGATCCAGGCAACCTCGGCCGGGTGCAAGTGGTTGTCCTTTGCGATTGCAGCGTAATCGTCGTGAGCCAGAACCCGGAGCCGCACATCGAGCGCTACATGATCCGGCAGGGACTTCAGCCTTTCAGCTCTGCGGTAATAGGCGGCGACGATTACATCTTTAGCGAGATCTGGTTTGGGGGCGTTTGGGTCAACAACTGATAGAAAACACTGCTTTATCGTAGCCGGCGATAGCCGGCGGGCCTCCTTCCGGACGTGATCAACATAGCGCTTGTGCTTTATGCAGCCGCAGGAGATGGTGTGCCCAGAGAGCACATCACAGAGCCGGGGCGTCGTCTCACGGCGACGGCGACATTGACAGCGACACCTGACGAGAGCATAGCGACGGGAGTCGGTACCCGCATACCGCAGGGGAGTCAGCAGTGAATTGGGCAGCTGCTTGCCAATGATGTTACCAATGTTCCTTCTCTTCATTTCGTCCATCCTTCAGGCTGTGCTTGCCGCTTGGCGCGGACTGCGCCAGCCCTGCTTCAATTGGTGTTCCTACCTAATTGGTCCGAGATACTAAGTGATTGATGCAGCCAAGTCGCTGACGATCCTGCCGTAAGCTCATACATACACTCTTGATATTGACAAGCTCACTAACGCATTCATTCCTTTCTCGATAACCGTCTTTTGGCCTCCGGCCCAAGACGGCGGTGTTTGGATATTCTCCGCCTTTCAGGCTTCACCTGACGCCGATAATGAATCTCTTCGAATATGTGGTCTTCCATCGTGCCACCCTTACCGGGGTGTCACGATTACATGCCGAGCATCCTTGAGCGCTATATGTACGACCCGTCTTAATAGTTGCGTTACATCCCTGGCCTGCCTCGTGATATGCGGTCTCTCGTATGCCTTGCTCAGTCAGTTTCATGCAGCTACCTCCGTTGACTTCTCGGAGGCAACGGGGACGCAGGGAGTTATCCGGCAGGAGTCAGGCTGGGCCTCGATTAACTCCTCGGTGATGTGGATAGGCTTTGCACCGGCCCCCAACCGATCCGCGGCAGCGTCCAGGGCCGATTGGCGCTGGGCTATCGGGAGTTTGCTGACAATTCGATTGGCAAAGGCCACGATTTTGTCCACCGCGATGTCGAAGCCATACTTGAAGGACTCGCTGCTCTCCTTGCGGCTGGATTGTGCCGATTTGGCACAATTGGCGGTGTCAGGTGTTTCCGCCTCCGCCTCATCCGCCGTGTTCAGAAGGTTGTAGGCCGTGCGCCTCGACAGGTTGATGATTCGACAGAACTCGCTCCACTTCCGTATCGGGCCATAGAGCGCCTTGTAGCCGGCAAGAATCTTGCCGCGCTCCAGGCGGGTCATGAAGAGCCGCCGCTCAGCTCCAATAAACTTCTCCCTCAGTTCCAGTTCCTTTGCGGCCTCTTCCGATTCCAATCCCTCAGCAAGCTATCCCAACTCGGTCTCAATGCGGCGCAGTTCAGACTCATTAACTCCCGTTGCGATAACATCCGAGTCCACCTTGGGCAGTTCCCGGACCTTCAATGCTGCTAGTGTGTCGGGCCAACGGTCCATGTTCTCGGCATTGCTGCCGTTCGCGTCCGGCACGGTCAGCGTTTCGCCGTTCTCAGATGGCTGCTTGCCTAGCTGCTTCATCCAAGGTGCCACGCCTTGCGCGCGACACTGTTCGATGATGGATTTCGCCCAGACTGTGTCCATTGATCTTGCATTTGGGCCCGTCTCGCCGCCGATGATGACCCAATTGATGCCGTTGAGGTCGATCTCTCCCAGATCTTCGAGCAATGGCTCGCAGCTCAGGAATCGAACAGCGGCCGGAATCTGGCGAAGAACGTCCAGGCGCGGCAGTCCGTGCTGCTTGTTCTCACTGGTGACGCCGAGCCACACATTCGGGTATCCACTTCCCCAATCATCAGGAAGATATCGTTGGATATTGGCCGCTCTCTTCGTTAGCAGAAGCCAGTCAAGGTGCGGAGTCTGACGAATGAGTTCCCAAAGGCGGTCGCGCTGACCGGCTGGTGCCTCATCGTCGGCCCAATCGCATAGCGACCCGCAGAAGACACGTGGCCTCGTTCCTCCGTTTGCGGCTTCCCGGTCCCAGGCTAGAGGTTGTTTCCAGTAGCTGTCCGACATGATCCGCCGTGGTGCTCCCGGTCCCCAGTGGCTCACTGGCTCGACCATTTGCCGGTCGTCCCTTTTCTTTCCGAAGCAGTGGGTGCAGCCGGGAGAGACTTTCGTGCATCCTTCCCAGCAGTTGAAGGTGTGAGTAGTCCAGTTAATCTTTGAGTTTTTCATTCTGCCCTCCGCGGCTCAACACAACCTACTTCATGCTCGCGCAGCCACGCCGCCGTTTGAGCCGGGTCGAATCGGATAGAACCGCCTACCCTGTAGTGGGGTATTCCGCCTCGCTTAGCCAAGTCGTACGCCGCAGTCTTGCCGAAGCCCAACAGATCTGCGAGTTCCGGTGCCGTCAAGGCACGGGGTTTCCGCTCAATTCTTGTTGCCAGATCGCTGCCACCGGCGGTGGCGTTTACTTCTCGTGTACTCTTCATTGACCCTCACTCACACGCACCACGCGCCGCCACGACCCGGACAATAAAATCGTCGGGGATGGAATCTTGGAACAAATCGCTCATTGAGTTCACGAAGATCTTCCGGGGGTTCTTCGACCGGAAGGGATCACTCAGCTTGGCTGGTACGAGGCGCAAGTCGAAGCCGGACTCAAATGGGTGCCCGGGGACTCCACGAAATCGCCCCGCAAAGATGATCGCGTAGCACTGCTTGTACCCAGGGCAAACCTTAGTGCGTCCGCGGAACGGATTCCATGTTGAATCGCTCCACTCAATTGTTGAATTAACTGCCATCTCTTTCCTTTCCGGGCGGGCGATGTCCCAAGCCTAAGTCCAATGGAGGTCGAGCAAATGGTTACTGAAAGGGTGTCAAGGGCGGAATGATAGGGAACCAGCGGGGCGGAAGAAAAGGGAACCAGTAAGGGGAACGATCAAGCAGGGATTTTCGGGGGAGAAGGGGCTCTGGAGCGTAGCGGAAGAGGCCCTTCT
>JBEKKI010000077.1:0-28439 GCA_050010795.1 Occallatibacter sp.
ATGGACACCGAGAAAAGGCAGGCGGTCTTGCGAAAGATCAGGTCGTAGTACTCGGCCTCGGAAACCATCTTTCCGAGCTTCTGAATCTGCAGCAACTCGCCCTCGACCATCTGCTGGGTCAGGCTGATCAGCAGGTCGAGGACGCGCAGGTTGCGCTCTTCGAGCGACACCTTGAATGCCTGCATGTAGAGCCAGTCGCCGGCCAGGACGCACTTTTCGTTGCCCCAGGTGGTGTTGGCTGAAGGCCGGCCGCGGCGCGTATCGGCGCCGTCGATGATATCGTCGTGGACCAGCGTGGCCGTGTGCAGCATCTCGACCACTGCACCGAGGCGAATTGCGCTCTCGCCGAAGTACTCCAGCTGATGCGCGGCGAGCAGCAGCAGCGAAGGCCGGATGCGCTTGCCGCCGCCTTCGCGCAGGTACTCGGCAATCTCGGTGATGGTGCTGACGCCGGAGGCGGCATCGCGGCCCAGCTCCTGTTCCACCGCGACAAGGTCCTCCCGCAGCAGCTCAAAGACCTCGCGTGCCGTGGCTATTGCAAGGGTGCCCAAAGTGTTCCGATTTTAAAGCATCGACAGGGGAAATGGCGATTGGTTGTGCCGGTCGGCCCGGATTTGTGCGCTGCAGCGGATGGTTGGAACCGGGACGGCAAAGCCGCCAGGGTCAGTTGGTCCGATAGTTCGTGAACTGCAACTCCAGGCCGAGATCCTTTGCGCGCAACATGGCGATAATCGCCTGCAGCTCATCGCGGTCCTTGCTTGAGATTCTCACCGTGTCGCCCATGATGCTGGCCTGTGCCTTCTTCTTCGAGTCTTTTACCAGGCGCACGATCTCTTTGGCCTTCTCCACGGGAATGCCCTGCTGCAGGCTGATTTTCTGGCGCACGCTCTGGCCCGCGGCGGGTTCCACCTTGCCGTAGGTCAGGTTCTTGAGCGACACGCCTCGCTTCACCAGCTTTTGCGCCAGGATGTCCTTGACCGCTTCGAGCTTGTATTCGTTGGCCGAGGCAAGCTGGATGCTTTCGTGCCCCTCGAGGTTCACCTCGGAGTGGGAGTCCTTAAGGTCGAAGCGCTGGCGAATCTCTTTCAGCGCCTGGTCGATCGCATTGCGGACCTCCTGGATGTCCACCTTGCTGACGATGTCAAATGAATTGTCCTGAGCCATGTCTTTCCGATCCTCAAACGATTGGCGGGTTGCCGCCGGCAGTGCCTTTATCAGTTTCCCACGTCCCGCTGGACTGGAAACAGCCTGAAAAAGTTTGCGGTGGTCGTGGCGGCAATTTCATCGGGCGTCACGTTGAAAAGGCCGGCCAGCACCCGGGCCGTCTCGACCACCATCGCAGGTTCGTTGCGCTGGCCGCGGTGCGGGGCGGGCGCTAGCCACGGCGCATCGGTTTCTACAAGAATTCTGTCGATGGGAACGCGAGCAGCAACGTCGCGCAGGGGCTGCGCCTTGGGATACGTGACATTGCCGGCAAAGGAGACCAGAAAGCCGAGGTCGAGCGAGCGCCGCGCCTCCTCCCATCCGCCGCCAAAACAATGCATAATGCCGCCAAGCCCGGTTCTCCGCCAGAACTGCTCCAAAACCCCAAAAAGATCGTTCCAGGCGTCGGCTGACTCGTTGGTGCCGCGGCAGTGGATCAGGATCGGCCGCTTGCGTGCCGTGGCAATCTCGAGCAGCCGGATCAGCACCCTCTGTTGCACGTCGCGCGGCGCACCCTCGTGGTAGTAATCGAGCCCGATTTCTCCGCAGGCGATAACCTCGGGCTCCGCCAGCAGTGCGTCCAGCTTCGCCAGCGCGGCGTCATCGGCTTCGGTTGTGCTGTGGGGGTAGATTCCCGCGCTCGCGTAGAGCCTGGGCAATGCGGGCCGCCCGCCGAACTCGCGGCAAACATCCAGCGCCTGGTGCATCTCTGCCGGCCCCTCGCCGATACCGATCGAGAGCACGGCGCCCACGCCGGCCTCGTAAGCGCGCCTGAGCATCGCCTCACGATCGCCGGCATAGCGCTCGCTGTCCAGGTGGGCGTGGGAATCGATCAGCAAGAAGACCTCTTTTGTGGTTCGGCGTGTATTCTGCGAATTGGTTTTTCAATTCACCGGTACAGCAGGAGGATGGAGAACCTTCAATCCAAGGTGCAGTTCGAACGCGTCAAAATCGGAGTCCCGATGCAGCAATTTATGGCCAGACTCGATGCAAAACGTCGCGATGATGCAGTCAACCGGCTTGCTCACCGTGACGCCACGACCTCGTAACAAACGGTAGTTTTGCGCGGCGGCGACGGCAAGCTCGGGAGTGAGTGGGTCGAATACAGGGAAGTTCGTCAGGTACCGCCGCGACTCTCGAAATCGAATTTGACTGCGAACGCCTTGTAGCACCTCATAGAGAATCAGGCTGTTCAGTCCGACTTGTTCTTCGGTGTTCTTCCTCAGCCAGAGTGTGTGGCGATTGACTGTGCCCCACAGGGCATCAATCCAAACCGAACTGTCAACGATCACCATGCGCTTTTGCCCTTGCTTAACGCACGACCGAGGCTTGCGGCGCGGGGCGGCGGCTCGCATTCTCCTTTTCGCGCTCTGCCTCCCAGTCGAGGAACCGACCCTTCCGCATGGACGCCAAATCGCCCTCCCATTTGATTTTGCCGAACAATCTACGAATCTCACCTTGCTTCTTGAGTTGCACAGTGAGGCGCAATGCCGCTTCCACAGCAGCTTTCTTCGTCGTTGCGCCGGCAGCCTTCATCGCCCGGAGCATCAATTCGTCGTCAATCTCAATATTGGTTCGCATGAACAGAATCCTCGATCCTGGTTCCGGCTTTAACCACTTGTCTATGCCACTCCCGCAAACGGCCCTTCCGGTCCGCCGCCTGGCGCTCGTCTTCCTGCAGCCTCATAGCCCTTTCGAGGGCCCTTTCGCGGGCCTTGACCTCGAGCAGCTTTCTCAACGAAGCTTCCACCGCAGCCTTCTTGGTCCGAGCGCCTGTGGCCTTCATCGCCTGCTTCATCAACTTGTCGTCAATGTCGATGTTCGTCCGCACAGCGCTTCCCCCGATGTGTAAGTATCCCACGATTCATGTGTATAACGCAAAAGCGCCTTCGCTGTCCCGTTGCCCCGCTCGTCTACCATCGGAGCAGAAGATGCCAACCAAACCCAGGCTGGGACAGAACTTTCTCGTGGACGCGAACGCCGCGCAGCGGATCGTGGCGGCGTTGGGCCAGATCGCCAGCCGCACGGTGGTGGAGATCGGTCCGGGGCGCGGCGCAATCACCGGAGTGCTCGCGGCGCGGGCCGGGCGCGTGGTAGCCGTTGAGCTGGACCGTGAACTTGCAGAGCGGCTGCGCGAGCAGTTTGATCCGAAGCGCGTAACCATCCTTGCGCAGGACGTTCTGCGCTTCGACTTTGCCGCGGCGGCGGCCAGCGCGGGCGAGCGCCTCCGCGTAGTGGGCAATCTGCCCTATTCGATCACTTCACCCATCCTGCTCAAGCTTGCCGCCTGCCACCCCGCGCTCGATCTCGCCGTGCTGATGGTTCAACGCGAAGTCGCCGACCGGGTCACCGCCGCTCCGGGATCGCGCGATTATGGCCTCCTCTCCGCGACGATGCAAATGTATGGCCCGGTCGAGCACCTCTTCACTCTGCCGCCGTCGGCGTTTTCGCCTCCACCCCAGGTTCACTCAACGGTCTTTCGCTGGCGCTTTGCGCCCCGTTTTTCCGAGCTGCATGTCGACGAAACAGGATACCTGCGCTTTTTGCGGCAGGTCTTTGCGCAGAAGCGCAAAACGCTGGCGAATAACCTGCGTACAGCCGGTATGGCGCCCGCCGCGGCGTCTGCCGCACTGAAAGCTGTGGGCATCGATGCCAAGGCCCGGGCAGAAGCTGTGCCTCTCGAGGCGCTCGCTGCGCTGTGGCGCGAAACGCAGAAAAAATAATCGGCTCTGCGACTTGAAGCCATCCCATTCCCGGCGCGTCAAACCCTCTGCCGGCCGATGTTCACCCAATGCTGGACTGTTCTTCTCGGTGGGGCGTATGCTCTGTTTGCAATTCTTCGCTTCCCAAATCCCAATGAAACGTCATTCAGGGGGAACATGATGAAACGAGCAGTTCTTTTTGCCATGGCGCTGGCGGCAGCGGCAACCGCGGCAGCAGGCCCCGCGCCCCAGCCGAAACCGGTGCACGCGCAGGGATGCGTGGCAGCCGGCGTCGAAGCCGGCTGCCTTGTGGTGAAGGATGTGAAAAGCGGCGTCCTCTACAACCTGTTGATCAAGGGTTCTCGCCCGGTGATTGGAACGGGAATCCAGTTCACCGGTATGCCCCACGATGGCGTCACGGTGTGCATGCAGGGTGTTGCGTTGGACGTGACCACTTGGGCCCGGATGGACTCCCTTAAGTGCGTCGCCGGTCAAACTCCCAAGCCGTAGGCCGGGCCTGGCCCGGGGAGCCGCAGGCGATCCGCCCTCGAGCCGTCGATTGAGCCGGGCCATGAAACGGAAGGACGTGGGCGGGTTTCCGCGGCGATGGCCGCGCGCGTAAGCTATCAATAGGAACCGCTCTGAGCCTCGGTCAGGAAGCGTTCTTCCATCCTTCCGGAACCTCGAAGGCACACTCGCGCATCTTGCTTTAAAGGAAACAATGAATCCGATCACGGAACAAGCCCGTCAAAAGACCTTTCAGGAGACGCTTGTGAGCGCGCGCCGGACGATGCTCATGAGCGAGATCCTGAAGATTGCCGGCGACAGCTTCAGCGCCAGCAAGACGCGCTTTGCATTGACTGCTCTGGGCATGGTCATCGGAACTGCGTCGGTTATTCTCGTGGTCACGATCGGCATGACGGGGAAGCAATACGTTCTCGAACTGCTGCAGAAGATCGGCACCAACCAGGTGGAAGTGGAATATGCGGGCGGCGGCGCAACGGCGGCGGAGCGCGTGCGCTACAACGACTTTTTGACCCGCGAGGATGAAAAGGCCGTGGATCAGCAGGTACCCGGCATCATGTTTTCCTCACCTGTGTTGTCGATGCACAACCGTCTCACTTTTCCGGGGGGAATCCAGAAGGACACGGTGGTATTGGGTGTCACACCGGAATACGAGCAAATCCGCAACCTGATCGTTACCCAGGGGCGTTTTTTTGATGACACTGACGACTCGGCTCACCTCCATTGCGCGGTTGTAACCCAGCCATTTGCCAAAGAACGATACGGCAGCGACGACTCTGCAGTCGGTCAGAACTTCCAGATTCTCGGCATTCCATTCACCATCATTGGGGTCTTCAAAGAGAGCGTGAATGACTTCGGAATGTCGGAAATCACCGACGATACCGTCCTGGTCCCCTATTCGGTGGCGCGCTACTTTACCGGGACCGAGCGCGTGAACCAGATTTATTTTTCCATGCAGAGCATGAACGAGGTGCCCGAAGCGTCAAGGGACATCGTAAATGTGATCAAGTCGCGACATCACGCGAACTCCATATACAAGGCGCAAACCCTCACCGAGCTGCTGGTGACCGCGGCAAAGATCGCCGATGCGCTCACAGCGGTGCTGGTGCTGGTGGCGGCGGTCACGCTGGCGGTCGGCGGCGTGGGCATTATGAACATCATGCTGGCCAACGTGCGCTCGCGGATTCGCGAAATCGGCATCCGCAAGGCTCTTGGAGCAACCTATCGCGAGATCAAGCTGCAGTTTCTCACCGAGGCCGTTCTCATCTCGCTCACCGGCGGCATTGTCGGCAGTTTTGTCGGCCTCGCGCTACCCTTATCCATTCGCATCTTCAGTGGGTACGACTTTCCCATCTCGTGGCTGTCGGTTTTGATCGCCATGACTGCTGCTACGCTGGTGGGCGTCGTATTCGGCACCGTACCCGCCACGCGCGCGGCGCAGATGGACCCGGTGGAGTCGTTGAAGTATGAGTGACGGTGAGCGCCCGGGCCGCCCGGCGAATCATCCGCCGGGGGAGCAGCCGCAGGGTCCGAACCTCAAGCTGCTCTATGGTCTCATCGTGCTGGCATTGATCGCGGCAACGGGGATTGCGCTCATGATTGTGCTGCCGTTTTACCAGCGTCTCTAGAGCAGATTCAGAGTTCCCGTGCTACGGGAGAAAGCGTGCGAGGTGCTCTTTCTTGGGGAAAGAGCCACTCGGCAGCATCAGCCCTGCCTTTCAGCAACTCTGAATCTGCTGTAGCCGGCCCCTCGGCAGGCCGGAAAGGCCGCCTCAAGGAAGATGGCTCCCGGGCAAAGGTCTTTTAGCTCGGATCTGCATTCGTTTCCGCGCGCTCCGCAATCAGCACGGGAATGCCATCGATGATGGGATACGCGCGAGCACATGCAGCGCACACAAGCCGCGCGCCATCGAGTCGAAGATCGCCATAACACGCCGGGCAGGCGAGCTGGTTCAATACAGTTTCGTCAAATTTCCCTTGCGGCGTTGGTATCGCGGCCATGTGACCCCTGATCCCTGATCTCTGATCCCTGATCCCTGACCCCTGACCCCTGATCCCTGACGACTGACCCCTGATCTCTGATCACTGAATGATGGCGTCGCTAATGGCGTCGTCGTCGGGATGCGGCCTGGGCCGGCCGGCAAAGGCCTGCTCGATGCGCAGGTTGGCGCCGGAACGCGAGAACTCGTGGGCCACGCGGATTCCGTTGTAAATGGCTACGTCGTTCGAAGACCCGTGGCCGATGATGCAGACGCCGCGCACACCCAGCAGCGGCGCGCCGCCGTACTCGGTGTAGTCCAGGCGCCGGCGAAAATCGTTGAAGGCGCGGCGCGACAGCAGCGCGCCCACCTGCGCCGTCACGGTTTTGTTCAGCGAGCTGCGCAGCGCATCGCGCACAAAGCGCCCGATGCCCTCGCTCGTCTTGAGCGCCACGTTGCCCACGAATCCATCGCAAACGATCACGTCGGCCTTGCCGTTGAAGATGTCGCGGCCTTCCACATTGCCGATGAAGTGAATGGGCAGGGCCTTGAGCAGCGGCAATGCTTCGCGGGTCAGCTCGTTGCCCTTGGTTTCTTCTTCGCCGATGGAGAGCAGGCCCACGCGCGGCCGCGCGATCTTGAGCACGCTGCGTGCATACATCTCGCCCATCACCGCGAACTGCTCGAGATTTTGCGCCTTGCAATCAACGTTCGCGCCCACGTCAAGCAGCACGCACGGATTGCCCTTGGACGTGGGCATCGGAGTGGCCAGGGCCGGTCGGTCGACTCCGGGCAGCCCGCCCAGCACCATCTTGGCCGTGGCCATGGCTGCGCCGGTGTTGCCGGCAGTCACAAAGCCCGCCGCCTTGCCTTCGCGCACCAGCTTCAGGCCCACGCGCAACGAACTGTCGCGCTTGGCGCGCACGGCATGTGCGGCCTTTTCGTCCATTCCGATCCGTTCTGAGGCGTGGTGGATGACGATGGGCAGGTCTTCGTCTTCAAGATAATCGTCGAGCAGGTCGCGAAGCTCCGGCTCGGGCCCGATCAGATGCACACGCACGGGCAGTGCCCGGCAAGCGAGGATGGCTCCCCGGATCTCAGGCTCGGGAGCCTTGTCGGAACCAACGGCGTCAAGCGCGATGTCGGTCAGCATCTCAGTGGCTGTTCGTTACTTCTCTTCCTTTACATCCAGCACGGAGCGGCCCTTATAGGCTCCACATTTGGGGCAGGCGCGATGGGGCAGCTTCTTCTCGTGGCAGTTGGGGCACTCAGACAGGCCCACACTGGTCAGGAAGTCGTGTGCGCGCCGGTTGGCGGTACGGCGCACGGAATGGCGCCTTTTCGGATTCGGCATGATGCAATTCCTTTCGATTTTTCGCCCGCCAGCCTGCCATGCGGGCGCCCCAGCGGGAACGCGTCGAACTTCCCTGAGCCGGCTTGCGGCGGCGGGTGACGCGCCCTGTTCCAAGGGGTTGATTTTTCAGGACTTGATCCGGCTGTGCAACCCGGTCAGCCCCTCCCAGCGAGGATCGCTCGTGCCCTCTTCACAGGAACACGGCTGGCTGTTGCGGTTCGCTCCGCAGTGCGGGCAAAGTCCCTTGCAGTCGGGCTTGCACAGCGTCCTGACCGGCAGGGACAAAAGCACCTGCTCGCGCAGCACATCTTCAAGCGACAGACTGTCTTTTTGATAATAACCGATTTCAGTCTCCGACGCCGTAATCGACCTTTCCGGCGCTCCGGCATCGACGCCAACAGGCCGGAAGATGAGGTCGAACTCGGCGGCCAGGGGAATCTCCACCGGCTCAATGCAGCGCGCGCACGGAACCTCGAATCTGCCCGCAAAACGGCCCTTCAGCCGGATGTCGGCAACAATTTCCTTCGGTCCACGATGCTCGTGGATCACCTCGGCGCGGCCCGACGTAACCAGATTGCCCACCTGCTCGGCATCCTCACCGAAATTCACTGCACCCGGCGCCAGAGCCAGTTCGAATTCAACTGGTTCGCGCTCCAGTTCCACAACTTTGAATTCCATGCAATTAGCCTAAAGCAGAAATTGGTAATCGGGAAACAGAGGGCCAGTCGCTGGGAATACGAACTGACACGGCTAGAGTGGTTCCGGAATTCATGTGCCCTCTTCAGGGCAGTGAAAGGTGGCATTTTCTTAAGAAAAATTCCACTCAGAAGCGGCGGCTTCGCGGTACATCAATTCCGGAACCGCTGCAATCGCCCGCCGCGTGTCCAATACACATGCTGGTAGACGGCCCTCGCTCCTTGTTCATTTGGATGCTGCTGGTGCCGGCGACGCTGCGGGGGCCGGCGTCGTGCCCTGTGACCAGGGTTGGCTTGCCCCGGGTTCGAACAGACATTGCGGTGGTACACTTCCGGGATCGTGTCACCGTTCAGGAGGCTCGTGTGAAACCAATCCTTTTGTTGATGCTCCTTCTTGCGCCGGTTGCGCTCTCCGCACAGAAAACGACCCCGCCGACGACGTTGCGCGGCCTCCTGCTTGAGCAGCTTCGCACCACGCACAACAACGAAGACTGGTTTGTTCCCGCCAACATCGCCGTTGCGGGGCTCACGGCCGAGCAGGCGAAGTGGTCGCCGGGAAATGGCCAGCATTCAGTCGGTCAACTCGCCTATCACCTCTGGTACTGGGACTCGCGCGCACTTACTGAATTCAAGGGCGAGAAGCCCCCGGCCTTCGACGGCAACAACGACGAGACCTTCAACAATTTCGACGCCGCGCAGTGGGGCGACCTGGTGAAGAAGCTCGATCAGGTGATGACCGACTGGGAGAAGGCCGTCGAATCGGCCGATGAGAAGAAGCTCGCGGACAACGCCTCGCTGATTGCGCACATCGGCGCGCACAATGCCTACCACATTGGGCAAATTCTTTATGTGCGCAAGCTTGAGGGAGTGTGGGATCCGAGCAAAGGCGTGAAGTAGATCGAATGCCGGCCCGGCGCAGTGGTCAGACCTCCCATTGACAAGGGCGATTTCGCCGGGATACAAACCCAATCATGCGTCGCGGCCAAACCCCTCTCTTTGCGCTCCCGGTTGCGCTCCTGGTTACGCTCCCGGCCTTGCTCGTTTTGCTGGGCCTCCCTGCAACCGTCTCAGCCAGGGTGATCGGCATAAACGCGATTGCCAAACCACTCACTCGCGAGCGCATCGCGACTCTCCCCAAAAAAGAGCAGAAGTTCTGGCTCGAGTATCTCGAGCGCTCCGAAAAGCAAAAGGCGGTCGACAAGCAGGCTCTCGCCGCCGAGCAAAAGACCGCCGGCAACACCAATCCCAGGCACGCCACGGGAGGCCGCGGCATGTTCGCGCTGCGCATCGACCATCCGGCGGACTGGTGGACCAGCGACGATGCGATCCGCGCGGCGCACAACATCGTCACATGGCAGGTACCCGATGGCGGCTGGAGCAAGAACATCGACATGGTGAGCCGCCCGCGCGCCCCCGGCGACCTGTACGACGCCGACAATCTCGACCACTTTGGCGACGACGCCGATTTCGACAAGCCCGTCGATCCCAACTGGCATTACATCGCCACGCTCGACAACGACTCCACCTGGATGCAGATTCGCTTCCTGGCCCACGTCACTACCGCATTGCTGGCCGCGCATCGCGATGCCGAAGCGGCACCCTTCCGCGCCTCGGTAGAGCGCGGCATCGAGTACCTGCTTCACTCGCAGTACCCCAACGGCGGCTGGCCGCAGGTGTGGCCCCTCGAGGGCGGCTATCACGACGCCATCACCATCAACGACGACGCCATGTTGCACGCGATAGAGATTCTGCACGACGTGGCGGCTGGCGCGCCTGACTACGCATTCCTGCCTTCCTCGCTCGTCAAGCGTGCGGGCCCCGCCGCCCAGCGCGGCATCGATTGCCTGCTCCGCCTCCAGATCGTCGAGAACGGAGTGAAAACCGCGTGGGCGCAGCAGTACGACCCGCTCATTCTGGAGCCAACCTCGGCGCGCAACTACGAGATGGCCGCGCTCACCAGCAACGAGAGCTTTCCGATCGCCCAATTCTTCATGAGCCTGCCGAACCCCACTCCCGCCGAAGTTGCTACCGTGCGTGCGGCCTGCACCTGGTTCAGCAAGGTGGAAATCATGGGCTTCCGCTACGGCAGCGGCAACTTCATGGCCGACCGCCGCGATCCCAAAGGCCGCCAACTCGTGGCCGTCGCCGGCGCCGGCCCCATCTGGGCGCGCTATTACCAGATCGGAACCGACAAACCCATCTTCGGTGACCGCGACAAGACCATCCACGACGACGTGAACGAACTCAGCCTCGAACGCCGCAACGGCTACTCCTGGTACAACTCCGAAGGCATCGCCGTGCTCAACGAGTACAAGGCCTGGGCGCAAACGCATCCGGGCACAACGTGAGCTTTGCCAACAGCCTTTCGTATTCGCCAATTACGGTGCGCGCAGGTATCGGCTGGCGAACTCAATGAAATACGGCCAGTTTGGCGCAGGCGTATGGCCGGCGCTGTGCTGGCGGAAGGCAATGTCTCCTGAAATCAGCGCCGTTTCGATCGGCGGGAAAACCGTCGTCCCCGTCGCATCATCTTCATCTTCACCTTCATTTCAGAAGTTATTCGCGCCACCGCCGCAGCCGGCCCTATCGCAAAACCAGAGTAGATGTATCCCGGAACCACCGCACTCAAGTCGACGCGACCAGCAGGGAGCCGCGGCCCTCGAGAGAGCAAAACGGGACAAAGCAACCCCGGTTTTGCCGTAAGCATGTCGATTGGCCGCGATCCGGGCAAACTCAATGGGCCGGCTCGCGCCGATCGGACCCGCGCGAAAGCTCGAGAATGCGTGGCGTCGCGCTTCCTAAGGGCCATCACGCGACCCATAAGGCCCATCCCACACCGCTTGCACCGCCAGCCAGCGCTCAAGGCCGGCCGTATTCCGCCGATAGAGTTCATAACATCATTGCGAAAGGATGCGCCATGTCCTGGGCCAGGAACCTGCCGCTCTCTCGTAAGTACACCTATGCCTTTGGCGTCGTTTGCGCTCTGTGCCTCGGCCTCGGTGTGTACACCTTCGCGATCTTTCACACCATCGCGCGGGACAGCACCGAAGTGAGCGGAAATCACCTCCCGAGTCTGATCAACATCGGAGAAATTCGCGACGGCGTCAATACCGAGCGGCGCGAAGATTTGGAGTTGATGTTGTGCCAGACGCAGGCATGCATGGAGGACCACGCCGCCAGGCGCAAGCAGGCTATCAGCCAGTACCAGACCGCGTTGAAAGCGATGGACCCGCTGATTATCCCTGAAGAGCGCGCACACTATGAGCAATTCGTGTATGCGATCAAAACATACCAGGATGCGAGCGACCGGGGGGTGGCGCTGCTGACGAGCGGCAAAGCGGGTGACGGGTTAGACGTTTTGTCCTCGGAAACGGTGACGGCATCGTTGGGGACCGCTTTGGCGGCAGCGCACGACGGATTTCAAGTTCACACCGGCATGTGCATGGAACGAAGCGAGGCAGTCACCAGTGCCAGCAATCGTGCTACCTGGGTAATCGGCGGCATGACGCTGCTGCTTGTCTCGCTTTGCGCGTTGATTGGTATCGCCCTCACGCGAGTCACGGCGCCACGCATTGGACGAGCCAAGGCGTTGGCGCAGCGGCTGGCGGAAAAGGACCTGACCGCACACGTGGCTGTCACGGGAACCGACGAGATCGGCCAATTGGACAAGGCCCTGAATGAATCGGTGGCCGTCATCCGGTCGGTGGTGCAGTCGGTGGCGCACGGTGTCGACACGCTCTCCGCCGCATCCACTCAGATCAGCACGCGCTCGGTCGAAAGCGCCGGCAACACGCGAACAGAGTCTGGCAAGATCAATCAGATCGCCGCCGCCGCGCAGGAGATGACGGCAACTATCGGCGAGATCAGCCACAACGCTGAAAACGCGGCCAAAGCCAGCCGCGAGTCGGCCCAGACCGCCGAGCGGGGCGGCGCCGTCATGCAAGCCGCGGCGGCCACCATGGAAAAAATTGCCGCCGCCACCCAAACAGTCTCCGACAAGATGACACGGCTCGCCGACCGGTCGCAGGAGATCGGCAAAGTTGTCAACGTCATCCAGGAAATCAGCGAGCAGACCAACCTGCTGGCCCTGAATGCGGCCATCGAAGCGGCGCGCGCCGGCGAGCATGGGCGCGGCTTCGCGGTTGTGGCTGGAGAGGTTCGGCGCCTGGCCGAACGCACCAAAAGCGCTACGGAGGAGATCGCGAGTACCATCCGCAACATTCAGGACGAGACCCGCGAGACGATGCAGGTAATGGCTGAAAGCCGCAACGCGGTTGAGAGCGGGCTGCACGAGACTTCGAACGCGCGCCAAAGCCTGGAGGCCACAATTGAGGCGTCGAAGAGGGTTGAGCAACAGATTGACCTGATCGCCACTGCGGCCACGGAGCAAACCTCCGCGGCGGGTGAAATCTCTGAGTCCGCGGGCCAAATTTCGCAGCTGGCAATTGAAAACACGAACGCTGCCGAGGAGGCCGTGGAGGCCCTCAAAAACCTCACGTCACTGGCCGCAGAGCTCGACGGCATGATCCGCAAATTTAAGCTCGACGAAGAGAATCAGGGCGGCGGCAAATGGGCCGGACACGGGCAGACCGCGCCGCAATCTTTGCGTGCTGCCCGAGCCTGACGCGGGATTGCTTGCCCGCATTGAGTTTGGGCCGGCGGGAACCTCGATCTGCGGCTCCGGCGAGTGACCCTTGGTCGCTTGCCGGGGCTTCCCGCCTCGCTTGATTCAACCGGAGCGGCCCCACCTTCCGCGGCCGGCGGTTGCACGCGCACCTTTTCACTTCCCTTACCCATTCCCCGCGTACCGTTATTCTGGAATGGCGGCCGGTCCGGCTGCGGAGCGTCCGGCCATTCCTGCCCTTAACCATCGATTTGCATCCTGGATGAGAGAGACTCGCATGAGCGCTGTACAGTACGACCTGGTCGTCATCGGATCGGGACCTGCGGGACAACGCGCCGCCGTGGCCGCGGCCAAGATCGGCAAGCGCGTGGTTGTGGTTGAGGCTCGCTCCGTTGTCGGCGGCGTTTGCATCAATACCGGCACCATCCCCTCTAAGACCATGCGCGAAGCAGTGCTGCATTTATCCGGATACAACTACCGTTCGATTTACGGTGTGAACTACCGCGTCAAGGAAAAGATCACCATGGCCGACCTGGCCTTTCGCGTCCAGGCCGTGATCAAGACCGAGGTGGACGTGACCGAGGCGCAACTATCGCGCAACGGCATCGATGTGGTGCACGGCATCGCTCACTTTATCGATCCCCACCAGATTCGCGTGGAAGGGCCGCAGGCCGTAACCACACTCCAGGGCGGGCAGATCATCATTGCCGTCGGCACCAAGCCCGCCGTGTCAGGCAAGGTTCCCGTCAACGGCAAAACCATCGTCAACAGCGACCAGATTCTGGGCCTGGAGTCGCTCCCCAAATCGCTCATCGTGGTTGGCGGCGGCGTTGTCGGAGTAGAGTACACCTGCATGTTCGCGGTGCTGGGCGTGCGCGTCACGCTCATCGAAAAACGCAACCGGCTGCTCGAGTTCGCCGACCAGGAAATCATCGAGGCGCTCAGCTACCACCTCCGCGACGCCCGAGTCACCATGCGCCTGGGCGAGGAGGTCGATTCCGTGGAGGAACCTTCGCCTGGAGCGGTCGTGGCCAACCTGATGAGCAAAAAGAAAGTATCGGGCGATGCGCTGCTTTACGCCGTGGGTCGCCTGGGCAATGTAGACGACCTGAATCTTGCCGCCGCCGGCCTCGAGGCAGACAACCGCGGCCGCATCGCCGTCGACGAGCACTACCAGACCAAGGTCGAGCACATTTATGCGGCGGGCGACGTGGTTGGCTTCCCTTCGCTGGCTTCGGTGTCAATGGAGCAGGGCCGCATCGCCGCGGTGCGCGCCTTCGGCGATCGTACAGCCACGTCGAACCCCAGCTTTTATCCTTACGGCATTTACACCATTCCCGAGATCAGTTTCATCGGCAAGACGGAGGAACAACTGACGGGCGAAGACGTGCCATACGAAGTCGGCATGGCCTACTATCGCGAAGTGGCCCGCGGCCAAATCCGCGGCGACACCACGGGAAGGCTTAAGCTGATCTTCCACCGCGACACGCGCAAGGTGCTCGGCGTGCACATTATCGGCGAGGGCGCCAGCGAGCTGGTGCACATTGGCCAGGCGGTCATGACCCTCGACGGCACGATGGATTATTTCATCGATACCGTGTTCAACTACCCCACGCTCGCCGAGTGTTACAAGGTGGCGGCGTTCAATGGGCTGGGCCGGCTGCACAAGTACCAGTAGAGCCTGTTATTAACTTTCCCACGAGCGGCGCTGGGAGTCGGTTTTGCCCAGTTCCAGGAGCGAGGAGCGACGAATATCGGGAATCTTCGAGCGACGAGCGACAACGAAATGGGCAAAACCCTCCGCCTCGTCTCGCGCGATTTTCGCCCGCAACGCCGCCCGCGCGAAAGTTAATAACAGGCTCTAGGAGTGAACGACAGCCGGGAGTTGCCGGCCATTCACCCCTTCACTTTTTCACTTCTTCATTTCTTCACTTGTTCACTCTTTCACTCTTTCACTTTTTCCGCTGTCCACTGTTCTTCCCAGGAGGCCGCAATGTCCACCGCAATTGGCGTCGTCATGACTGACCACATTGTGACCGGCAGGCTCGAGGATCAGCGGCTGACCGGCAAGTTGCTTCGCTTCCCCGCCGACCCTGAGGCGATGCATGATCTCGATGCGATTCCGGGGAGCGAGTTGGTTGAGATCGTCGCAGAGCACATCGGCGTCATGGCGGGAGAAACGGCAGGCGGAGCAGCAACGGTGGATGCGATTGGCGTGGCCGTGCCGGGCATCGTGCGCTCGGGAGTGGTTGAAGAGTCTCCGAATTTGAAGCAGTTGAAGGGGATGCGGCTGGCTGAGGAACTGGCGCAGGCGTTGCAGGGCCGCGGAATCGCGGCGCCGGTGCACGCGGGCAACGATGCTGATGCCATCGCCGCCGGCGTGGCCGCCACGCGAGGCAAGCTCGACAAGCTCACCCGCGTGTGGACCATCGGCAACGGCATCGGCTACGGGCGCTGGCCATGTGTTGAAGGCGTGTGGGAGGGCGGCCACATCACCGTGTCGCTCGACCCAAAAGAACGCTACTGCGGATGCGGCGGCGTCGGCCATCTCGAAGGCATCATGGGCCATCGCGCCATGCGCATGCGCTTCCTCGACCTGGAGCCGGAAGAGGTGTTCGCCAATGCGAAGAAGGGCGACGCACGATGCCGCGACTTCGTCGACCTGTGGCATCGCGCGCTGGCCGCTGCCACTGCGTCCTTCATTCACCTGGCGGGACCGGGGCGCTTCTACTTTACCGGCGTCAACGTCGGCTTCCTCGATCTTCCTCTGCTGCGCCACCACCTTGAGTCGATGGTGCGGATGAGCCCGCTGCAGAGCTACTCGCTGGAGATCCTGCCTCCCGACGACGAAACGGCGCTGATCGGCGCCGGCGTCAGCGCCCTGCTCGCGCTGTCGGGATGAACAGGCTGCGGAAAAACTCGTTGTTTTGAAAGGGCACGACTTCAGTCGTGCCGTAACAGGAACAAAATCAATCGGGCCTTCAGGCCCTGAGGGAAGTTCTTTAGGAGATTCGTCCTCTGTTCCCCATTTTTCCGCAAGCTCTGAAGCCCCTACCAATTCATCTTTGACGAATTTGCTTTTCGTTCGGGCTTTTTCAGCAAGCACTGAAGCCCGTCACCGCCTCCGCAGATACGTCCCCGACAGACGATCGTGCCACGTCAGGCCGTCGTCGTCGAAAAGCGCCCAAATCAGGCCCAGGCTGAGAGGCAGCACCGAGAGAGGCAGCGCCAGCATTCGCCTGCAACGTTGCCTGCGGCTCGGGCTATCGCCCTCAAACGTACTCAGCGTGATGCCGGCATACAGCATCCCCGGCGTCGTCTTGCCCAGCGTGAGGCAGAGCGCCTGGTAGGCAGCGCCGATGGCGAACACGGCCAGCGCGGCGCACAGTTCCACGGCGCGAATACTCGGCAACTGCCTGATGTGTGACGCAACCATCATCGCTGCGGCCAGAAATGTCGCGCCGATCAGGCTCGCGTCGACCGCGATCGCCATCAGCCTGCGGCCCAGTGGCGCCGGCCTGGCACCCTCCGGCTCGTCAGTCATCGCAACGGGCGCTTCGAGCTGGTCTTCAACCGCCTCCGGCGCCGCCTCGGCGACGCTCCCAAATTCCGTCCGCATCCATGCCGGCGCGGCGGCTTCCTCCACTGCGGGCAGTGTTGAAATGCTGTCCGGGTCGACTTCGAAGATGCTCAACTGCGATTCCGTCGCTGCGATCGCCAGGGGGCCCAAGGCGCGGCGCGGACGCATCTTGCGCGTGGCGAAAATTTCGCGCGGGAACTGAATGAGATTCGCGTAAATCGGCTCGGCTGCCTCAACACCCTCATGATCAGCGTGCGCCTCGGTGATCGACATCGTTAACGTCGGCTCAAGCCGCTTCCAGGCGCGATCCCAGGCGCGCTCCTGCGCCCGATCCCCTGCCCGATCCCCTGCACGATCCCCTGCCCGATCCCCTGCACGATCACCGACGGGATCGGCGTCGCTTTGAGACTGCTCCTCTAGATTGCCGCGGGAAAACAGTGGACTTTCGTCGAATTCGAGACATTCAGGCGCCTGCGGGGTCGCGGGCGCCGCGGGAGTCACAGTTTCGGGCCTTAACCCGTATTCAGGCGACGCGGCCTCAAGCCCGGCAAGCACATACTGAACCGCCTCGTGCGCCTGCTGCGCGGCCTTTGACGCAGCTTCGGCTGCGCGCATCGCGGCGCGAGCTTCGTCTGCCAGCATCTCGCTGAAGCTGGGCGCGTGGGCATACCGCTCGGCGACACGCGCGGCGGCCTGGGCTGCTCGGCCGGTTACAGCCGTGTGGCTATCATGGCTCTCTCCGGATTCGCTCGTAGATCGCGTCTTTTTGCTCAAATGTGCGGCCACGCGCCGATTGACCTCCTGCTTCCACGCCGGAAAAAGAGTTGCCGTGCTGGCTGATTTGCTCAATGCCTTTTTGTCCCTTCTCTAATGGTGCTTCGTCCGCATCGCAAACTTGCACCGCTCAATGCATCCACCCCGAAACCCGAAAATCCAATCGGGACGGCATGGATGTTTCCTGTTGAACCAAGGGAAAAAAGATAGCGGAAAAACACAGGCATAATGACGGGCATGGAATCCGTGGGCGCGCTTTCGACCCGGGTTTTCAAGTTACCAGAGCTGCGTGAACACGTCCCAATCCATGCGGCCTGCTTTGCTATGCTGAGCCTTACACCGGTGATGGATTTGGATGTGTCCTCGTAACTTAGTATGTATCACGCTGCTGGCCGTCTGTCATCTGCCGCTGGGCGCGCAGGCGTTGACCAACGCGGCACCCTCGGCGCAACGTGAGACAAACGGCGCCGCGGAGAGTCCCACCGTCCCGCCTCCGGATTCATTGCCTGACGATCCGAGCCAGGAACTGGTGCCTCTGGCGAGGCCTGAAGCGACGCCTCCAACAGGCACTCCAGTCGAGTGGGAAGCGATGCGCCAGGTATGGGCGGGCGACACCCTTACTCTGACCGGCGACGTGGTGGCGCACTACCAGGACTACATTCTTCGTGCAGATAGCGTCGTATACAACCGCAAGACAACCGAGCTTGAGGCCGATGGACATCTGCAATTGTCCGGTGGACCTAACGACGTTCTCATCCACGCCACCCATGCCGACATGCGGCTCAACATGCACACGGCGCGCTTCTACAATGTGAGCGGCTCGCAGGGCGTACACTCGCTTGGGCGAACCGTAGTGTACTCAACACCGGCGCCGTTGCTCTTTTCGGCCCGCGTGCTGCTGCAGTTGGGCGAGGGCAGCTTCAAGGTGATCGACGGTTCGATCACGAATTGCCGCCTTCCCCGCCCCGACTGGAGAATCATCGCGCATACCATCAGCCTGGATAACGAAAAGGCATCTACCTCGAATGCGTTCTTTGAGTTCCTCGGTGTTCCGGTTTTCTATCTGCCCTATCTGCATCACCCGGCCAATGAAACCGGGCGCGTGAGCGGCCTGCTCACGCCGGTGGTGAGCGTCGGATCGACGATTCGCGGGTTCACTATTGGCGAGCAGGTGTACTTGGTCCTCAGCCGGAGCGTGGATATGGTGCTGGGCGCCGAGTACTACAGCAAGCGCGGCTGGGCGCCTAACGGAGACTTCCGATACAAAGGGCCGGGACTCGATCACCTGAACGCGCGCTGGAATGCGCTGCTTGATCGCGGCGTCGAAGAGGCGATAGGGACTACACCGGCCAGCTCGGACACAATGCGTGCCGGCCTGCTCGCAGACCCGGTCGGCTATGAGCTTGTCAACCAGGGTGGAGTGGATGTGAGCCTGGTGGGCCGCAAGGACTTTTCGCCTTCCACGCGCGTCGCGGGCGCCGTGGAGTACCTGTCGAACTACGTCTATCGGCTGGTCTTCGACGACAACTACTCGCAGGCCACCAGCTCGCAGGTGGCCAGCGACGTGGCGTTGACGCACAACGGCAACGGCAGGATGCCATCGGCATGGCTCGACCGCTTTGAATCGTTTGCCGGCACTACGAACGGCAATGAGGTAAGGATCCTGCACCTGCCATTGCTGCGCTATGACGTGCTGGACCGGCCCCTGGGAAGCTCGCCTCTCTACTGGGGACTGGGTTCTTCCCTCGGCTACCTCAACCGCTCCGAACCGTTCTTTCACTCTCGCAACGTAGGCCGGCTTGACTTTTACCCCCATCTCTCCATGCCGTTCACGGCGGCAGGATGGAGCTTCGATCCCCAGGTGGCTCTTCGCGACACCGCTTACACCATCAGCCAGACACCAACCCTGACAGGGCCGTTCACAGTTCCCACCATCAGTCATAGCGCGCTTAACCGCGCTGACCTTGAAGGCTCGGTCGACATCCGCCTGCCGGCCATGGAGCGCGACTTCGAGCTTCCTCACTGGCATCGCGAGCTGCGCCACGTGATCGAGCCCGAGTTGTCTTACCGGTATGTTGGTGGAATCGGGCCCAAGGCTCGCGACGTGCTCCTGTTCGATACCACCGACATCGCGACCAACGTGAACGAGGCCGGTTTCTCGCTCACGCAGCGGTTCTATCTGCGGCCGGCTGGCGGGCGCCCCTGCCAAACGGATGACGAGGCCGCAACCGGCGAAGCAACCACCGAGCCCTGCGCCGAGGCGCCGCGCGAATGGGCCTCGTGGCAGATCGCGCAGGAATTCTTCATCGATCCCAACTTTGGCGGCGCTCTCATCCCGGGCCGGCGCAACGTCTTCGATGCAACGCTCGATTTGATGGCGCCCACTTTCCTTACTGCGGCGCGTAACCTCGCGCCCATCGCTTCGCGCATCCGGTTCGAAGCCATCGACAACCTGCGCGTGCAATGGGATCTGGACTACGACACCAAAGCGGGCCAGATCGCCGCCAACAATCTCTTCGCGGGCTACAGCTTTGGCCGCACCACGGTGGGCATCGGCCACGCCTTGTTAAACGCTGTAGACGAAACCGGCAGCACCGGCAGCACCGTCTCGACTCTCAAGAGCCAGCAGTTGCAGCCCTTCCTTCAGATCGGCAAGCCGAGCAGCGGCGGCTTCAATCTTGCGGTCAACGGCGGCTACGACTATGTGCAGCACCAAGTGCAGTATGGCGGCGTGCAGGCCATCTACAACTGGAACTGCTGCGGCCTGACCGTTGGCTATCGGCGTTTCGAGCTGGGCACGGTAGGCTCAACCAGCCGCGATGAAACGCAGTGGCTTTACAGTTTCACCCTGGCTAACTTCGGAGCGGTTGGCGACATCCGTCGCGCCAACTCGGTCTTTCACGATCCCTCGCTGCCGCCGGCGTACTAGTCGCGTCGCGCTGCGGGCTATTCGCGGCTTCGTTCTGCTTGCCTTTCCCAGCCTCCCGCGTCCATTCCTTACGGCCACTGCCATCATCGTGCACGAGGGCGCTTTCAGAGCCCCGTTGGAGTATCCTTTCCTGAGAGGAAATCGCTTTGTCACACGCACGTTTTTTGGCCGGACTTCTTATTGTCGGCCTCACCGCGGGCTGTAAAGCCCAGAGCCCTTCGCCGTCGGCGCCCGACCCCGCGCTCGACCGCCGCATCGAGATTCAGGTGCGCGCGCAGTTCGAGCTGCCTGAGGATGTAAATGTCACCATCGGCGCCCGGACCCCCAGCCAATTCTCCGGTTATCAAACGTTGGCCGTCACCATCGCGCGCGGTTCCAAATCGCAGGTCGTCAACTTCCTCATTTCGAATGACAGCACCAAGCTGGTTCATTTGGACACGTTCGACCTCACGAAGGATCCGGCCGACGCCATTCCGATCGATGGGCGCCCCATCCGCGGCAATCCTGCCGCCAGGGTCACGATCGTAAATTTCGACGACCTGGAGTGCCCCTTCTGCTCGCGCATGCACCAGGAGCTTTTTCCGGCTACGTTTAACCGCTACAAGGGCCTCGTGCGCTTTGTCTACAAAGACGATCCGCTCACCGAGATTCATCCCTGGGCCATGCACGCGGCAGTGGACGCCAATTGCCTGGCCGCGCAAAGCACCGATGTTTACTGGACCTACGTCGACTACCTCCACGCTCACGCCGATGAGGTCACGGGCAGCGACCGCGACCCGGCCAAGAGCTTCGCCGCGCTCGACCGCATTGCCCGGCAGGAGGGCACGCTGGGCAATTTGAACGATGCCGCGCTCAACGCCTGCCTCTCCAGGCAGGACGAGACGCAGGTGCGGGCCTCGGTCAAGCTGGCGGAGCAGCTTGGGATCGATGGAACGCCGGCGGTCTACGTGAACGGCGAGCGCGTCAACGGCGGCGCCGTTCCCGAGAATCAGCTTTGGATGGCCGTTGACCGCGCAGTGCGCGCTGTGGGCGAGCAGCCCCCGGCCGCGCCGGCCCAGCAGAATGCCATTCCGGCGGCTTCAGGGGGCGCTGGCGTCGTTAGATAACGAATTCGTGGACTACCCCCTCGCCGCTTCAGGGATTTATCCTAGATTGCCGGGGGTTCCGCGAATCCCGCAGGAGAGATCAGCTTGCACGTCTCGTCGATTCTTCGAACACGTACGCTTTTTGCCGCCGTTGTTCTCACCGGCGGCGCTGTATTTTCTGCCTTGGCGGGCTGCCACCGGTCGCCTTCCGGCGATGTTGTAGCCACTGTGAACGGCAAGGAGATCCTTCGCGCCGATCTCGAACGCGATTACCAGAGCAGCCTTGGCGATAGCCCGCAAAAACCGTCGCCTCAGGAGGCCGACATCCGGCGCCTCAACGTTCTGCACCAGATGGTTCAGGACGAGGTTCTGCAGCAGCAGGCCGCCAAGCTCAACCTCACCGCCAGCGATGAGGACGTGAATGCAAAGCTGACCGAGATCAAGGCGCCGTACACCCAGGATCAGTTCTACAACCTGCTCAAGCAGCGCAACCTCTCGCTCGACGACTTCAAGCGAGACATCCGCCGCCAATTGACCGAGACCAAGCTGATCAACAAGGAAATCGAATCCAGGATCAATATCACCGACGCGCAGATCGCGGCCTTCTATTCGGCGCACAAGGCCGATTTCAACCTGATCGAGCCGCAATATCATCTGGCTGAGATCGCGGTCACCTCCATTCCCTCGCAGCAGAACGGCGGTCTGCAGAATGCCAAGCCCTCCGGCGATGCCGATGCCAGGCGAAGAATCGATGCGGCGCGCAACCAGCTCGAGAGCGGCGTCGACTTCGCCACCGTGGCCGCGAACGTCTCCGAAGATCCCAATACCGCATCGAACGGCGGCGACATGGGCTTCGTGCGCGAGTCCCAGCTCAAGTCCGATCCGCCGGTCTACGACGCCATCGGCAAGCTCAAGCCGGACCAGTTTACCGACGTGCTTCCTGTCTACGATCCCGGCCACAAAGTCGTTGGCTACGCCATCTACAAGCTCATTTCGCGCGAGCCGGCCGGCCAGCGGGAGCTGAACGATCCGCGGGTGCAGCAGGCCATCCACCAGTCGCTCCACGACAGCCAGAAGCAGCTCCTTCAAACCGCCTATCTCGAATCGCTTATCGATGGCGCCAAGGTGCGCAACTTCTTCGCTGAGCAGATTCTCAAGCAAAACGGCCAATAAACCGCGCTCGCGCCCTCTGTCTGCCGTCCAACTTGCCGAAAAACTCCTTCCCCCGGCGAGCCTTGTAACAGCGCACGACTTCACAGGCTGCCGAAAAACTCCTTCCCCCCGAGAGCCTTGCAACAGCGCACGACTTCAAATGCTGGCGAAGAACTCTGGCGCAGGGAAGTTTTGTCACAGGGCGCGAGCGGGGCACCCACCCAGTGGGTGGGTCGCGGGCCTGAAAGGGCCGCAAAATCAATGAAGGCTTTAGCCCCCGAGGGAAAGTTTTCCCAAACTGACCCACTACCCGCCGCTCGGGCCGCTTGCACCTTAGCTCTCAGGCGGCGCCGCTATCCAAGAACAGTTCACGACAAGCCGGATTTCCGGGAGCAATCTGGTATCGAGAACCCTGAGAATCTGTGCTGGGCATACGTAGCGGTCCGGCCGAATGTTGTTGGGCCGCCTTCAGTTCTTCCGCGTCAAGTAGTCCACAGCGGCTGAAAGAACCGTGTCGCGGCCTGCCCGGAAATCTGAAATCGTGGGATGCACCAGAACATTTGGCTGTATCCCCACGCCTTCGTATTCCTTGCCATTGGGATAACGAACAACCGTCGAACAAACTGTTGCAGAGCCTCCTCCAGGGAGCGGAAAGGAAAGCGGACTCCCTGAAAGTCCGCCTGTCGGTTCGCCGATGATCGCCCCGCGCTGCATGCTGTCGAAAGCTACGACAAAAGCTTCGGCTCCCGAGTAAGTCCCGCCGCTGGTCAGCACCACCACGGGCCGCGTGTAGGCCGTTCCGCCGTGGGGCTGCACCAAATCCGGCTCGCCGCGGTACGTATTCTCGATCCGTCCCCAGGCACGATAGGCGGGGCGGTAGTCTCTCGTGCTCCACGCGAAAGTCAGGAAGGGCTTATCGGTCAAATAGCTGAGAATCCTGAAGCCTATGTTGCCATTCCCTCCACTGTTCGCGCGCACATCCAGGATCAGCGCGTTGGATTTCTCGATCTCTGGATATGCAGCGTCGAAGTCTTTGCCGACGCCTTCGTCCTGGAAGGTGTTGAGCGCAACGTAGGCGATGCCTCCGGGAAGCATTTTGAAGGCAAAACGGCTCACGGGGATCGGCGACAGCTTTTGCGTCTCGCCCGCTGTCAGGCGGCGCAGCGTGGCCTTCTGAGTATTCCCCGCCCCATCCCGGAGCGTCAGTTCTACGGGAGAGTCCTTGGGACCGCTCAGCAGGTAGCCCTCAAAAACTCTGTGGGCAAGATCCTGCGGCGATGAAGCGCTGGTGAGTGGCGCTCCAAACATGTTTCCGTAATCCATTACCGGGATACCGTCGACCGCAACGATCTCCAATCCAGCGACGATTCCTTTCTCCTTGAGGCTTGGATCCCACACATTCTCGATCAGCACCTTGTCTTCGATCAACCGCGTCGTAATGGGCGGCGAGCCGACCAGGTCATATAACTGGCTTGGGTAAAGGACAATGGTATGTCCGTCATGCAGTTGTGCATAGAACTCCTGCAAGACCTTGTAATAGTCGAACGTGCTCTTGGTGGCGCGCGCCTTCGGTAGATACGCAAGATATGTGGCGTCCCAATCCAGAGTTGGCAGCCGCTCAAAGTACGGAAAGTTGTATTTGGCCTCCGACCATAACAGGGAAAGTCCCGCAACCTTTTCATCCTCCGTCAAGTCAGGGTGGTATTCAGTGTGGAGCGCAGGGCTCTTCCACAAGGTGTCCTCGACTTTGTTGCGGGCTTCGACCTCCGCGAGAAGCTCTTTGAACCTGGCTTCCGTTCGTATGTTGCTTAAGTCGGCATCCTTTGCCATGTAGTCGGCTTGTGACAGGCCCGCGTCAACCGCCTCCTCAAGCGCCTCGAGAGCCTTTCGCTTGTCGCCGGCGAGAGAGTAGTAGCATGCCAGGTTGTAGAGCAGGTTGATTCGCTCGTCTTCACTCCGCAATAGTAGCTGGGGGTTGTGGTGCAGCTCTTCGAGCAGAGTCGCGGCCCCTGCGTAGTCCTTTTGCTCGTAGAGTTGATGGGCCTTCTGCGCGTCCAGTTCGAACAGCTTGTCAAAGCTCAACCCAGTCTCTTGCGCCTGGGCTGCACCGAGCAGGAGTAGAAGCGAAACCAGAATGCGCGTCATTGACCCTCCTCAGTCCGAATCTCATTCAGCAAATCTGGCAATGATCGCGGCCTTCCTCTCGCCGGAACAGGCGAAGAGTGCGATCGAAGCGAGACTATACACGGTGTTGTGTTCAGACTGAAGTGATGTCAGGCACGGCCTGACATCTTGCGGAAAAACTGCTTCGACGTCAGCCTTGTAACAGGGCACGAGCGGGGCACCCACCCAGTGGGTGGGTCGCGGGCCGTAAGGCCGCAAAATCAATGAAGGCTTTAGCCCCTGAGGGAAAGTTTTCCAAACTGACCCACTACCCGCCGCTCGGGCCGCTTGCACCTTGGGCGACGGCTGCGAGAGCAGCCGGGGGCGACGGGGCGGCTCGAAGAGCCAGGGTCGCCCCACACGACCAAGCAGCCCGAGAATCCGCCGCCGCCCGGGAACAAAGTGACGACAAGCCGACTCGGTACCAATCTGCCCCCAAAGAGCGCATAGAAGATCGTGTGCCGTTGGAGTCCTGCTCTGCCTGAAATTACCAGCTCGCCGACATGCTGAGCGTCTGGGCTGTCTTTCTGCATCATCTCGATTGCCGCGCACAGTGCAGGGTTCGTGGGCCGAAAGAATTAAGCCAGCCCGACGCGGCGAACTAGGTCCGCGAACCGCGGGTCGCCGCGGATCGGGTCGAAAAATGGGTGTGTCTTCAGGAACTGCAAGATGTTCGATTGCTCTCTGTAAGCCTGCTCGAGCCAATAGAATGCCTGATCGGTGTCGCCAAGGCCCAGATATGCGTTCACAAACGCACCCGCAGGAATATATCCCGCCTTCTTGCGTCTTTTCAATTGATCGAGGAGCTGAAGGGCGTCAGCGCGCCTGCCGGCATGGGCGTACGCTCTGATCAGCAGGCCTGTGACAGCAGGACTACCCGGGGATAGAGACAGAGCCTTCTCTAATACGGGAATGGCGTCTGCCGATTGATTGTTGGCGATCAGGGCAAATCCCAGGCCCATGAGAGTAGTTGCGTCATCGGGTTCCACGGCGAGGGCGCTGCGCGATTCGCGGATGGCCTCGTCGTACCGGTGGGTCTGAAAAAGAAACCATGATACGCCGCCGCCGTTGACGGCGAGAGGATCCAATTCCCGGGCTGTCTTAATCCACGCGACAGCTTCATCGGTACGTCCTTCGCACAGCAGCCACAAAGCAAATCCAGCGTGAGCATCGGCGCCGTTCGGGTTCAATTCGAGAGCGCGCCTGTACTCCGCTTCCGCCCCAGACCACTGCCATTGTTCTTGCAGGACATTTGCCACAAGGACATGAGCTTCAGCCAGATTCGGGTCGAGTTCCAGGGCCTTGCGGGCGAAGCTCAGGACTCTCGGTCGCGTCTCTGCTGGAGAATCTCCGGCAAAGACCGTCCCGAGCCGGGTGTAGGCCTTAGCCAGGCCCAGGTAAGCCGGCGCAAACGTCGCGTCTCCCTTGAGGGCGTCCTCAAAACAACGAATGCTTTGCGTGATCCCAGCTCCGTTTCCGTGGTCTAGAGCGTATCTGCCTTTCAAATAGCTCTCGTAGACTTCGGGGGCAACGGGACGCCGAGCGGCGAGCCGCTGCATTTCATTTCCGGTGACTGTTACTTCCACTTTTTCAGCAATGGATTGCGCCAACTCACTCTGCAAGGTGAGCACATCGCGCATTTCGCGGTCATAGGTTTCGGACCAGAAATGGTCGTCGGTTGCTCCTCGGATCAACTGGGCCGTGACGCGAATGCGATCGCCTTCTTTCATGACAGAGCCTTCGACGACTGCATCCACGTTCAGTGTTTTGGCGATCTCCGGTATGGAGAGTTGCGAATTCTTGAAGCGCATCACCGACGTGTGAGAAATCACACGCAGGCCACGGATATTCGCGAGACGCCCGATGAGAGCCTCCGTGACACCGTCGGCCAGATATTCCTGCGCCGGATCTCCCGACAAATTCCGCAGGGGCAGCACGGCGAGCGACCGGATCCTCGGCTGAGCCGCAACGGTTGCGCGATGCCGGAACTCGATCCAGGAAGCAGCCAGCAGGCAGATGCAAAGAACGGCGCCTAGAGCAAGCCACAGGCGAGCCCTCCGCGCAGGCATTGCGCCCTGATCGCTCAGGATGGTTGGGGGTATTTCCGCCTCAGGCCTTACTCCCTGTGCGTCCCCGCGCAAACTGCGGCCCTGGATCCAGGCATCGAGCTCCTTCGTCAGGGAATATACGGAGCCACGCTTCTCGTGCGTATGCCGGTGGACCGGCATCCCCTCCCGTTTCTCCCAACGCTGGACGGTCGTAACGTCGCGGTTCAGATACGCAGCGATTTCCTTCCATGAATCGAGCCGCTTTTCCGGCGGCCTCTCCACAGGCGGGATGTCAGTCAGCGATTCACCCATAGCGATCTCCGGAGCATCCCGGCATTTCACAGAAGAGATGAGCCGATTCTAGCCCTGTCCGCCAGAACGGCGAAAGACAGCATTTGACGGCAAGCGACGGTTCCGTGTGTTGCTGCTTGACCCACCTGCGCAAAGTACACGACTGTGTTGACAGTTTAGGCGCAAAGTCACCGAAGTTGGGTTCTATTCCATCGCTTCCCAGCAAACACGGCCTTCGGGCAGTCTGTGAATCTTCGGTAACCCAGGCGCCAATCACAAAACTGGAGACCCTCATGAAAAGCAAAACCATGGCTTCGGCCGTACGCGTGCTCTCACTACTCTTGTTGCTTTCAAGCACCTGTGCTTTGGCCCAGGATCGCAGGCCTATGCACTTCAGCGGCGCGATCAACGATTATTCACCCTCGAGCGTCAAAGGCGGGCCATGGGAAATGCACGGTCAATGGTCGTTGGCCCTCCGCGAAGAATGGGGCACCGCCGACTTCACGGCAGACATGACCATGTCTGACCTTGGCACCACAAATGGCGTCCCCGATCCAGCGCAGCCCGGCCAGAACGCCCATACCCACCACATCAAGCTGACCAACGCCACAGTCACCTGGGACATGACCGGCTGCCCCACCGTCAGCCCAGCCACAAAAATGGGATTTCAAATCAACGGCACGGTCAGCCTGTTGACAGGGAATGGAACCAATGCCCCCTTCGAGACGACCCCACCCTCATCGACGTTGCAGGTCTGCGTCACCGGAGGGGACGACGTCCCGTACTCTGTTACGAATTCGAACGTCTCGCTGGTGTTCGGGGGGCCTGCGACTACACATTTCGGGACGCAAGCCATCCATGGCGTCGTGCGAATCGTGTCTTTCGAGCCGACCGGGAAAGATCGAGATGTCCGTCCATGATCGGCCAGTCGAAATGATTGCTGCGATTCTGGGAGCAGGTTCCCGACGGAACCTGCTCCGACGCAAGCGCTGTGGGCAATCCGAACAGGTTTTCTGCCAGGTGTGCTTGCGCAGGTACTTTTGGCGTAGCCACTCTGGCAGTAGCCCATTTCATTGTCAACTCTGAATCCAAGCCAATGTGCTCATCCGGGTTCGGCTCAGATGCTTCAGGCAGATTAGTCCTGCTAACGCCCATACTTCCCGAAACCCTCTCCAACCGGTTAGCAGCGCACCCCCCATGTACGGCCGGGCAGATTCCTGACACTTCTTCCTTCTCAGGAAGGTTTTTGTTTTTGTCTTGGGGTCGAGGGCAAGCTTGCCCTCGACCCCAAAATGGGTGCTTCTGCCAGCCGGGATTGCTCAGCGGAACCAGCTT
>JBEKKI010000078.1:0-13842 GCA_050010795.1 Occallatibacter sp.
AATGGGATGATCGGAGGCTTTTAGAGCGGAACCAGAGCGAAAGTGCTCTCGGAAGCAAAATCGAAGGCGAATTTTTCTTGAGGAAAAATCCGCTTGGCAGTTTCGCTTTTCGGACGCGTCCGCTCTGGTTCCGCTGGCCCCTCTCCCCGCCGCAGGCTGCGCTACCCAGAGGGCGCGCGGCGGCCTGGGCGCGTTCGCCCATTTGAGCCTTCCGATGCTCTCAGCCGGCGCGGCTGAATAGAGGTTGGGGGAGGCGGCCATGTTCGAAGACTCCACGTTCGAAACCATGGGTACAATCCACACGCGCAGCCGGGGCTGGATGATGGCGACGTTTGCCTTCAACAGCTCCATCCTGCTGGCGCTGATCTTCATTCCACTCATGTACCCGTCAGTGTTGCCGCAGATTGCGAACGCGATTCAGCTGCTGGCGCCGCCGACGCCGGTCGAAGAGCCAAAGCCGGTGGCGAGAGCAGAGCACGCGACGGCCATACAGACGGAGATGCCGGGCGGCGTGACACAAGCGCCGCGGCAAATTCCGGACAGGATCTGGATTCCCGGCACGCGTGAGGAACCCCGGTTCATCAACCCTGGCGATCTTGGCAATAGTGGACCCGGCCCGGGCGATCCGCTCAGCGGTCAAGGCGCCCATCCCGACGTGCGGCAAGCGGTGTTGCCGGCGTAGCACGTTTCCTCGGGCGTGACGCAGGGGATGTTGATCTACAAGGTTGTCCCCAAATACCCGCCGGTGGCGATCGCGGTACGAGCGTCGGGAACTGTGATGCTGCAGGCGACGATTTCGCGCGGCGGGACGATCGAGAATCTGCGCGTCCTTGGCGGGCCTGCAATGTTGCAGCAGGCGGCGCTCGATGCGGTGAAGCAATGGCGCTACCGGCCCTACGTGCTGGACGGCCAGCCGGTTGAGGTGGAGACGACGATCAACGTGCAGTTCACGCTGGAGTGAAGCGAACGCTGCTACGGCGGATTGGGAAGTACTGTGTCCGCGACGGATCGATCAGGGTCACCGCTCCCTGGTGGTCGCGTTGACTTCGGGCCAGTGGCCGTGGGATACACCATTTCCCAATCCGCGATGGCGCGCGGCGAGTGTTATAGGTAAGAATGGCATCTGCTATGAGACGCATCACTCGCCGCGAATTTCTGGGTAGTGCTTCTGCTGCCACCACGCTTGGAACAATCGCTGCTCCGGGGATCCTTCGGGCAGCTCGAACAACGCTAACGCAACGCGTATTTATCGGGTCGCATGCGCCTGACGGGATTCTGGCTTACGACTGGGATCCGGCGAGCGCAACGCTGACGCCGAGTGGCGTGGCGGCGAAGGTGCCCAACGTGGCGTGGCTGGCGCTTTCGCGCGGGTTCGTTTATTCGGCGTCAGAGCTGGAAACGTTTGAGGGCAAGCCGACGGGCGAAGTGGCCAGCTTTCGTCTGGCGGGCGGCGAATTGCAGCCACTCTCGGCGCGGAACTCGGCGGGAACGGGAACGTGCCATGTGGCCGTGGATGCGACGGGGCGGATGTTGCTCGCCGCCGACTACACGGGCGCGAGCGCCGCCAGCTTTCGCATTGAAGACGGCAAGCTGAGCGATGCGGTGTGGACGGAGCACTACACCGAGCACGGGCCGAACGCGGAGCGGCAGCAGACGGCGCACGCGCACTTTGCATCGTTCTCGCCGGACAATCGGTTTGCATATATCAACGATCTGGGCGGGGATTGCATCCATATTTACAAGCCCGATCCGGCGACGGCGCGGATGATGCGGGCGGGGACGTATCACGGTGCGCCAGGATCCGGCGCGCGGACGCTGCACTTCCATCCGAACGGGCGAACGGCCTACTGCATGAACGAACTGGTTTCGACGGTGGATGTACAGGAGTGGCACAAGACTGACGGGAGCCTGACGCTTGTCGATCGAATTGAGTTGCTGCCCGCGGATTATCACGGTCCGACGCGCGGATGCGATACGGTGATCACGCGCGACGGGCGGTTTGTTTATTTTGCCAACCGCGACGACAACTTTTTGTATGCCTTCCGCGCCGATGCGAGGACCGGAACGCTGACGCCGCTGAAGCGGTCGAATTGCGGAGGGAAGACGCCGCGGAATTTCACGCTCGATCCCACGGAGCGGTGGATGATGGTGGCGAATCAGGATTCGAACCTGATTAGCGTGTTCGCGCGGGATCAGCAGACGGGTCAGCTGGCCGATGAGGTGAAGAGCAGCGTGGAGGCGGAAGCGCCGATGCGGATTTTGTTTGTGTAGACGGGGGTGCGCGCCGCCAGCAAGTAAGTGCGGGTCTGGAGACCCGCACGACAGCCGGTCTGGAGACCGGCGGTACAAATCGCTTACGCGGCCTGGGTTTCGCCTTTCAACTGCTCGGTCTGGTAGTGGAGGATGAGCGCGTCGACGATGGGTTGCAGGCGGCCCTGCATCACGAGATCGAGCTGATGCAGCGTGAGCCCGATGCGGTGGTCGGTGACACGATTCTGCGGGAAGTTGTAGGTGCGGATTTTTTCGCTGCGGTCGCCGGAGCCGACCTGCTGTTTGCGGGCCTTTGCAAGTTCGGCGTTCTGCTTTTCCATCTCCATTTCGTAGAGGCGCGAACGTAGCACGCGCATGCCCTTTTCGCGGTTCTTAATCTGCGACTTCTCGTCCTGGCAACTGACGACGGTGTTGGTGGGCAGGTGGGTAATGCGAACTGCTGAATAGGTGGTGTTGACCGACTGGCCGCCGGGGCCAGAGGAGCAGAAGGTGTCGATGCGGATGTCCTTGGCCTCGATTTTGATGTCGACTTCATCGGCCTCGGGCAATACGGCGACAGTGACGGCCGAGGTGTGCACGCGGCCCTGCTGCTCGGTTTCGGGAACGCGCTGCACGCGGTGAACGCCAGACTCCCACTTGAGCTGCGAGTAGACGCGATCGCCCTCGATGATGGCGATGACTTCCTTGTAGCCGCCGATGCCGGACTCCGAGATCGACATGACCTCGACCTTCCAACGCTTCTGCTCGGCGAAGCGCGTGTACATGCGGAAGATTTCGGCGGCGAAGAGCGAGGCCTCGTCGCCGCCGGTGCCGGCGCGGATTTCGAGGATGACGTTCTTCTCGTCGTTGGGGTCTTTGGGCAGCAGGAGAACCTTGAGCTCCTCTTCGAGGGCTTGAGCACGCGGCTCGAGCGCGGCGATCTCCTCCTGCGCCATGGCGCGCAGATCGGCGTCGCTTTCGGCAAGCATCTGGCGCGCCTCGGCGAGACCCTGGCGGACTTGCTTCAACTCGCGGTACTTCTCGACGGGAGTCTCTATTTCGCGCAGGGCTTTCGCGGTCTTCGAATACTTTTCGTGGTCGTTCAAGACTTCGGGCAGCGCGAACTGCGATTGCAGGTCGTTGTAGCGCTGCTCCATTTGTTCCAGGCGATCGATCATTTCGGGCCTCCCAATCACTATGTGGGGCGGTGTTTTGGATGATTGAATGCGCAATATGGGTGCAGGGCAGGTATGTGCGGCGGGAGCCGCTAGAGGAGGACCGGGATGGGCTCGCGGAGAGTCACAGCGACTTCTATTTTAGCGCGGATCGGACCTGATTGAATCGCCCTACACGCCGCCTTTGCCGAGGAGGATACCGATGCCATAGGTGACGGCGCCTTCGACAGCGCCGACCATGGTCATTTCGAGGCCGGAGGACCACCAGGATCGGACGGTGATGAGGGACTTGGCGGCGCCGACGGCGAAGTGCGCGGCAAGCGAGACGATAGCGGCGGCGATGACGGCGGGGATTCCCTGCATGAAGAAGAAAGGAATGACGGGGATGATGGCGCCGACGGCCGTGGAGAGCGCGCCCGAGCTGGCCGAGACGAGGGGGTTGGCGAGGGCCTCTTCGCTGGAGCCGAGGCGCTCGGCGGCCAAGGCGCGGAGCAATTGGTCGGGATCGCTGGCAATGTGGCTGACCATGTGAAGCGCGTCTTCCTCGGGCAGTCCCTTGACCTGGTAGTAGAGCGAGAGCAGCTCGCGCGCCTCGGGGCCGTTCATCTGGATGGCCTCGCGCTCACGGGCGATTTCAGCGTGGTAGATTTCGCGCTCGCTCTTGGCGGCGAGGTAGGCGCCGGAGCCCATGGAGAGCGCGGAGGCGATCATGCCGGAGAGGCCGGCGAGGAGGACGTACTTGGGGTTGCCGGCGGTGGCGCCGGAGACACCGGAGACAATGCCGAAGATGGCTCCGAGGCCGTCGTTCACGCCGTAGATAGCATCGCCGATCCACGCGCCGGGCTGCTTGCGGCCCTGGTTGCGCTTGGCCAGCATCTCTTCGAGGACTGCTTTGGCATCGATCTTGGGCGTGCCGGCAGGGGCGGAATAGTGGCCGCGAATAAGCGAGCCGAGCTCGCGATAGTGGTCCTTTTCGTCCTGGATCACGTGTTCAAGAATGGCAATCGAACCCTGGTCGCCGAGCGCCTTGAGCTGCTCGCCGTAGCGGGCGATGTCGCGGCTTTCTTCAATTTCGAGGCGGCGTAGCGCCATGCGCATGCCGCCGGCGCGATTGGCCAGCGAGTCGGCCTGGCCGCCTGGACCGCCGGCGTAGACGGGATCGGGACCGCCAAGCTCCTTGATGCGGCCTTCCCAGAGCGCGGCATGCTCGATCTCGGCCTGAGCCAGGTGGCGGAGGACCTGCGCGCGCACCGGATCGGCGTCGCGGTCAGCGAGGGTCTTGTAGGTGTGGTAGCCCTCCATTTCGGCCTGCCAGTTGCCTTCAAGGGCAGCCAGGATTTTCTTGTTTTTTGCGCCGCTCAGGATGGCAATGGGCATGGGATTCCTTCCACCCCAACGATCCGCCACAGCGGAATGTGTCGCCGGGGACCTTGGGTTCCTGCTTCTCAATGAGCATAAAGGAAACAACTGCGCACCCGATAGGTGCGGGCCGCCGGATCGCACAATCTTCAATGTTTGGGTGCAAGAAGACTCAGCATGGGCAGAGCAATGCAGATGGCAAAGACCACGCTCAGGGTCCAGCTGAGCCATTTCTTGCCGGGATGGCGAACCCAGTAGCAAAGCAAGGCCGAGAGAAGTAGGGCCTGGGAAACGATCTCCAGATATCCGCGGAGCTGAATTGGGGGTGGAATGGTGGTGTAGATGAAGCCCTCCAGCGAGCCCGCAGGCGCAGCAAAAGTGCCCAGAATGCCCACGCCGACCAGCAGCCAGGCCATTCGGAGCCAGCCGTACTGGCGGACGAATAACTCTTCGCGAAAGAGATAGAACACCGACGCGAAGAGGACGCCGCGAACGACCTGGAGAGCCGGGCCGAAGACCACCCAGAGGCTTGTGGTCGGCCTCATGCCGGAGTTCGGCTGATTGATGAAATCCGCATAATGCAGGAAGTGATAGGCGAGCGCGCCCATGAGGAAATACGTTAGGGCGTGGCACACCGCGGTCTTGGCGGCAAGCGTAGCGAACCGAGGCAGCTGAAATTCGCGAGAGGCCGGGTCATGCATAGGCACTCCTTCAACTGGTGTTTGATGTTGGCCGAATTGTAAACCGGAACCTGGGCGACGGCGATGCGGGCACGCGGCGGGCAGCCATTTCTTTGGCGCGGGACGCAGCGGGATAGCGTCCGAAGATCGGGTTGATGTGGACCGCCTCCCGTATAGTGTTGTTTGGCTCGCAAGTTCCGGTAGCCCGCGGCCTGGTTTCAAATTCGGGAAAGCAGGGAGAACCATCGTATGGCAGAAAGCCCCAAATCCTCGACAGCGCTCACGTCGCCGGGCTACCTAGTTCCGTTCATCACTGTTACAGCTCTGTTCCTGACGTTCGGCTTCATCACCACGCTGAACATGGCGCTGGTGCCCCATCTGCGGTCGATCTTCAACGTTGGCTACAAGTCGGCGATGCTGGCGGAGTCCGCGTTTTTCCTCGCATACTTCGTTTTTTCCGCGCCGACCTCAAAGCTGATCGAGTGGATTGGCTACAAGAAGACGATGGTGGTGTCGCTTTTCATCCAGGTGGTGGGCTGTCTGCTGTTTATTCCCGCGGCCAGGCTGGTGAATTTCCCGCTCTTCCTCACCGCTTCATTCGTTGTTGGCGCGGGTGTGACGGCGCTACAAACTTCAGCCAATCCCTATACCGCGATTCTGGGTCCTGAGGGGAGCGCTCCGGTGCGGCTGACGCTGGCGCAGGCGTTCAACTCGATCGGCACGACCGTGGCGCCGATCTTCGCTGGCGCATTCATCCTGACCGATCCCACCAAGTTCGCCACGCCGGCGGCGATTGCCAACACGGTTCGCGCGCCGTATATCGCCATTGCGGCAGCACTGCTCGTGCTCGGCATCGCCGTGGCGTTTTCTCATTTGCCGCACATTGACCAGCCGCCGTCGTCGCATGTGAAGGAGGGCGCGCAGGCGAGCCGCAGCGTATGGAGCTACCGGCACACAGTGCTGGGGGCGCTGGGCATCTTCTTTTACGTTGGCGTGGAAGTTGGTCTGGCGTCGATCGCGGTGAACTACTTCAAGTCGCAGGGCATGAGCTCGCTGAAGACCGCTTCGGATCTGGCGTCGCTCTACTGGTTTGGCGCGCTGGTGGGCCGTTTGCTCGGTTCCTGGATTCTGACCAAGGTGAAGTCGGGCAAGCTGCTGGGGATTTTTGGATTCGCGGCGTCCGCGCTGCTGATTATTTCGATGTCGACTTCGGGCAATGTGGCCATTTGGACGATGGTGCTTTGCGGATTCTTCAACTCCATCATGTTCCCGAATATCTTTACGCTGGGCATCGCGGGATTGGGACCGATGACGAGCAAGGGATCGGGGCTGATCATGACGGCGATTGTCGGGGGAGCGATTATTCCGGCGCTGCTGGGCGCGGCGGCAGACAGGTACGGCATCCAGCACGCGTTCGTGATCCCGCTCTTCTGCTATCTCTACATTGCGTGGTATGGGCTGTGGGGATCGAAGCCGAGAGAAGCTGTTAGCGCTTAACTATTAGCCTTTAGCTCGGTTCGGGCCCTCGGATGTTCCTCCGAGGGCCCGAGCATTTTCGCGAGCCGATCCCGGGAGTAAGATGAAGGCCGGTTTGAGGCGTGAACGCGATGAAGCGCAAGGCGAGGCAGGGCACGGAAAGGCTCAGCAGCGGCGGGCTGCTGATTGCTTTTGTGGCGGTGATCTTCGTGTTGATTCTTCTGCTGCGCTTGATGGTGTTTGTCACGCCGCACGTGCGGCATCATTTCTGAAGAGAGCAGCTGCGCCGGATGCGGTTAGTCATCCGATCTTGTCTCTAGCGCGCTGTTCCCGCCGCCGTTTCCACTTCACGCCAATCGTCATCGGTGAGCCTGATCTGCGCCGCGGCCACGTTTTCCTCGAGGTGCGCGACTTTCGATGTACCCGGAATGGGCAGCAGAACCGGCGAGCGATGCAGCAACCATGCCAATGAGAGCTGGGGGATGGTGATGCCGTGGCGCGCGGCGATGTGGCCGAGTGCTTTCGCCGAGGGGTGGTCGGGTTTGAGCAGTTTCCCTCCCGCGTAGGGATACCAGGGGAGGAAGCCGATGCCGCGACGCTCGCAGTAGATGAGCGTTTCCTCGTGGCGGCGGTCGGCGAGCGAGTAGCGATTCTGAATGGTGACGATGGGGACGATCTTTTCGGCGTCCTCGATTTCGGCGGGGATGACTTCGCTCAAGCCGATGTGGCGAATTTTGCCCTGCTCCTGCATGCGCTTGAGCGCGCCGAGAGATTCCTCGAGCGGCGTGCGCGGGTCGATGCGGTGAAGTTGATAGAGGTCGATGCGCTCGAGGCGGAGGCGGCGCAGGCTCATTTCGACGCATTGGATCAGGTAGCCGGCGCGGCCGACATATTCGGTTTTTGCGGGGCCCTGGCGCGTGATGCCGCCCTTGGTGGCGATGACCACGCCGGACGGGTAGGGTGCGAGCGCTTCACCGATGAGGCGCTCGGCGATTTCGGGGCCGTAGGCGTCGGCGGTGTCGATGAACGTGACGCCCAGCTCGACGGCGCGGCGAAGGACGCGACGGCATTCATCAGGATCGGCGGGCTCGCCCCACGCACCCTCGCCGACGAGGCGCATGGTTCCATAGCCGAGGCGGTGTACGGGCAGGTCGCCGCCGATGAGGAACGCGCCGGCGGCGCTTGCGGAGAGATTGGATGAGAGCGTCATTCGATTTCGATGCTAGCGCGGGCAGCGGCGTGGGACAATGGCAGCGGCGTAGATTGCCGGCAGTGGCGAGGAGTGCGGCCTGGAGACCCGCACGACAGCCCGGTCAAGAGCCGGCGATACCCCCGACGTTACAGCGGAGGCGCCGGGAACCGCGCGGCAGGTGGTTGCGTAATCTAAAAGGAACCCGCAAGGAGAACCGAGAACATGAGCACGTACGCATATCCCAACCCGCAAGCCATCTTCTACCAGCAATACGAGGCGGCGCGCCGCGACGAGGTTGTGGGCATTCTGCTGGCGCTGTTCCTGGGCACCTTCGGCGTGCATCATTTCTACCTGCGGCGCACGGGGCTGGGAATCCTCTACTGCTGCTTCTTCTGGACCGGAATTCCGGCGATCCTGGGTTTCATCGAGTGCTTCTTCATGCCGGGGCGCGTGCGCGAGTTCAACGCCATCCAAGCCGCGGCCATTGCGGCGTCGCTGGGAATCTCGGTGCCGGGATGGGGACAAGCGCCGGTGAACGTGGCGATAAATGTACAGGGGAATATGCCGCCGGCAGGCGCTGCGCCAGTGCCGCCTCCGATGCCGGCGCCCATTCCGGGGCTGGCCCCGGCCAGCACGCCGATCACCTGCCCGGGCTGCCAGCATACGAATCCGCCGGGGGCGAAGTTCTGCAGTGGGTGCGGCTCATCCCTGGCGTGAGAAAAAGCCTGGCCACCGCACGACGGCTCTGAATCTCTCCTACATATTGGCGTGGCCGGAGCGCATGCTCTCGTTGAACTTCGGCTTGGTGAAGTCGAGGGCGGCTTCAAGCGCTTCCTGGTAGTCGGCGGCGCGGGCCATGAGCGCGGGCGTGGCAGAGGCGAATTCGCCGTCGATCTTCATGAGCCCTGCACCGGCTTCATCGCCGGCCATGCGCAACAGGTCGGCTTCGGTGGTGTTCAGGTACTGCGCGTCGCGGGGGTCGGCGATCCAGACCGGCTTACTGTTGCCCAGCACGCCTGAGAGCCAGTAGACCTTGCTGAGCAGGTAGCGCAGCCGTTCATTGTCGTCGGTCTCAGTGAACACAAACTTCTTTTGCCAGCGGCTATAGTAGCGCGTGGTGACGGGAACGGGCTGGCGGTTGCCGGACTTAACGAACTCGAGCTGGCCCATGTCGACGGTTTTGCGGACGGCGTTGTAGATGAAGGTTTCGGCGTAGGGCTGCTCCATGGCGGGCACGATCTCGGCAAAGGTAAGTGTGACGGAAGCCGAGATTTTGGCGTGCAGATTGAGCGTGCCGCCATCGGCCAGATGAATTTCGCCATGGACTATGTAGGTGTCGGCGCCCGAGGTCGAACGATGGAACGGCCACTCGAATTGCCCAAAGGCCAGGGGAAGGCCGCCGAGGGTGACATAGCAATCGGGGCGCGGATTGCGCAGGCGCTTGGCTTCGCCGGCGAGGTGGGCAGTCATTTCCGGCAGTAGGTAGGGCTTGTCGAAGTCGAAGGCGTCGCTCAACTCGAGCTTGAGCGAGCGGCCCAGGGATTCGGCGCCGGGCAGGCCAAGCTCGAAGACGGCGGTGGGATGGCCTTGCGGGCCGGCGCCCTGTTTGACGGAGACGAGAACAAGGCCGGCTTTTTCAGCGGCCGATTCGAGCGATGCGACGAGCGAAGTTTTGAGATCTGAGGTCATGAGCGGGGAATCCTGAGTCGAAAATCGTTGCAGGATCATTGTAGCTTCTGGCTTCGAACTTCCAGCTTGCACGCGGTCAGCCAACGCATTCGGTTCTCGCACAAGCCCGAATAGAGGCAGGCTCGCAAAGCGTGTCCGAAACGCCCCGGTTACAATGGCAGTCGTGACCTCCGAAGCCTCAAAACACATTATTATTCTCGCCGAAAATCTAACCAAAGTTTATAGGGCGGGCCGCATCGAGGTAGCCGCGGTACGCGGGGTTTCAATGGCCGTCGAGCCGGGCGAGTTTGTGGCCATCGTGGGGCCGTCTGGTTCAGGCAAGTCCACTCTTTTCTATCTTTTAGGCGGCCTGACGCGGGCCACCGAGGGTCGCGTGGTCATTGACGGTGTCGATTTCGCCTCGCTCAGCGACGCTGAGCGAACCCGGCTGCGGAAGCACCGTATCGGCTTTGTTTTCCAAAGGTTCAACCTGCTGCCGACGCTTTCGGCGATGGGCAATATCGAGATTGCCTATACGATTAGCGGGCGTAAGGAGCCGATGGACCGCCAGTATCTGGATCAATTGAGCGAAATGCTGGCGATCAAGGGAAGGCTCGATCATAGGCCATCGGAACTGAGCGGCGGCGAGCAACAGCGGGTGGCGATTGCCCGGGCGCTGATCACGCGACCGGCGATCGTGCTGGCTGACGAGCCAACGGGCAACCTCGATACGAAGAACTCGGACGCGGTACTGCAGATGCTGCTCCGGTCGAACCGGGAACTGGGACAGACGACTCTGATGATTACGCATAATCCAGAGGCGGCGGCTATCGCCGGTCGAATTCTGCACATGCGGGATGGGCAAATTGTTCATGAAACAGCAGGTTCGGGGATGGCAAAGGCGGAGTAACGGGCTTTCGCCGGCGCCAATTGATTCTCAAACCTACGTTGACTGGACGGAATTTTCTTGCTATCTTTGAAAGGTTCGCAAGAACACCACCTGAGGTGTGCGTAAGCTCAGGCAGTGTAAGGAAATGCCCCAGAGCAGGCCTGATCAGACGGGGTCATGATCCGGGCTCGGTGAAGTCAGCCGGCCATACAAGTTCCCGGAATCGCTCTCTTCTTGCGGAGGGCAGGGAACATTCGCATCGGCGCCCGCGCGTTCCCCACCTTGGAGGGCTATGCGGGCCGGAAGCGGGAAACGGAGTTGGCTCCGCGCCAGGATCAGTTTTCTGGGTGGACGCGCGATCACCGTCCCGGTTCTCGTCTGAGATTGGAACGAAGACAGACGCGAAGCAGCAACCATAGGGCTTCTCTGCGCTCTTGACGGCCAAAAGCCGTACGAAGCCAGAGCGGTCCCGAGCGCTCTCGCGGCTGTCGCGCTGGGAGTGAAGGGTTTTTTGAAGCAAGGAGTTGCAGTTTGCCTACGTTTAATCAGCTTGTCCGCAAGGGGCGCACGGCGCCCCGTTACAAAACGGCGTCACCCGCGTTGCAGGCCTCGCCGCAGCGGCGCGGAGTGTGCACCCGCGTGTATACGCAAACGCCCAAGAAGCCGAACTCGGCGCTGCGCAAAGTGGCCCGCGTGCGGCTGACCAACGGGATCGAAGTGACCACATACATTCCCGGCATCGGGCACAACCTGCAGGAGCACTCGATTGTGCTCATTCGCGGGGGCCGCGTGAAGGATCTGCCGGGCGTGCGCTATCACGTGGTGCGCGGGACGCTTGATTCAGTGGGCGTGACCGCTCGCTCGCAGAGCCGCTCGAAGTATGGCGCCAAGCGCGCGAAGAGTGGAGCGGCGAAGTAAGAGCTCCGATCCTCCAGGTTTTGGAGGAGAGTCGTGGCTTGGTAAGCGGTAATAGGCGCGAATGCGCGAGGATTTTGAGGATTTATGCCGAGAAAAGGGCACATTGCGAAACGGGAAGTGGCGCCGGATCCGGTGTACGGGTCGACGCTGGTGACCAAGTTTGTGAACTCGATGATGTGGGGCGGCAAGAAGTCGACCGCACAGAACATCTTCTACGAGGCGATGAAGAACCTCGAGGAGAAAGGCGGCGGGGACGACGCGCTGAAGCTCTTCAAGAAGGCGGTGGAAAACTGCAAGCCGCTGCTCGAGGTGAAGACGCGGCGCGTGGGCGGCGCCAACTACCAGGTGCCCATCGAGGTGAATGCGGAGCGGAGAACCTCGCTGGCCATCCGCTGGCTGATCACCTACGGGCGCAGCCGCGGCGAGAAGGGAATGACCGACAAGCTGACCAATGAGCTGCTAGATGCGGCCAACGGGCGCGGCGCGGCCATGAAGAAGAAGGAAGACGTGCACCGGATGGCCGAGGCGAACAAGGCTTTTGCGCACTACCGGTGGTAGCAAAGCAGGGACCAAGGGACCAGGACGATTGAGCCGGCCTTGAAAAGAGTGTCCGGCGGGGCAGGGCAAGCAAGGAGACTGCCGAAGATTGACGAACGAATGAACCGCGGGGAAAGACGTCCCGCAAGGAATTGGAATCGTGGCTCGCACCGTACCTCTCAATCGCTGCCGGAACATCGGAATCATGGCGCACATCGACGCCGGAAAGACGACAGCGACAGAACGCATCCTGTTTTATACCGGCATCACGCACCGGCTGGGAGAGGTGCATGAAGGCACGGCGACCATGGATTACATGGAGCAGGAGCAGGAACGCGGCATCACGATTACCTCGGCGGCGACCACCTGCACCTGGCGCGACGTTCGCATCAATATTATCGATACCCCCGGCCACGTGGACTTTACCGCCGAAGTGGAGCGCAGCTTGCGCGTGCTTGACGGCGCGGTGGCGTTGTTTGACTCCGTGAGCGGCGTGCAGCCGCAGACTGAGACTGTCTGGCGACAGGGCGATAAATACAAGGTTCCCCGAATTTGCTTCGTCAACAAGATGGACAAGAACGGCGCGGATTTCGAGCATGTACTTGAGACCATTCGCAAGCGGCTGGGCGCGCGGCCCGTGGCGCTGCAGATTCCCGTCGGCGCCGAGGCGAACTTCAAGGGTGTCGTGGACCTGATTGAGATGAAAGCCATTCTCTGGCACGACGAAACTCTGGGCGCCGAATTTTCCATCGAGCCGATTCCCGCCGGGTTGCAAAAGAAGGCCGAGGCCTTCCGGCTGCAGTTGATTGAAGTCATCGCCGAGACCGATGACGTTCTGCTGGAAAAGTTCCTGGAAGGCGAAACGCCAACCGTGGAAGAGTTGAAGGCCGGCATTCGACAGGCCACCATCGATCTGAAGGTTTTTCCGGTGATTTGCGGAAGCGCCTTCAAGAACAAGGGCATTCAGACGCTTCTCGACGCCGTCGTCGATTACCTTCCCAGCCCGCTCGACAAGCCTCCGGTTGAGGGCATCGACCCCAACCATCACTCCAAAATTGAAACGCGCAAGCCCGACGACAACGAGCCGCTCTCGGCGCTGGCCTTCAAGATCATCAACGATCCTTACGGCAAGCTCTGCTTCGTGCGCGTCTACTCGGGCTCGCTGAAGACCGGCGACACGGTGCTGAACCCGCGCACTGGCAAGACCGACCGCATCGGACGCCTGGTGAAGATGCACGCCAACAAGCGCGAGGACGTGACCGAGATTCTGGCCGGCGACATCTGCGCCTGTCTGGGTGTCAAGGATCTGAAGACCGGCGACACGCTTTGCGATCCGCATCATCCCATCGCCCTCGGCGCGATCACCTTCCCCGACACCGTAATTTCGGTGGCCATTGAGCCCAAGACGAAGGCCGATCAGGAAAAGATGGCGGTGGCGCTGGCGCGGCTGGCCGACGAGGATCCCACCTTCAAGGTGCGCACCGACGAAGATTCGGGCCAGACGATCATCAGCGGCATGGGCGAGCTGCACCTGGAGATTCTTGTGGACCGCATGAGGCGCGAACACAAGGTGGAAGCCAATGTGGGCGAGCCCAAGGTTGCCTTCCGCGAGACCATCCGGAAGAAGGCCGAGGCCGAGGGCAAGTACATCCGGCAGACCGGCGGCTCGGGCAACTACGGCGACTGCTGGCTGCGCGT
>JBEKKI010000079.1:0-19801 GCA_050010795.1 Occallatibacter sp.
ATTTTGGGGTCGAGGGCAAGCTTGCCCTCGACCCCAAGACAAAAACAAAAACCTTCCTGAGAAGGAAGAAGTGTCAGGGATGTGCCCGGTCTGAAATGTCAGGAATCTGCCCGGCCGTACACCTACCTGGATAGGGGAACCCAAGGCGACCTGGGCAGGGGCAATATGCACGTTTGCCGTCCGGGCTGGTACATGCGCGGGCTGCACAACGACTACGACTGGCTTGTGTGCTCCGATATGCCGGGCGTGCGGCGCTCGTTCCTCGACGCCAACGGCACGACCGAAGGAAACGGAATGCACATGTGCCCGATGACACCTGATGGATTCACGGTCATGACTGGAATTCACAATGGCCGGAACGATTTTGCGTGCGCGGGACTCGCCGCCGGTCACGACGATCATGACGATCACGACAGGCACGGCGACGACCATCATAGGGACGACCGGCCAGATCAGCATTAGGGCGTTACCCAGAGAGTCCTGCGACAACGGCACACTTTGAGTGTGGGATTCCGGGTCACTCCGCCGCGGCGGACGAAGGACTGGGGCACCCGATTCTGGTGCGTGAGTTCTTTCGCCCCTACGGGGCTGGAGATTCTTTTGGGCGGGGCTTTCCCCAGGGCTGCGTCGCCACGTCACCCCAACGAGCGTGAATCGCTCGTTGGGGTCCCCGACCACGGCGACTTGCCCTGGGCTATCTTCTGGCGCTCCCTACGGGAGCTTTTAAGAGACAGCTCACAGCCGTCAGCTTTCAGCTCTCAGTTTTTTGGGTTTGTGCTTTCCCAGGTCCCGGAATCGGGATCCTTCGACTTCGCTCAGGACAGGCTCCGGGGCACCCATTTTCGTGGTGGGTTGGCGTCTTGGGGCGTAGGCCAGCCGCCCGTTCAATTAAGTACATGCTTTTATCGGGTATACATTCGTTAGGATTGTCTCGGTTCCGGGGACGCCGAATTGCCGTTGTTTTGGGAAGGGGATCCCGAAAATTCTTAGAAAATATGTGAGATTTCGCCATTCTCTTCGTGACGCCAGTCAGCCGAGTACTGAACTTCCTCTCACCTGAAACTTCCTCGCCCGCTTAAAATCACATATTCGCAATAAATAATCTCATGTATATGTATTTAACAGCTTTATTTTAAGTATAATAGCCAATATGTATTCAGACAATGTACATGACATGATTGTGTTTTATATACATTAGCTAAGATTGTCTTGGTTCCGGGGACGCCGAATTGCCGTTGTTTTGGGAAAGGGATCCCGAAAAATTCTTACAATATATGTGAGATTTCGCCATTCTCTCCGTGACGCCAGTCAGCCGAGTACTGAATTTCCTCTCACCTGAAACTTCCTCGCTGAGCGGCATACACAAATTACGATATATTATGCACTTTATATCGTGTAACTTATTACAAATAAATGGCTGTTTAAAATGGGTACGTAATTCGCATTGACTTTTGCTTTCGGATGTGATGGGATCTGAGGATGGAGGCTCAGCCATGGACGAACTTGAAGGCATGAGGGCGATTGACGAGATCCTGCAGAACGTTGAGGACGAGCTCGCTCGTGCGCGGGTTGCAGGTTGGGTTGCGGCGAAGTATTCGGGGGCTTTACCTGGACGCGCGGGCTCTGTTGCAGCGGTGCGCGTCGCGGCACCGCCGGGGTCGGCGGATCGGGTCGACGAGATCCCCGGAATTGCGAAACTGTCACAGGACGGTGAAATACTGCTCACCGTTAGGGACCTCAAGGCTAGGAACACGAACGACGCGGCGATTCGTCTCGTCCACGTTCTGATTTGGGCCGCGCAAAAGTTGACCGGATCGGCCTCGGTCTCGTCGAGACGTATTGTTACTCCGCTGCTCCAACGCTACCGTTGTTACGATGGCAACACACGCCATGCCGTCGCGAGCGACAGGGGGATTGTCCGGGACGGCGATGAGCTTTCTCTTGACTTCCATGCGGAGCAGCGCGCGGAGCAATTTGTCAGCGAGATTTTGGATGCCTCTGTTGAGGGACAGTGGAGGCCTGGTGGCTCGAGGAGACGGTCGCCACGGCTCCGTGCGGCATCTGATGCGGGGGCGAGATGACGGATCCGGAGCTTCAGACCGTGCTTGCGCGCTCGGAGTTAACGGCGTGCGAGAAGGCTATTGTGATCTTGTGGAATGAGACTCAAAGGGGTTCCGTGGGCCTGACTGCTTACGGTTTGAGCAAGAAAATGACTGATCTGCGCGTGGGCAATCCAAATCGCGCTCGACTCGCGAAGGACTTGCGCAAGGCACCAGAGATCATCACGATTGGCGAGCGTTTCCAGATAAAGGCTGGTCTGACTGATCGTGTCCGAGAGCTCGTTGGCGGCGCCCAGGACACGCCGACGGTAGATTTGTCGTCGGCTTACGTTCCAGAGGAAATCTGGAGGGGAACTAGGGGCTATATCGAGAAGGTTGCGCTTCAGATATGCGGCTGTTGGGAACAGAGGTTTTACGACGCGACTGCTGTAATGCTCAGGCGGTTGGCCGAGACGCTTGTTATTGAAGCGTATGAGAAGCTTGGGCGTGAGAAGGAAATCTTCGATCAAGACGGCAATTACTTAATGCTTGGGCCGCTGGTGGACAAATGCTGTGGTCAGAGCGGCATAGGGTTGGGCAGAGAGGCGAAGGCTGCGCTCAAGGAGATCAAGGAACAAGGTGATCGGTCTGCCCACAACCGACGAATAAATGCTGTGCGACCGGAGCTTGAGCGAATTCGGTCCGGAGCGCGAACGGCGATCGAGGAGTTGATCAACATCGCCCGGCTAAAGGGCTGACTAAGCACCCCTGTGATTCAATAGAAGAGATGGGCATTCCCCGGAGATCGACGCTGAGAGGGCTGTGGAAGCGGGCCACGCGGAAGGTGCGCGAGTGCGCGATGGTGGTGCGCGCGCTCGCGGACACGGGGCATCCGGTGCTGGTGCAGATTATTCCCACGCGGTTTTGCAACCTGAGCTGCGCCTATTGCAATGAGTACGACAAGGTGAGCGAGCCGGTGCCGCTGCCAGAGATGTACAGGCGGATTGACGCGCTGGGGCGGCTGGGGACGGCGATGATCGGTGACGCATCCCGAACTGGACGACGTGATTCGACGGATCAGGAAAACCGGCGCGATTGCGGGGATGATCACGAACGGGTTCCTGCTGAATCCCGAGCGGATTGAGCGGCTGAACCGGGCGGGCCTGGATCACATGCAGATTTCGATCGACAATTTAGAGCCGGACGAGGTGTCGAAGAAGTCCCTCAAGACTCTCGATAAGCGGCTGGTGATGCTGGCCGAGTATGCCGAGTTCCACGTGAACATTAATTCGGTGGTGGGCGGAGGGATCAAGGATCCGAACGACGCGCTGGTGATTGGGCGGCGGGCGCTGGAGCTGGGGTTCGAGTCGACGATCGGGATTATTCACGACGGGGACGGGCAACTGAAGCCGCTGAAAGAGGACGAGGCGCGGGTGTACCACGCGATGACGCGGCGCAGGAAGACGAACTACGCGCAGTTCGACAAGTTCCAGGAAGCGATTGTGCAGGGGCGGCCGAACGACTGGCGTTGCCGGGCGGGGTCGCGGTATTTGTACGTTTGTGAAGACGGGCTGGTGCACTACTGCTCGCAGCAGCGGGGGTACCCGGCGGTTCCGGTGGGCGAGTATACGAGCGAGGACGTGAAGCGGGAGTTTGTGACGGCGAAGAGCTGCGCGCCGCATTGCACGGTGGGGTGCGTGCACCGGATAAGCTACATTGACCACTGGCGCGCGCCGCAGACGCGGATGGTGGCGCCGGGCGGGCAGGAGCTGGTGAAGATTGCGAACAGCTAGTGCTGTTCGCAATCAGGGGTCAGGGGTCAGGGGTCAGAAAGACAGGGCAAGGGAACAGGGGTCAGGGGTCAGGGATCAGAAAGACAGGGCAAGGGATCAGGGGTCAGGGGTCAAAAAGACAGGGCAAGGGAACAGGGACGTAGGGAATAGGGGTCAGGGATCAGGGGTCAGGATGCGGCGTTCGCGGGTGCGGGCGCCGTTTGTGTTTTGGGGAACAGCTTGTAGCCGGTAGCTTGAAGCCTGTAGCCAGTAGCCAGTAGCCGGGAGCCGGTAGCGTGAAGCCGGCAGAAAACCGTCGGCAACGAAAATCGAGGACGAGGGGCAGAGGGTTCGGCGGGAATCGCGGGCGGCGATTTGCGCCGGGAGGCGGTGGCCGAATGAGTGGCGCGGGGCCGAGCGGGCGGCGCGCCGTGATCCGAGAGGACAACTCAGAATTTGCGGAGCGCGTCGCGGGCTAGTGGGCGCGTGTTTCGGCGAGGGCCTGGTCGATGAGCTGGTAGAGCTTGCTGCGGTCGATGACCTCGACAAAGGGTGCGGCGTGGGCGGCGTTGGTGACGATCCAGATGGTGGGCGTGTGCTCAATGCCGATGCGCTGACCCAGGGCGTAGTCGTTCTTGACTTCCTGAGTGAAGCGGCCGGTGGGATCGACCGCGAAGGGCAGGGCGATGCCGTGAGAGGAGGCGAAGCGCTGCGTGAACTGGCGGAGGTCGGCCGGGGATTCAATGGAGATCTGGTTGGCGAAGACCTGGTCGCGGTAGTCGTTGCCGAGGGTCTTGCCTTTGGTGTCGAAGAAGCGGGCGTTGACGGCGGCCTGGAAGCTCCAGTTGTGCATGGGGAGCGGGAAGTCGTGGCGAATCCAGGGGATGTTGTACTTTGCGGCGGCCTCTTTGAGGAGCGGGTTGGCGTTGCCGCAGTCGGGGCACTCCATGTCTTCGAATTCGATGATGGCGACGCGGGCGCCGGGCGGCGGCTTGAGGGCCGAGGCGTCGTGCACCTGGGTGGTGGGCGCGGCACCGAACTGGGCAAGGGCGGCGGGGACGGCGAGGACGAGCGAGGCGGCGCAAAGGGCCGCGGGCGCGAATGTCATGCCAAGGCGGTTCAAGACGGATCGTGCGGGGAAACGGTGATCTGAAATGAGTTGCATTCGGATTGGACGACTCCTTAGGGGTATTGTAACGGGGGACGACAGGGGTCAGGGATCAGGGATCAGGGATCGGGGATCAGGACTTAGGGATCAGGGGGGCGCTCATTGCTGTCGCGGTGACGGGCGATCCATCGGCGCCACTTGTAGTCGGCAAAGATGGAGCCGGCGATGACGAGGATGGCGACGATGGCGAGGAGGAGCTTCATAAGAGCAGAGACCGGGGACCAGGGACGAAGGATGAAGGATGAAGGATCAAGGATCAGGGTAAGGATAGATCATGGTGCTATCGTGGTCAGCATTGTGGTGAGGGGATGATGCAAGAGTCGAGGAATCGGGCGTGGATTCTGGGCGGGTTGGCGGCGGTGGTCTGGCTCGTGGCGGCGCGGGCGAGCGGGGCGCAGGGGCCTGCGGAGAATCCTGCGGAAGCGTGCGCGGCGAAGAACCAGGCGGACGCGGTGACGGTGGGGCAGTACCTGTTCAAGGCGTATAAGAGCGACGATGGCGCGTGTTTAGAGGTGACGACTCGAGGCAAGGTCGTTTACAGCCAGAGTGTGGACAGCTTTGAAACCTTCACGCTGGGGCAGCCGGGCGATGCGCAAGAGAACATTCCGGCAATCGCAAACGGCACGGATGTGACGGGGCGCGGGCAGCCGGACATGATTGTGTCGTTGTTCACGGGCGGCGCGCATTGTTGCATGATGCATTGGGTGTTTGAGCTGCAACCGGAGTTCAAGTTGCTGGCCACTCTGAACGATGCCGACGATGACCTGGCGCATTTTGACCGCGATCGGAAAGACGGGCGGCACAACTACATTACCGCGGACTGGACATTTGGCTATTGGCCCACATGCTTTGCGTGCTCGCCGTCGGAGGTGGTGACGCTGCGCTGGACGGACGATGCGAAGGGTGGCGGATTCCACCTGGCTCTGGGCAAAATGCAGACGCCCGCGCCTACGCCCGCGGCGTGGAACAAAGAGCTGAGCGCGGCGCAGAAGGTGGTGGCGGCAGGCGATGCAGATTCCATCGGAAGGACGATGTGGCAGACGGTTCTGGACCTGATCTATGCAGGGCACTCCGATCTCGCGTGGAAATTTGTGGATGAGCTGGGGCCGAAGGCGCAGCAGAATCCGCTACCTGCGCTCGAAGATTTTTGCGCGCTGCTGAAGCAGAGCCCGTATTGGGCCGACCTGCAGCCGACGCTGAAAGATATGCCGGCGGCGTGCGCGAATGCTCCGGCGAAAAAGGCGGAGTAGCAGCGAGGCGATCCGGGCCGGCTGGCTCGGCCATTGGCCCTGTTAACTAAAAGGGTTTGGACCATCCGTGGCCAATTTCGAGAAAGCGCCGGCAGAAGTCCAGGAGATCCTCTCCAAGCCGATTCAGCAACTCGGCTTGAAGCTGGAGGGCTCTCCCCTCGAACGCTTCGTCCTGCAACTCTACAAGGAGCTGGAGGCCAAGGGGCTCCATCGATTCCGCCCCAAGTGCTACCTGACCGATGAGTGGGGCTGCCCGAACATGGAGCCCGTGATCGGAATTCCGTTCTACCTGGCCGATCCGAAACTGCAGCGGCTCGAGTCGGAGATGAACGACATTGAAGACACGCGGCAGATCATGATGTACATGCGCCACGAGGCCGGCCACGCATTCAATTATGCGTACGGGCTGTATAAAACGGCGGAATGGCGCGACCACTTCGGACCGTTCCGGCGGGCTTACCGGGAAAACTACAAGCCGGTTCCATTCTCGCGCCAGTTCGTGCGGCACATGGAGGGCTGGTATGCGCAGAAGCATCCCGATGAAGACTTCGCCGAGACGTTCGCGGTATGGCTGACACCTCGCTCCAACTGGCGGAAGCGGTACAAAGGCTGGGGCGCGATGAAGAAGCTCGTCTACATGGATCGCATGGGCCGCAAGCTCGGCGATGCCGACCCGGTGGTGACACACGGTAACACCGATATTACCGTGGACGAAATGGATGTGACAGTCGGCGAGTTCTATCAGCGCGCGCTCGATCAGCAACTCACTCCCGGCGAGCTGCCGCTCGACACCGATTTGCGCGACATTTTCAGCGTATCGAAGCGCCGCAGGAAAAATGTTCGCCCGGCGGTCGATCTTCTTCGGGAGAACCGCAAGGTCCTGGTCGACAAGGTGAATTACTGGACGGGCGTACAACGCGGGCTGGTGAAGAGGCTGGTGGAAACCATCGAAGCAAAAGTGAGCGACCTTGGCCTGCGCGCGGACATAAAATGTGAGCGGGAATATTTGACCGAGGTGAGTGTGTACGCGACCGCGCTGGCAATGAACTACATCACTCTGGGCAAGTTCATTCTGCCCTGACGAGTGCGGCACATCCTCCGTTGGCGGCGGATGTGCGGCAAACCGAGAAAGTGCAGAAGCACCATGGCGAACCTGAAAGTAACGATTTTGCACGACGTCTGGGAAGAGGGCCCTCCGGAGCCAGAGCCGGAGCCCGTGAAGGCGCCGCGCGGCAAAAAAGGCAAGCGCCGGAAGAAGAAGAATCCGCTGTACGATCGCGAAGAAATCTTCGAGGCGTTGACGAAGCTGGGGCACGAACCTTCGTATCACGTCCTCGACGGCAAGAACCAATCGCTGCTTGCGCTGGCAAAGTGCGGGGCGGACCTCATCTTCAACCTCACCGAGTCGTATGCCGGCGACGACACGTTGGACAAGAACATCGCCGCCTATCTGGAACTGCTGCAGATTCCGTATACCGGCGGCGGCCCGCAGGCTCTCTATCTTTCCCAGGACAAGGCGATCGCCAAAAAGATCTTCGACTTTCACAAGATCAAGACCCCGGATTTCGCAACCTCCTATAAGGGCCGCACCGATCACTCGCACGATATCGAGTTTCCGCTGATCGTGAAGCCCGTCTCAGAAGACGGATCCGCCGGCATCGACACCGGCTCCGTTGTCGACAGCGTGAAGGAGCTGATGGAACGCATCCACTACATTCACGAGGAATTCGACAGCCCGGCTCTCATTGAGGAGTACATTGAAGGCCGCGAAATCTATGCCGCCATTCTCGGCAACGACAACGCCGAGGTGCTCCCGTTGATTGAACTCGACCTCTCCAAGCTTCCCAAGGGCACACCGCGGATCGCCGGCTACGACGTGAAGTTCGATCAGGAGACCGAGGCCTACAAGGTGACAAAATCCGCGCCGGCCGAAGACCTGGACGAGGAGACCACGCAAAAACTGAAGGACACCGCGCTCGCCGCCTATCGCGCCCTCAAGCTGCGCGACTACGGACGCATCGATATGCGGTTGAACAAAAAGGGCCAGGTGTACGTGATCGAAGCGAACCCAAATCCGTGGCTCGCCAGCGCCGCCGAATTCGCCATGGCCGCCAGGAAGGGCGGCTACTCGTACACGGACATGATCGAGAAGATCGTGGAACTGGCCCGCGCGCGGTCGATGTAGGCAGAAGAGAAGCGCCGGGCGCTGGATGCGCTTGAACAGCGGCGCCGAACCATCCCAAGCAACTCCCGTTTACTCCGAGCAGACCGCTGCTTGCGGCCCCATGCTTTACTCTCAGATTTACGGTTTATTCCGGCTTTAGGGAGTCCGAGATTGCGCATTGTTCTGTCGAACATTGGGACGTTTGGGGACATCAATCCACTGATTGCGATTGCGCTGGAGCTTAAGCGGCGGGGGCACACGCCGGTGATGGCGTTGCCCAATGTCTACAGGCCGAAGATCGAGCCGCTGGGCCTGGAGTTCAGCGCGCTGCGGCCGGACATCGACCCCGGGAACAAGAAGCTCGTAGAGATGGTCTACGACGTGAAGAAGGGCACGGAGACGGGGCTGAGGGAATTTCTGTTTCCGGTTCTGCGCGAGACCTATGACGATTTGCTGGATGCGGCGACCAAACCGGCACGCGCGGACCTGCTGCTGCTGGGCGAGCTGAACTACGCGGGGCCGATTGTGGCGGAGGTGACGGGTATCCCGTGGGCGAGCTACGTGCTGGCGCCGTTCTCGTTTTTCTCGGCATACGATCCGCCGGTGCTGCCGCCGTATCCCAGGCTGGCGCGGGCCGACAAGGCGCCGGGGATGGGGCGTGCGATGCGGCGGCTGGCGCGCTTCGTCACGCGCAAATGGCCGGAGCCGGTGTACGAGCTGCGACAGGAGTTGGGGCTGCCGAGGGGCAAGAATCCGATCTTCGATGCGAAGCACTCGCCGCACCTGGTGCTGGCGCTGTTTTCGCACGTGCTGGGTGTGGAGCAGAAGGATTGGCCGGAGAACACGCTGATCACGGGATTCTGTTTTTACGATGCAGATGCCGGGAACCCGGCGCTGCCCGCGCAGCTCGAGGAGTTCCTGCAGGCGGGCGAGGCTCCGGTGGTGTTCACGCTGGGATCGGCGGCGGTGTTGGCGGCGGGAGATTTTTACGAGCAGTCGGCGCGGGCGGCGAAGAAGCTGGGCGTGCGCGCGGTGCTGCTGATCGGGAACGACGAGAAGAACCGGCCGCAAGAGGAGTTGCCGGAGACGATTTGCGTGGCGGAGTACGCGCCGTACTCGGGGCTATTTCCGCGCGTGTCGCTTGTGGTGCACCAGGGGGGCGTAGGGACGACGGCGCAGTGCCTGCGCGCGGGGCGGCCGATGCTGATCATGCCCTACTCGCACGACCAGCCGGACAATGCGCGTCGCATGCGGAGGATGGGAGTGGCGCGCGTGATTCAGCGGTCGAGTTACAAGCCGGGGCGCGTGGCCCGGAGAGTGCGTGCGATGTTGGCGGAGCCCGAGTTCGATGCGCGCGCACGTGAGGCGGCCGATGAGGTGGCGCGGGAGAACGGAGTAAAGACGGCGTGCGATGCGCTGGAGAAACTAGGGACCAGGGATTAGGGAATAGGGAATAGGGACTGGTCGTCAGGGGACAGGGATCAGGGGTCAGGGATCAGGACAGGCGATGCTGTAACGGCATATTGCGAATCTTCCAACTCACCGCGGTGCAGGTTGGTCGCACTGGATCACCGGGAATGGCAACTGACGCGAGGCGCTGCCGGTTGCGAGCGCGTTAAGCCACATACTGATGCCTTGACGAACGGTGCCAACGGCGACTCCGCCGAATTCGTCCGGATAGCGTTCAAGCCGGTCGAGCGCGGCGATGAGCAACTTTTCGGCGCCGGTAATATTGCCGCGCCCAAGGTGATGGAAAGCTGCCGCAATCTGAATCAGCGCTTGCAGGAATGTCTTCTCGGGCTCCGCTGAGCCGCGCCAGACATCCTCCCAATGTTCGTGCGCCAGGAAAAACTCCTGCCTTCGATAGCACGCCAATCCTTCGGCGAGCGCGCCGTGCTGCCAATCGAGGGACACGCTACTGCGGGGCGGGGAGGTTGGTGGAGACTTCCTGCGGAGGGACGGCGGCGAGGGCCTCGGTTTCTGAAGGCAGCGCGGTGGGCAGCGGGCGCTCGAGCGCGAGCGCGAGCACTTCGTCCATGGTGTCGACGAAGTGGAGCTTCATCGCGTTCTTGATGTTGTCGGGCAGCTCGGAGAGGTCCTTCTCGTTGGCGCGCGGCAGGATGGTCTCGAAGATGCCGGCGCGGAGGGCGGCGAGGAGCTTTTCCTTGAGGCCGCCGATGGCGAGCACCTTGCCGCGGAGCGTGATTTCGCCGGTCATGGCGATGTCGCGGCGTACGGGAATTTTGGCGAGCGCGCTGGCGAGAGCCGTGGCCATGGTAATTCCGGCGGAGGGGCCGTCCTTGGGGATGGCGCCCTCAGGCACGTGCAGGTGGAGGTCGACGTTGCGGTAGAACTCGCGCGTGAGGCCGAGGGCCTGCGCCTTGCTGCGAATGTAGGCGAGCGCGGCCTGCGCGGACTCCTGCATCACGTCGCCGAGCTGGCCGGTGATGGTGAGCTTGCCTTTCCCGTCGAGGACCTGGACTTCAGTGGTGAGGATGCTGCCGCCGACCTCGGTCCACGCGAGACCGGTAACGAGGCCGACTTCACTCTTTTCGTGGACCTCGGAGTCGCGGAACCTGGGCACGCCGAGGAACTCGGCGATGTTGGCGGCGGTGATCTCTTCCTTATGCTTGGCGCCGCCCTTGATCACTTTGCGGGCGACCTTGCGGCAAACGTTGCCGATTTCTCGCTCGAGATTGCGGACACCGGCTTCGCGCGTGTAATAGCGGATGATTTCGAGGACGGCGTCGTCCTGGAAGACGATGTTCTTGTCGCTGAGGCCGGTCTGCTCGCGCTGCTTCTTGATGAGGTACTGACGCGCGATTTCGAGTTTTTCGTTCTCGGTGTAACCCTGCAGGCGGAGAACCTCCATGCGGTCCTGCAGCGCCGGCGGAATGGTGTGCAGCACGTTGGCCGTGGCGACAAAGAGGACCTGCGAGAGATCGTAGTCCACGTCGAGGTAGTGGTCCTGGAAGGTGATGTTCTGCTCGGGGTCGAGAACCTCAAGAAGTGCCGAGGCCGGGTCGCCGCGGAAGTCGGAAGAAATCTTGTCAACTTCGTCGAGAAGGAAGACGGGATTCTTGGTGCCGGCGCGCTTCATGTGTTGGATGATCTGGCCGGGCATGGCGCCGATGTAGGTGCGGCGATGGCCGCGAACCTCGGCTTCGTCGCGCACTCCGCCGAGCGAGAGGCGAACGAACTTGCGGCCGGTGGCCTTGGCGATGGACATGCCGAGCGAGGTCTTGCCGACGCCTGGAGGTCCGACGAAGCAAAGAATGGAGCCCTTGGGATTCTTCACCAACTGGCGGACGGCGAGGAACTCGAGGATGCGCTCCTTGATTTTTTCCAGGCCGTAGTGATCGGTGTTGAGAACCTTTTCGGCGTAGTCGATGGAGCGCGTTTCCTTTGAGCGCTTCTTCCAGGGCACGGCGAGCAGCCAGTCAATATAGTTGCGGCTGACGGTGGACTCGGCCGACATGGGCGGCATGGCTTCGAGCTTCTTCAGCTCCTGAATGCACTTGTCGAGGACGTCCTTGGGCATGCCGGCGGATTCGATCTTCTTGCGCAGCTCGTCGAACTCGCTTTTCTCGCCGCGGCCCAGCTCCTTTTGAATGGCCTTGATCTTTTCGTTGAGGTAGTACTCTTTCTGCGCCCGCTCCATCTGGCGCTTGACGCGCGACTGAATATTGCGGTCGAGGTCGAGCTTTTCGATCTCGACGTCGAGGACGTCGGCCAGGCGGGCAAGGCGCGCAGCGGGGTCGAAGATGGCGAGCAGCTCCTGCTTTTCTTCGATACCGACCTGGAGATTGGCGGCGATGGTGTCAGAGAGCTTGGCGGGCTCGTCCATGCGCACGGAGGCGATGATGGTTTCGTAATTGAGCGACTGCTGCAGTTTGACGTAGTTCTCAAACAGCGTGGTGACGCGCTGCATGAGCTGCTCGGCGGCGGGCGTCATCTCGAAATCGCTCTTGCCGGTGCGCACGGTGGCAACGAAGAAGCCGTCGCGGTCAGTGACCTCAATGGACTTGGCGCGCTCGACACCCTCGACGAGGACCTTGATGTTGCCGTCGGGCATTTTGACGCTCTGCACGATGTTGCAGATGGAGCCGACCTGGTAGATGTCCTTGGCCTTGGGCTCGTCGATGGAGGCGTCGTGCTGGGTGGCGAGGAAGATTTTGCGGTCGCCGGTGAGGGCCTCCTCGAGGGCGCGCACGCTGGACTCGCGGCCGACCACGAAGGGGGTCATCATATAGGGGAAGATGACCATGTCGCGGATGGGCATCATGGGCAGCTTTCGCGGCTCGTGTTTTTCGCGTGGCGCGGTCATCGGGTCACCTGGGTACATTTGACAACCGCGGGCGCCTCAAAGTGCGGGGCCAGCCGCGGAGTCATGTAGGGATTGTACAGCGAAGCCGGGACCAAGGGAACGAGGGAACAAGGGGCCAGGTGACTAAGGGAACACCGAGCCGGTTCCTTTCAGCAGGTTTTTGCCGATTTCGCCTTCCCTTTGTTTCGAATTGAGCCGTGACTTTCTGGCAAAATGCGTAGGACGCGAGGCCAGGATGGTTTCAATAGATGAGCTTGAGCGAGAACTGGATCTGGCGGGAGTTGCCGGCGGTTTTGCTGATCATGCCGAAGCCGGAGCCGGCGATTATGTTTGCCGGCAGGCCCATGTCGACGATGTTAAAGATGTTGAAGAACTCCGCGCGGAACTGAAGGTCGACGAGTTCAGCGCCGCTCTTGCGTTCTCCCAAAGGCGTGTCTTTGATGGTGGCCAGGTCGAAGTTGTAGAACGCGGGCCCGCGGAAGGTGTTGCGGCCCAGAGTGCCGAAGCGGCCCTGATTCGGGCCGGTGCCTCCGGCGATGTGAATGGGCACGGAGAAGAAGGCTGAGTTATTCGCGCCCTGACCAAAGTAGTCCTCGCGGATTTTGCGCGCGGTGGAAAGATGCGGCACAGCAATTTGATCGGGACGGTCGACGCCGCTGGACCCTGCGCCGGTTTGCTGAATGCCGGAGTAGACGGTGAATGGCGAACCGGATGAGGCGGACGCGATGCTCAAAAGCTCCCAGCCGGATGTGAACTTGCTGCCGGCGAAGCGGAGAGCGGCTGCGCGATCGAGATGAAGATCCTGCGCCGCGCTGATGCCGAAAGATGTTGTGGCATCGAAAGACGACGGGCCTTTTTCGGGGTGATAGTCGAAGGGATTCTGGGGCGTTGTTCCTCCACCGATGACGCCGCTGCTGTTGTCGATCGACTTGCTCCAGGTAAAGCCTGCCTGAATGCCCGGCCCGCCGTGAGCCATGGTTCCCGAAAGCGAAACCTGAAGCGCGTGATAGCTGGAATGCGAGGACGCCACAACGACCATTTCAGTACCGAAGCCGCCCGCAACGTTGCCGGAGACGTCGAACGTGGTGTAGCGCGCGAAGGCCGGTGTAGCGCCGGAATACGCATTGGGAAAACCGATGGCGGGGAGTTTTTCGGCGGCTGTGCCGACGTAGGTTGCGTCGGCGGTGAGGCCGCCGAGCTTGCGTTCGAGGCCGGCGGTCCATGTGTAGAGGGTGGCGTTGCCAAAGGAAGGGTCGATGCCGCTGAGAGTCAAATCGCTGACTGGGCCGCCGGGCGTGAGCGCCGCCAGTTCCTGCTCGTATCGGTTGATGTCCATCACGGTGTTTGCAGGGACCTGTTTGGGGCTTTTGGTTGGGGAGATATTGGCGCCATCGGGCGTGTAGACAGATGGAATTTCAGAGGGGGTGATGGCGAATCCATAATGAAGAGGCGCGTTCGGGGCGGAGAGCAGGCGCGGATACACCGCGAACGGCGTGGAACCGGTGAGGAAGTTGTCCTGCCAGATGTTGGGAGGGATGGTCATCACGCTGCCGCCGGCGCGCGCAAGAAGTTTGGGTGTGGCCTGCCAGGAGACTTGCACGCGGGGCTGCCACGCATTCCAATCGGTCTTGTAGCCGGGTTGCGGGTTGATGACATATTGTTGCGCGCCGTTGGCGGTGATGACCGTGGAGGTTCGATGCGCTCGCTCGCTGATGGGCGTGTAGAGATCCCACCGCACGCCGTAGTCAAGCGTAAGGTGGCTTGTAATTCTGAACGTGTCCTGCAGGAAAAAGCTGACATTGTTGCGATTGATGGCCGCGGGGCCGATGTGCTCTCCGCTGGAGAAGTACGGAGGCGCGATAGCGACCGAGTAGGCGAAGGGGCTGCCGGAAAGAAAAGCCGAGAGCGTATCGGGCAGCAGGTCGCCCGGATGAATGTCGTGCGTGCCGCTCTTTGACGGGATGAATTCCGTGGCGTACGAGGCGCCGCCGCCAAAGCTGTATTCGCCGTTGGGGCTGGTGCCGAAATAGGTGGTATCGCGATTGATCCGCGCCTCCAAGCCGGCTTTGATTTCGTGCCGACCCACGGAGACGTTGACGAGCTGGCGGCCCTGAAAGAGATTTCCGTAGGCCTGCATCACCGAACCCGCTGCGGAATTGAATGCCTCGAAGAGACCGTCGTTGAACTTGATGGCGGGATCGGCGTGATTGGGCGTGGGAAATCCGGGCGTGGAGCGCGTGATGCTGAGGGAAGAGATGAAGATCAAGTGCGGCGAGACGGTGCGCGTCCAGGCGCCCACGACATTGCGCTGCCGGTCCATATAGATAGTGGCAAAGGATGGATCGATGGCCGTCTGGTCGGGATTCGTAGTGGGGCCGGTCAGGTTGTCGATGTTGAAGCGCGCGAAAAACCGATCTTTGGCGCTTAAGGTGTGGTCGAGCCGCAGAGAAAACTGATTGGCGTTGGTGATGACCGTCGAGGGCGTCGCATAGGTGTGCGCGCCGAATGGACCCTGAGGGTTGTTAGGCGAGGGATAGCGCTTCAGAACGGCGGCGATGGCGGGATCGACGGGAACCTCGAGCGTGTCGCCGGAAATGGCGGAGGCGTCGATGCCGGTGCGCTCGTCTGAGGTGGGCACGGGCATGACCTGCGTGGTGCCGAGCGCCTGGCGGAAGCCCTGATATTGCGTGAAGTAGAAGGTGCGCGCGCGGCCGTTGTAGAGATGAGGGATGATCACCGCCCCGCCGTTGGTGAATCCAAACTCGTTGCGGCGGAAGGGCGGAATGCGGCCGGGATAGACGGGAGTGGGGTGGTCGAAGTAGTTGCGCGCGTCGAGGGCGGAGTTACGAAGAAACTCGAAGAATGAGCCGTGAAAGCCGTCGGCGCCGGAGCGCGTAACGATGTTGGTGAAGCCGGAAGCGCCGCGGCCAATCTCTGCGGGCATCCAGCCGGAGCTGGATTGAATTTCCTCGACGGCATCGACGTTGAAGTTGCTGAATGTGGATCCGCCCATCTCCGGATCGCTGATGTCGGCGCCGTCCATGGCGAAGGTGGCTTCAACGCCGCGCTGGCCGTTGATGGCGAACTGCTGCGTGAAGTTAGTGGCGCCGTTGGCGTCGGTCATGGTGCCGGCAGCCAGCAGAAGCAACTGGCTGAAGTCGCGCTTGTTGAGCGGCAATTCGCTGACGGCGGCGCTCGATAGCCGCTCGCCGCCGGTGGCACTGGTGGTCTGCTCGGTGGCGACGGAGAGGTGGCTGCCGGAGAGCGTGAGGAGGGAGGGCGGGGCGTTCTGCGAGATTGTGATTGGCGACGGATATGCGAACTTGCGGCCGCGAGTTTCAACGGAGAGACGGTATTGTCCGGGGGATAACGGCGCAAAGCTGAAAGAGCCGTCGGGGGCGGTCGTTGACTGAGCGCTGGATGCGTTGTTAGCGAGCCGGACGGTAGCTTGCGCGATGGGCGCGCCGGCGGCGTCACGGAGGGCGCCCTGCCAGGCGATCGGCGCTGAAGGCTGCTGGGCCGGGAGCGTGAGGGAAAGGAGTAAGAACGCGACGATAACTGTCCCTGACGGGCAGCGATGCCTTGCGGCATGCGAGCGGATGAGGTCAGGCACACGGTCGCGAATTGCGCACGGGCGCTTCCCAGCACTTTCGGGGGGCATGGTGACATGATAGACGATTCGGGGTGGGTGATAATCCGACTTTGGGACAGTTGGGGCAGCCCAAACCGGGCGAAATCGGCCTCGTTGACTTGTATATATCATTAAGCTAGTCTGTATATATAAAGGACATGGTGATGCCCGCGACTCTGACATCAATTCGGTTGGACACCAAGCTTGCAGACGAAGTGAAGAAAGCGCTGGGCGTCAAGACGCGCACGGAAGCGGTGCACTTGGCTCTGCGCGAGATTGCAGGCAATCGGCGCTTCAAGAATGTGGTCAAGAAGTACGAGGGCAAGCTCAAGTTCGCGGGCCACGATGAATGACATCGTGATCTTCGATACCTCAGTGCTGGTCGACAATCAGCGCACGGCATGCCACTCCGAACGCATGGCCGATTGTCCGGGGCGGATCAGGAACTCTTCAGTGGTGCTTGCGGAGCTTTGGCGCGGAGCAACCGTTGCCTTGGAGCGGCAGTTTGTGCGGGGAATTCAAGAGAGCCGTCCGATCCTGACGCCGACGACGAGCAACTGGCTGGAATCGGGCCAGATCCTCGCGAAAATCAGAGACGACAAGGGATTCGAGCCGCATAAGATCCGAGATCTGCATTTCGACGTCCTGATCGCGCTGACCGCCCGCTCCCATGGTGCACGGCTCATCACGTCGAACCGCGCGGACTTCGAGCTTATTCGGGATTATCGCGATTTCAAGCTGGAAGTGTGGTAGGTTCTCTGATCTCGAACGCGTAGGTTCGAACCGCAGGCGCCTCGGTGTCCAACGCGGCAAAATGAATCGTTGAAATCAATCCGCCAAGATGGTCAAATGAATACATGGGTGCGACGCTGCGCAAATACACAAGCTTCGACGAGATGAAGGCCGACGAGTATCGCTACTGGCAGAGCCGGCCCATGCATGAGCGGATGGACGCAGCGGAGGAGATGATCCGCACGGCCTATGCGCTGAAAGGTTGGGAGATCGAGCCGGATGTACCAAGACTACAAAGACCTTTTGTCCGCCTTCAATGCCCATGGCGTTAAATACCTCATTGTGGGAGCATATGCGGTCATCTTTCATGCCCAGCCCCGCTTTACGAACGACATAGACCTCTTCATTCAAGCAGACCCCGCAAACGCGCAAGCGACGTACACCTCACTCACTGCGTTTGGGGTGCCGCTTGAGGGCGTTCGGCCGGAAGACTTCGCCGAACGCGGCAGCTTCTTTCGTTTCGGACACGACCCACACTGCTTCGACATTCTTCCTGAGATTCCTGGCGTCGATTTTGACGCAGCCTGGGAGCGTCGCGTCGAGGGAGTCATCGATCCCGAGAGCGGCCTGAAGGCGTTTTTCATTTCCGCCCCCGATCTCATCGCGTCGAAGCTTGCCTCCGGGAGGCCTCAGGACCTCGCGGATGCGGAAGCGATTCGCAAGGCGGCAGAAGCGCAAACGCAGCGTCCGGGAAAGAAGAATTAAGAGGAACCGTGCGAAGCGGCGCCAACGAGATGAAATGTGGAGAGGTTCCACGGCGCAGGGCTGATCACGTCGAACCGCGCGGACTTCGAGTTTATCCGGAATTATCGCGATTTCAAGCTGGAAGTGTGGTGAGATTGGCGACGATTGTGGATTCGAGGAATTCCAAGTCCGAGAATCCGGACCTGGGGCACCTGGCCAATGCAAAGGAGGCCGCAGAAGCACGAAGGCCGCTCCATTTTGGAGCGGCCTTCGTGGTGAGAGAACCAAGGTGCCAGTGAACTTTGCCTGGACGGCCAGTCCTTAGTCGCCGGCGACCAAGTCGGCTTCTTCCCGGTGCCTGTTGATAGGCGAGGCGGCGTTGTTCGATGCGGGCCGGATGGAGTCGAGCGAGACAAGGCCCTCAGGAGTCTTGATACCGAGGACGTGCTCCTTGTAAAGCGCTGCCATGCGGGCGTTCTCTGCTTCTTCCTTCAGCTTCTGGTCGCGCGCGCGAATCTTTTCTTCGCGGGCGTTCTTGGCGATGCCGAGATTGTCGAGCGTGTGGTTGGCCTCGGAGTTGACGTGCTCCATATTGAGCTGCAGATCGTGGCCGACCTGATTCATGGCCACCTTCTTGCCGCCGGCGAAGATCTCGTGACGGCCGTGCTCCTCATACCACTTGGTGAGCGTGGCGGTCATGTGCATCTTCTCGATGATGTTGCGCCAGCCGATGCCGGTGTTATAGGCGCAGAAGCTGATCTCGCCTTCCTGCGTGGCATAGGGGATGATGCACTGCTCGGTGCGGCGGAAGTCGTAGTTGAACAAGTCCTGGAACCACATTCCAGCGATGAACAGGAAGTTCCAGCGGTCCTGGCGGCGGAGCTTGATGTCTTCCATGGTGCGATCGCCCTTGACGCTGCCGTAGTTCTTGCCGGTGGCGTTAAAGGTCTTGTCCATCTTCTTCATCATGTCGGTGATCTTGAAGTGGGTGGGTGCCATGAAGGGATCGTAGTTGCGCAAAAGCGAGATTCCGAGTCCGAGGACGGAGAGGAATCTGCCGCGGGCGGCATCGTTGATCTTGGCCAGATCCTTGGCCACCTGGTCCATGTGGAGGAAGGCGGTGACGGGAACGGCTTCCTTGGTGTGCTTGTCGATCATGACGGCCATGCCGATGCCGCAATTCGGATGGCAACCGCAGGAGAGCTGGCCCCACTCGGCGCTGGGCCCATGGATGAGGTCGGCCCAATCGGAGAAGGTGCTCATGAAGCTGATGGGGAACCAGTCGCGTGCCGGCTCGCCCATGCCCACCTGCGCCTTGACGTCGTGCGCCATGTGCGAGAGGGTGTAGCGCTGGGCCACGCGGCGCTCGTCGGTGATGTCTTCGTCGCGGCCGGTAAAGCTGACCGGCTGGAAGGAGAGGAAACTGATCTTCTTTGGATTGTCGAGGGCGAACTCGATGATGCGGCCAACCTGCTCGTTGTTGATGCCGTTGACGATGGTGGTAACGGGCACGATTTCGACGCCGGCCTCGTGAAGATTGTTGATGGCCTGCAGCTTGACGTCGAACAGGTTTCCGACTTTGCGATGGGAGTTGGCGGCGTTGCCGATGCCGTCGAACTGGAGATAGACGTAACGGAGGCCGGCCTCGGCAGCGGCGCGGCACAGCTCCTTCGACTTGGCGAATTCAATGCCGTTGGACGCGGCCTGCACGGAGTTGTAGCCAACCTTGCGGGAGTAGGCGACAGCGTCAAGGAAGTAAGGCGACAGGGTGGGCTCGCCGCCACTGAACTGAACGCTCATCTGCCGCTTGGGCTTGATGGTGATGGCGTTGTCGAGCATGGTCTTGATTTCTTCCCAGGTGAGCTCGTGGACGAAGCCAACCTGGTTGGCGTCCATGAAGCAGGGATCGCACATCATGTTGCAGCGGTTGGTGAGGTCGATGGTGAGCACCGAGCCGCGGCCGTGCGTGACGGT
>JBEKKI010000080.1:0-12960 GCA_050010795.1 Occallatibacter sp.
CTTGCCTCGCTCATGAAGATGTTGTGCCAGTAGCCGCAGAACCTCAACGAACTTGCCCCCGCGAACCCAATCCTGGAAACGCCGGTGGCAGGTCTGGTACGGCGGATACTTGCTGGGCATCTGGGCCCACTGTGCGCCACTGCCGAGAATCCAGAGTACGCCGTTCAGTACCGCCCGCGTGTCATGCCAGGGACGGCCCCGATTGTCCTCACGCCGAACCGGGCGAAGGATCGGATCCACCAATTCCCACTGTTCATCTGTCAGTTCCCAACGGCCTGCCATTCAAGTCCGCGGAGACGCCTCGAGCACATCCAGTTTTGCAGATTCCGCCAACCAAAATGTTTATGAGATGGGTTCTAGTCTCTCGTCTTACTTCTGAGGAACGCCAACAGATTCTTGCCGCTGATGCGCAGCTTCTTCTTGCCCCGTTTGTATCTTCGCGTCGGCGTCCCCAAATCGATCACGCCCTTCATCTTCTGCATGAGCCGCAATGCAGCGTCGTAGCTTACGTTTAGAGTCGCTGCGACCTCGCTCGGCGCGTAGTTTTGCTCCGGATCAATCTTGATCGTCCGCTTGCGCATCCGTTGCTTGTATCCATGGCGTCCAGAGTTGGTGAGCACTTCGTAGATGTCTCTGCCCACCTTGCGGAGGTCGGGCTTGCGACCTTGATGGAAATCGACGCTGAGGGACACCGAACGCATTCTGAGAATCTGGTCAGGGTTAAGTATGCTCATGTTGTTTAATACCCGCTGTCCCTAAAACTGTCCCAAGAAAATGCGAAACAGGTGAAACCTGCGAAATAGGCGAAATCTGCCAGTACGTATTTTCAACTACTTGCGTGTTTTCAATATGTTACGAGATCCTATGTGGAGCCCAAAAAGACTTATGCTGCTTTTGGACTCTTGGGCTCTTCTCTTCATGTTCCTGTCCAAGCGGCGAGAAAGCAGGCCGGGCGAGCCGTGCTGCGGCGCGAGGCGCATGACGCCGAGGTTTCGCGCTCGACGTCCGGCAGTCACCTGTCCCGCATACTCGGTACAACTTCGGTACATTTGAAGGTGAGAGAAAGTCCGGCAATTTGTCCCTAAGCGGCACCAGATGAAGCACTTGGATTTTGACTTTCATTTGGTTCGGGATCAGGGGGGTCGGAGGTTCAAATCCTCTCTCCCCGACCTTGCTTTGGCAGACACGGACTTCCCGCCCGGCGCCTTCGACTTCGCTGGGGCAAGAGTTGAGCACAGCAAGTCAGGTTGCGAGATCGTGACGATGATGAAGACCGCCCAACCTCGGCATGGAAACGACTTTGCCGTGCGGGTCGGGGATGTTCCATGCCTTCCGGCCGGCGGGTGTGCTCTTTGTCAATCTGCGGTGCGTCCGTTACTACCACAACGACCGGACGCATCTCGCGCTGGACAAGCAAATTCCCGCGAGCAGAGAAGCAACGGAGTGTCCAGCCGCGAGCTACAAGATTGTGTCGAAACCGCGGCTTGGAGGCCCGCATCATCGCTACGCTCTGGCGCTTGAACCGTCCCGGCAGTTAATTCCGCAGAATTGAAGGTCACCGGCAGCAGAAGTGTGCCCAGCGACGCCATTTGCTGAGATGTCCCATATTCTCAAAGGTACGGCAACCATCGGATGGCTCTTCTCCAATCCCAAAACTGCTGGCAGAGTACGACCGGAGCCGAAGCATCAAGCCCACCTTCGTCGCTTAACCGAATATTGGCGAGGAACACGCACTTCGTCTCGGGGAACAGTCTTACTCTCTGCTACTTACGACTGAAGCCTAATTGCTGTACGGGAGACAGATGCGTGTCTCTAATACCCGAGAAGGCCTTCGGATGCTTCTACTCCAAGACTGCGAGCTGCTACCGAAGCGCCAGGTTTCCAAAGAGGAGATATCTGCGAGAGCGAAAGAAATGAAAGGAGGAGACAATTAGGGAACCCAAAATGCGAAGCATGACGCCAGTTTTTCACGTGATAATGCCAATTTGTGTCTTTCTCTATATATCTGATTCGAAGGCAGATCGATATTTTGGCGAGGCACAGCCAGAGCACGGTTCACGCGTCGTCTACATCAGCTCTCCGATATAGACACCGTAGGGGCCCAGCGCGATGGACTTGAGAGAAGCCGGATCGTCGGCGCCGGGGGATTTGAGTAGGGTCTTCAGGCGGCGGGGTTCGATGCCGAGTCCGCCGATGGTCAGGTCGACAGTTTGCGGCTGGGCGGTGAAGTTGACGCTGACGACCACTTGCGGCGCACCCGCGGCCTGGCGCATCCAGCTCAGGACTCTTGTGTTTCCGGTGTCGAGCATGATGTTGGCGCCGTTTTCAAGTGCCGGAACGGTCTTCTTGAGACGGATGAGGGTGCGGTACCAGTTGAAGAGCGAGCCTGGATCGTCCTGCTCAGAGGCGACGCTGATGGTGGCGACACTGGGCGGCACGGGCAGCCAGGGCTTGCCGGTAGTGAAGCCGGCGTTGGCGGTCGCGTTCCACTGCATCGGCGTGCGCTCGCCGTCGCGTCCTTTTTCCCTGGGCCAGCCCGTGATGCCAATGGGGTCTTTAACATCCTGCTTGCGCGTGGGCGGAGTCGTCTTCATGCCGATCTCGTCGCCGTAGTAGAAGAGCGCCGCGCCGCGGCTGGCGAAGAGGATGGCGGAGATAACGCGCTCGACGTCGGTGTCGTGAACACCGTCGCCGTAGCGCATGTCGATGCGCGGGTTGTCGTGGTTGTCGAAGAGCAGCAGCGGAATGTTAGCGCCGATCTGCGTCTCCGCCTCGATGAGCTTGCTGCGGAACTCCGTCACGTCGAGCTTGTTGATCATGCCGACTTGGGTGTCCATGGGTAGATGAAACTCCGGCTTGTCCGCCGAGCCATACATCTTGGCGAGCTCAGCGATGTTGGGCAAGTAGGTTTCGCCGATGAGCACGCGCGTGCCGGGAAACGCATTCGAATCAAACTTGTCCATCGCGCCGCGCATTTCCTGCATGACCTCATGCACGCCCGGCTGGTTGTTGGTCTTCGACTCGTCCAGTTGCGGGTCGCCGTAGGCGTTGATTACAGGCTTGCCGTCTTTGTCCTTGACTACGCCTTCATCGGTCAGCTTTGGATCCTCAAAGAGGTCGACGATTGCGTCGAAGCGAAAGCCGCCCACGCCACGCTTCAGCCAGAAGCGCATAATGTCTTTGAAAGCCTGGTGGACTTCGGGGTTGTACCAGTTCAGGTCCGGCTGCTGGATGTAGAACTTGTGGTAGTAATACTGGCGCGTCGTTGGGTCCCACTGCCAAGCGGAGTGGCCAAAGTATGACTGCCAGTTGTTGGGCGGTTGGCCTTTGTCGGTTGCGGTTTCGCCCTTGCCGTCGCGCCACACGTACCAGTCGCGGTGAGGATTGTCGCGGGACGAACGCGACTCAAGAAACCACTTGTCCTGGTCGGAAGTGTGGTTCATGACCATGTCCATGATGACTCGGATGTGGCGCTTTTGGGCTTCGGTCACGAGTCGGTCGAAGTCGGTGAGCTTGCCGTACTGCGAATCGATGTTGCGAAAGTCGGAGATGTCGTAGCCGAAGTCCACCTGCGGCGAGGGGTAGACGGGCGTGAGCCAGATGGCGTCGACGCCGAGTTCCTGGAGGTAGTCGAGGCGCTCGGTAATGCCGTTCAAGTCGCCGATACCGTCGCCGTTGGTGTCCTGAAAGCTGCGCGGGTAAATCTCGTAGATGACTGCGTTCTTCCACCAGTCCCGTTCACTCGCCTGAGTTGTGTTCTTCACTTGATGCTTCGGATGGGTGGGTTCGTTTTGCGCTCCTGCGGCCAGCGCCACGGTTCCCAGAAGCAGAGCCAAGGCAGAGGTCTCGATTCTTCTTAAAATCCGGTGGGCCAGGTGCATTGCTATCTCCTCGATCTCGATTTTGCCGCTGAAAGGTCCGGCAACAACGGAACTCAAGTCAAGCCATCACACGGGGTCTAATGCGTCTCAACCAGCCGTTGCGCCGAGGTCTTCTTCATGCGGCCGCTTCCGCCTCATGCCGCCCTCCGGGAATGAGGATGTCAACAGAATCAGACTGGTTCTAGCGTGACAGAAAGATCGTGTCCCAATACTTCAACTGGGGAACGGTAAACTCGATCCACTGAGTTCCAGAATCGACATATGCCCTGAACGGCAAAGGATGGAATTGTCCATCATCGACATCCGGGGATGCCCAGCCTACGGAGCGGATTGTTTCGGGCAAGCGCATTTTGACTGGCACCTGATTGAGAAGCGGCGGCTCAGGACGCTTCATGTCGATATCGCGCCAATGCGCGTCGCTCGATCCGAGCAGGTTGATGAGGTGAAGCATAGTCGTATCCTGGTTGCGGCGCGCTATCGTCCAAATTGTGTTCGGCACCGCCAGTGGATCGGCAGGCTCGCCATCGATGTGCACTTCAACAGCAGCGGGTTGCACATCACCGCGCAGATAGTTCTCGTAAGCCGTTAGATAGTCGTAATAATTACGCAAGGTCGTGTGCAGCGCGGGTGAAACGGCGAGGCGCGTATCCGCGGGAAAGTATTCGCTGGAAAGCATGCGGTCACCATCGCCAAGTTCAATGTGTGAGGCTCCGGAGGCAAAGATCGCAGCGTCGCAGAGAAGCACGCTGGGCACGTTGAACTGTTTGGCCGGCGGCAGCGGTGGATCGTTCGATTCATTGCGGTTGACGTAGGCCGCAAAGACCACGCCACCCCCCGGCCGCGCAAGATGGACTTGTTCGGCGGTTTCGAGGATGCTGGCGAAGGTCTCGTGGTCGTCCCAAAGTTCGGAGTAGACGAATTCAGCAGACGAGTGCGCAACCTGATCCTGCCCAAGCGCATTGACCGTGTTAAAAACCACGGGTTTGCCTACGTCTGTTCGTGCATGGTCGATGAAGGATCGAAAGCCGGCGATGTAATCCACTCTGGAGCCGTCGAGCGCATATCCACCCTGGTCGCCGTAGGTGTCAACGTGCCAGCCATCGAAGGCATAGACGGCAAACAAATCGCGCATTTGGCTGAACAGGTAGCGCTGCCAACCGGCATCGTTCTGGTTCATGTAATAGAGGAAGTGAGTGGACCATCCGGAGGCCTGAAGGGGCAGATTCTTGGCAGTTTTGGCGCTTCGTGGACCGTTCGCAGTGGTCCATGTCGCCCATCGAAGAGGAAGAGGGTTGGAAGGCCTGGTGAAGACGTCTTCATAGGCGCCGTAGCTTGCGTTATAAGCCATCGCCACCATGTTGTAGCGGTGTGCCTGGGCGATGAAGTCGCTCACAATAGCGCCATCTACGGTGCGGCCGGCGATGTCGTTCCAGGTGGGCTGTGGATGCGCGACCGTACCAGCCAGAGGCTGGTCATGGCGATACTGGAAGTCGTAAAACTCCAGCCCGTCGATATGGAAGAGATTCAGATCGGCCATCCACGACTTTGGATCGGCGCCCTCGTTGGCGCTAAAGTGTGCCAGATAACCGTACCGCGGGAAGATCTTCCAATCCGGCGAGATATCAATGGCGGTGCGCCGCTCGTCCAGGACTTGTCCTCCGTCACTGGTCAGTTGGACGTCAACGAGGTAACCCTGGAAGGCCCGATCCGGCGCGGAGCAGGAAAGAATCTGCGAACTGGCTGAAGCCGGGCTCAATTGGATGGGTCCGCAGGTTCCAACGACGCGATCCAGATGCCACAGCGTCGCGGATAGCCGCTCGGTTCCCTGAGATGCACCGTCCAGTTCGACAATGAGTCGCACTGGCTCTGACGGTGCGTAGCGCGCCTTGTCGGGATATGCATCGGATATCCGCAGCGACGAGGGGTGCGCAGAATGAAGCTGGAAAAGCAAGACTGCAGTAAGAAGACCCGAGAAGCTCATAGTCCTAATATGCGTGCAGGTGTGCGCCTACGCTCATAAAGGTTTGCCGAAGGATTTCCAAGGTTCGCTGAAGAATTTACGAGGATTCGGCTTTATGAGCTATTGGAAGTGGTCGACGAGCGTGAGACCGCTGGAAGCGCGAGCCAATTCGGCGAAGATCAGCTGCTTAGCGTCCGGGCTCACAGATATTCCCGCCAGGGGGGTAGGATCCTGCCGCAGGACGTGGATGCTTCGCCCGATCCCACTTTCCGGATCGATACGTTCGATTTCGAAATGTCCGTTCCGCTCCGTGAGGGAATACAGGCTGTTGTTGGAGAGGGTCCAGTAATTCTGGTAACCGACCGGTGGTCCCTCGAAAACCTTACGTTCCGGGCCGCCGCTGAGCGGCATTCGCCAGATGCCGGGCTTTGCCGAACGAGTGAAATACAGCCAGCGGCCATCTTCACTTTCAAGGGCGACCATTCCACCTCCGCTGGTGACCTGCTGGGCGGGCCCGGAACCATCGGAAGGGATTTTCCATATCTGCCACGTGCCGGACCGCGTCGAGCTGAAGTAGATCCAATGCCCATTGGCCGACCAACTGGGGATAATGTCATTGTAGTTACCAACGGTAAGCGCATGCGGAGGAGCGCCCATCGTGTCGGTGAGAAAAATGTGGGCATACGAACCCGGTCTGGCATCAAATGCGATCAGCCTGCTGTCCGGAGACCAGGCTGGGCTTCCCGCCGAATATCCGGACGCAGTGATCTGAACGGGTTCAGAACCATCGATATGAGCGATCCAAATCTCTTGTGAACCCGAACGCCAGGATTGAAAGGCGAGCGTGGTACCGTTCGGGGCGACATGCGGCGAGGAATCCTGTTCACTCGAGGTCAGAATGACAGTTTCGCGGTCCGAATTCCCGTCGTTCAGATCCAGCCCGAGGATGGTCCAGATTGCATTTCCGTGCGAGTACACGAGTAGGCCGCCTTGCTTTGCGATGGAAGGACCATACGCGCCATCGCTTCCAACAGGCTCATGCTCAGGTGTTCCGCCCTTGGCCGAAACGCGCCAAAGCGATACCGTCCCGCTGCGATTCGAAGCGAACACAATGCTAGAGGCGTCTGCCGTCCATGCCAACCCGACAATGAGCCGGCCGTCTGACGTGAGGCGCCGAGCGGTTCCGTAAGGCAAATTCATTACGTAGACGTCGCGCGTTAAACTCTGCGGTCCCCGCACAAAGGCCAGTTCTGTTCCGTCCGGCGAGACCTGCGGAGTGAAATCCCCATCCCAGCCCTGCGGCGGATTCGTGATGGTGTGAAGCTCTCGAGTCTGCGGATTCAGCTCCACCAGTGCGCTTGGCGCCTCAGGAGAACCTTTCTGGGGAAAGATTAGACTGCCGCTCTGAGTCCACGCCAGGCCGCCATAATCATCGACACTGTTGAAAGGCAGAACATAGACCTCGCGTTCCGAGCCGCCAATTGCTGGGATCGTCGCGATCGCGCTCCTGATGTCATTGTGGCGAATGAACGCAATCGTGCGGCCATCGGGAGACCAGGCCGGGCTGAATTCATCTGAATCGCCCGAGGTGAGAGCCGCAGGTACTTCGGACCCCAGCTGCTTCACATATATATGACCGTGCTGCTCGCCTTCCTTCCTCCACACGAAGGCAATGGCGCTGCCATCGGGAGAAAAGGCAGGCTGAAGCTGTGAACCGGGATAGGTCGTCAGAGGGCGGCTGACGAAGGTCTCCGGCTGATAGGTATGCCATCTGGATTGCCACAAGAAGACGCCTCCAGCGACAACGATAACCAACGATGCGGCGGCCAAGATACGTTTGGCGCCGGTGACACGCGGCAAGACAAAGTGCCGGCCACGCGCGGTTCCGGATACGGATTCCACCAAGCCAGGGGGGGCAGCTTCTGAGACCTGAGAGCTAGGGCCGGCCAGGGACTGTAAGCCGTTGCCGGAGCCGCTTGAAGGGTGGGAAACCGTGGCGATCAGGCGGTAGCCGACCTTGGGGATGGTCTCAATGATGTGTGGAGATCGCGGATCGTCGGTAAAAGCTCGTCGCAGTTCGGAGATTGCCCGGATGAGGACATCTTCACCCACGAAAACATCGGGCCAGACAGCGATGCGAAGCTGCTCGCGGGTTATGACTTCACCAGAGGTGGAAGCCAAGGTGACCAATACCTGCATGACTTTCGGTTCGAGGTGAATGGTCGTGCCGTCGCACTCCATTGCATTGACGCGAGGATGAATGATCCACTCGCCGATCCTGAAATCGCCTTGCACCGAGAAGCCTCGTGGGGATTATAGATGAGCGTGACAGGGCGCGCACGGAGAATCCGGACCGTGCTGAAAACGCGAAACTTACCGCAATCGGGAAAACCTCGTAAAAACGTCGCCCCATATCCATGGTCAACTGCCACAGTCAATCTTAGGGTGGATGCCGAAATCGTTCTTGCAGCGGAAGGAGTTCAAAGGGGTGCCGGCTCAGACATCCCGGAGAATGCTCGCCATCAATGGCAGACCGTACGGGGCAGGCGTAGAATGCCGGTTGCTTTTACAGCTCGGGCTCCAGATTCGGCACACGATTCGATATCCGGAGCAAGCTCCACGAAACCGTTGGCCATTGAGCTTGGCTGCGGCCGGGATTATGCGCCAATCGCCTCCGAAGATCTGCCGTTTACGAAGATGCACATGAATCCATCACTGGAGGCAATCTCATGATGAAATGGCACCGCAACTCAGAATCTGAACGCAAAACCCGCATCAGCAGAAATGCGCGACTTTGGACACACATCATTTGGCCGGCGTTGACCTGCTTTGCGATGCTAGCGATCTCAATGCTGCCACCCAGCGCAATCGGCCAGACCGAGGCTTCGAGCGCAATGCTATCCGGCACGATTACCGACAAGACTGGCGCTGTGATACCCGGGGCCGCCGTGACCCTCATCAACGAGGATCTTGGGTTCCAACGCCAGGTGAAGACCTCAGATCTAGGACTTTACGTGTTCACGCTGCTGCCGCCGGGAAAATACTCGCTGACAGCGCAGAAGGCCGGCCTGAGCATGTACACGCAGAAGAACATCACGCTGCAAGTGGGTCAAGCGCTCGAAAATCCCATCCAGTTGAGCTTGGCCAGCGTCGCGGAAGTTGTCACAGTGACCGGCGAGCCGCCGCAATTGAATACTCAGGATTCGAACGTCTCTACCTATGTGGATGGCAAAGCCATTCTCGAGCTACCCTTGAATCAGCGCAACATTGTGAGTTTGACGTTTCTCAATGCGGCCGTCACAAACCAGGCTCTGACGCAATGGCAGGGCGGGACGAGCGCCAACTCGCCCAACGCCGATCAGGACCTCTCATTCCTGAACTTTGCTGGTAGCAGGTTCGGCGATACGGAATACCTTCTTGACGGTCACTGGGACACCGACCCGCAGTGGGGTAGAATCATTTATACCCCGGGTGTCGAAGAAACCCAGGAGTTCCGGCTGCAAAGCAACAGCTTCTCAGCGCAGTTCGGCTTTAGCTCGGGCAACGTCATTAACATGGTTACGAAGTCGGGCACCGACACCCTCCATGGCGATGTCTACGATTTCATCCGTAACAGCGCGGCGGATGCGCGGAACTACTTTAACAAGGGTCCGCAGCCGCTCTTCCACCGGAATCAGTTCGGCGCCACCCTCGGCGGCCCGGTGGTTCTGCCGCATCTTTACTCCGGGCGCAAGAAGACCTTCTTCTTCGGCTCCTATGAAGGCCTGCGCGCAGCCAATCCTGTCACTCAGACCCTCCAGGTTCCGACCGTGGCTGAGCGCGGCGGCGACTTCTCTGCTCTATTGGGATCGGCGATCACCGGTAAGAAGGATTATCTCGGACGGCAAGTCTACGCCGGAGCCATTTACGACCCCTATTCCGCTCGTGTCGTAACGGCGGGCCAGGTCGACCCGGTCTCCCACCTCACCGCTACGACCACTGGCGTGATTGTGGACCCGTTCGGCGGAGTTACCGGATCCGTACCCACAAATATGATTCCTTCGTCGCGATTCGACAAGCTCGGTTCAACGCTCCTCCAGTACTATCCCAAACCCACCAATTCCGCTTCCACGAACAACTTCGTGTTCAGTGGACCCTCGCCTCAGCAACAGGACTCCTTCACCATCCGGATCGATGAGAACATCAACGACGCAACGCGTGTATGGGGACGTTTCTCGCGAAGGGATGAATTCAAGACCGGCGGCGTCGCGACCTTTGGTGCGAACGATGCAGGCGGACCGGGATTGAAGAATGGGGATAACCGCTGGGATTCCGCCCTCGGCTACTCCAGAATTCTGTCTCCGACCCTGGTCTGGACGGTCAATGTGGGCTGGAACAGATGGATCGAGACGAACGTGCCTCAGGGAAACCCATTCAACGTGACCCAACTTGGGTGGTTGTCTTCACTGAATGTGGGAGGCGGCGTGTTTCCAGGCGTCAGCTTGAGCAATGGATATGCCGGGCTCGGCTCCGGATCTCCCCAGACGGCTCCCAGGGAAGCACGAACTGTCGGCACCGACTTTACCAAGACTCATGGCCGCCAGTTGTACACCTTCGGATTTGACTTCACCTCCCAGTACTACAACAATCTTTCTCCGGGCAACGCCAGTCTGTCTTTCTCGCAGAGCGGGACGGCAGGATTCGATCCGGTAAACTCGGGCACGGTCGGCCCCCAGACTGGCGACTCCTTCGCTGCCTTCCTCCTGGGCGCTGGAACCGGGAATTTCCAACAGAGCGGGTCGCAAACCTCAAATGCCAAGAAGATCGACTGGTATCTTCAGGACGATTGGAAGGTTACCGACAAGCTGACTCTGAACGTTGGACTCCGCTACGAGATGCAGCCTTCTCCCACCGACCGCTTCAACAAGATGGCCTGGTTCGACGAGACAGCGGTGAACCCAATCTCGTCCATGGAAGTCACGCAGCCGGTGGGAGGTGTCGCGCCTGTCCCGATCACACCTCTTGGGGAACTTGTGTGGCCAAACAATGGCAATAACGGGCGGGGGGTGATCACCAACAGTTACCTTACCTTCGCTCCACGCTTCGGATTTGCCTACCATCCGGCTGGAAAGTGGGTCGTGCGCGGAGCCTACGGAATCTTCTATCCACAGAGAGCATCGGTGTCTTTTGATGCGAATCTGAACGGCTATTCGCAACAAACCTACTGGCAGGACAAGAACAGCGCGATTAGCGGAAACGCCTATACCATCACGACGCCGGCCAGCCAGGCCTTCCAGAGCGGACTGCTGCCGATCGTAGGGAATGCCCTGGGTGGCCTGACAGGCGTTGGCGCAAGCATTAACGGCATACAGCACAATTGGAGCAGCCCGTATGTGCAGGATTACACGTTCGGAATCCAATATGCGCTAACCAATAACGATGTTCTTGATATCGCGTATGTGGGAAATCGCGGACAGCATCTTTCTGTCGCGGGGAGCCTCGACAGTAATCAGCTTCCTGATGAATTCATCGCCCAGGCGGCTCAGGCGTACGCGGCCAACGGGGGCACGGACAACCCGCTCCTCGATGAAGTTCCGAATCCGTTCTATACTCAGACCACGATCACTGCAAACGGTGGATGCGGGCTGCAAGGCCAGACTGTCCAACGCTACCAGCTTGAGCGTCCTTTCCCTGAGTATTGCGACATTTACAGTCAACAAGTGCCTATTGGCTTTGACACCTATAACTCGATGCTGGTGACATGGACGCACCGTTTTTCGCACGGGCTCCAGGTGCTTGCCTCGTACAACAGGTCAAAGTGGCTTGATGACGTTACAGGCAATTCGGCATGGAGCTGGGGCGCCTCAAACCAGGAATTCAGAGACAACACCAACATTGCCATGAACAAGTCGGTCGATGCGTCCGATGTTCCGAACAGCCTGGTCGTGAGCTACATCTATCAATTACCTATTGGACACGGCCAAGCGGTTGGAGCGAATATGCCCAAATCGGTCGACGCCATCGTTGGCGGCTGGCAGCTCAGCGGCGTCAGTACGTTCAGAAATGGCGTGCCTTTGAACCTGACGGACGACAACAATACCTCAAATTCGTTTGGCGGAGGACAAACGCCGGATCAGGTGCATACTCCGCACAATGTAAGCCGGAAATGGAACGCAGCCGGAACGGGAATTATCGACTTCGACACGACTGCATTCCAGCAGGCCGCAAACTTTACCTTTGGCAATACGGAGCGTAACCTCTCGTACCTCCGCGGACCGGGAACCGATCTCACGAATTTCTCGCTGCAGAAGTACTTCACCATCACTGAGCGCTGGAGGGTACAGGTGCGAGGCGACGCATTCGACATCTTTAACCACCCGTATTTTACAAATCCCGATACCGGTTTGGGGGACTCCAACTTCGGTCTGATCTCAGGAGCATTCCAGCCTCGCGAGATTCAGGGCGCTATCAAGATCCTATGGTAGGGGGACGAAATTGTGCGGGCCTGAATCTTCAATCGGCGTCTCGGGAAATGCATAACTTGCCGATGCGTTTTGTCAGATCACCTCTAAAATGTTCTACGGGCACGGCAGACGCCGTGCCCGCTTTTTTCCGCTGCGCAAGATAGAGGATACTTGAGTTCATGAATTGGTTAGATCCGCCGCTCAGTCAATCTGCATGCCGCCTGTTGAGACAACTATGCACTGCGATTCTAGCTGTCTGTTTGTTGTCTTCAATTCGGGCCGAACAGGCGCCCACGGCCATGGGGTCGATCGAGCAGATGTGGGCGGAAGCCTCCGCCGCGCAACAGCGCCAGCAATACACCCGCGCGGCCGATTTGTATCGAAAGATCCTTGCAATACGGCCGAATTCTACGGAAGCAGAAGTCAATCTCGGCATTATGCTGCACCTGGCAGGAAAGCCCCAGGAAGCAGTTGCATGCTTTGACCAGGTGCTGTCGAAGCACCCCGATCTGCTCGGCCCTAACCTGATCGCCGGGCTCGACGATCTCAAACTGGACAATCCGCAGGCAGCGCTTCCGCACTTGCAAAGAGCAGTCAGATTGAGTCCTGAGAACATTGAAGCCAGGGTGGGCCTGGCGAACAGTTATCTGCAGCTTAAACAGTATGCGGAGGCGCT
>JBEKKI010000081.1:0-12069 GCA_050010795.1 Occallatibacter sp.
TCCGGTATGGACGTCAGCGAGTGGCTGGCCATCGAGGGAGGCAGCGTGCCCCAGGACATCAACCGGCTGCGAGCCATGGCCGATGCGATGGAGATCAGTTTCGACAAAATCGCCACGCTGGTCCTGGTCTGCCGGGAGGCGGGCATGGGCCGCCATAGCCGATGCGACGGAAATCGTTGGAGCCCTGACAGACGCCATCTTCGAGTACTTCTTGCGTAGGCACGCCCTCTGGCAGCGCCGTGAGATGGGCGGGAATGTTCCAGATCAACCAGTGTGTCGAAGTGCCTCTGGGCGCATCGGGATCTTCCACGATCAGCGCCAACGAGTGCGCCGCGGGTGAGACGCCATTCCAACTCAGTGCGGGCGACAGGTCGGCACCGCTGCACGTGTGCTTCCTGGGAATCTCACCACCATTTGCAAATGCTGTTGCTTTCAGTGCAAGGGTCATCGCAGTACCCTCCTTTGGTTGGCAGAGGCCGGAGGTCCACCTCCGCTTATGGGGGCAAGGCTACCCTCAAGCGGGATGGCGCGTGCGGCGTGACGATCTTTTGATCTGGGCCCTTGGGCTCACCTTGTGATTTAGGCCCGTGATCTAGGCTGCTTCAGCGGAGCGCCCCGCGGCGAAGCGGATGACCTTGGGTTTGGCCAGCCGTTTGAAGTCCTCCCAGGTCATGCGAATCAGTTCCCGGTGGGTTCCCGCATTGAATGCGATCTCTTTGTCCCTCTCCAGGCTGTCATCGGCAAAGACATCTAGCGAGAAGAGATTCCCAAAGGGCGGCATGGCGCCGGTTTCGCACTGAGGGAATCGATCCTTGAACTCATCCTCAGAAGCCAGCACGACGGTCTCTGCATTGGCCGCGCTTTTGAGCAGCGCCAGATCGACGTGAAATTTTGCCGGGATAACCACCATCGCTAGCTTGCCGTCAAGCTTGACGATCACGGTTTTCGCCAGTTCCTTGCCTGGAATATGCGCCAGCCCGGCAACCCCTTGTGCCGTGTAAGAGGGCGAGTGGGAGATGACAACGTACGCGACGTTGTGCGTATCGAGATACTCGGTCAAGCTTGTAAGTGCCATAACCACCTCCTTGTCCGGTCGCGTTCTTCAGCGAGTTTAGATGAGCGCGATGAATCCAATCAGGCGTGTTCGCCGGTTTCAGGCCGCAATCGGCGGCAGGCGTCTGGCCTGTTCCGGGCCGGCTACCGCTTATAGCCAATCTTGCGCAGCAGATCATGCCGCCACGCCACATCCGCTTCTCCCTCGACTCCCTTCGGCGAGCTGCCGTCGATGACACCAAGCACGCCTTGCCCTTGCTCGCTCTTTGCCAGAACGACTTCGACCGGGTTGGCCGTTGCGCAGAAGATGGAGCAAACCTCTGGAATATTGCGAAGAGCATTCAGCAAATTGATGGGATAGGCGTTTTGGAGCATCAGCACAAAGACATGACCGGCAGCCAGTGTCTTGGCGTTCCGGATCGCGGTCTCGCGAAGAGCCGGATCGTTTCCGTCTGAGCGAATGAGGCACACTCCGGAGCTCTCGTTGAAGGCCAGGCCAAACCTGGCTTGCGGCGCTGTCGATACCACGGCCTCGTAGATGTCCTCAACGGTTTTGATGAAATGGGACTGGCCGATGATGATGTTGGATTCGGCCGGAATTTCCATGCGCACTGTGAGCAGATCGATCATGGTCGCTCCTTCGCTTCAGGGATTCTTTATACGCCTTTCTTGTGCTGTGTCCGAACGCGTTCGACATAGCGCCCAGTCCTGAGGTCGATACTCACAAGTTCCCCAGGGGCAACAAATAAGGGAACCTGTACGGCCAAGCCATTGTCGAGCGCGGCCTCTTTTCGCGCCGAATCCTGCTGCGAGCGTGCGGGAGGAGCGGTGGTTACCACGCGGGCTTCGACAGTGTCAGGCAAGACGACGTTGATCGGTTCCCCCTCAAAAAACTCCGCGAGAGCTTCGGTTCCGGCCTCGAGAAGCTTCCCGGCCAAACCCAAGCCGGCACAAGGAAACTCAACCTGTTCAAAGGAGTCGAGCCGCTGAAAGATGCAGTTGCGGCCATCGCTATAGAGAAACTCCACCTTGCATTTCTGCAGTTCGACGTCTTCCAGCCGCTCCAGGGGCCGAAAGTGCTGATCCCAAATTCGGCCGCTGCGCACATTCGCCAGCCGGGCCCGTACATTGCCGCCCATTTTGGCGGCCCCGGCCTTGGCCTCAACTTCGAGGACTCTGTAGACCTGCTCGTCGATTCGGAGCGCCATCCCTTCGCGCAATTCGGAGGCCATCACCATAAGCTTCTCCAGACTTCCGGCCGGTTCTTGAGCTTGCCGCCTGTTCCATTTCCAATTCGGCAGCAGCAAGGCAGGTATCGGAGCGAAGCTTCTCTTCGGCACGGCAGCAGGGCGTCGAAGAAGAAGGACTCCGCGGCTGCCTCTGGGAAACTGACACCAACATTGTGCGCAAAGAAATCATCGTTCAGTGATACCCATCACTGGCGAGGAGAAGCCTCGTCCTGCGTGGGCGAAATGTGCGACTAGCCGAAAGCGCCTGACAAGGACGATTCGTTAAGCACCCATTCACAGTTTTCGCCGTAGACTCAGGTTATGGCTGGCTTTGTGCTGCTCGCTACGCCCTGGTGGGTTAACCTGCTCATCCTCGTTCCCGTTATTCCTTATCTCTTATCGATGAAGGAGAAGATTCTTGTCGGCAGGAGGCGGTTTCTGGTTATCGCGCTGTTGGGTGTAGCCTTTGGGTTCGTTGAAGCGGCAGTCGTGGTCTATCTGAGAGCGGCTACGGGGCTATGGCCTAGCCCGCAAGTGAAGGCACTCGCCGCGTTCCCTGGGACTTTCATGAAAATCGAGTGCTTCCGCGAAGCGGCAACGATGATCATTCTCGGCGGCGTCGCGTGGCTTGCGGGGCAAAGGATCAGAGAACGAGTGGTTGTGTTTTTGTGGATGTTTGCGCTCTGGGATTTCTCCTATTACGTCTGGCTTCGTCTCGCGATTGGCTGGCCCACTTCGTTGATCAATTCCGACCTGCTGTTCCTGATACCGGCGCCGTGGGTGGCGCAGGTATGGTTCCCGATGCTGGTGAGCGGCTTGACTGCAGTTGTGATCTGGTTTCGTTCGTGAGAGAAGGTTCTGGGCGAAAATATCGAGAGTCTGGCTTGTGGTTCTGGCCCGGCTTACAGGGCCGACGCAGCACCACTCAGTTGTTCGATCCACTGCCGCATTCGTCGGCAGTGTGAGCCCTCCCAGTACACTCGCCCGCAGCCCACGCACTCGCGGAACTCACTGCACCATGCCAGAGTCCCTTGCGGCACGCGCCCACCGACCTCGGCTGTTAAGGTTTCCCTGAGCAGCTCATTGCAGACCATGCAGCGTGTGAGCGGGCGCAGTGATCGGGCCAAATCAAAGCGCCGCACGACTTCCGCGGTTTGGCGGCGGCTGTCGGTCTCGCGCAGCCAGTAGCCATGGGTCACGGCGGAGTGCTTGAGCACGCCACGGTCGCGTGTGAGCAGGATTCGCCTTTGCTCGGTGGAAATTCGCACCAGCTCTACGTCGCTGGCGCGATTGGCATACACTGTGTCGAACCCGAGCATGCGCAGATAACCTGCCAGCCTGCCCAATTGGACATCGAGCACGAACTTCGGCTCGCGCAGCGGCTCCGGCCTCACGCGCAACGCCAGCGTAATGTCGATCGATTCAAACACTGGATAGACGGCCACGCGATCGCCGTTCCGAACCATGCGCGTGAAGTCCGACGATTCGCCGTTCACTAGGACAAGGTCGACCTCGGTATGCGGAACACCGAGGCTTTCAATCATGTCTTTGACTGAGGCCGGTACAAAGAACCGCTTCTCCACCATCCCAAACTGCAACCTGGGCGGCAGATGGTCGTTCAATTCGGCATAAAAGCGGAAGCGGGCACATAAAGGACCGGGAAGCATGAGACGCGCCTCGGCTTCAGTGTAGCCCCGTTCGCGGCGAATCTCGGCCAAACATCTGGCGCCACACTCTGGCCTACCCGGCATTTCTCAATGAACTGAATTCCGATACCGCTTTGGTGGATAGGTCTTCTGAAGTCGGCTAGCCTTGACTGATGATGCCGATGCATATGCATGATGCTGGTATCTCTGGATTGTCCTGTTTCCCAACCCACACCTTTTGACACGTCGTTATGCGCAACCAACTTCCGCCTTTCCCCAAATCACGAAGCTATCTAAACGCGCTTGTTGATTGCCGCAACGCTACTGAACCGTGAGGCTGACGGTTCCCGAAATCGTTACTTGATGAGTCTGCGGCGGCGGCGGCGGGGTTGGTGTCGATCCGCCTCCACAGCCGGTAAGAGCCGTGGCAATGACAACACTCACAAGACAAGCCGCGAGCCAGATTCGGTTTTTCGTCCATCTCTTTGGCCAAATCATTAGTGGAAGAACGAACATCGGCATCAACGCGAATGCTGAGGCTGCCCCTGGCAATGTTTCTGTAAAGACCGCTGTGATTTGATACGTTCCGGCAGGTGTGGTTGCAGAGGTCGAAATCGTCAGAGCCCCGGTCATCGCCGAATAGCTGCAGGTGGCTCCGCTCGGCAAATTCAGACATTGCACCGAGACGTTCGTTGCAGAGGATGACAAAGTCACCGGATAGGTTGCGGTTGAACCAGGAACTACTGTGAAAGTGGCCACCGTAAAGTTCGGTGGGGTTGTGCTTCCGGTACCTGCCGAGTCGACCTCAAATTGGAAGGTATTCGACGTGCCCCCTCCGGGAGCGGGGGACTTCACCGTGACGGGAGTGATTCCAGCGCTCGAAAAATCAGCTGCCGGAACTTGGACTGTTAGAACGGTCGAGCTCGTGTATTGAGTCGAAAGCGCCGTTGTCCCCCAATAAACTGTTGAACTGGAGACGAATCCTGAACCGGTGATAGTGAGTGAGAATTGGCTACCCCCTGCGCTGGTGAACGCTGGTGACAAGCTGCTGATCACCGGAACCGGGTTTGATGGAATGTTGATTGTGTAGAGAGCTATTGCCACAGCGCTCGTCGAATATCCGCTGGCTGTTGCGATAGCCTCCAGAGTTTCCGTCGATGAGACGGTAATTGGCGCGCTGTACACCGTCGAGCTGGTTGTCGGCATCGTGCCATTCGTCGTGTAATAAATGGTCGATCCCGGTGTGGTGTCGGCGATCGTTACCGACTGCGCCGATGTGTAGGTGCCTGCCGCAAGCGAGAAAGTCGGTGTCGCCGCAGGCGGAGTGATCGTGTAGGCAGCCGTTGCCACAGCACTTGCTGTGTACCCGCTGGCCGTAGCAGTAGCCTCCAGAGTCTCCGTCGAAGAAACTGTGATCGGCCCCGTGAACTTCGTCGAGCTGGTCGTCGGCGTGGTTCCATTGGTGGTGTAATAGATCGTCGCTCCAGGCGTGGTATCGCTGATCGTTACCATCTGCGACGAAGTGTAGGTACCTGGTACCGGCGAGAAAGTCGGCGTCGCCGCCGGCGGCGTAATCGTGTAGGCCGCCGTGGCCACATTGCTGGCTGTATACCCGCTGGCCGTAGCGATTGCCTCCAGCGTCTCAGACGACGAAACCGTAATCGGCCCGCCGTACGCCGGTGAACCGGTGGTTGGCGTAGTTCCGTTGGTGGTGTAGTAGATCGTCGCTCCGGGCGTGGTATCGCTTATCGTTACCGATTGTGAAGACGTGTAGTTCCCCGCTGTGGGCGAAAAAGTCGGCGTCGCAGCTTGCGGCGCGTTGACCTGCAGCGTGGCGAAGCCGGAAACGATCCCGCCGCAGGTGAGTGCGTAGGTATAGGTTCCCGCCGCTGTCGGCGCAATGGATGTGGATCCGCTCAACACGCCGCCTGAAATCGAACTTGTTGGTTGCCCGCCCCAGCTTCCTCCGGTCGATGCGTTCGCTCCCTCTTTGAAGGCATAACACTGTTGCGAAGTCACGGAATAAACTTCCGGAACAGTCCACTCCAGTGTGGACGAGCCCCCCACCGTGATCGGCGATTGGGTAAAGCTCAGCTGCACAGGCGCCTTCAACGAAGTGCTCACTTCAAAGATGGCGCCGTCACCGGATAGTGTGCTGGTCGCTGTGGAGCCGCCGGTTGCCGTGGTCCCGTAAAAGTTCCCGTCGCTTCCCTGGATCATCGCATCCGGGCTGAAGTTCGTTGTGTCCGACGCAAGCGTGGAGTAGAAAGGCGACAGCGACGTGAGCGGCAATGTGGTGCCGGCAGAGGTAAACGTCGCCATTTGCGTCGGCGTGAGATCAAAGGTGTAGACACCGCTCGTTCCGTAATAATCACCATTGCTGGCCAACATCAGCCCTTGGAGAGAGCCGCCGCCATCGCCGCTGTCGGTGAAACTATAGACCGTGTTCAGTACCCCCGTCGGCAGCGATGTAGGACTTGGGTTCGCGATAGGCGCCGTCGGCGGAATGCATTGAAAGACGGTGGCGGGAAAAGAATACGTTAGACCGCTGGGGCCACTGCAGACAGGCGTGTACGAGAGAGTCGCCGGGCCGCCCGTGCCTGGCGCGTAGGTGACGCAAAACGCGGGCGAAGCACCGTAAATGTTTGTGTCGCCGCCCAGCGCAATCGTCATGGGTGCGGTGTCGAAGGTCCACGTCTTCGCAGCGTTTGCCGGGAATCTTCCCGAGGACTGCACCACGATGGTTTCCGGCTTAAAGTGCGGCTTGGCGATGGTTGACTCGCTGAGAACCGAAGACCCCGAACTGCTCGACACGTTGTTGTTCTGGCCGAAGTAGCAGACGTCATTCTCCAGGCCGGCGTTGGTCCCCGACAAAATGTAGGTGAAGACTCCGCCGCAACCCCAACCGCTGCCGGTATTGAGACACCCTTTCGTATCCCCGCCCAATAGAGTGGTCCCATAGAGGGTAGTCGCGTTGGTCTGTATGACGGCATTCGGATAGTCCAGCGCCGATTGATTCTCCTGCTTGTCGACGTTTCCAAAGGTCGACATAGTGGCAAACGGACTGCTCGCTCCAGGAGTAAAGCTGAACAGGAAACCGTAAGAGGATTTGTTGCATCCGCTGCACGGAATGGACGTCCCGTAGAAGACGCCGCCGGCCCCCAGTGTCAGGGGATTTGGGTATGCCCCATCGGGCAACGGAGTTGCAGTCGGATCCGATGCGCCGCTGAATGTGTATACGGGCACAAGCTGACCAGCGGCTGGTGGCTGCGAGGGATTGATTTCGAAGATCACTCCACAGCCGGCCGTCCCGCAGTTGGGGTTGGTCGTGGTTGAGGATGAGACTAAGCCTCCGAATGCCGTTGTTCCATACAGGTGACCATTTGGCCCCTGAATCAACCCGGTTGGGTTTCCCCCATCGGCCGCGCCGCTGAAGCTGTACAACACTGTCACTGTTCCGTTGCTCAGCTTAAAGACAGTTCCACAGCCAACCGTGTTGCCGTCATTGTCTGTGCAAGAGCCCGCACTACCACCGAAAGCTGTTGTTCCGTAGTAGTTCCCGTCCTGGGCTTCAATCAAGGAATTAGGCGCGTCTCCATCGGTGGCGGCGCCCGTAAACGAGTGCACCACGGTGGTGGTTTGGGCGTCGGAATGCAATGCTCCCGACACGAGCAGCGTGAGGCCAACACACAGACTGACTGCGAGCCGTTTCATGGGACACCGGTTGCCTGGAGGTAAGAAGCCAGCAAATATGAGAGTTTGGGGACTTGCGCGGGGAAGGGACCTGACTGACGTTGAATATAACAAAAGCTCGAGGGACTTGCAACGACTTTCTTCCGGTCACCGATGCCTTCGCAGCGGCGAGCGCGGCAAGCGAGGTTGGCGCCGCTACTGCCAGTTTCCAGTCAGAACAAACGGCGCCCAGTAATACGGAAGCGCGAGTCCGGCAGGCGCGGCTTGCTTGGCGGGTCCGTTCTCGACCGCGTGAACGCCACGCCCGCCGGCTCCAGGTTGCGGCATGGCGTTGCCGTGCAGCAGATCCAGCTCCGCCTGCCGGAGCGCTTCCGCCTTTGAGACCGCTCCGTCCGAGCCGGCCCACCGTTGGTAAAAGTCAGCCATCAATGCGCTGGTGCTCATGTCGTCGACGCTCCAGAGCGAAGATAAGGCCGCTTCAACGCCTTTCTCGAGCACCACTTCGCTCATGCTTTCCATCACCACGCCGTTCTCTCGTTGTTTCGCATTCCCTGCCTGGCACTCCGCAGTTTTCACTGACGATTGATCGTTCTGAAAGCAAATGTCTCGCTCATTGGCCGCACCAGTCTGACATGCCGACAACGTGAGCAATTTCGTTCCTTGAATCTGCACGTCGCGGCTTTTCTCAAAATCAGCCATGGAGTACTTGTACCCGGAGTGATCCTGGTCCTTGCCGCCAAGAAGCAGGAACGAGAGATCGTCGTTTCCAGGCCTTAAAACAAAGTGGCTCGCGATGTGAACTACGTCCTGCGATTTCAGACCTTCTTCCAGGGCTTTTTCGGTGAACTGCTCGTTCATTAAGATCGTCCCGCTTACGGGCCCGTGTGAGTCCGGCACATTCGGGTCGGTCACCACTGAATTCAATTCGTCCTTCACATTCAACAAAGCGCCAAGGTCATTAAAGTATTTACGGCTGATGCCCATTGCAATGGCCCGGGCGGCCTTCATTGCTGGCGGATTCTCAATCGACTGACTCAGCGGCGTGAAATTCACAACGCGATAGTCATCCACGAGATACCTTTTTGTCTCTGAATTGAATAAGGCATCGATGGGAATGTAGCGCAACGAGCCGTCCAGGCACCAGACGAGGGTTTTTGCGTGCAGCGCTTCTAAGTCCTTCTGAATCGGTGCAATTAGAATCTCGTATAATTCATCCGCTGAAGCCGAAGAACCCGGATCCCGGCCCTTCACCAGATCCAGGAATTGTCGGCACTTCTCGTCGAGCGCATTCTGTGCGACTGGATAAGACCGGGCAAATCGGCCGGCATGGCTGATGACTATCACGCGATATCGATCTGTGCCTTCCAGTGTGTATAGGGCGACAGCGTCTGTGTCTTTGTCGAGGAGCCTTTCGAGGGGCAGTTCTGTGCCAGTGACGCTTTGCACGGCGATTGCTGGACCGTCCTGCGCTTCCAGTTGCTTGTAGAGATTCTGAAGAAAGGCATTAAAGTTGGCCTCCGCAGTAAGTAAGACCGCTCGGGCCTGAAGAATCGCGGCCGGCTGCCGATGATCGGCGCTTTCCGCAGCGTGCAGCGCCTTGTCCTTGCTGACCCATTCTGCAAGCTGTCTTTCAAATTCGTCCTGCAATGGCACCTCGCGCGCGCTGCGGACGAGGGGCTGGCTTAACTCGCTGGGCTGTTCCCCGACGTAATCGGAGTACTGCTGAATCTTGAGCAAATCGAGAACTTGCTGCGCCTCGACGAGCCTCCCTTGGTCGATTAGGGTCTCCGCAAGTTCCCGGTAGGTAGCGGATTTCCTCTGAAGAAAGGAACTTGTGAGAGCGTTGCTCATTCCACCCATGCTTTTCCGCAGCAATTGAAATCGGTCGACGGCCCTCTTGCCGAAAAAGATGGCTACGTTGGGCTGGTGATGCGAGCGAAAATGATCCATCAATGAGGAGTCAACTTCGCCTTCCAGATCGGCCTGCTCATACTCCCGGGCCAAACGGGCCGATTGAAAATAGCTTGGGAGCGCGTCGGCCTGTTCGAGTTCTCCGATTCCCCATGCAGAGTAAGCGGGCGTGACGGGGTCGTTGGCTTTAGGCGCAAGTTGAATCGATCTGTTGTAGTAAGTTCGCGCTTGTGTCTTTTGGTGCAAGTCCGCTTCAACTGTGCCTAGGTTATTCAGAACGATCACCTGCCACGGGACGTTGTTTGTGCGCTGGAAGAGAGGCAAGACCCGGAGATAGGCGCGGAGAGCGGCTGTCGGCCACTGGGTATCGCGGTAAACGCCGGCGATCGCGCCAAGCGTATCCGCTTCCGAGGCAACATCGCCCGCGTGGTGCTTCAGTTGAAGCGCCTGATTGAAATCGGAGAGCGACTCACCCAGGTCCCCAAGCTCCCAGTGGAAATATCCCAACTGGTGCAGCGTCTCTGCCTCCGAGGTGTGGTCGCCGACTTGGTGCTCAAGGGCCACAGCGTCATCGAAATCCGCGAGCGCATTGCGAATCTGTCCTCGGTTGAATTCGAGAGTCGCTAGGTTCGTTAGGGTGTCGATCTTGTCCCGGCAATCATGGATCTGGTCTTCGATCGACAGGGCCTGATGAAAGATGTCGAAGGGGCTGCCCGCGTCCTGAGTTGCCGCACCCTCGTCATTCAAAATCATTGCCTTCGTTTTTAGATCGTTCGCATGCTCACTGAGAGGCAGTGCTTTCAGAAGATATGGCATGGCTTTCTCAGCGGAGGAGCTATAAACCGCCTCGGCCTGCGCGCGAAGCGCCGATGCTTCCGCCGCCACATTGCCTAGCTTCGTGCTGATGTTCAATGCTTCTGTCGCATCGCGAAGCGCGGCGTCGGGCTTGCCCACCTGCGTGAGCGCATCGGCAGTCATTGTGAGTACCTGGGATCTTTCGCCGCTATCCCTCACCAGCTCCAAAGCACTCTGTAGGAAAGGGAGCGCCTGCTTATATTCGCCGGTCTGCTCGTAGAGTTCTCCCAGCAGGATGAGGGCTCGGAGTTCGTTCCGATGATCCCCATGATTCCGAAAGCCGGTCACCGCAGACTTCAATTCGGATAGATTGCTGTCGGAAGCTGCATGGCAATCATCGGGAACGATCCGGGTAAAGATTGCGCTTTGATCGGCGCTCGCCGGTCTTACAGGCGATGCCTTCGCAGTCGGCTGCGCGTGAGGGATCGGCGCCAGGGACAACCATCCCGCTACGAGACTCGCACAGATGCGGATTCGCTTGATACGGCCGGTCGAAAGAACGTGTCGGATCGTCAACATGGCCACTGCCCCAAGGCAGAACCAACCCCTAAAATGATGTAGCGCCGAGTACGTGAACATCGCGATTCGGGGAAGAGGGGACAATTTGATATGGATTGTAACCGAACGCCCGGATCTTAGCCGAAAGAATCTCCTCAGCGAAGGCAGTCAGATGGGTCTTGCGTTTCCTGCCGTTGCTTGTGGTATAAGACTTTCATTCTCCGGGCCCGAAACCCTTGAAATCGCGCGTCCGTCTCATCTGAAATAAAAGTCAGAGACCCTGCAACCCAACAGGAGTGATTTCGCCATGCCTCTGTCCCGCCGTTCCTTTCTTCTCGATTCAGCGACCCTTGGTGCAATCTCGCCGCTGCTGGCCTACCCCAAATTGGCGGCAGCTGTTGACACGACCACTTCAAAAATGTCTAGCACGCCGACGGCGGGTGAGACGTATTGGAAGAATCTGTATGCGAATGGGAGTGAGCGGGGCGAGAGTAGTCCCACGCCCAATCCCAATCGTGACCCCCGTATCGCCGTGTACGACGACAAGTCGGGTCTTCGCTGGGTGCAAGACATCAAGCCTTCAGAGCTGCCGTCGTTCACCGAAGATGCGGTTGTCACTTTGGAGCTGACCGGATTTCGAGCTGGAAGTGAGGATAAGTCACAGCTCGCAAAGGTGAAGTTTGCCCAGCTTCACCTTTCATGCCAGCGCGTGACGGGCAGTGAGTCTTTGGGGCCCATTGTTTGGGCCGCCCTTGCGACACTGTTTGCCAACAAAGCCAGCTCGCTGCCTTCGGAACAGCAACTTACCTGGAGTGCACTTTCAGGTAATCCGGCTCCGCAATCCCAGCCACAGTCGAGCGGCGGGCCGAAAGTCAGCCATGTTGTGCTCAATCAGGGCGCCGGTCACCTGAGCGTCAACATCACGACGACTCCCACAACTTCGTTGCTCGATCGGATTCTCAGCGTCATGATCCAGGGGACGAAGATACTTACGCCGTTTCTGGGTTTTCCCGGAATTGCGTTGCCCGCGCTGCAGGACTTCTAGAACCCATCTCATAAATATCTGAGCAGCATGAGCAGGCACGCGAGTTGAACGAAGCCGAGGAAGTTTTCGATGTGATATTCCCATCGGGTGACCAGGCGGCGGTAGTTCTGCATCCAGGCAAAGAGCCGTTCGACCTTCC
>JBEKKI010000082.1:0-18911 GCA_050010795.1 Occallatibacter sp.
CCAAGTTGCAGGCGGCCGATGAGCGCATCGCCGAGAAACGAATCGCCGAACTCGGTGGTGTTGTGCTTGAGGCCGACGTGAATGGCCAGCCCCTCAGGGAGCAGGACCTGGGTGGTCACACTGTTCGTGTCCCAGGTGTTCCAGCCTTGCGCCAGGCGCTGCTGCACCGCGCGGTAGTTTGCCGAGGGTGGAGGAGGAGCGGGTTGTTCTGCGACCCGGCGCGAAGCTGCCGCCGGAAACGAAAGTGCTGCGTTGTCCGTTTGTGCTCGCACACTCAAAAACACTCCCCCAAAAAGAAGCAGGATCAGGAATGCACGGCAATGCGCTTTCAATGACTGATTCAAGGCGGATCAACCCCCACGGCATTGTAGGACATTGCTCCGGCATGATCTATGAAGGAACAAGCAATTATGCTTCGCTCTTGCCTCCCTCGGCTTCTCAACGTGAGCCATTCAGCGCTCTCACGGCGAATGCGCTCCCTAAAATCACCCCACTCACTGCGGCTGCCGATGCGTTTTCGATATACTTCCGCGGGACCACGCCGGCCTGAGTCTGATGGAGGAAAAAACATCATGCACAAGAACGACTGCACCGATTCGCTGCTCGCGCGCTCGCCCTTACGGCATGCGTCGGATTGGTTCTTTGCATCGCGGCTCTGAAACCGGGCACAAGTGCTGCCGCCTCGCCGGCTGCGACCGCGCCCACCTGACCCAGGCAGACTTCGGCACCCATGCGCTCAAAGCCTGCACGCGTCACCGCCACCTGCCTACGGTGGGTTTGGACCATTGCAGACGCGTGGCAATCTCGGAATTGCTGCGGCCTTCGGCGGATGGCAGCAGCAGCCTCGCCCGCTCCACAAGCGCATGCGGAAGGCTGCGCGATGTGGCAAATCTGTCCAGTTCCTCCTGTTTCTCCGAGATCAGTTCCAGCGTGACTTTAGGACGTCCCAGAGACATACCCAAGCCCACCGTAAACCCGTTACTTGTATAAGCTATTCATGAGACAGCACACTAGACGTATTTTAATTCCTAGCCGGAAGGCAAATTGAGATTTCGGTTAACGCGGACGGACAATATGGTTTGGAGGAGAATCGCATGAGAGACTGGCTGCGAGCGCAATGTGCTGTGAAATATTCGTCTCTTTCCTGGACCGGATGTCTATCGCTGATTTTTCTGGCCGGAGGAGCTCATGCTCAATCGCAGCAAGCAACAATTCCGGTGAAACAGGCCGATGCGGTTTGCGCCTCATGCCACGCGAAGATACTCAATGAATATCTGAGTACGCCGATGGCAAACGCAAGCGGGTTAGCGACAGATCATCTTATCCCCGGCGTCTTCATCCATTCGGCCTCTGGCGTAAAGTACCGCGTCTTCGAAGAAAGCGGCGCAGCATGGCTAAGCTACGATGGTCCGGACAATCTTCCGGAACATGGCCGCAGGAGACTGGATTATTTCTTGGGCTCAGGCCACTTGGGAATTACTTACCTCTACTCTGTTGATGGCTATCTATTGGAATCGCCAGTGGCATACTACTCCAGCACAAAAGGCTATGATATGGGACCAGGCCTTGGCGACTTGCGCGAAATGCCACCGGCGCTACCTACGGAAGCGGATTGCTTGCGTTGCCACATGAGCGGCGTCAAGCACAGCGATCTCGGTACCATCAACCACTATTCCGGTGTGCCATTCCTCTATGGCGGAATTACCTGCGAGGCCTGCCATGGAGATACTAGGACCCACGTGTTGACCAGAGGCAAGGCATCTGTAGTAAACCCGGCAAAGCTCGATCCAGAGCGCCGAGATTCCGTATGTATAAGCTGCCATCTAGAAGGCGATATCTCCGTCGAAAAAGATGGGCGCTCTGCAGTCGACTTCATACCGGGCGATGCGATTTCGGACTACCTCTCGTACTTTGTCTATGCGAGGGCGGGCGCAACCGCTCGAGGCGTAAGCGAGGTGGAGCAGTTTAGCGCCAGCATGTGCAAACGCGCCAAAGGCGACAAGATGTCTTGCACGAGCTGCCACAACCCGCACTATACGCCACTGTCCGCTGAGCGTGTTACATTCTATCGGGGCAAATGTCTTGCTTGCCACAGCGATCCTGGACTCGTCACAACGCATCATCCGGAAAATCCGGAATGCACCAGTTGCCATATGCCGCGCAGCAATGCGAAGAATATTCCGCACGTGGCATGGACCGACCATCGCATTCTGCGGAAGCCTGAGGCGGATGTACCGGACGACAACCCCGACCGACGCGATACCCTGGTACCGATTTTTTCGCCATCTGTCTCTCCGCGAGACCTGGCGTTGGCCTATTACATCGCAGCAATGAATGGCAAGATATTTGATCACGAAAAGGCATTTACGATGTTGACTGCTGCGTATCAGAACAATCCCAATAACCCGAAGGTTTTGGGAGCTCTGGGTATGCTTGCTGAGACCAGAGGTGATTCTCAGTTGGCGGCGTCGCTCTTCCGAGATGTGCTGAAATTGGCGCCGGAAGACCTGAAGGCTGCCTCCAATCTAGCGGTGCTGCAGGCCAAAGGAGGAAATCTACAAGACGCACTCACACTTCTGCAGCCTGTCTTCAACCGCAATCAGGATTCAATAGCAATAGCAAGGAATTTAGCCGCTATCGAATGTATCTTGGGCGACCGGGCAGACGCCCGCACCACGATCGAGACTGCGCTCAAATACAATCCCGGATCGGAGGATTTGAAAATTGGATTGCGACAGACAAGTTCGTGTGCCGTCACCCATGCTCAATAGTTCGAATAATTTAGCAGGAGCGTAGTTTTGGAGATCGGAGGATCGTCAGAAAGAAGGGCGGCGCGCCGGAACGAGTCAGCACCGTGATTGCCGCTGACGGCACTTGGATCGCCACCCGCGATGATGTCGCCGAAGGCCGTTGGGAGCTGATTCGCGAGCGCTGCCGGGCGGCATGTTCAATTGTGCGTGAACTCAGAACGTGAATCGGCGAAGGAGGAGAAACAATGTCCACACTACAGTATGCCGTCCACGCCTACGCGTGGACTCCGAGTTGGAGTAACAAATGCCTTGATCTGATTGACCGGGCGAAAGGCTTGGGATTCGACGTGATCGAGATTCCGTTGATGGAGATCGATTTGGTGGATCCGGATGCCATTCGGGCACGGGCTCAATATGCCGGCATCGGGTTGTGCACCTCCACCGCCTGTTCAGAAGCCACCGATCCCACCGGCGAGGACGAAGTGACTCGTAGGAGAGGCGTCGAGTATCTGAAGAAATGTGTGAAGGCTACGGCGGCTATGGGCGCCACCGTCTTCACGGGCGTGACGTATTCGGCCATGGGCCGACGCATTTCCACGATGCCGGGAGAAGAGTACTGGGAGCGGGCCGCTGTTGCGCTACGTGAAGCTGCATCCTATGCCCGCGATCTCGGCGTGACCGTCGGCATTGAACCCATCAATAGGTACGAGAGCTTTCTGGTGAATACTTGCGATCAGGCGCTTCAGTTGAAAGCGCGCATTGATGCCCCCAACATCTCCATTCATCTGGATGCATATCACATGAACATCGAAGAGAACAGCTTCTACGAGCCCACCGTCAAGGCCGCGCCATACCTTTGCCACTATCATCTGAGCGAGAGTCATCGCGGTACGCCAGGTACCGGCACGGTCGATTGGGAAGGCATCTATCGCGCCCTGGCCAAAACCGGCTATACCGGGATGGTGGGGATGGAGAGCTTCTCCGAGATGTCAGGTGCGATGGCCGCGGCCACTTGCATCTGGCGTCGGCTGGCAACATCGAGCGACGAGCTTCTCTGCCGGGGGTTGGCCTTCTTGCGAGGACTCGAGCAAAAGCATTACCAGCAGGCGTAGAGGGCGTTCTCTGCGTAAACCAAAGGTCAGTATTCTCACACCTTGCGACAGAGACGCCAATATTTTGATGACGATCTAGTCGCAGGGAACCTATCGTTCTCGGTCCCGCAAGATCGGCTCAGCGCGCCCGGAAGCTTCTGAATCTTTGCTTTGGTGCTTGTGTTACAACCATTGTTCATTCGCAAAGTCATGCCGGAAAGCAGGAAAAGGAGCCTGAAGGATAATGAGCGTTCTCGGGTCCAATGAGGTCCGGCCCGCACAACTGTCTAAGCCCGTTCTTCAGGATGAGGCATTCCTTGCCGACGTCAAGGCCGGCTCGAGGAATGACGGACACTTCCGGTTGTGGTGGCTGGGCCAGAGCGGGTTCCTACTTGCCTGGAAGGATTCGTTCATCCTGCTTGATCCTTACCTGTCAGATTCGCTGACGAAAAAGTACGCGGGCACGAACCAACCGCATGTGAGGATCACCGAACGCGTGGTGGATCCATCTGCGCTCGACTTTATCGATTTCACCATGTCAAGCCACAGCCACACCGACCATCAGGACCCCGAGACGTTGTGCGCCCTTCTGTATGCCAATCCGAGGATGTCGCTACTTGTTCCAGCTGCGACGGTGGCCTTGTGTGCTGAACACATCGGCGTTCCAATGAGCCGGCTCAACCCAATCGACGAGGGACTGACCCTCGAGATGGGCGCGTTCGCCATCACAGGCGTGGCCTCGGCGCACGAAAAGCTGGAATACGACGATAAGGGTAACTGCCGTTTTCTTGGGTACCTGCTCCGCTTCGGGGGGTGGACGATCTACCATGCGGGTGACACGGTCGATTATCCTGGCCTTGCTGAGAAACTGCGGAAATTCAGCGTGGATGTGGCGTTGCTGCCGATCAATGGGCGAGGCCGAGGCGTGCCGGGAAACCTAAACGGGACGGAAGCCGCGCAACTTGCATGGCGCATGGGGGCGCGCCTAGCTATCCCCTGTCACTACGACATGTTCGAATTCAATACAGCCGATCCTTCCGAGTTTTGCTTGGCCGCGGCGGCCTGCGGGCAGCCGTGCGTCATCCTCCCAGTCGGCGGCCGCTACGAGAGTCTTAGGCACTGACCAGCTTCACCTCAAATTGTGCCCGATCGCCGCGATGCAGGGCGATGAAGTACTCGAGCGGCCTTCCATCCGCAAGCTGTCCTCTACTTTTCAATAGTAGCGCGGGGCTGCCCGTTCTCACGCCCAGGAGCCCCGCCGATTTGCGATCAAGAGCAATCGCTTTGATGGTGCGAATGCCTTGCGTGATGCGCAGACCGTACTTCTGCGCGAGGAGTCGATATAACGACTCGTTCGAAAAATCCTCATTAAGCAGTCCCGGACACATCGACTGAGGCAGGTAGGTCACCACCAGCACTTCGGGCTCCCCGTCGAGAAACCGCAGGCGATTCAATTCGATGACAGGAGATCCCTCTTCGATTTGCAGCGCCGCGCCGATCTCCGGTGCCGCCGGGATGACCTGCAGCCCAAGGACTTTTGTGTATGGCTGCCGCCCCTTGGCTATCGCGTCATCGTAGAAACCGCTGAGGTTCTGCATCAGGCTGCCTTGGTAAATCGGAAACGCAATACTACTGCGCTTTCCGCTCTGCTTTGTGACCAGCCCTTTGTGTTCGAGTTCGTTGATTGCCTGACGAACCACGGTCCGGCTTACGCCTGCGACTGCACATAATTCATGCTCGCTCGGAAGCAATTGCCCCGCTACCCATTTATAACTCCGAACCTGCTGCTCAATGTACCCGCTGAGTTGGGCATAAAATGGAATGGGGCTACTGTGATCGACAATCTTAACAGAGTCAAGGCTCACGGTTGCGGCTGTTGCGCCGGAAAGTTTGCTTTTGTTCTCAGCCGCCTGCGAAAGCCGGATGGTTGTAGACGCCATCATGGGAAAACTCACCCCAAGACCTAGCTAGCTGTAGAGGTCAATAAAACAAAATGCAGGGCAAAGCTTCACCCGTCTGTGCAGCGGATCGCTATCCAGACTGTTTACCGCATTTCGTCGATAGAAGCCCATCTAACTGCGTGGCTGTAAGGATATCATTCTAGGATGTTCTCCTTCAACTTCATTCCCAAGCGGGACTTGTCAAACTTGGCCACCTAGCAATATCGGTCTTCCGCCTTCCAGGCCAGCATCGGGAGGACATAGATCAGTATTGGAAAGACCAGCAATCGCGGATGCGATTTCAAGCTGCTGGAATTCCAATGCCTGTCTTGCCGGATCGTAAAGTCCTATCTCCGCCGTAAGGTGTCGCGCAGGCCCCTTGGTAGGTTGGGTTAACCCGGATCTGCGTGCATGAATTTCCACGCTGAGTCGCGAACAGACCATTCCTTGACGTCAGCATTATAGTGTGCTGTCATCATAGCATGACAGGCCGAGAACACAGGGAGTGCTTCCTCCTGGGCGTGGACCTGGGAACCACTGGCACTAAAGCCGCACTCTACGATACGAGCGCGCGGCTCATCTCTGAGGGCCGGGCGGAAGTTCCACTTTACCACCCACAGCCGGGCTCAGTAGAGCAGGATTTGAGAGATTTCTATCAGTCCGCCACAGTGGCTATTCGCCAATGCATGGATTCCAGCCGAGTGGATCCCGCGCAGGTGGCCGGACTGGCTTTCGACAGCCAGATGGCTGGAATTGGGGCGATCGACGAGAATTTCCAACCTGTGGCTCGGTTTGATTCGTGGCTTGATTCACGCTGCCGACCCTACATCGAAGAGATTGACCGCAAGTGCGCCGACCGAGTGACAGCGTTGACTGGCTGCCCGCCGACCTGTAATCACGGCCCCAAGATGCTGTGGTGGGCGCACGAGCGGCCGGCGGACTACGCGCGGGTCGCGAAGTTCGTAACGCCGAGTTGCTATGTGGCGGGTCGGGCCGTGGGCTTGCGTGCGGATGAGGCGTTCATCGATTATACGTTCCTGCATTTTACGGCAGTAAACGATGCCCTCGCCGGCACTTGGTCGGGGGAGTTGTGCGACACACTGGGAATCGACCCATGCCGGCTTCCTCGCATCGTTGCGCCTTGGACGATAGTGGGTGAACTGCGCCCGGAAACGGCTCGCGAGTTTGGACTCAAATCGGGCACTCCCGTGGCGGCAGGCTGCGGAGATACGGCAGCGGGTGCGCTGGGCGCTGGCGTGGTAACGCCGGAATTGCTGCTGGACACGGCGGGCACGGCATCGGTGCTGGCATGCTGCACAGACCGGTTCGTGGCAGACACTCGTAATCGAGCTTTGATCGTGATGCGTTCCGTCGTTCCGGGAATCTGGAACCCACTTGCGTACGTCGGCGGTGGCGGGCTGGCGCTCAAGTGGTACGGACAAAACTTTTCGGATCCAGCGGGGCGCGACCATGGTTCGGACGGATCGTATGACGACCTGTTTGCGAGCGCCATGGGGGTGCCTCCCGGTTGTGACGGTTTGCTGTTTTCGCCCCACTTGGGCGGTCGCATCTGCCCAGCGGCCCCTGAGATGCGTGGAGCTTGGATCGGGTTCTCTTGGGGGCACACAGGGAAACATTTCTTTCGGGCGATTGCCGAAAGCATCGGTTACGAGTATGCATGGTACCTCCGCATTCTGCGCTCGCTCGCTCCGGAACTTCACTTGATCGAAGCTCGGGTCATCGGCGGAGGAGCCAAAAGCGAGGCCTGGAACCAGATCAAGGCGGATATTCTCTCGGTCCCATATCGGCAACTGACGCGCAAGGAATGCGCGACATGGGGAAGCGCCCTGGTCGCCGGGAAAGCTGTGGGGCTGATCATCGACTTAGTTGAAGCGGCAACAGCCCTGGCCCCGCTGGCTGGAAAGGTGGCCGCGCCGAATCCGGAGTTACAGACTGCTTACGGCACCGCGCTGGAACGGTATTTGCACTGGCAACAAAGGCTGAAGGAAGGATTCGAGACAACAATGCCAATCCAATTAAGCGGAGACTTATGACCAATCCAACCAGAGTCTGCCTAGTGGGCGCAGGCCGCGCCGGTCAAGTGCATGCGGAATCCCTGGTGCGGCATATTCCCCAGGGTAAGCTGGTGGCGCTGGTCGACCAAAATGCCGCCGCGCTGGAAGATGCTGGCAGTCGGTTCGGAGTTGAGGCGCGATTTAGCTCGCTCGACGAGGCTGCTGAAAGTGTTGAATTCGAAGCCGTGGTAATCACGACTCCGACTTTCACGCACTGCGAACTTGCCAAGGCTGCGGCGGCACGTGGCAAGCACATCCTGTGTGAAAAGCCTATGGCGCTGACGCTCACGGAATGCGACGAGATGATTGCGACGGCCGGACAGAATGGCGTGCTGCTGCAGATTGGCTTCATGCGCCGTTTCGATCCCGATTTCGAGGCTGCGGCTGCCCGTATCGAGGCAGGCGAGATCGGGCGGCCCATGCTTATCAAGTCACTGACGCATGGGCCGGGGCTTCCCCCGGCCTGGGCCCGCGATTTGAACATCTCGAGCGGCATGCTCGCGGAAGTGAACAGCCACGACTGGGACAGCATCCGGTGGCTGGCCCACTCCAACCCGGAGCGCGTCTACGCGGAGGTGTCGAATTTCAAGGGCGAAAAGCATGGCGTGAATACACCGCACTATTACGATACCGCTTTGGTGAACGTACGCTTCGAAAGCGGCACGCTGGCAGCAATCTCAGGAATCTGCCCGTGCGACTACGGATACGACGCTCGCGTCGAGATCATCGGCGAGAAGGGCCTGTTGCAGATCGGCGATCTTCGCGGGCAATCGGTAGTGATCTGCACCGACCGGGACCATGGGCTGGTCACGCCGATCTTTCGCACCTGGCCGGATCGTTTCGCATCCGCGTACGTGCGCGAAATGAGGCACTTCCTGGAGTGCATCCGCACCGCATCGCAGCCGCGCGTCAGCGGACACGACGGCCGCTGGGCAGTAGCGGGTGTGCGAGCTGCCACAACCTCGTTTCTCGAAGAGCGCAGCGTGCGTCTGATCGAGGTGTTGGGAAAACAGAACCAAGATACAAGCGTGGGGGTTGGTCGATGAACGCAGCCGTGTATTACGGCCCGGAGGATCTGCGAGTGGAAGAGCGCCCCAGGCCGTCGGTGGGCGAGGGCGAATTGGTGCTGCGGGTGGATTACGCCAGCATCTGCGCGACCGACCTCCGCATTTTGAAAGGCGCCCACCGCAAATTTGGCCCGGGGACAGTGCGGGTGCCGGGCCACGAAGTAGTAGGGACGATCGCCGAGCTGGGTAGCGGCGTGGGTCGCGGATATCGTGTGGGGCAGCGTGTGTTCGTGGCGCCGAATGTAGGGTGCGGCCACTGCCGGCAGTGCGTGCGCGGCCAGAATAACCTGTGCGCGAATTACGACGCCCTTGGCATCACCCTGGATGGCGCGTTCGCCGAGTTTATGCTGGTGCCCGCGCCGTTTGTCGAGCAAGGCAACGTAATTCCGTTCGACGACGCGTTGGACGGTGCGGCAGTCGCACTGGCCGAGCCGTTTGCCTGCGTGCTCCACGGTCAGCAGGCGCTCGTGCTCAGCAGCGACGACGTAGTGTTGATACTGGGTGCCGGCCCGATCGGAGTCATGCACGTGTTGGCGGCGCGCGCGGCCGGAGCAAGAAAGATCCTAGTGAGCGAACAATCGCCAGAACGTCTGCGGACGGCAGCGGAGGCAGGCGCGAACCGGGCTGTGAATTTTCGCGAGGAGTCGCTGGCGGACGTCGTAGCCAAGGAGACCGACGGACGCGGATCCGACGTAATCATCGTCGCGGCTGGAGTCCACAAAGCAATAGAAGATTCCCTGGAACTGGCGGCTATCGGAGGGCGCATCAACCTGTTTGCGGGCCTCCCAGCCGGTAACGCCCGGATAGCGCTGGATTCCAACCTGATTCACTACAAGGAACTGATCGTGACCGGCACGACGGGGTGCAGCACCCGCGATTGCCGGCACTCGATGGAACTGATCAGTTCAGGAAAAGTTGATCTTGGACCTCTGGTAAGCAGACGATTCGGCTTGGATCGTGCGATGGAAGCGTTTGCCGCCGTGCGCGAGGGCAATGCCCTCAAAGTCGTATTGGAACTCACTGCTGACAAGGAGAAATCGTGAAAACACGGCCGTATGGATATCCAATTTCACGTCCGGATGACAGGATGGCGTCTTTCGACAATCACATCCAGCGCCGGCTCTCCGCCATGAAGAACAGCTTCGCGGACCGTGAAGCGTACAAGGCCATGCTCGATTCAGGCGATGCCTTGATCTACGAGGTATACGAGAACAGGCGCCCGGAAGTAGCCGGCGAGTTATTAAGTGGTCTCTCCATCGTCCATCCAGGACGTGTGGGCAGCGAATATTTCATGACCAAGGGGCATTACCACTCGGTGCGCGACACCGCGGAAATCTACTACTGCATGCAGGGTGAGGGGCTTCTCATGATGGAGAATGAGGCCGGAGAAATTGTGGTGGAAAAATTCAGTCCTGGCCGTGTGGTTTACGTTCTCCCGCGATGGGCGCATCGTTCCATCAACACCGGTAAAGAAGATCTGGTCACGTTCTTTGTGTATCCCGGGAATGCCGGACACGACTACGCTACGATTGATACCACCGGCTTCCGCAAGTGTGTTGTTGAACAGAACGGTGCTGTGACGATTGTCGACAACCCGAAAAACGATCTTCCGCACACGGAGGTGTCGTTCCATGGAGCCGGAGCTTAAGAAATGTCGCGTTCTCGTGACGCCTACGACTTTCGGATCCTATGACAACCAGCTCTGTCTGGAATTGGAAGCGGCTGTTGGCGAGGTGATCTACAACGATCGCGGACGTCCACTCACGTCTGAAGAACTGAAGGAATTACTGCCCGGCTGCGATGGATTTATCGCGGGATTGGACCGTGTGGATGGTGCGGCGCTCGAGTCGGCGGACCGGCTCGAAGTGATCGCCCGCTATGGGGTGGGCGTAGATAACGTGGATCTGGAAACAGCGGCGAAGAGGGGGGTCATGGTAACCAATACTCCACATGCGAACGCGGTTTCAGTGGCGGAGCTCACGATCGGACTGCTGATTGCATTGGCGCGCTCGATTCCGGAGGCGGACGCATTGGTCGGCGATGGGAAATGGCCGCGGCTGTGCGGCAAGAGCCTGGAAGGCAAGGTTATCGGCCTCGTTGGCTTCGGCTCCGTGGGGCGGGAAGTGGCGCGCAGGCTGCAGTCGTGGCAATCGGCGCTTCTGGCATACGATCCGTTCGGAGATGAAGTCCTGGCGCGCTCATTGAATGTTCGGCTAGTGGGGTTGGAAGAGGTAATTCGTGAAGCGGATTTCCTATCGTTGCATGTGCCGCTGACCGCTGAGACGCGGCGTATCGTAAATGCTGATTTCCTCTCACGAATGAAACGAGGTGCATACCTCGTAAACACGGCCCGAGGCGAATTGGTGGACGAGGAGGCGCTGCTGGCTGCGCTCGACTCCGGGCAACTGGGAGGCGCCGCGTCGGATGTATACGCTCAGGAGCCGCCTGCTCCAGATAGTCGGCTCCGGCGGCATCCGCATCTGATCACTACACCACACTGCGGGGCCCACACGGACGGCGCCGCCAATGGCATGGGGAGAGAGTCGCTGCGGGACTGCATTGCCGTGCTCCGGGGAGAGTCTCCGCTTCATCCGGTGCTGACCCAAGGAGTGAAGGGATGACATCTGAGAATCTGAACATGCGGAAGCATATGTACTTTATTGGCGTCAGCACGCGACAGTCTTCCATAATGAAGGTTTTTCCCTTGTGGATGAAAGAACTCGGGATGCCTTACCTCTCGCTGGAGGGGATGGATCTCAAACTGAACGACGATCCAGCAAACTACCGGCGCGCTGTGACGCAGATCAAAGAGGAGCTCAACTTACAGAAGAGATCTCCTGCATCTCCAAGCGGGGCGGCCGCTTGGAAGGGTACGCAAAAGATCCCATAGCAAGCGGGATGAGTTTGGAAACGCTACTCGGGCCCGGCTACTTCGGGCGCACTGGCAGCCACGTGCTCTCGCTCGGCGCTGGAGGTTCAACCACAGCGCTGGTGCTGCATTTCAGCCGCAAGCAGCAAGCTGGCGACCGGCCAGCCCGCATGGTGATCGTCAATCGGTCGCCGGGCCGGATCGAGGCGCTCCGCCGGATGGCCGACGCCGTGGCACCGGAGATTCAGTTTGAGTACTACTGCCAACACGATCCGCGGCAAAACGATCAACTGATGGAGACGCTCCCGCCAGGGTCGGTGGTGATCAACGCGACGGGCATGGGCAAGGATTTGCCAGGATCGCCGATTACCGATGCCGGCCGCTTCCCGCGCAACGGGGTAGCTTGGGAGCTGAACTACCGCGGCGAACTCCAGTTCTTGAGCCAAGCGCTGGCGCAGCGCGAGGAGCGCAACCTCACCGTCGAAGACGGTTGGTTGTACTTCTTGCACGGCTGGACACAGGTGATTGCACAGGTGTTGGACATCCAGCTCGATAAGGCCACTTTCAGCCTTTTGGCCACGCTGGCGGAATCAATTCGACTACCCTCACGAGTGCAGGAGGAGGTTATGTCGAATGATCTCTGAATACAGTAACAGCGTGAAGCAGCGAATCCTCCCCGACCCCCTTCTGCCGATCATCTGGCCAAGAACGAGGAAGTCGTTAGTTGTAACGAGTTCCCGGATAACTCGGTGATCCGATTAGTGCGGGAGGAAACTCGAGCAGCTAGGAGTGTGCCAGAGACATGCTGATCGTCCAGTCGTTTGCAGTGGCTGTCGCGCTGTGCGTCGTTACGATGATGTGCTGGGGTTCACATGTCAACGCTCTTAAACTGCTGCCACGATCCTATGCGTTCTCTTACTATTATTGGGATCACGCTATTGGTTATTTACTGCTGCCGCTGGTGGTCGGCCTGACCCTTGGCTCTATTGGCAGCACTGGACGAGATCTGCTCTCAGACCTCAGGCAAGGTAGCTTGTACAGCTATGGAATGGCGATGTTAGGCGGCGTTGTCTTCAATCTGGCCAATATTCTTCTCATTTCTGCGACAAGAATTGCAGGCATTGCGGTTGCGTTCCCTATCGGCCTGGGAATTGCAGTTGTTGAGGGCATTGTGATTAATTACATTGCAGAGCCCAAGGGGAACGCCTTGTTGATCTTCGGTGGGGCCGCGCTTATCACCGTCGCCATCATACTCGATGCACTTGCCTACAAATCAATGAAACCAAAGGGCGACGCAGGGGAGTTGAAACTGGGTGTAATTCTGGCAGTAGTGTCGGGTATTCTGATGGGTTTGTTCTATTACCTCGTGCAGCGCTCCCTTTCATTCAGTTTTCGGGAACTTGATCCTGGTAGATTCGGCCCCTATGCCGCAACACTGATATTCTCCCTCGGCCTCTTTGCCTCGAACTTCATCTATAACAGCTACCTGATGGCGCATCCTTTCAGTGGATCTGCCGTCAAGTACTCCGGCTTCTTTTCAAAAGGGATGTCGAAGCTACATTTGATCGGCATCTTGGGCGGTCTAATAAACGCCACGGGAATGTTGTCCAATATCGCTGCTTCAAAGACAGCCAGCCCCGCAATTGCGTACGGACTAGGGCAAGGTGGGACGATGGTTGCTGCTATCTGGGGAGTATTCGTTTGGAAGGAATTCAAAGGCGCAACCAGAAGCACATACATGCTGATTGCTGTCATGTTCTGCCTGTTTGTTTCAGGCTTGGCCTTGCTGATTGCTTCAATGCTATGAAACGAGAGACAAGTGACGAGAACGTCATTGGCTTGCATCGGCACGTCGACAACATCTTTCGCAACTTTCACTCTCTCCGAAGCAGCTTGTGGAGCTCATATGGCCAATAGGCTTCACGGAACACGATCTTCGCTACCACAGGAAAGCGGACCGTGTTCCAACCACTTTGTAAGGTCAACAGCAATGTCTGCTCGTGATCGATTCACTTTGGAAGCCGCGTCGAGAGTCCGTACCTTTGGCGCCCCAGTAAATTTTGCCATTATCGCAGCATTCGTGGTTATCCGGTAGCACGTACTCGAAAGGAGAAGTCATGCAACTGAGCGAAGCCGAGATAAAGATCAGACTGAAACAGCAACTAATCGGTACTCCTTCATGGGGCTACGGAGACTCTGGGACACGATTCCACGTGCTGCGCAGGCCTTGGACGCCGAGAAATCTGAATGAGCGCATTGATGACGCCGCGCAGGTGCAAAAGTATACGGGGGTTTGTCCTCTCTTCGATTTGCATACGGCGTGGGATCGGAGTGCTGATTGGAAAGCAACGCGCGCGTATGCGGAAGGACTGGGATTGAAGATCGGGGCAGTCAACCCTCACTTGTTCGCCGATGACGATTATGTACTCGGTACGGTCTGCCATCCTTTGGAGCAGGTGCGGCAGAAATCTCTTGACAAGCTTCTGGAGGGTGTGGCGATTGCCAAAGCCGTGGGAGCCAAAGTTATAAGCATGTGGTTTGCCGACGGCACGAACGTACCCGGTCAGGATAGTTTTCGCCTGCGCCGAAGGCGCTTGGAGGATGCCATGCAGGCGGTTTATTCGGCGATGCCGGACGATGTCCGAATGGTTATTGAGTATAAGTTCTTCGAACCTTCTTTCTATCATATGGACCTAGCGGATTGGGGCAGTGCGTACCTGCTAGCCAGCAGACTCGGCCCTAGAGCAAAGGTGCTTGTGGACTTGGGCCATCACGCGAATGGTACAAATATTGAACATATTGTCGCCCTCTTGTTGCATGAGGATAAGCTTGGCGGTTTTCACTTCAACGACAAGAAATATGGGGACGACGACCTGACGGTGGGGTCGATTCAACCTTATCAGTTGTTTCTCATCTACTGCGAACTCGTCTCGGCCGGACTCGATTCCAACGTTGCTGACCGGGTAAAAGAAGTGGCTTTGATGATCGATCAGAATCACAATCTGCAGAATCAAATCGAGGGTACGATTCAATCCGTAGTTGCCCTCCAGACCGCCAATGCCAAAGCCCTGATGGTCGACTATGATTTCCTCGAAGACGCTCGCTCCGCGGCCGACATCGTCATGGCTGAAGAATGCATCAAGGATGCCTTCAATACCGACGTACGTCCTTTACTGAGGGATGTACGGGTGGAAATGGGTCTTGACCCCGAGCCTCTGAGAGCCTTTCGAAAGAGCGGCTACACGGAAAGGGTGACAAGTCAACGTAGGGCTTGATTCAATGTGGCAAATTTCTCATCTGGATGCGGAAAGTCTTTGAATACGCTAGCCATGATGTGGGAAGAGAGTGAAATCTTTCGAAGACGATACTCGATCAGTATAACCCAGTGGAATCCGTCTAGAAGAGGGAGATCACGAATGAACAGAGAAGTTTCGCGCAGAGAGTTTCTTGGCTGGTCGTTGGGTGGGATGGCTTTAATGGCGGGCGCTCTGCCCAGAGCTCACGCAATGTCTATCAGCCCTTTTCCCCCAGAATCTCTTCCTGGCCCAGACGCGCTTGCAGTTGACGGGTCTGTAATACGACTTGATTCCGGTTGGAAGTTCAAAAGCGGAGACGACCTGAGTTGGGCGGACCCAGATTCAGACGACAAAGACTGGATAGGACTTTGGCCTTACTGTTCCTGGGATCTGCAGAACATCGACTGTCACGGATACGCCTGGCATCGCATCGTGTTTACTCTCCCTTCGGCGTGGAAAAGCAAGTCCGACAAGGTCTATCTTTATCTGGGTCCAATCAACGATACGGACCAGACCTTCCTGAACGGCCAGCTGCTCGGCGAGAACGGTGAACTCGCGAAGCCGGACACGAAGCCCTTGAATGGATTTGCGGGCATGAAAGACAAAGCATCGGTTGTTAGACAATATGTTCTCTCCGTTGGCGATGGAAGAATAAAGTGGGATGCGCGGAATGTTTTGGCCATCCGGATATTTGCGGAAAAGGAAAAAGGTGGATTTGGCCGAGGAAACAGGCTGGCCAGCATGGACGATCCTCTTAAAACATATATTGCCGGGTGGCGGGAGGATTATCCAGTTCCGCGGAGCCCGGAGACCCAGATGGAGATGGGGGATAGCTGGAAAGTCAAGGTTGGGGATGATCCTCAATGGAAGGACGCGCATTTCGATGACGGAAATTGGGACACTATTAAGGTTGGCCAGAGCCGCCATCGTGATGAAGTGGCCTGGTTCCGGAAGCAGTTGGTCATTTCTTCACGCTTGAGGAGCGATCCTTATTTCAAGGATGAGCTCGTCTTTGATTTCGGACGGCTCTTTGACGAAGTTGAAGTCTACTTGAATGGAGACTCCCTGGAAAGGTATAGAATTCCAAGTCGCGATATCGTCAAGTATTACCCCTATGCCTTGGAATGTGTTTACTATGTCCCAGTGAGTGCACCCTGCATTCAATGGGATGGAGAAAACCTAATCGCGGCAAGGGTGTACAACAACCACGATTGGTTGGGAGACGGCTTCCGGGGCGGGAAGTTATTCGTGGCCAACTTCTTCGATCTTGTGAAGTTCGGATTCAACCGGCTTCCCTACGAGATTCAGGCAAGAACCCATATTGACATTGACTTCACCGCGACCAGTTACTCGTGCAAACGGGCAATCTCGGCGACACTGGAATACAAGGTCTTAGACCGGCAGACACGCGAGGCCGTTGATACAAACACGGCGGAAGTCGTTATTTACAACGACCGGGAGAACGCATTCCATTACAGCTTTCTTCCATTGTCGAATTCCGACTATCTATTATGGTACAGGCTCACGGAAAAGGAGACAGGCAAGAGCTATCTCCGTGAACGGCTGTTGGGTTATAAACAGCCGACAGAAGATCTTCGATTCACTCGTCAGCCCAGCCACTGGGATCATACGCCGTACGATAAATCCAGTGTCGAGTTTGTAGTCGACAAGACGGTGAAGGATAGTATGGTACCGGTCCATCCTGGGAGACAAGTGATTGCGGGCATGCTGGGCCAGCGCATGAAGTTGAACAGCGAAATGGCACTATGGGGCTTTGTGACGGATTTTGAAGTGAATTTGCTCGAAGGGTATTATGATCGGCCGGCAAAAGATCTCGCGCAAGGAGAGTTTCTCGGCAAGTACATCCACGGCATGGTGCGAGACCTTCAATATCACTACGACCAGAGCTTAAAGCAACGCCTGGACAAGACTATTGACATTCTGATCGCATCTGTCGATCCTGACGGTTATGCGGCGAGCGAGATCTTTCCGGTGCGCTGGCTAAACTGGGATGTATGGGAACAAAAATATGTTCTTTATGGATTGTTGTACTATTACAGCCTTACGGGTTACAAGCCGGCCTTGGAGGCAGCGAGAAGGATCGGCGACTTGCTTTGTGCAACATTTGGGGAAGAACCCGGCAAGCTAAACATCGTCAAAGCGAATTTGAATTTCAGCAAGGGCATGGCTGCTACTAGCGTTCTGGAACCCATGGTTATCTTGTACAGATACACTGGCGAGCAGAGGTACTACGATTTTTGTACACATATCGTGACCATGTGGGAAAAGCCGTACGGGCCTAAACTGATTAGTAAGATGTTGGAAACAAGGAGTTTCCCGAAGACGGGCACGGGCAAGAGCTATGAGCAGACTTCCTGCTACCTCGGATTGATTAGTTATTATCAGCTAAACGGGAATGGAGATTACCTTAAAGCGTTGGAATATGCGTTCAAGGATCTCGCCGACAATCGAACCTATATAACCGGCTCTAATAGCGAAATGGAGCATGTTCATCAATACATCGCGAATGGAGATATTGCCACATGGCCGTGCGAAAGCTGCGCCACCGCCCACTGGATGCAGTTTTGCATGGCGATGTTTTACTTGACAGGAGATTTGAAGTACGCCGAAGAGTTTGAAAGGACAACCTACAATCACCTTCTTGCTTCTGAAAGCCCTCAAACAGGCGCGATCTGCTACTATTCGCCCTTGCAAAATGAAAAACCATTTAGTTACGGTCTCTCATGCTGCAATTCTAGTTTGCCTCGCGTAATAGCGATGATTCCCGATGTCCTCTGGGCCAAGTTTGCCGATGGTGGCATGGCCGTTTTGATGTACAACGAGGCCAAGATGGGTGACTTTATTCAAACCACGAACGGAAAGAGGGTCTTTGTGGATTTGAACCTACAGTCTGCCTTTCCGAAATCCGGGCAGGTGAAGATAACAATCAATCCTGCGGATGCCGCGGAGTTCAGACTGGCGCTGCGTGTGCCGGAGTGGACGCGGGATTTCAAGGCTGTGATCGATGGCAAAGCTCTTTCGGGCAAGCCTGGCCAGTATTTGGATCTTACTCGGACCTGGAGGGCGGGCGATCAGATTGACGTGTTCATGGATATGAACGACCAACTATTAGCGGGCCGATCGCTGGCGGGTCAGATGAAGAGCGAAGAGCGGCATTCGACCTCAGACCCGGAATGGCTCTCCACTCCGGATCCTGAGTTCTTTGAAAAGTACGGCCTTTCCTCCAACGACCACGCCATTAAGCATGGTCCCCAGGCTCTGGCGATTGAAGGGTCTCTCAGTAACCTGGACGATGCGGGACTGGCGACATTCGATCTCAGTCAAGCTTTGGAGTTGGAGCCGCTCGACGGTACTTTGCCGAACGGATGGGTTGGCAACCAGGCTTACACATGTTCAGCCATTAAGTCGCCAAGAGGAAAACCCGTAATATTAGTTCCTTTCAGCGATGCCGGCCAGACTGGTGGTGATATGCGCGTGTGGATCAAGGGGGGATGAGGGATTCCCTCCGCTGTCATTACGCTGAATGTATGCGTCCGGCCAAACTCGCGGTTGACGTTGCTCCGCCGCCTTCCGGCTCCGCACAGCTGGTCCGCCTCGGCGTCCAGAAGTGCGTTCAGCGTCTCCTCGACCGTCGACCTTACCACCTCGTCCAGGTGCTCGCGGATGCGCCCCTCGTCGATCTTTACCACCGGCCCCAACGGCGGTCTTGCCTCACCGGCCGGTTCTACTCCCGCTTCCATGGTTGGCTCCATCGTCCCTGCCTCAGAGGTCTCGCTCCTCCTGCTTGTACCAACCCCCAAGC
>JBEKKI010000083.1:0-11347 GCA_050010795.1 Occallatibacter sp.
GGCGTGATGTTCCCCGAAGGAAAACGCGCCACCAGGCCTCCGGCCACCGTCAGAAACCCATCGTCGTTGCCATGGCTCCCGATGCTGCTGGTGTTCGAAATCTGGTCGCCCCACTCGTGCACCCCCAACTCTGCCTGGATGCCCACAAACCGGTTGAAGAAATACGCGCCGCTCCCTACACCGCCCAGGTTCACCGCGTCATACGAAGCTGTCACAGGTGTCCCGTTGGGACGAACCGTCGACACTGTACCCTTCGGCGCCAGATAACTGTACCCCAGAAAAATATCCCACCGCGAAGGCAAATCGTTGCCCGCTCCATGCGCCGCTGGACCTACCTGTCCCACCAGCGCTACAGGCAACAATCCGAGAAGAGCCAGCAAAACAATCCGCTTTTGAGCTGAAGCAAGGCGCAAATACATTGCATTCATGGTCAATTCTCCTCCATCGATCTCTCAAGCATTGCCGTCGGCGAAATCACGCCTGTTACATGCCATTTTGGTGTGGCACGATATCTTTCCGGTCCGTTCCGAATGTGCGATCCCGCCTACGCAATGCACGCGTTTCGAAGTTCTCCCCCTGGTTCGCGACTCTTCGCCTCATGGGGCCCTGCCGGTTCACAACATCAGCGAACGATGGTTGTCTTGGCAATTCTCCACCAGGTCATCCGCTGCATCGGTGAGGAACCCAACTCTTCCTGGAGTGGGGTTGGCCACCGCAAACACCTCGCAGCAACGGCCAACATCCCGGAGTGGGGGCTCCGTCACTTCAGTAGGTCAAATGGATTCAACTACTTAGCCAGCGTTCAGGGTCTTCAGAAGGCTGCGAGGTTCACGCTGTATCTTTTCTTGTAGAAGCGAAATAGCGTAAATAAGTTGCTCGGGACGCGGTGGACACCCTGGTACATACACATCCACTGGAACAACTTGGTTCACTCCCTGGACCAGCGCGTAGTTGTTGAACACGCCGCCCGATGTGGCGCATGCCCCCATCGAGATCACCCATTTCGGCTCTGGCATTTGGTCGTAAAGCCGCCGCAGCACGGGAGCCATCTTCTGCGACACTCGTCCGGCCACGATCATCAGGTCCGATTGCCGCGGCGAAGGCCGGAAAACTTCGGCGCCGAACCGCGCGATATCGAACCGCGCCGCGCCCATCGACATCATCTCGATAGCGCAGCAGGCCAGCCCGAACGTCATCGGCCACACCGAGTTCTTGCGCACCCAATTCACCGCAAAATCCAGCGAGGTGAGAAAGACCCCTTCCGGCTCTTCGTAGCCGTAGTTCACTTCCTTCACCTTGATGCGGTTTTTCGCGCTGCTATCAAGCGCGCCGAAGAGATAATGGTCGCGCTCTACCGAAGCCGCCATAGCTTTACTATACCTCGGCTCGAACTCGGCCCTTGGAGGCCCGCCTCGAACCTCCGCAAAACCGTTTAGGCTCATCAGGATTCGCTCGAATCTTGCCTTATTTCTCCATCTTTATGAAAATGATACGTAAGCTCAATCCTCCTTTCGATATGATTTGGCGGGTGGCTTCCCGGCCGGAGTCTCCGTCGTCTGATCGTGTGTTGCAAGCCTGGTCCATTTGAAGCCATTGATCGGAAATTCAAACATTCTCGCCGCGCCTTGCGCGTGAACCAGAAAACCCGGAGCGGAAGACCTCATGTCCTCAAGTTCGATAAAGCTCTTGATCCTGCCCGCCCTCCTCGCATTTCCCGCCTTCGCGCTGGCCCAAACCGCAACCACACCCTCTGCACAGGCCCCGGCGACGCAGGCACAGATCGCTGCCCTCCAGCAGGCCGTGCAGAACGCCCAATCCGCCGGCGACAACGCCTGGATGCTCACCTCGGCGGCACTGGTGCTGCTCATGACCGGTCCCGGCCTGGCGCTTTTCTACGGCGGCTTGGTGCGCCGCAAGAACATCCTCGGCACCATGATGCAAAGCTTCGCCATGATGGGCCTGGTGAGTATCCTTTGGGCCTTCGTCGGCTACTCGCTGGCCTTCGGCCACGGCAACATTTTCATAGGCGGGTTCGAGCACCTCTTCCTCCGCGGCGTCTCGCTCTCGCCTAACCCCGACTACGCCGCCACCATTCCCGAGCAGACCTACATGATCTACCAGCTCATGTTCGCCATCATCACGCCGGCGCTCATCTCCGGCGCATTCGCCGAACGCATGAAGTTCAGCAGCATGGCGCTTTTTCTCTCTCTCTGGTCGTTGCTCGTTTACTGCCCCATGGCGCACATGGTCTGGGGCGTGGGCGGCCTGCTCAACGCAACCGGCAACCACATCCCCAGCCTCGACTTCGCCGGTGGCACCGTCGTCCACATCACCAGCGGCGTCTCGGCGCTGGTCTGCGCGCTCTACCTCGGCAAGCGCCTCGGCTATCCCCACACCGCCATGCCGCCCCACTCCCTGGTGCTGAGCTTCATCGGCGCGTGCCTGCTCTGGGTGGGCTGGTTCGGCTTCAACGCCGGCAGCGCCCTGGCCGCCAGCCCGCTCGCCACCAGCGCCTTCGTCAACACCCACTTCGCCACCGCCGCCGCCGCCATCGGCTGGACCATCTTCGAGTGGTTCCACAATGGCAAGCCCACAGCTCTGGGCGCCATCTCCGGCGCGGTCGCCGGCCTCGTCGCTATTACCCCTGCCTCCGGCTTCGTCCAGCCTATGTCCGCGATTTTCATCGGCCTTGCCGCCGGCTTCGTCTGCTCCTTCATGGTCTTCCAGGTTAAGTCCCGCTTCGGCTACGACGATTCCCTCGACGCCTTCGGCGTTCACGGCGCGGGAGGCACTCTCGGCGCCCTCCTCACCGGCGTATTCGCCGCCAGTGTCATCAATCCCATTTACGGCAAGGGCGTCCCCACGGGCGGCGTCGACGGCCATTGGAGCCAGGTCCTCAATCAACTTGTCGGCGTCGGCATTTCGTGGGGACTCTCCATCGTCGGCACGCTGGTTCTGCTCTTTGTCGTCGACAAAATCGTCGGTCTCCGTCTCGCTCCCGAGCACGAGATGGCCGGCCTCGATCTTTCTCAGCACGGCGAGGAAGGGTACGATTTCAATACCTGATCTGCTTTCGGCCGGGCGTCCGCGCTCTCCGGTGGCAAATTTCTTATGGCGGGTTGCGGCCAACTTGCCGCCCCGCCTGTTACGCTATCGAACGAGGAATTTCTGCTTATGTTGAAGATTGAAGCTGTGCTCCAACCCTCAAAGCTCGACGCCGTAAAGGATGCGCTGCTTGAAGCGGGCATCGAAGGCATGACCATTCTCGAAGCCCGCGGCCACGGCCGCCAGAAGGGCCACACCGAGTTCTATCGCGGCCGCGAATATACGGTCGATCTTCTGCCTAAGGTCAAGATCGAGATGGTGATTCACGACGATCTCAAGGAGAAGGCGATTCAGGCCATTGTCGGCGCCGCCCGCACGGGTCGCATCGGCGACGGCAAAATCTTCATCAGCCGCATCGACGAGGCCATCCGCATCCGCAACGACGAACGTGGCGAGAACGCCCTCTAGGGCAGATTCAGGTTCAGGGACTCCGAACCCGCCGTAACCGCACGCAAGCACGGCCGTATCCGCATGCCCTTGTTTCGGGCGCGTGGCGTGCATTACTGTGTTGTCTTGTAACGCGCCATTGAATTCCCATTCATGATCGCTCGATCTCTCACCTTCCTCTCCATCACTGTCGGCGCCGCTTCCTGCCTTTTCGCGCAAGACGCTCGCACCGTCATCGAGCCTTTCTTCCCGCAGCTTTGCACCACGCTTGACGCCCAGTTGCAATCGAGCGGCCGCTCGCTGGCGCCCGCCGATGAACAGAAACTCGACACCGCGCGCATTCAAAAAGCCATCGACAAATGCGGAAGAGGCCGCGCCGTGCTGCTCCACGTCAACGAGACCAACAACGCCTTCCTCAGCGGCCCGCTCGAGCTGCACCCCGACATCACGCTCATCGTTGGCGTGGGTGTCACACTCTTCGCTTCGCGCGATCCCGCCCTCTACGCCGTTTCACCCGGCAGTTGCGGCATCGTCAGCCATACTCCCGGGCCCCGCGGCTGCAAGCCGCTCATCTCCGTCGATCACGCGCCCGATTCCGCCATCATGGGCGACGGCACCATCGACGGCCGAGGCGGCGAAAAGATGCTCGGCTCCGAATACTCCTGGTGGGACCTTGCCGAGCAAGCGCGTTCCGGCGGCGGCCAGCAGGTCCCCCGCATCATCGTCGCCGGCAACTCTGACAATTTCACGCTCTACCGCATCACGCTCCGCAACTCGCCCAACTTCCACGTCGTCTACAACCACGGCGACGGCTTCACGGTCTGGGGCCTGAAGATCGACACGCCGCAGCGCCTGGCGCGCAACACCGATGGCGTCGATCCCGGCGACGGAGCCAAAAACGTCACCATCACCCACAGCTACATTCGAACAGGCGACGACAACGTTGCCATCAAGGGCGGTGCCGGCGGCGCCACCAACATGACTATCAGCCACGACCACTTCTACTGGGGCCACGGCATGTCCATCGGCAGCGAAACCTTCGGCGGCGTCAGCAAAATCCGCGTCTTCGATCTCTCGCTCGACGGCCCCGACAACGGCATTCGCATCAAGTCCAACGGCTCACGCGGCGGCCTCACTCAAGACGTGGTCTACGACGACATCTGCATCCGCAACTCGCCCAACCCCATCACGCTCGATACGGCGTACTCCGCCAACGGCCCTCTCCAGGGCAGCTCGCCTCCCACCATGCGCGACATCGCGCTGCACAATGTCCGCGTCTCCGGTGGCGGCAAATTCACCTTCAATGGGTACGACCCCACTCACCGCATCGCGGCCGCGCTCGACGGCGTCCAGATCGCAGATCAGGCAAATTACACGTACGAGTTGAATCACACAGACCTGACGCTCGGCCCCGGCGCGACCAATCTGGCACTGCCCAAAGGAGAGGATTCCACCGTCACCGGCTCACCCGCCGAAGGCAACCCTGCCTCCTGCGCGGACAAGTTCGTGCCGTTCCCCGAATAGCTTCCGCAGCCCGTTGTGCAGGTGTGGCTTTTGAAAGGGCACGGCTTCGCAGTTTGACGAAGTGCGCCTCGCGTCAAGTCGCTTTGAAAAGGGCAGGCTTTTACGGGCTGGCGGAAAAACTCGTTGTGTCGAGGTCCTGTGTGAGGGCACGACTTTAAAAGGGTATTGAAAACATATAACTACTGATTCTGCGATGCACTGAATGCGCAAGAGGCTCTAGAAGCATTGGGCATTGGCACAAACCAGCACAATTCTGGGCAGAGACTTGCAGAGGAACGACGAGCATCTACTTCTTTTTCAGTCCCGCCAAAATCTCTTTCCTTACGGCAGGGTCATCAGTAACATAGAATATTGGCTCCGGCTTTCTATGTTCCATTATTTCCGTTATGCCGTTTACAACAACAACTTCGTAGGCCGGATAACCCGGATCAAATCCTTGCGGGGGATTTTTTAGATGCAACGGATATAAATTTTTCACTTTGCCATTTATCTCTGCCAGCTTTTTCCCTTTCCTGTCTTTCAATATAAATTTGGCATCGTCCCCGAACGGTTTTGTGTAGTAGTTCAATGTGACTGACACGTCTGTGCGTGTAAGTCCAGGCGGGAGTGCGATCCAACTTGGCAACCTTGACTCGTTCGCCAATTGAAAGCTCGACTCAAGACATCCACTTATCGCACACGAAGAAATACATAATGCAACGATGAACAGGTATTTATCTGCGCGTAGAAAGATCTTCAACATTATTGTCGCCTCCGCCGGGTGCCCAACTTCTCGATTCTAAGACGTGGAAACCCCGCCGACTCGCTGACTCGCCCAGGCCCTACCGCCCGGCCACTTCCTTGTTTATTGGCACCCTCACCACAATCTCGTTCCCGGCCCGCACCACCATCCGCGAAAATGACTCGTCGCTCACATGGGTGAGCGAAACGAACTTGCCATTGAGGGCCGTCACGTCGCCACGCAGTTTCGCGTTCGCATCCCTAGGCACAGTGAAGCTCACGCGCACATCGGGCCGCCCGTCGCCGTCGAGATCGATCTCGTCGCTCACATGCGCGGGCAGCCGATCCGCCGGCTCAAACACGATCTGCACGAAGGGCTCGAGGCGCTCGAGCATCTGCGGCTGCACTGGCTGGTAAACAACAATCCGGTAGCCTTCGCGCTGCACGGTGCGTGCAATCTTGCCCCCGCTGTACATCGGGTCGATGTGCAGCCCGGCGTGCGCCACTACGCCGCTAAATGCGCCTATCAGGACAAACGGAACGGAGGCGGCAATCAGCAGCATGAACCCCGCCCCCGTGTAGGCCAGAATCGAAAGAATCCGTGTGCGCATTCGCTCCTCCTTCACTTCCAGGGCAGGAACCCGATGATGGCGGCGAGAGAGCCCGCCAGGATGGTGCCGCCGAACATTGTGGCCAAACCCCACGCTCCATAGAGAAACAGCAGGCGCGCGCGCTCCGGTTTCACTGCCACCGGCGTCCCCTTCAGGTGCCACACTGCCGCGTCTTTCTTGCAGGAATCCACGCAGGCCCCGCACTTCATGCAGTTCAGCAGCGTCTTCCCTTCGCGGATGGACTCCTTTGACAGCGCCACAGTCGGGCAGCTTGTCTGGCATAGCGTGCAGTCCACGCACTTCGCGCGGTCGAAACGAATTTCAAACAGGTTGATCTTGTTGAACAGCGACTGGAACGCGCCGAACGGGCAGAAGAATCCGCACTGCGTGCGCTTTTTCGTCAACAACGGCAACACCACCACCAGCCCCACGAACAATGCGATAAAAACCCCGAATTGAATCGCTGTCTCCACATTGCGTACCGCCGGGAACTCGGTAACCGCCTTGAACGGGCACAGCCACATGCAGTACACCGGCTCGAGGATCGCCGCGGAAACCAGGACGACAAACACCAGAATCGCCCACGGAATCAGCCGCAGCACCGAGCCATACTTTGTCACGAATTTGTGCAGCCTCCGCCGCTTCGGCAGCGCCGCAAACCCCTCCTCGATCCCGCCGAAGAAACACGCGTAGCTGCACCACGCTTTGCCCAGCACCAGGGTGAAGGCAAACCACAGCCCGATCATGATCGCAATCGACCGGGGATTCGTCGCCGTGGACATGATCGCCCCAGGAAAAATGATGGTGCGCGCGAATGCCGCCGGCAGAATGATTGATGGCGTCACCATGAAGCAGAACGGCGTGTCGCCCGACACCATACGGCTGATGGGAATGCTCATCGTTCCGCGCTCCGCGACCAGCGATGCAATGAACCCGATCGGAAATAGAAAGCCCAACGCCACAAAAAAGATCCGCCGCCAGCGATACGTCTCGCCGGTACGCATCATCAGGAAGAACAGTGCCGTCATGAACACGATCACCGCAATACCGCCGATGATCCGATCCCTGCCCGGATGTTGGAGTGTCGGCGTGAACATCAGCAGAGACCACAGCGCAATCGGCAGCGTCAGCAGAATCGACCGGCCCACGCCGCGAAAGGCCGCCGGCCGCGCAACCGTCGAGGAATTGCTAGCCATAGATCCCCCTCTCGATCAGGATGGAAATTCCGGAAAACCCATACCAGCAGGCCAGCAAAGCAGCAACCATGCGGGCAACAATCACCAGCGCCGGCGTGCGTTGTACAAATCCCAGTGATAGAAACGGCAAGAACCAAACCGCGGTTCCAACAAAAAAGCAAACAAAGAAAACCAGCGCCGCCCACAAGCTCGGCAGTTGCGCCGCGCGCACCCCGGCCACAAGGAACGGCGGGCAAAGATTGATCCCCGTCAGAAACCCAAGCGCCAGCGCTCCCGATTGCCTCGCGCTCTGCGCCTCGCCGATCTGCACCAGCGCTCTCGGCGTCTCAGCCAGCGCGCATCGCCTTCGCGGCCAACCGGCTGCATACACCACCAGCGCCGCTGCCAGCAGCACCTCGATCCCGCCAAACAGCCATGTTCGCCCGATTCCTGCCCGCCCGCTCCACGCCTGCGGAATCGACGCCCCTACCAGCCACACCGCCGCCGCAAACAACATGTACCCGGCCAGCCGGGCTGCCAAAAACAGCGCCAGTTGCCGGCTATGCGCCCGCACTCCGCGCGGCTGAACCATCATCCACGGCAGCACCACCGGCCCGCAGCTTGCCAGGCACACCGGCCCCGTCGTAAGCCCGAGCACAAGCGCCTCTCCGGCGCTCGCCGCGAGAGATAGGGACGCCATCTTGCGTGCAGTCTACGTTCGCCCCTCTGGCCCGCATCGTGACTGCGGTCACGGCCCGACGTGCTAAAAGCCCAACGCGCTCGAAATTCACCTTCACATCAACTCCACACCGCATCCGCCCGCGGCGCTACCATCCGCCTCGCCACCATCCTTCATCGCGCCTATCGATTCCCTCACTGCGGCACAAAATGTGCCCGTCCCCGTGAATTTCGCTTATCCTTGTAACAATTCCTTCTTGCTTCGGCAGGCCACGCGCAAAAATTCTATGAGCTCAGTCGTTTTGGCGGTCGACGATCTTCGGGAGCAGTATCTAAAGGAGATGGCGCTCGTGCGCCAGACCTGCGAGCGCACCGGCGACGGCACGGCTGCCATCCGCCGCCGCTCCGCGGTCGTCGACCGCATCCTCATTGAAATGTGGCGCCGCGCCTTCATTGATCTCCCCCCGCAAAACGTGGCCCTGCTTGCCCTCGGCGGATATGGCCGCAAAGATCTCTTCCCTTATTCCGACATCGACGTCCTCTTCGCCTTCGCCGACGAAAAAACCGAGGAGCAGTCCCGCGAAGCCGTTCGCGCCATCATCCAAGGCATGTGGGACATCGGCCTCCGCGCCAGCCCCAGCTCCCGAACCGTCAAAGAAGCCGGCCGCTTCGATCCCGACAATCTCGAGTTCACCCTCGCCACACTCGATCGCCGCTTTCTCGCCGGCCAGTTCCCCCTCTACCAGCAGGTCCACCAGGTCATCTTTCCCGGCCTCTTCCTGAGCGAGTGGAACTCCATCGCGCAAAAGCTCGGCGAAATCGCCCGCGCCCGCCACGCCAAATTCGGCAACACCATCTTTCATCTCGAGCCCAACATCAAAGATTGTCCCGGCGGCCTCCGCGACTACTCGCTCGCCGTCTGGTTCGCCGTCCTCTTCCACCTCAAGGACACAAAGGAGTGGCCCCGGCAGCGCGGCGGCGTCTTCCAAAGCGCTCGCGGCGACGCCGAGGCCGCATTCGATTTTCTCGCCGCCGCCCGCTGCTTCCTCCACTTCCGCCACGGCCGCGACGACAACACCCTCGACTGGCAGTCGCAGGACGAGGCCGCAGCACGCTCCATCGGCCTTGAAACCCGCGGCACAGCCGACCCCAGCTACTGGATGCGCACCTACTACCGCCACGCGCGCGTCGTCTATCGCCGTGCCGCGCTCCTCATGGAGCACCTGCCCGCCCCCGTCAGCTTCTACCGCCAGTTCCGCCGCCGCCGCGCGCCCATCGCCGGCACCGACTTCCTCCTCGACCAGGGCCGCATCGACATCCAGCCCGGCGCGCAATTCAATGACACAGCCGCCATTCTTCGCGTCTTCTCCCTCATGGCCACGCACGGCTACACGCTCTCGCAGACCGCCGAAGACCGCATCACTGACGCACTTCCCGTGCTCGCCATCGCCATCCCCGAGGGGCCCTACCTCTGGAACGCGCTCCGCGAAGTCCTCCTCGGCCCCTACGCCGCCCACGCCCTGCGCACCATGCATGCGCTCGGCGTTCTCGAAATGCTCATCCCCGAGTTCCACGGCATCGACGCCCTCGTCATCCGCGACAGCTACCACCGCTACACCGTCGATGAGCACACCTTCCTCGTCATTGACAATGTTCACGGCCTTCGCCAGCCCGCCAGCGAGCACGAGCAGCGCCTCGCCCAGCTCCTGCCTGAAATCGACCGCCTCGATCTTTTCTTCCTCGCCCTCCTCCTGCACGACACCGGCAAGGGCCGCCGCGCCGGCGAGCACGCGCAGCAGAGCGTCGAGCTGGCCGACAGCTTTCTCGCCCGCCTCGACTTCGATGCCGAGGAGCGCGAGTCCATCCTCAAGCTCATCCGCCTCCATCTCGAAATGTCATCGGCCATGCGCCGCGACATCTTCGACCACGAAAACGTGCGCGGCTTCGCCGACAAAATCGGCAGTCCGCAGTTGCTCAAGATGCTCACGCTCATGACCTTCGCCGACATCAAGGCCGTCAACCCCGACGCCCTCACTCCATGGAAGGCTGAGAATCTCTGGCAGTTCTACATGTCCACTTCAAACTTCATGGACCGCTCCGTCGACGAGGCGCGCTACCACGCCGCCATCGACCCCACCCTCCTCAATCGCATCCGCTCCATGGTTCCCGCCCCGCAGCACGACTCGCTCAAGCAGTTCCTCGAAGGCCTCCCGCAGCGCTACCTCCAGACCCGCCTGCCCGAGCAGATTCGCAACCACTTCCAGATGGCGCTCAACCTCAATAAGGATTCCGTCCAGCTCGACCTTCGTCCCAACCGCCAGCTCTTCGATCTCACCGTCATCACCCGCGACCGCACCCGGCTCTTTGCCGACGTCGCCGGCGTCCTCGCCGCCTGGGGCATGAACATCGTTCGCGCCGGAGCCTACTCCAACGACGCCGGCGTCATCGTCGATAGCTTCCACTTCACCGACGTTTTTCGCACCCTCGAGCTAAATCCCAGCGAGAAAGACCGCTTCCTCGCGAACGTCCACGACGTCGTCGCGCAAAAAATCTCCGTGCAGCAGCTCCTCGACGCCCGCCGCCACCTTTTCCAGGCCGGCAATTTCAAAGTCGATGTCCCCACCCGCCTCGAATTCGACTCCGATTCCTCCACGCACTCCACGCTTCTTCAGGTCGTCGCCCAGGACATGCCCGGCCTCCTCCGCCAGATCGCCCTCACCCTCAGCTCCCACCAGTGCAACATCAAGGTCGCGCTCATCGACACTGAAGGCGAAACCGCAATCGACGTTTTCTACCTCACCAGCCACGACGAAAAGCTCACTCCCGAGGCGCAGGAAACGCTCGCCAAGGACCTGACGGCTGCGCTCGAAGCGATGCGCGCCCCCGCCTAGCTAGCGAGGAGGCAACCACAAACCCAACCCCCAACGGCTGATTCCTATCCGCGGCCTCCTCACAAAGAACGGATGCCCCATCCTTCGCTTCTTTCTGGCGAAGGGTGGGAAACCACAATCCCATCTTTTCGCGTTGTCATCCCGTCGATAAACCGGAAGGCGTTGTCAAGGCAAAGGACGGCGTGCGACTGCGATAAGCAGCTCGAGCGAGCCATGGGTTTGGAGACCTGGGCTTGCACGCGTCCTCTGCGAATCA
>JBEKKI010000084.1:0-11225 GCA_050010795.1 Occallatibacter sp.
ACTTCCTTGATCAGCTGCGAACCACCCACTTGATTCGATTCCATGTGCGCAGGCTTCAACATCTCGGACTTGAAGTTGCCATCACACCCGCGACAGCCTGAATTTTCAGGGCAGATCCTTCGGCTTCGGCTGTTCGCAAAGCGAACAGCCTGCGCTCAGGATGACACCCTGAAGAAATGCGACTGGTTCACTCGGGACTTGCGGGTTCCGGGATTTCGAACAGTTGCGGGAGGTCGCGGCCGCCGTAAACGACACGTTCGATGCGCACGGTTCGGGCTACCGCGGGGCGCACGGTTCGGGCGACAACGCGGAAGAGGATAACGTAGCGGCCTACGACGGCCAGCCGTGCTGCTTCGCCAATTTCGGGACGAAGCTGATAGAGGAGCGGCTGCTTTCCGATTCCGAGGATCTCATGCCGGATTTGCCGGATGAAGGAAACTGCCCGCTCTGGATTGTCTTCGGCGATGAAATCGGCAATGGCTTCAAGATCGCCTTCGACAAAGCGGGAGAGTTCGAGGCGCATCCCTAACGCTTTCCCGCGGCATCGGCGATGGCCTGATACTTGCGCTCAAGCCGCTCGAAGACGCCACGGGGAGAGACGCCCGGCGAATGATCCTGCAAAGCCTGCCGCCACACCCTGCGCAACTCTTTGAGGCCGTTTTCGCGCAGAGCGCGCTGGCGGCTCCAATCGCGCAGCGCCTCACGCACCACCTCGCTTGAGGAGGAGTATTCTCCCGCCTTGACTGCCGCGCGAACCATGGAGACCATTTCCGGCGGAAGGGCGATGCTGACCTTTTCGACAGACGGCATAAGACGCCTCGGTAGGAAATATTCCCACCAAAGAATAGCACAAATTTGGGCAGTTCAGCTTACGCGGGGACAACGCCCTTGGCGAGCATGGCCTTGACGCCGCGGAGGGCCTAGCGGGGTTGTCACCCACCCTTTCCGCAGTCGACGCGGAAAGGATGGGGCACCCTGACTTTCTTTCTACGCAGGAACTACACCCTTCGCCAGCATCTGCTTGATTCCGCGGAGGGCCTGGCGCGTCCGTTCCTCGTTTTCGATCAAGGCGAAGCGCAGGCAGCGGGCGGCGATCATCGCGGATTGGGCTTCTCGCGGTATCTCCAAAGGGGATACGGCAACCCGGCCAGCCGATTGATGACAACGGCCTGAGCGACAAGGAGAAAGACCGCTACTTCAATAATGACCAATGCTTTGGGCTTGGAGATGATGCCCAGCGACACAATGAGCGTTGTGGCGCCAGCGGGGGGGTGATCGGCGCGCAATAGGACCATGAACGCGCCGGTGGCCGAGAGCGACAGCGCGGCGGCAAGAATGCGTGGCCAGTAGACGCCGGGATGGGCTCCGAATGGAATGCTGGCGGCGCCGGTGACGGCGTACGCGCCATAGCCGCAGATGAGGCCGATGGCGTGGCCCAGGATGGTGTTGCGCGGGCTGGAGTTCTCTGCCAGCGGAGCGATGAATAGAAGGTAGGCCGTGGGGCCGAGCGACGGAAAGACGAACGGGCTGCCGGTTACGACCGCCAGCAGCGCCAGCAGCGCAATGGTGAGAAAGCCGTTCACGGCGACATAGATCGCCCAGACCGCGCGGGGAGGAAAATGGCCGAGCAGCCACGCGAGCCGCAAGCGCCCGAGCAGCACCGCAACGTGCTCAGGCCCTCGATCGCTGGTGCTCGCGCCTTTAACTCGCAATGTGCGCCCTTCGATGGTCAAATATTGGGGGCTCAGATATTGGGGGCTCAGATATTGGGCAGGAGATCGAAGTACTCATCGTCTTCGTTCTTTCCGCCTTCTCCCTCGCCGAGCTTCTTTTCCGATTCGACAAACTCGATGCGCTCAATCCACTTGACCATTTTGTAGCCGAGCTGATTTTCGACGCGGAGCCGCAAGGGGGCGCCATAGACCTCGGGCAGCGGCTCGCCGTTCATCTCGCTGGCGAGCAGGCATTGCGGCTTGAGCACGTTCTCAAGGCTCTGCGTATCGTAGTAGGGCCCTCCGTAAAGCGCTTCGCCGAAGGAATAGAAGGCGACGGTGTGGGTTTCAGGCCTGGGGCGCACGAGCTCGATCAGCGTCTTCATGGGGATGCCGCCCCACTTGGCAATGCCGCTCCAGCCCTGAATGCAATGATGCATGGCGATGTGCTCCAACTCGCCCAGGTTGCGCAGGTCGGCGAGCGAAAGCTCGACGGGATTTTCGACCAGGCCGCCGACTTTCAGCTTGAAATCGCGGAAATGGCCCTCGGCCAGGTGCTTCCAGTCGTCGCGCACGGGTAGCTTGCCATTCGGCCAGAAAAAGGGCGAGATGTCCTTCTCCGAATACGTCTGCTGCGGAATGAGCCGGTTGAGCGTGAGCAACTGCATGGGATAGGTGACGAATTTGAGCGCATGTTGCAGCGCGCGAGGCTGGAACCAGGAGAGATAGTGCGCGGTGATCCAGCAAAGAACGACGACGCCAATGCCCAGGAAGCCCAGCCAGATGCCCAGCCGGGCCTCGTCGTTGGTTCCGAGCACGATGTGGTTCATGTTGCGCGCGAAGCCGGTCATGACCACAAGCGTGATGTGGACGATGAGGAAGGCGAGAAAGCTGAGCATGGTGAGGAAGTGAATGGAGCGCGCCGATTGCCGGCCGCCGAAGAGCTTTGCATACCAGGTGAAGTGATTGACCACCGCGGGCGACATGGCGATGCCAGTGAGAATCGCCAATGGGCCGAAGACGAAGACCACCGTGAAGTAGGCGATTTGCTGCAAAGCGTTGTAGCCGTAAAAGCCGTTGAGCTCAGCAGGCAGATGAAAGGTGGCGTAATGAACCCAGGTATTCCACGCCTGCACAACGACCGTGGGCGATGCGGGCACCAGGCGCTTCCACTGGTCGGTGGCGAAGAGCATGGTGACGAAATACAAGCCGCAGAGGATGAAGCCGTGGACATTGATGAAGTGCCACACGCGCGCCACGCCGATGGTGTGCCGGTAACCGGGCGTGCCGATGTAGGGAGTGAGGTAGCGGGCATCGTCCTTCGCGGTCCAGAGACGGTCGCGCGGAACCTTGATGGGCGTGAGGCGGATCCACTCGCTACCCGGCGTGCAGTCGTCGTTGAAATAGAGCCGCGGATGATCGGCCAGGATGGAAAGGCCGCTGCGGATGAGCATGGTGACAAAGAGAAAGTTGAAGAAGTGGCAGTAGCGAACCCAGAGCGGGAAGCCGTGCGGGCCGGCGAAGTCGCTGGGATAGACGAGCGGGACGGGCGGAATATGCGGCAGGCCGGCCACGGCCACCTCAATCCAGGCCGCGGCAACCAGCGACGCGACGACCGCGGTTGCTCCGATCAGAATCGAAGGACGAATCCAGAGGCGGTGACGGCGATCAGGCGGGTAATGCACCGCTCCATGCGCAGTATCGAATGCAATCATGACCCCACCCCCGCATGCGATTGGGAAGTTGCCGCACGGCAGGCTGACAGTATCGTTATACCGCAGCGTGGAGAAATGCGTCCCAGATTTGCGGCGTGGGTGCGCGTGTGGCGTCGGCTGGGATGTGAATGTACGCTACCCACGCGGAGACGTGGTGGGGCGCGCGCACTTCGCTGGCCGCGGCGGAGAACTCGGGTTGAGCCTTAGCTCACGACCACGCCTTTGGCCAGCATCGCTTTGATTCCACGCAGCGCCTGGCGGGTGCGCTCCTCATTCTCGATGAGGGCGAAGCGGACGTGGTTGTCGCCATAGTCGCCGAAGCCGATGCCGGGCGAGACGGCGGTCTTGGCTTCGGTCAACAGCAGCTTCGAAAACTCGAGCGACTTGAGGTCGCGGTAGGGCTCCGGAATCTGCGCCCAGACGAACATCGTCGCGCGGGGCTTGGCGACGGACCAGCCGGCCTTGTTGAGCCCGTCGACGAGGACGTCGCGGCGGCGGCGGTAGCTATCGCAAATCTGCGCAACACATTCCTGCGGGCCTTCAAGAGCGGCGATGGCGGCGACCTGGATGGGCGTGAAGGTGCCGTAGTCGAAATAACTTTTGAGGCGGGCGAGCGCATTGACCAGGCGCTGATTGCCGACCATGAAGCCGATGCGCCAGCCGGGCATGTTGTAGGACTTGGAGAGCGTGAAGAACTCGACGGCGACCTCTTTGGCGCCGGGAACTTCGAGGACGCTGGGCGGCTTGTAGCCATCGAAGGCGATGTCGGCGTAGGCGAGGTCCTGGATGAGATAGAAGCCGTGCTCGCGGGCGAGTGCGACGAGACGCGCGAGGAAGGGCAGATCGACGCATTCGGTGGTGGGGTTCGAGGGGAAGTTGACGATGAGCGCCTTGGGCCGCGGCGTCATGCGCGGGATGATTTCTTCGAGCTGAGCCAGGAAGCTTTCCTGGTTGTGGACGGGGACGCTGACGATGTGCGCGCCGGCAATCACCGGCCCGTAAATGTGGATGGGATAGCTGGGGTTGGGGACGAGCACGGTGTCACGCGAGTCGAGAATGGCGAGACACAAGTGGGCGATGCCCTCCTTCGATCCGATGGTGACGATGGCCTCGGTTTCGGGGTCGAGATCGACGTTGTAGCGAAACTTGTACCAGTTGCAGATGGCGCGACGGAGGCGCGGGATGCCGCGCGAGACGGAATAGCGGTGGGTGGCGGGTTTTTGCGCCGCCTCGACGAGCTTGTCGACGATGTGCTTTGGCGTGGCGCCGTCGGGATTGCCCATGCCGAAGTCGATGATGTCTTCGCCGCGGCGGCGGGCGGCCATCTTCATTTCGCCGGTGATGTTGAAGACGTAAGCGGGAAGGCGCTGAATGCGGGAAAACTCTTCCATGGTGACTCCAGTGTAAAGCGAGGGTTCAGGTGTCAGGTTTCAGGGTTCAGAAAACAGTCGTCAGTGGTTAGAGAACAGAGATCAGGGAGCAAGGGAGCGAGGGAGCAAGGGAGCGAGGGAGCAAAGGCTCTGGTCGTGCGCTGATCACTGACCACCGTTCACTGATCACTGAGTTTTGGGATGAGGTGGAGCGGGAGTCTAGGCGGCGGGAGCCGCCGCAGCCGCGGCACGGGCCGCGCAGGCGATGGCGAGAGCGAGATGGGTGGAGGGCTGCATCAACTTGATTATAGCGGAAGGGCGAAGAGGCAGCGGCCGGCGATCAGCTTGTAGCTTGTAGGTTTTGCCGCTGAGGTGTTTGCTCTCAGCTATTCGGTGCTGGTCTTCAACGATTGGCGACCGATTACGAGCTACCGGCTACTGGCTACTAGCCAACTCAAAAGACTTTACGAAACGACAAAGAACCGCAATCACTGGGCTGCGGCGGTGGTGGATTCGGCGTGGGCGAGGACGACGGCTGATTGCGCGGCGGCCTGTTCGTAATAGTGGACGAAGCGCTGCGGTTCGGCGGCCTGGTAGGTGGCGAGGTTGTGAGCCCAGCGGTAGCCGACAGGCTGGTAGAGGAGTTCGGCGGCGATGTGGAAGGGGCCGGTGGCGCCGTTGGTGGAGATGGCGTAGTGCGTGGTGCTGGAGCCGGCGGTGAAGTCGGGGTCGGCGACGGCTTCGCCGCGGACGGCAATGTCGGGCGGCGCGGCGAGCTTGTCGAAGCCGGTGGGGAGGATGCGATTGTCCTTGAGGTATTGCGTGGCGGAGACGAGGCCAGTGGTGACGCGTCCCTGGCTGTCGCCGAGGATCGGCTCGAAGATTTCGACCTGATCGGGCTGGGTGATGCGGGTGTAGTGCGGCGAGAAGCGTGTGGGGTCGGCGTCGTTGGCGTTGCCGGCGATGGAGCCGTCGGGGTTTAGCTTGCCGGACTCGAAGACGGTGCGGCCGCCGGCGTCGGTGACGACGACGTGCAGCCAGGCGCGGCGCGATGGGTAGGCGGTGGGCAGCTTGTGGCCGGTGAGGTTTTCGACGTGGACCTCAAAGGAGAGATCGCTGCCGGAAAGCTGCGCGGGGGTGACGGTGACGCGCGCGGATTGCGACTGAAGGAATGACGTGATTTGCGCGGAGGCGGCGGCGAGGCCGGAGGGCTGCGCGGAGACGGCGAGTTCGTCGCGATGCGCGGCGAGCATGGCTTCCATGAGGAAGTTGGCGCCGGTGAAGGTGTGCTGGCGGACGCCGTCGCGCGGCTTGCCGAGGAGCGACGCGACGGCAACCGGCTCGCTGACCGCGGGCATGTGGCACTGCTGGCAGGTTTGCTTGTCGCGGTAGTCGCTGTGCAGCCACTCGAGGTACGGCATCTGCTCGGGTAGCTGGCCGATGGTTTTGCCGCCGGAGTCGAGCGTGGAGGTGTAAAGAGTGTGGCAACTGCCGCAGAGAGCCGCGTCGCGGATGTGGGCGGACTGCTGAACTGAGTAGCCGGCGGCCATGATGTGAACCTTGTTGATGTTGTCGGAGTTGGGGGCGTAGGGGCCGAAGAGGGGCCGCGGATTCGTCGCCGGCGGGGCGACGGTGAAGTTGCCGCTGTAGGATGCGGGCGTGCCGAGGCCGGTGGGCTGGATCTGATGGCAGACCGTGCAGGAGACGCCATCGGCCGCGGCAACGTCCTGCGCGTGCGCGGGGCTGAGCGGGAGGCGCGAGAAAACTTCGGTCGGGTGAGTTTGTGCCTTGTCTTCGAGGGATTGTAGGGGCATGTGGCAGACTGCGCACTCGGTCTGAATGGCGGCGCTGGATTCGGGGTGGTCGATTGTCTCGCGGCGGACGCTGCCCTGCCAGTAGGGATCGCGCGCGGAGTTGGCCATGATGCTGGCGCTCCAATCGAGGCTGATGGAGACGCTCTGGCCCTTGGAAGTTTTGAGGTTGCTGTGGCAGTTGGCGCAGCGCTCGGCGGTTCGGAATTCATCGGCGCTTGTTTGCGGCGCGGTTTGCGCGCGAGAGGCGTTTTTCAGCGCGGGAGCCATGAGCAGAATGGCAATGAGTGCTGTCTTCATCGCGTCCTCCAACGTTGTTCAGGATAAACCGCGCGGAATGGGTGGGGTTGGCGGCGGATTCTGCGCGCAGGGCGCTTTGGTGTGAAAATGGATACAGGACTAGTACGCCGCACCGAGCGGGGCCGCACTGCTTTCACAAGGGGGAGCACGGCCTGCATCCGTTGATCGCGCCCGCGCAGCTACACTTCCTGCCGAGAGTTGGCCGATGAACACACTGCTCGTCTACCCGGAATTTCCTGAGACATTTTGGAGCTTCAAACACGCGCTTAAGTTTTTGGGCAAGCGGGCGGCGCAGCCTCCGCTGGGGCTGATGACCGTGGCCGCGCTGCTGCCGAGCGCGTGGAAGAAGCGGCTGGTAGACACCAATGTGGAACGGCTGCACGATCGCGACCTGAAGTGGGCCGATGTGGTCTTCGTGAGCGGGATGCACATCCAACACGACTCGCTCGTGGAAATTGTGGAGCGGTGCCGCGCGCGCGGCCTGCGCACCGTGGTGGGTGGGCCGATTGCGAGCAGCGTGCCGGCGGCGGAGCTGAAGGCGGACCACGTGGTGATCGGCGAAGCGGAGAGCCTGATTGGAGACCTGGCGCGGGAGCTGGAAGCGGGAACCGCAAAGCCGGTTTATCAGGCTGCGGAACGGCCGGAGATGGCCGCGAGCCCGGTGCCCGACCTGAGCCTGATCAAGATGAAGCATTACTCGACAATGACCGTGCAGTACTCGCGCGGGTGCCCGTTCAACTGCGAGTTCTGCGACATCATCGAGATTTACGGGCGGCGGCCGCGGACCAAGGGCGTGGCGCAGGTGCTGGCGGAGCTGGACCAGTTGCTCGCAGCGGGCTGGCGCGAATCAGTGTTCATCGTGGACGACAACTTTATCGGCAACAAAGCGCGGGCCAAGGAGCTGCTGCGGGCTCTGGCCGAGTGGCGCATGGAGACGGGAGCGCGATTCGACTTCATTACCGAAGCGTCACTGAACCTGGCCGACGACACGGAACTGATGCAGCTGATGAAGGACGCGGGCTTCAGATCGGTGTTTCTTGGCGTGGAGACGCCGGATGAGTCGGGGTTGATTGCAAGCAACAAGCTGCAGAACACGCGGAGGAGTTTACTGGAGAGCGTGGCGACGATTCAGAGCTACGGGATGCAGGTGATGGGCGGGTTCATCCTGGGCTTCGACACGGATAAGGAAGACATTTTCGACCGCATGGTGGAGTTCATCCAGAAGAGCAGGATACCGATTGCGATGGTGGGGCTGCTGCAGGCCATGCCGGGGACGCAACTGTTCCACCGGCTGCGGCGCGAGGGCCGGATTGTGGACGCGGGCGGCGGGAATAACACGTTCTGCGACCGGCTGAACTTTTTGCCGCGGATGGATTCGGCCAAGCTGGTGGAGGGCTACCGCGAGGTGCTGAAGAAGATTTATAGCTGCGAGGCCTACTACGAGCGGGTGAAGATCTACCTGAGCCGTGCGCATCCAAAGCCGGCGAAACGGGCGGCGGGAGAGCGCGCGGGGAAGCAGCCGCGCGAGGCATGGATGACGCGGAACAATCTGCGCGCACTGGTGAACTCGATCGTGCGGCAGGGAGTTTTCGGGCGGCACCGGTGGAGCTACTGGAAGTTTCTTGCCGCAGCGGCGACCAAGTACCGGCGCTGCTTTGGCGCGGCGATGACGCTGGCGGTGATGGGGCATCACTTCCAGGTGATGACGCGGAAGCTGGTGAAGGCGATGGACAGAGCGGCGGCGTCGGCGAAGGCGGCGGAGGTGCCGGCGGAGCGAGTGAGCGGCGAATAAGGTGCGTGAGCGGCGGAAGCGCCGGCGACCGGTCAATTTGAACGATTCGGCCCTCAGGGGCTAAAGCCCACTTTTGATTTACGAGATTCATGTACGGGCTGAAGCCCGTACCCTTCAGGCGTCACTGGTCCCACTCCGCCTAAGCCGCGAAATTTATACTTGTTGGGACATGCAAGCATTCCTACCTGTAGATGAACAGATGGACCTGCTCCAGAAGGGCGCGGCGGAGATCATCCGCGTCGCCGACCTGAGGGAGCGCCTGGAAGAAAGCCGCAAAACCGGACGGCCCTTGAGGGTGAAGGCGGGATTCGACCCGACAGCGCCCGACCTGCACCTGGGGCACACCGTGCTGATGCGCAAGCTTCGGCATTTTCAGCAACTGGGGCACACGGTGATTTTTCTGGTGGGCGATTTTACTTCGCTGATCGGCGACCCGTCGGGGCGCAACGTGACGCGCAAACCGCTGACGCGCGCCGAGATCGATAAAAACGCCGAGACGTATAAGCAGCAGGTGTTCCGGATCCTCGATGAGAAGACGACCGAAGTACGCTACAACTCGGAGTGGCTCGGCAAGCTCGGGTACGAGGAGACGATCCGGCTGACGGCGCACTTTACGGTGAGCCAGATGCTGGAGCGCGACGAGTTTCACAAGCGGTTCCAAGAGGAGCAGCCGATCAGTTTGCACGAGCTGCTGTATCCGGTGATGCAGGGGTACGACTCGGTGTGTCTGGAGTGCGACGTGGAGCTGGGAGGGACCGATCAGAAGTTTAATTTGTTGTGTGGGCGGGAGCTGCAGCGGCACTACGGGCAGAAGCCGCAGATTGTGCTGATGACGCCGATTCTGGAGGGGCTGGACGGCACGCAGAAAATGTCGAAGTCGCTGGGGAATGCGATCGGGATCAACGAGCCGGCGAGCGAGATGTACGGGAAGCTGATGAGCATCAGCGATGAGCTGATGTGGAAGTATTTTGTCTTGTTGACGGACCTTCGCGGCTCGGAGATTGAGGTGATGCGCGCGGACGTTGCAGCGGGAAAGCTGCACCCAATGGAGACCAAGAAAAAACTGGCGCGAACGATTACGGCGGGGTTCCACGGCGAGGCTGCGGCCGAAAGCGCGGACGAGAATTGGGCAAGGATGTTTCAGCAAAAGGGCGAGAGCGAGGACCTCGAGGAGGTTACAGTCGCGTACGCAGATGTTGCCGGCGCAGACGCGAGACAGATTCGGTTGCCGAAACTGCTGGTGGCGATGGGGCTGGCGGCGAGCGGTGCTGAGGCGAACCGGAAGATTGCGGAAAAAGCGGTGAAGGTCGACGGCGAAGTGGCGGGCGGCGCAGTGATTTCAGCTGAAGCGCTACCGGCGCGGATCATGGTGCGGCTGGGCAAGCGGGCGAAGGTGGCGGTGGTCAGCTAGCTTCTGGCTCGGTCTCCATGTCAGGTTCGGTCCAGAGCAGGATAGCCTGCGGCAGGGTGATGTAGATGAGGATCGTGTCCATGAGCAGCATTTGCGGCAGTTTGATGAGAAACGTGCGGAGGGCCAAAGGCAGGACGGGCGTGATCGGATTGGGGTCTGCGAAGAAGCCGGCGAAGAGCGCGGCCACAAGACCGATTCCGAGAACGTAGTAAGCGCGAAAGTGCGCATGTTCGCGGCGATGCATTTCGCGTTCGTCGCCGCGCGCGCGCATGTCGCCACCGAGCCATGTGAAGACAATCCAGAGAGCGACGAAGAAAATCCCGCACCCGGCTACGATCCACTCGGTGGTGGTGGTGACTTTTCCGTTGAGGGAACGCTGGGTGATTTCGAACGCAGCCAGCGCGGCGTACACAGCCAGCACGGCGTAGACGAGCGCGACAAACCAGCGGCGGCGCGCTCGCGATTCGAAGTGGATGCGAATTTTTCCAACGGCGTATTCGGTTTTCATGGTTTCCCCTTTTCCGGAGACTGGCTGCTCGCGTAGACCTGCCGGCTCAGCGGCTTAAGCGGCTGGGTTGAGAAGATGGCTTCGACAGGCAGGTCGAAGTACTCGGCGATCTGGAAGGCAAGTTTGAGGCTGGGGCCGTAGTCGCCGCGTTCGAGGAAGCCGATGGTCTGGTAATTGACGCCAACTGCCTCGGCCAGGTCTTGGCGGCTTACTCCGCGCTCGGCGCGAAGGACAGCGATGTGGTTGTAAAGGCCGCTCTCACCGGGGGGTTGAGGTTTTCCGTTGTTGCTCACATCAATATATTGCTTATACAAAACAAATTTGTCAAGTTTAGAAACGAATAGACAATCTGGGAAAGTGCCTGGCCTGGCGACAAGCTGGTCTGGGGATGAGGACTCGGTGCGGCTGGATTCGTGCTGTCCCACCCTTCGACAGAAATAAGGCGAAGGATGGGGCACCCATTTTCGTGCTGAGTTGGGAGCGGGAAAAGCAACCGCAGTCATGCATGGCCCATAGGGCCACCCGAAGAGCATGAAAATAGTAGCATGCGATCTGCGCAGGTGAAGGTCGAGGATCTGTGGAGCCGGAATAGCCCGCACTGCAGTC
>JBEKKI010000085.1:0-10866 GCA_050010795.1 Occallatibacter sp.
TCCGGTATGGACGTCAGCGAGTGGCTGGCCATCGAGGGAGGCAGCGTGCCCCAGGACATCAACCGGCTGCGAGCCATGGCCGATGCGATGGAGATCAGTTTCGACAAAATCGCCACGCTGGTTCTGGTCTGCCGGGCGGCCTGGGAGCTCTAATCGGGGCGCGCCCTCTGGCGCCCTGTACTTATAACCAGATAAGCTCATCTCCGAGAGAAAGGAGGTGAGTTCGATCGTCACAGTCAACAACGAGGAAGTCAAGCGTATGAATCTGAACGTTCCTGTCCGGTTGCACAACGACTTCAAGGCGGCGACGGCCGCCCGGGGCCAGAACATGACCGACGAGTTGCTGAAGTTCCTCCGCGGCTACGTCGATAAGTACTCATCGAAGCGAACAAGGCGGCGCAAATGAAACGCGCCGCCCTGTACCTGAGGGTCAGCACCCTCGATCAACATCCGGAGACTCAACTCCTCGACCTGCGCCAGATGGCCGCCCAGCGCGGCCTGGAGATCGTGCAGGAATATACGGACAGGATCAGCGGCGCCAAAGCGCGCCGCCCTGGTCTCGATCAGATGATGGCCGACGCCCGCCACGGACGCTTCGATCTGGTCCTGGTCTGGGCGTCAGATAGGATCGCCCGGTCGGTGAGGCACTTCCTCGAAGTGCTCGACGAGCTGAACCGGCTCAACATCGAATACGTCAGCTTCAGGGAGAACCTCGACACAGGCGGTCCGCTGGGCCGGGCCCTCGTGGTCATCATCGGCGCGATCGCTGAGTTGGAACGCTCCCTAATCATCGAACGGGTGCGCGCCGGCATGCGGCGCGCCCGGCTCGAAGGCACGCACATCGGACGCAATCCTTTAATCCTTGACCATGAAGCCATCCGGCGTGAACGCTGCCAGGGGCAAAGTCTGCGGCAGATCGCCAAAGGCCATCGCATCTCGACCGCTACCGTGCAACGTGTGCTGCGGAAGCACCCGACCCCGGTCCTGGTCCAGGACCTCCAAAAATCGGCCTGAACCGCTCCCTCTTGCTCTGTGAAAAAAGGGCTTAAAAACTCCACTCACTAACTTCAACAAAACAATCGGCCGGATCTCACCGATCCGGCCGTGTCAAAAGGTGTGGGTTCAGGTGCAGACAGGAGAGCGTGGGAGCGAGTGAGGAAGATTGTAGGAGCCTTGCCGACTCGGTACTGATCTCCTGCACTTGCGGGCCGCAAAGCCACTCGATTAACCTCGACGATAGCTTTTTAGTTCCGTGACGCAGATCAAGCTGGCGCGCCGGAATTCTTCCTAAGACTGAGGCCGCCTGAACGCACGAACTCTGAAAAGCGAAGACGTGAAAGTGTGGTGACGAACCATGCAGCCTGCAGGTTTGCGGAGTGCGGCCGGAAGCATGTCCACGCATCGGGTTCTCACCAGAATCGGATTCATCGTTGCTACTTGCCTTGGGATGGGGAGCCTAACGATCTGCCCCAGCGCGCGGGCGGCTTGCACCGGCCCAGCTTCGCTTGAAGCCCGAATTCGCGCCCATCCTGATGCCGATGCTTATGCCGCTCTGGGCGCATGGTTCGAGCAGAATCGCCAGACGGAGTGCGCGGTGGAGGCCTATCGCTCAGCGTTGAAATGGGCCCCGGACTCGGCGCAGCTTGACTATTTGTTGGGCCGGAGCCTGTTTGCGTCCGGCCGCTTGCAAGAGGCCATCGCGCCCTTGCAGCAATCCGCCCAGCGCGATCCCGAGCAGTTGAAGACGCACTTACTGCTTGGCGCCGCGCTGTCCCATCTCGGCCGCAACCAGGAGGCCCTCATCGAGTGGAAGGCCGCGCTGAAAATTGATCCCTACTCGAAGGCTGCACTCGACGGTCAGGCAAAATGCCTGATCGCAACCGGGGATTACGAAACTGTGATCCGTAGCCTGCGCAGCGCGGCGCGCGACGAGAGCATGACTCTCGATCTGGCCCTTGCATTCAGGAAAACGGGCATGCTCGACGATGCTGTGGAGACGCTGAATGAAGGCCTGCGCGCTGATCCTGGTTCCGATGCGCTTACCGCAGCTTTGGTGTCTCTTCAGGTCGACGAGTCACACTATGAGGCAGCTACGTCGCTTGCGGAAGAGATCGCCCGCACAAAGGCCGACGACTTGGAGGCGCAACGGATTTATTTCCGCACTCTGGTCATCACTGGCGACAACGACCGCGCCGCCGCGCTGGGCCGCAAGCTGCTGGCTCTCGCCCCGCACGATGCCGATCTTCTCAATCTGAACGGGCTGCTGGAGAAAAAGGCGGGGGACTATCAGACTGCACGCAAGCATCTTGAGGAGGCCGTAGATTTAAGCCCCAACGACTATAACCCACGCGTGAATCTCGGAGTGGTTCTGGCGGCGCTGAATGATCCAGCCGGGGCAAAGATACAGCTGGAAAAAGCGCTCGCTCTTGGCACCGACGAGCCACAGGTCCACTTCGAACTGGCCAAAGTTCTGCGCGCCCTGGGTGACACGGCCGGGTCAGAGCAGCAACTCACCCTCTACCAGCAGAAGTTGAAGCAGGAGTCGGACCGGACATTTGCCGTTTCAAAGGCCGCCGAGGCCGCGCTGGCTGCCAAGGCCGGAGACAACCAGAAAGCCGCTGATCTCTACCGCCAGGCCTGCGCCGCGCAGCCGAACGATCCCGCGATGGCATACCAGCTGGCGCTTGTCCTGGATAATCTGGGCGAGGTCACAGAGGAGCGCGCCGCGCTTCAGCAGGCCATCCAGGCCAATTCCCATTTTGTGCTGGCACAGTACCAACTCGGCTATATGGATTTCCAGGCCGGGGACAATGCCGGAGCCGAGCGGCAGTTCCGGCTCACTGTCGAGGAAGTTCCGGACAACGTCCAGGCATGGATTTCGCTGGCCGCCGCCCTGGGCGCCCAATCACGCTTCGACGAAGCACAGGAGGTCGTGGCTCATGCTCTGAAGCTCGATCCGAGCAATGCTGCCGCTCTCGGTCTCAGCAGGAAGCTTGCCGCCAGCCAGAATCAGCACTGAAGGACGCAAGAGTTTTTCGCGCGAGGAGATGCACGGCGTGACGAGCGACAGAAAAAACAGTCTTTGGACGCGCCGCCGTCTGCTGCGCACCGCACCCGTGGCCCTGGCTTCGGCGCTTGTTCACGGCGGGCTGCATGCAGTCGTCCCGACGCAAAAATCTGCTGCGCCCTTCTCCCGCTTTGTCGATGTAGCCCGGGATGCCGGCCTCACTGGGCCCATCATCTACGGCGAGCCCGACAGCTTCACTTACATCATCGAATCGATGGCAACCGGCTGCGCCTTTTTCGACTATGACAACGACGGCTGGATGGATATCTTCATCCTCGGTGGACGCACGCTCACCGGTACTCCTCCAGGCTCTGGCAACCGGCTCTACCACAACAATCGCGACGGCAGCTTCATCGACGTGACAGCGAAATCCAGGCTCTCCGACCCTGGCTGGGCGCAAGGTGTGTGCGTGGGAGACTACAACAACGACGGCTGGGAGGATCTCTTCCTCACCTACTACGGACAGAATCGCCTCTACCGCAACAATGGCGACGGCACCTTCACGAATGTGACTACCGAGGCCGGCCTGCTCTACCCCAAAACTCGCTACAGCACGGGCTGCACCTTCGTGGATTACAACCTCGACGGCCATCTCGATCTTTTCGTATCCAACTATCTTGAGATCGATCTGGCCACTGCTCCCAAGCCCTCGCTCGACGTGCCCAACTGCAACTACGAAGGTGTGGCCACCATGTGCGGCCCTCTGGGCCTGCCCAAGGCCCGGCACTACCTCTACCGTAACAATGGCGACGGCACTTTTACCGATGTCTCGCGCGAGTCCGGCATCGCTGCGCTGCACGGCTCTTACGGCCTGACGGCGGTCAGCATCGATGCCGACGAGGACGGCTGGCCCGACATCTTCGTGGCCTGCGACATGACCCCCTCGCTACTGCTGATGAACAACCACGACGGCACCTTTCGCGAGGAAGCGCTAGTCCGGGGTATCGCCCTGAGTGGCGAAGGCCGCGAGATGGGAGGCATGGGTGCGGGCGTGGGCGACTACAACCTCGACGGCCATGCCGACATCGTCAAAACGCACTATTATAACCAGGCCCCTGGCCTCTACCGCAACGACGGCAAAGGCAACTTCGACGACGTCACGGTGGAGGCAGGCCTCAACAAGGAAACCCGCTTTGTCTGCTTTGGCGCCGGCATCGTGGACTTCGACAATGACGGCTATCCCGACATTTTGCTCACCTCCGGCACCGTTTATCCCGAAGTGGCTCGCGTATCGCCCCGCTTTCCCGAGCGCAGCCCGCGCATCCTCTTTCGCAACCAAGGCGACGGCACATTCGTTGAAATGGGCACCGATGCCGGCCCGGGCATCGACGCCCCTCATTGCAGCCGTGGCGCCGCCTTCGGCGACTTCGACAATGACGGCGACATCGATGTGCTTATCATGAACGTCAACGAGCCACCCACGCTGCTGCGTAACGACGCTCCCTCCGGCAACCATTGGATCAAGGTTCGCCTGGAAGGCACCAAGAGTAACCGCAGCGCCATCGGTGCGCGTGTGGTGGTGCGCTACGCTGGCAAGGTGCAGGTCCAGGAGGTCGTAAGTGGGTGCAGCTTTTGTTCGTCCAACGATCCGCGCCTGCACTTTGGCCTGGGTGCGGCAACCACGGCGGACATTGATGTCCGCTGGCCATCCGGACTCATCGAGCACATCCACGGCGCGGCCGCCAACCAGCTGCTCACTTTGCGCGAAGGTACGGGGCAAGTAAAAGGCCGCCCATTCCGGTGAGGAACTCTACACGCGCCGGGAGCCGACGCCGTGTGGCACAGACACGCAACTCAAATTCAGTACGCCAGTTGCAGTTCTAGCCCTTTTCCATCGTCCGGGACCAGGGCCGCGATACGGTGGTGTTCCGCGTCAAAGCTGGTGGAAACTGGGCGCGCGCCGGAACCATCGAGTGTCGAGCTACCGGCGCTCGCGGCCTGTTCGTCGGCCCCGTAGACCTCGATCGAAAGCTGCGTCCACCAGGGCGCAAAACTACCCTGATGGGGCGTTACCGTCACGATGAGTCCGTGTGCCGTGAGGCGGCAGGTGAATCCCATGCGCAGGAAATCGCCTTTTCTGAAGTCGTAGCTGACGCCGTCATCCAGATAGAGGCTTCCAGTGCACTTATCGCCCGGCTCTCTTGGTGGATAGACGCGCAGTGTCAGCGGTCCCTGCGGCTTCTCGTCGGTGCTTTGAACCAGTGGCTGTTCGGGCACAATGGCGCCCGCGCGAACAAACACAGGCAGAGTGCTCACGGTGTTATGCAGGAGAATCTCCGCATCTGCAACCTGTGTCTCATCATTCGCTCTCTTACCGGTGCTGCCAGCCACGAGAGCTCCTGTCCAGTAGTCATACCAGCCCACAGAGGGCAGCGCCACGGAGTAGTCGTCCAACTCGTCGGGAAACGGGCTTTGCGCAATCAGCAGGTCTGGCCCAAGAAGAAAACTTCCGGTGTCGGTCAAATCGAGCGGCTGCGCATCGAAGGCATCATCCGGAAACTCCAGAAAAAGAGGGCGCATTAGCGGCAGTCCCGTCCGGCTCATCTCCTCGGCCGTGGTGTAGATGTACGGCATCAGCCGGTAGCGTTCCTCAATGGAACTCCGTCGCAGGCTAAGATCCTCGGGGGTTCCATCCTCCCATGGTTCCTGGGGATTGCTGCCCTTGGTGGTGTGGTCGCGATCAATGGGCTGAAACGATGCCACCTCGAGCCAGCGCGTAAGCAGCTCTGGCTGCGGAGAACCGGCAAAGCCGCCCACGTCGGCCCCGCTCATCGAAAAACCGCTGAGGCCCAGGTTCAGCAGTTGCGGAATCGTTTGCCGCAGATGATTCCACATGCTTGAGTTGTCGCCGGTCCAAGTGACGGCGTAGCGCTGTCCGCCTGCATAAGTGGCGCGGGTCATTACAAAGGGCCGCGTATTGGGCCTGAGCTTCAGCAAACCTTCGAATGTTCCACGGCTGTTTTGCATGCCGAAGATGTTATGAACCTCCAGGTGAGTGGCCACGCGGGTACCAAACCCGGGTTCCTGGATTCGGTGCCGCACATCGTCGGGCATTGTTTTTGAAGGCACATCGAAGACGCTCGGTTCATTCATGTCGTTCCAGAAACCGGCGACGCCCTTGGCCACGAAGTCCGCGTAAAGAGTTCCCCACCAGTTGCGCGACACATCTTGCGTGAAGTCGGGGAATACCGCTTTCCCTGGCCAGACGTTTCCCACGTAGGTTGAACCATCGGGATTCTTCACGAAGTGGTCGCCGGCAATGCCTTCATCGTAGGGGTTGTAACCGATGTTTGGCTGGTCGGCGATGTGCAGGTCCGTAATGAGCACGGTCCGAAAATGTTCGGCTCTCAGGGTTTCAATCATGTTCTCGAAGTGCGGAAAACGCTCCGTGTCCACTGTAAAGGGGCGGTTCTTGAACTGGTAATCGATGTCCAGCCAGATGACATCTGCTGGAATGCGGTCGCTGCGCAGCGTGGCCGCAATCCGCATCACCTCGGCCTCGGGATAGTAACTATAGCGGGACTGCTGATAGCCCAGCGACCAGAGAGGCGGCAATGGCGAGGTGCCGGTGAGCCATGCCCAGTTCTCCACTACTTTCTTTGGCTCCGGACCGTACAGGATGTAGACGTCCAGTGGACCGCCTTCAGAGCCGAAGGAGTAGCCGTCCCGGTACTCCTTGTTGAAGTCGAAGCTTGAGCGCCATGTATTGTCGAGGAAAATCCCAGCCGAAACCCCCTGCCGGAAAGCGATGAAGAATGGAATCGATTTGTAAATCGGGTCCGTAGATTCCTGCCAGCCAAAATAATCCGTGTTCCAGTCGGCAAAGGCCTCGTTGCGACGGTCCAGCGGCCCCGGTTTGTCACCCAGGCCAAAGTAGTGCTCGTCCTCTGGCGACTTCATGTAAACGCGAAAGGCAGCGCCGTGGTACTCGATGGGCCTGCCGGGGAGCTGCGCAACGATGACGTGACCCGCCATATCGGTCACCGTCAAATCCAACGGATCCTTTTGAACAGTGACATGGAGTTTGGCCGTTTTGAAGCCGACTGACGTTATTGTGAGCTCCGGTGTGACAGGGATTGCAGCGGTTCGCGACGAGGGGAGGACGGCCCAAGACGCATCCTCTGGAAGCGCTCCGCCGGGGCCCACGCGTATCCGCAGGACGTCGTCGCGGAGTGCGATGATTTGCATGATGGCGCCACCGGAGTGAATCTCAAGTCCGCTTGTAGTTGCCCGAGAAGATGAAACTCTGTCTAGCCGGACAAAGTCTGATTGTTGCTGGGCTTCAACGGTTAAGCTCGTTGTTGAAGCTGCGGCCAGAAACAAGACAGCAACGAAAACAAACGGAAAGCGTATCGCCTTCTGCACACAACACCTCATCAGGATCGCATTCTTCAATGTTGAAAAGAATACCCTGTTGCCACCCCATTTCTTCGCGCCTCGACCCGCAATCGTGGAGATGCTCCGGCTACGAAGGTGAGCCCGCACACAACCCCAAATTCTGTCAGCGTTCGTTCAGGTCAACTTCATAGAGGTTGACTGCAGGCGTGCGGGCTGTAACGACGAGAAGATCGCCGGGGGCAAGACCGATCAGGCGGTAGTCGGTGGCGGCGATGGGGCGCAGATTGCTGATGGTCGCCACCTGTTGCGGCTTGCCGGCTGGCACCGCGACGCGGTAGATCGGCTTGCCTGTCGCGAGAAAGTCCTGGAAATAGATCGATCGGCTATCGTGCGCCCAGGTTGGGTCGCCGACACCCTGGACAGTAAGGTTGGTCCAATGCTGCGTAGTCCGGTCGAATAGAAGCAACGCACGCTGATCAAGCGGCATGGCAGCGATGAAGCGGCCGTCGGGTGAAAGGCGTGGGCTGAACAGGCCGGTCGAGCCAGGGATCTCAGTGACTTTGTGGGTTTGAAGATTGAGGAGATAGATCGCTTTCGGCTGGCCGTTGTCCATGCGATTGGGCAGCCGTCCAAAGACGATCGATTGGCCGTCGGGCGACCACGCCGGATCAGCCTCGTTCCGATCTTCGTTTAGCACCGGCGTAAGCTTTCCGCCCTCGGCGTCGATGAGATAGATCTTCCATGGCTTGCCCGGCTCGAGGCCCATGACGGCGAGGCGACGGTCGTCGGGCGACCATTTCATGGTGAAGACGCTCCGCAGCGGGGTGGTGAGTTCGATACGCTCGCTGCCATCCACGCGACTCCGCCAGAGCGAGTTGTCAGAGGCGTTGAGCCATGCAATCCATTTTCCGTCGGGAGAGTATTGCGCCAGCGAGGCCGCGCTCAGGTTCTGGTCGAGGGTGGTGAAAGTGGAGGATTGAGGCATGGCGCGGAGCAGCTCGAATTGCGAGGTAGCGCCGATGAAATAGACATGATCGCCGCCTGGCGCCGTGCTGGGAGCCTGGTAATTGAGCGGACCGTTGGTGATCTGCCGAGGCTCGCGATCGGCCAGGTACCAGGGCTGCTCGCGCTGCACCCAAATCTCGCTACGGGCACTGTCGCTATGCGAGGACTGAAAGACGAAATACTGGCCGTCGGGGGTCCAGTTTCCACAACACTCCGAGGCAGGCTGGCTCCAGCCGGCAAAGAGCGGATGGGGATTGGAGCCGTCGGCCGCAACCTCCCAGAGCTCCGAGGTCTGACGCTTGGAGTCGCGCACGGTGAAGCGCAGGCGCTTGCCGTCGGGCGACCAGCGTAGCCAGAAGGCCAGACCCTGGACGGTCACCAGCCGGTGTGGATCGCTGCCGTCGGCTCCGACACTGGTCAGATCGTTGCCGCTGGCCACGAGCAGGCGCTGGCCGTCGGGCATCCAGGTGGCATCGTGCGCCAGCACATTGGGAACGCGACGGGCGTCCCCACCCAGAGTGGGCACGATCCACAGCAGCTGCTCCGGCTCGGCTTGCAAATGGCTGCGCACGACCAGCTTTGAGCCGTCGGGCGAAAGCGAACCGATCAGCGGCGCGCCAATCTCAGAGGGCAGGCGAAAGTGGCTGATTTCGCCGTTGGCTACCAATGCTACGGCTAGCACGGGATTGCCGTTGTCCATGTGCGAAAAGTAGATGCGCGTGCCGTCGCTGGCCGAACTGGAGAAACTCTCGACATCCAAATCGTTGGTGAGCACGTGGCCGGAAAAAGTCACCTCAACGACGCGATAAGGCCGGCGAACGGGCTGACGCAGAAGGATAAACGCGCCCAACAGCAGGCAAGCAAGAGCCAGAGAACCTGCCAGCCACCACGCAAGGGCGCCACCTGTTCGCGCCTGGGGCCGGGAGGAATCGGCAGTTGCGGCAGTGGCATGCGGATCGACCAACTTAACCGGGGCGATAAAGCGATAGCCACGCTTGGCGAGCGTCTCAACAAAGCGCGGGTTCTCGGCGGAGTCGCTCAGGGCTTCGCGCAGCTTGTTCACGGCGATCCCGATGCTGTGGTCGAAATCGACGGTTGTGTCCGCGCCCCAAAGCTCTCGTTGCAGAGTTTCGCGGGAAACCACTTCACCGGGGTGCTCCAGCAGCGCCTCAAGCAACTTGAAGGGCTGGCTCTGCAGACGGACGCGCACCCCAGAGCGGCGCAACTCTCCTGCTTCCAGATCGGCTTCAAAAATGCCGAACTGCATGCGCGTGGCGCCGTTCCTTTGTGCTCCCGTGTTCATGCGCGTTGCAGCAACCCAGAGCAACTGAATCAGTGTACGAGAAAAGCACCAAAAGGGTACAAACTGCAAGAGGGAAGGTACAAAAGCTCTGGGAAAACAGGAGAAATCGCGCAGCAAGCTGTTTTGAATAAATCTCTTACGCGATGATGCTTTATTGACGGCGAATTGGCGGCTTGTGGATTGACCGTCGTGTACAAAAGCGCGTTTCCTCATCCGTGGTTACGAGAAAATGTGTTGAACCTACCCGAATCTCTCCCTAAACAGTCAACGCGCGTGAACGTAGTTCTTTTGGAGGACATTGTGATGTTGAGAAAAAGCAGCTTAGTACCAGACCGGCATCTGCGCATGCGCTTTACGCTCGCGGTGTTTGCATTGTTCCTGATGTCTCTGGGTGCGCCCAGCCTGTTCGCACAGACAGATACCGGCAACATTGCCGGTACAGTAACGGATACCACCGGCGCGGTGATCCCCGGCGCCAACATTTTGGCCACGAATACGGATAACGGGCTCGAACTCAGCGCCGTCTCGGGCGGCATGGGTGAGTTCAACATCCTCGCCGTACCGCGCGGCAACTATAAGGTAACGGCGACAGCCAACGGTTTCCAGAAACAATCGGCATCGATCACGGTCATGGTAACGTCGACCCAGACCGTGTCCTTCCAACTGAGCCCGGCCGGGGCATCCACGACCGTCCAGGTGACGGGATCGGCCCCGCTGGTCGACACCTCCGACGCGACCATTGGGGACACCATTTCGGGCCCGCAAGTAGCGGAACTTCCGCTAAACGGCCGCAACTTCAGCCAGCTTGCCCTAATGACTCCCGGTGTTACCCGTGGCGCCTATGGCGACGTGGCCAGCGGCGGCGGCAGCGCCAACATGACCGAAACCATGCGCAATAACGAGAGCGGCCAAACATCGACGCCACGCAGGAATTCAAAGTCGATACCAGCGTAGCTCCGGCCGAATACGGCCGCGCAGGCGGGGCCATCGTGGTTAGTTCCATAAAGAGTGGGACCAACCAGTACCACGGTTCGGCCTTCTGGTTTTACCGCGACCAAGCTTTCGATTCCAACAATAACTACCGCTTCAACGGCGCTCCCGCCTCCAAGCCCGGAGGCTTCCTCCGCAACCAACCCGGCTTCTCCCTCGGCGG
>JBEKKI010000086.1:0-17502 GCA_050010795.1 Occallatibacter sp.
CGCCTCCGCTTCACCAACCGGGGCTGAGTCTGAAACACCTCAGCCCGAATGACAACCACAATCCAGCAAACGGCAAGCTGTCAAAACTCAAACTGTCTCACCCGAGGGGGTCACCTCAGCGTTTGCTTATCGTTATTCGTCCAGCCCTTACCGCTCAAAACGGAGCGAGGGCCAAGCCGGAGTCGTGCTTTTCCTTGCGAGCGACGCCGCGTCCGATCCACGGCGCATCGATTGACGCTGCGAGAAAAACGGACCAACGCACTCATTGGCCTCAAGTTGAGCGCAACTTGCAGGATGACTCCCCCGTAAACGCTACAGTGTCCTCTCTTCCTGCCTTGACTCGCCCATCAGATCACGAGACACTGGCCGACTTTGCGGTACTAGTCCGGGCGAGGCCTCTTGGCCTGCCCGATAACTTGTACCAACGAGAGAGTTAGTGAAGCGCGCGTCACGGGTGGAATTCATGAATGGTTCGACCGCGCGGATCGTTTGTTTCCCAAATACCAACGTTTCAGTACGCGATCTTCCGGCCATGGAGCGGTGAAAGATCGGGACGATTCACACGGCCTCGCTTTAGTGCGCCATGCAAATCTTCGAGGTAATGCCGTGCAAGCAGATGAACGGTGGTTGACAGGGGCATGGAGCTACGGTATGTTGAGAAGCATGAGAATTGGCTTCACAGGTTTCGCGTGTCCGGCGTGTTGTATCACGTCGCAGCGGCCTTGTGGGTGAGCGAATTTTCGACTCAGTCAGTTTTCCTGTAGGCCGCGAATCAGCAATGCTGACGCGGCTTTTGTGTTTCTGAAGAAGCTTGTTTCGAGCGAGACACGCACATTGATGAATATTCTTTCCTATTCGCGGCTCGTAGTGTCTGCCTCCCGGCGGGACGGTTGTTGTTGCTGTTGTTGCCGCTAATTCCCATTTCTTCAATTGATTCTTTCAGACACGCGGAAGGCCTGTTCCGGCTCCCGTTTGATGCGTTCACTGTTGACGTGCAATGGAGACATTCGCGCACCGACAGGATCTTAAGGAGGCTTTGTGAAGCACATGAAGAAGTTGTATCGATTGGTCATCTTCTTGTTTATTGCGGTTCTGGTAACCGCGAGCGGCACAACTGCTGCGCGTGCCCAGATTGTGGGCGCGACGCTGACCGGAACGGTACGTGACACGACTGGAGCGGCGCTGAGAGGCGCCACGGTGACTGTTCGGCAAATAGAAACCGGCGCATCGCGGACGTTGGTCACCGGCACAGACGGCCGCTATGCAGCGCCTTCAGTGCCGGTGGGCAATTACACAGTGAAAGTGACGCATGAAGGCTTTGCGCCACAGGAGCAATCGGGCATTGTGCTGGTGGTGGGCCAGAGCCAGGTGGTGGATTTTACACTCGGCGTGGGCGACGTGCACCAGGATGTGGTGGTGGATGCCGAAGTGAGCAGCGTTAACATCACCTCGCAGCAGACCTCGGGGCTCATCGACGAGCGCGAGGTGAAGGCGTTGCCACTGAACGGGCGCAGCTACGACGAGCTGCTGACACTGAATCCGGCGACGGTGAATTACACCGGCGAGCGGTCGGGCGGGATCGGCAGTTCGAACTCTTCTGTGGGCAACATGTTCAGCGTGAGCGGGCGCAGGCCGCAGGACAATTTGTTTTTGCTCAACGGAATCGAATACACGGGTGCCTCGCTGATCAACGTGACTCCGGGCGGCACGAGTGGCCAGTTGCTGGGCGTGGATGCAGTGCGCGAGTTCAATGTAGTGACCGACACCTACGGCGCGAGCTACGGCAAGCGTGACGGCGCACAGGTGAGCATCGTGACGACTTCGGGCACGAACAAGCTGCATGGAACGGCCTTCGAGTTTATTCGCAACAGCGTACTTGACGCGCGCAACTATTTTGACCAGGCTACGATTCCCGAGTTTCAGCGCAACCAGTTTGGCGCTTCGCTGGGCGGGCCCATCAAAAAGGACAAGGTATTTCTATTCGGCAACTATGAAGGCTTCCGGCAAAACTGGGGGTTGAGCGCGGTAACGCTCGTCCCTGATAACGAGGCGCGATTGGGCTATGTGCCGAACTCATCGGGCGTGGAGCAATACGTGGGCGTTAACTCCGCGGTAGCGCCTCTGCTGAATTTGTGGCCTGTGCAGAATGGGCCGGAGCTGCTTACAAACGGCCAACCGAGCGGCATCGCGGAGGCCTTCAGCCATCCGCAGCAGCATATTCGCGAGGACTTTGGCACCGCGCGCTTCGACGACAACCTGGGCGGCAAGGATTTGCTGTTTGCCGTGTATACGGTGGACGACAGCGCCGCCAATACGCCTTCGGCGAATCCGCTGAGCCTGATCAACGAAGGCCTGCGCGAGCAGGTGACGAGTGTGCAGGAACAGCATATGTTCTCGCCTTCGCTGCTAAACACGGCGCGATTCGGCTACTCGCGAGCAAGCTACTTTTTTACCGGGTATACGCCGGTGAGCGAGACAGGCTGGGTGAGTGGCGAGCCTGTCGGCGCCATCGTGATCAGCGGCAGTACCGCTTCAAACGGTGCATCAGCGATTACCGGCGCGGGGACCAATGTTGGCAGCAACAACAAGACTGCACGCAACCTGTTCACGTGGGACGATCATGTCTACTGGTCGCACGGACGGAACCAGGTGGAGACAGGCGCATGGCTGCAGCGAGTCCAGGCCAACGATCTGCTGGCGCAGGACCAATACGGGCAGGCGTCCTTCAGCACGCTGACTACATTTCTGCAGGGGACGGTGGCGACATTCACGGTGGTGCCTTCGCCGACTGAACTGGGATGGCGCTCTCTGGAGGGCGCGGGGTTTGTGGAAGATACATACAAACTGAACTCGCGGTTGGAATTGCGGGCGGGATTCCGTTTCGAGTCGACCAACGGGTGGAATGAGGCGCAGCGGCGGGCCGCCAACTATGCGCTCGTAAACAACGTGCTCCAGACAACTCCTGTAGTGGGCAGCTCGGCGCTCTCCATCAACCGCGCCAAGTTTCTGCCTGGGCCGCGCGTGGGCTTTGCCTGGAACGTATGGGGCAACGGCAAGACCGCGGTGCGCGGAGGGTTTGGGCTTTATCACGGGCTGCTTGACTCGCTGGATTACCGGCTGGATCAGACCGCGCCGTACAACACGGCGGAGTCGATCAAGAACATTGCAGTTTCAAGCCTGAACATCACGCCGGGCACTGCGCCGCCGGCGGGGACAAAGGTTTCGCCCAGCAACGTGCAGCCGGATATTGCAACACCGGCCGTGCTGACCTGGAGCCTGCGCATCGAGCAAGAGATTGCGCCGAACACAGCGCTGACCGTGGGCTACGTGGGCTCGCACAGTTATCACCAGATTCTCTCTGAAGACATGAACGAGCCGGTGCCGCTGTACACCTCAACGGGGGCGCCGTATTACGCCAGCGGCGCGGCGAATGCGAATCCGGCCTTGGCCAACTCGACTTCATGGGTGTCGCAGGGCGTCGCGTCTTACAACGCGCTTGAAGTGGACGTGCGGCGGAGCTATGCGGACGGCTTGCAGTTGCGCGGCAACTACACCTACTCAAAGAATCTGGACGACGGGTCGGCGTGGAACACGAGCGTAAGCGGCAACACGCCGGCATTCGTTTCCTTCCCGCTGAACCCGAAGAGCGACTGGGGCCCGGCGGCGACGGACGTGCGCAATGCAGCGTCAATCAATGGGAGTTATGCGCTGCCATTCGGCGCCCAGAAGCGGTTCCTGAACCGGAACTCCGGATTAGTGAATAATGCGGTTGCCGGCTGGACCACGAGCGCGATTGTCACTCTGCAATCGGGGTTTCCGTTCTCTCCGCAACTCGGCTACAACCCCACAGGCAACGGCGACACGCGCAACCCAATCCGTCCTAACTGGAATCCGGCATTCACCGGAAACCTATATCCGCACACGGTAGGCGAGTACTTTAACCCCAACGCATTTTCTGTGCCTGCAACCGGAACCTTCGGCAACGTGAAGCGCGATTCACTGACCGGACCTAGGCTTTCGGAGCTCGACTTCTCGGCGGTGAAGGATTCGCAGATCAGGGAAGGGCTGGGATTGCAGTTCCGCGCGGAGTTCTTCAATGTTCTCAATCACACCAACCTGCTGACGCCGAACGAGGTGGTATATACCTCGGCGACGTCAGGGATTTCACCAACTGCGGGCGTGGTTACGGCCACTTCGACCACCTCGCGGCAGATTCAGTTCGGGGCGAAGCTGCAGTTTTAGGACCGGCCCGCCGACCACCGGTAGCTGCCCAATTTCTGGGACAATGGGCAGCTACCATCGGCATCGCAATTGCATATTCGGTCGTCGTGCCTGAATGCACTGCAGATGGATTTCGTTTATGGGGCTGGTCGCCGGACTTACTCAGCCGGTAATAGCCCGGAGAGCGCCGGTGGCGAAGTGGCTAACGCGCGGGTCTGCAAAACCTGTATTCGCGGGTTCAATCCCCGCCCGGCGCTCCAGAGATTCGCGGTCTAACAGGATTAAGGCGCAAGGCACGGGGGCACTCATGACGTTTCGAAGTGTTTGAAGATACGCCGGCAGTTTGAGCAACTCCTTGATGGTGCTGGTAATGCTCAGCATCATCCCGCAGCCGCGCGATGACAATGCGCCGCGACGTCATCCTTAGCATGGATCGAGCTTGCCTGCGGTCTATCAATTCGCCTCCTTTTGGGCTGCGATCGGTTGACCGTCAACCGGAAGTAATCCTAGGGCTGCGATAACGGACCAACGCACTCATTGGCCTCAAGTTGAGCCCAACTTGAAGGATGACTCCCCGTAAGCGCCGCAGTGCCCGGTTTTGCTGCCTTGGCTCGCCCATCAGATCACGAGACACAAGCCGACTTCACAGGACTTATCCAAAGTCGGGGTTACTGTCGGATTGGTGACCAACCAACCGGAAGTGGAGAATCTTGCTGGATTCTGGGTCAATGTTGAATTCACTTGTCGCGGCGGAGGGATCTGAACCGCGACCCTCTGCTCCCAAAACATGTCAGATCGTTTGTGGTACCCTGTTGAAATTGACGGCTTCTAAGCGCTTATTATAGATATATTTACAGCATATACCCGAAACGATGCTGATGCTTGTGGCTTTGAGGTGCTTTGACATCTACAAAATTGACTATAGCTAAGGATCTCGTTGAATCGATCTGCGCGGCGGAACAAAGGGAAACCGCCCAGATAATATAGAGAGATTGCATAACCCGAGGCCCTGAATGCCATCTCGTCTCTTTTCCCTGATCGCATTGCTGTGCCTGTCGTCCACCCTCCACGCCCAAAAAGAAGCCCCTGCGCGCTATCAGATCTACGGCGGCTATTCTTACCTCTCCAACTCCCTCGATGGAGTGACCGGATCCCACCGGCCGCTGAACGGATTCGACGCCGGCGTGGCCTTTCCGTCCTGGCACAGCTTGCGTTTCAAGATCGACGTCGCCGCATACAGAGGGACCAATTTGGGCGCGCCGCAACACCCCTACTTCATCATGGGCGGCGGGCAATACACCTGGCGTATCGGCAGAGAATCCGTTTTTGTGGAGGGATTGGCGGGAGTCGGCGGCGCGAACCAAAGTTGGGCGGCCAACGGTGCAATCGGCCAAACCGCCTCGTTTTCATTCCTTACCGGTGGCGGCCTGGACACCGCTCTGAGGCGGCACCTCGCTTTCCGCGTGGAAGGCGGCTATCAATACTCCTATTTCGCCCTCCAGCACGCAGAAACATTAGTCCCTTACCGGATCCCCGGCCTGCCCGCCAGTTTCGGCCGCATCTCCAGTGGATTGGTCTGGCAGTTCTAGGATCGGCGGTATGAAGTGGGCGAAAGCGCCGCTTGTCAGGAACTGCGACTCAGCAGTTGGGATCACGCATCCAGATGACTTCCAGTTTGCCGACATCTCCAGCACCCCGTTGATTGGCTGCGGCCAGGCAGCGTCTGTTCATGCGATTCCCTTTGCCGTGAGTTCACGCCCAGCATCCGGGTAGCCTGATTCCGCGGACGGGCCCGGAATTGCTCTGTCCTTCGGACGCGGAGGCCGTTTTTGGCCTTGCAAAACCGCTCAAGGCTGGCTAATTTGGAGCAAGTCAATGCAGAGAAAGGCCCTTCCAGTTCAACTGACCGGGTGAACCTTGCCGAACAATCAAGCTTGTGAGCCTATATTCGCCACGCGGAAGAGGGCGCATCGGCTCGCCGGAAACTATCACCTCAACTACCTTTCCATTGCGGCCGCGCTCTGCCTTCTTACACCCCAACTCGCGCACTCCCAGGAGACGGTGAGAGCGGTAGTAGCGGACACCTTGGCAGAGACGGAGACCGGGGTGACGACCCCTCCCGGGGAGCCGATTGAGAGCGAACTCACTGTGGAGGGGTTGGCCTCCTACGGTCATTACAAAATCTTCGCCAGCGGGTCAGGCTGCAAGCTCTACACAGGTGGGTTCGAGTACGACCGTCATTCCTGGGGCTACTTCCTGAGAGCACGGGTGGACTACGTGGCGGAGTTTCTTCCGCTGGTTCTTCTGCGCACAGCGGACACTTCCGATATATGGGGCACTCCAACGACCACCGCCCGGAAGACCGTGCCTGGGGTGGAGTTTTCACCAATAGGCTTTCGCCTGATTTGGCGGAGCCACAAGGCCATAAAGCCCTACCTGACTGCCAAGGGCGGGATGCTCGTATTTACCCAGAAGGTGCCCTCGCAGGAGGCCACCTATGTGAACTTTAGCTTGCAGTCTGTCATGGGCGTACAAACCAGGCTGACGAATCGATTTGATCTGCGCCTGGGCTTATTCAGCGATTTTCATTTTTCGAACGGCTTCATCGTGCCAGTCAACCCTGGCCTCGACGTAATGAATGCGAATTTGGGGCTGACCTACCATTTTGCAAAGTAGGCCAACGCCGATTCTGGATACAATCAATTCTGCCACCCCATACAACGCTATGCTGCCACGATTCTCCGGCCGAATGCATTTGTCCACTTTTGAATGTGAAGATCGGGCAGCGGATTCGAAAGACAATTTGGAAGAAAAGCCGGAAGTCGGTTCACAGCGACCTCTTGACAAAGCCCGCGCACAGCCTCCAAAACCCGATGCCAGGAAAGCTACAAACTCCGGTAATTATATACTTGACAAATCATGCGAATTGACCTATAGTTAAGACATGAAAGCGCCTAAGACACTTCAAGAAGCGATCATTTACTTCGCAAGTCCCGACAATTGCCTGACTTACATGGCGGCGCATCGCTGGCCCAATGGCGTGGAATGCCCGACCTGTGGCCGCAAGGATGTGACCTACCTTTCGACCCAAAAGAGATGGCAGTGCAAGAGCGCCCATGCGAAGCGGCAGTTTACCGCCAAGGTGGGGACCATCTTCGAGGATTCCCCTCTTGGCCTCGAAAAGTGGCTCCCTGCTGTGTGGCTTATCGCCACTGCAAAGAACGGCGTTAGCTCCTGCGAGATTGCCCGGTCGCTCGACGTGACTCAAAAGACCGCGTGGTTCATGCTCCATCGAATCCGCAAGGCTATGGCCAGCGGTTCCCTGATGAAGATCGGGCAAAGCCCGCAACATGCACAAGAGCGTTCACGAGCGCCGCATCACCGGAATGGGGCAGAGTTTCCGCGACAAGACCATCGTGATGGGGATGCTTGAGCGCGGGGGCCAGGTACGCACTCAGATCATTCCGGACCGACAAAAGCACACCTTGCAGCCCATCGTTCGCGAGCATGTTGAAGCGGGATCGGCGCTCTACACCGACGAAATGGGTGGATATAAAGGGCTCGACCGCGAATACCTTCACCAGATCATCGATCACGCCGTTACCTACGTAAACGGGCGCATCCACACCAACGGTCTGGAGAACTTCTGGAGCCTCCTGAAGCGCGGCATCAATGGAACCTACGTGAGTGTCGAACCATTCCATCTTTTCCGCTACCTCGATGAACAAGTATTTCGGTACAACAACCGCGCGACCAAGAAGAACCCGTTGAACGACTCAGATCGTTTCTCTGCTGTCCTCTCCCATGTCGCTGGCCGGCGCCTCACCTATGCGGAACTGACCGGCAAGGTGGGAGAAACGATTAACTAATCCCTCCCGCCTGAAACGAGGTCGGCGGCGATCTCGAAGTGAAGGTTGAATCCAGCGTTCGGGAGCAGACCTTTGAGGTCTTCTAAGCTCTTCATGAACGTAGCAATCGTCAGTTCGTAGGTTCCACCCTGAAAGCGCACCCACGACTTTCCACACTTCGGACATTTGAAAAGCGCGTCGGCCAGGTTAGAGGCCAGAGGCAGAGACAGCGAGGCCCCACATTCTTTGCAGTCGCAGCGAACCGACAAAATATCCGATAGCTCGATGTAGTGCTTTGTCTGCGAGGTCATCTTTATCCTCCGCGCTTACGAGTCTCTGTGAGCTTCGCTGCAACTAAAACGCAACGGCAACCGACATCATTCAAGTTCACGCAATTGTGCAATGGAAGCTGCGGCAAATCCCGAATCTCGTATTCCCGATCTGCGGCTGCTTCGCATACTGGGCACGGGCCATCGTTGGAGTTAGAAATCTTGACTGTTTGGACGAATCCCATCTTCAACCACACTGATACGTTGCGATAGGTTCCGGTCGCGTTAAAGAAGTTCTGCGTGGCGGCTTCTGGGGACATCGGGTAGGGCCAGGGAAAGGCAGCATCGGGCGAGAGCGCACGTTCAGGTCTTGTGCGCAAGCAAATCGCAATCGCCATGCGCACGCGCAATTCGTGCAGTTCCTTCTCAGAAAGAAAAGAGAAAATCGGAAGCGGAGTTTCGAGACATTCGCGCAGGTCGCTCTCGTCTGTCTCGCGGATCAACGGTACCGGATGCGGCGGGAAAAGCACGCGATGTAACCGGATCGCTTTGCTTAGATCGCCGGCTTCGATGGCATCGCGGATCGGTTGGGAATTCATTCGTCCGCGCGCTCAACGACAGAACCCTGTTTGAATGGCATTGGCTTCCGTCCACGCTTGCGCTCGCCTTTAGCGTCGCGCTCCGCCTTGTTTGCCTGAATTTCTGCGTCTACTTCCGTCTTCACCCTCGCAGGATCGGCCTTCAGGATCGTGTCCATTGCAGCGTTGAACTCCTTAAACTCAGAACTCGTTCTCGTCATTGGGTTCCCTTCAATCCGAGCGCTGCAAGTTTCTGCATAAATCCCTTCACGTTCAGAAAAATGAGTTCGGCCTCATCTTCCCCATATCTGCCGCGCCCATGCATTGTGTAGTTTCTCCATGCGTCCTTTAGGACTGCAAAATGGGACGCCACTTGCGAATAGTTCTCTTGAACCAATTTGCAATCCGATTTTGCTCTCCACGCTGGATCCTTGTGCATTTCTCGAATTTTGCTCTCAATCTCCCTGATCGCGGGTTCCCAATTTGTGTGAGCGAGCGAAACATTGAAAATCGAGCCGAGCGCGGCGAGGCCAAATTCGAGCACCCTCATTAAATGGAAAACAGATGGCGTCCCGATACCGATCGCCAAACACACCCCGGCGCCGTGAATGTCGAAAAGCGCGGCTGGAAAGGCATTAGCCACAGCGTCACCGAAGAGACATTTCTGGTCAGCCTTGGTCCAGAATTTGCCTCTCTCGGGCGATATGTAGAAGAAGCCGTGCTCCTTCATTTCGTCGCATATCAACGCCTTCAGGTCGGTCAGCTTATCGTTGAGCCACTGGTAGTTGATCGATATCTGGTCCCGTTTTTCGAGCCTCTCCATGGCCCTCTTTACGGTATCTGCAGATAGCCGAAGGCCTATGCTCCGGCACTCTCGCTCAATTCGCGGTAAATAATCCTTGGCTCTTGCCGCGGCCTGCTCTGAGATTGGCGCCGCGAAGTTGTAAATTGGCTGATCAGGATCGACTACCGTCGATCCCATCAAGCATTCGGTCTTGACGCCTTCAATTAGGCATCCGACGAGGAAAAAGCCCTTTGCAGAGAACTGTTCCATTTCCCACCAACTTATCAGCCAGCGTGGATTGATCTGCCATGGCTGTACTGGTAGAAGCTTCTCATCCTGCAGGGCAACCACTTGATGCTCCAATCATCAACCTACCGGGTTGATTCGTCAAGTATATATTTGCCCTAAGCAGCAACTGACTTTTCCCGCCAGTATTCCTGCGAGTAAGCGCGGCCTCGACAATCCGCAAGTCCCCGAGATCGCAAAATTGCGGCGAACCTACGCCCTCGCAGTGCTGGACGTTCCCAATTCCCGCAAGAAAATGGAACCGGCCATCAACGATGTCTGGAAAAGGGTAAAGCAGCCGACGAAACCCCCCGGATGGATTAGCGTGTACCGATGGAAGACTCGCTTCCTCCAGTCGAAAAACGACGTCCGCGCTCTAATCGACAATGCGTCCAACAAGGGCAACAGAACAAGCCGCTACAACTCGGTTGTCACGAGCCTTTGCCAGGAGGCCATCTCCGCCAGGTATCTGAAACGCGAGCGCAATACCATCCAGGAGACGTTTGAGGATGCTTTGCTAAGAGTCATGAAGGAGAATGAACTCCGCCCGGACTCCGACCAATTGCCGATGCCGACGCGGCGACTCATTTCCGGCCTGATCGCGGACATTCCCGAGTTTGATAAGTGTTCGGCCCGTTACGGCCATGATGCCGCTCTGAAAAAGTTTCGCTCCGTAAGGGGTCACCGTGTCGTTTCAGCACCGCTTGAGCGGGCGGAGATCGATCACACTCACCTCGATCTCTTCGTGGTAGACGACAGGACATCCCTGCCTTTGGGCAGGCCGTATGTCACAGCTTGCATCGACTGCTATACCCGATGCATTCTCGGCATATACGTAGGATTCACTCCGCCGAGCTACCAGTCTGTTGCCGCCTGCCTGAAAGACTGCTTTCTGCCGAAAGTCAATCTCAAGGACCAGTATCCCGAAATCGTCAATGAATGGGCTGCCCACGGCGTAATGCGCCAGCTAGTAGTTGACGGAGGCCAGGAGTTTTACAGCAAGAGCCTGGAACAGGTTTGCCTCTCGTTAGGCATTGAGTGGTGCGCTGCGCCCCGTCGTGAACCCTGGTTCAAGGGGAGGATTGAACGCTTCTTCGGGACCTTTAACAGAGGCATTTCCCATGGAATCCCCGGCACCGCGTTCAGCAACATCTTCGAAAAGGACGATTACGACCCGTCCAAGTATGCGGTCGTAAAGTTCTCAACATTGAAGTGGATCATCCGGAAATGGATCGCGGATGTATACCATCAGGAAACTCACAGGGCGCTCGAAACCACGCCGGCCAGGATGTGGGCATCCAGCATCCGGCCCGAGAATATCCGTCTTCCAGATGAATCCACGCAGTTTGATGCCGTCATGGGCCGCGTGTACAGGCGGGTGCTAGCCCACAAAGGAATTGAATTCGAGGGCTTGTTCTATAGCTCGCCCGAACTGAACGAATTGCGCATTAAAGAGGGCTCCAACCTGGAAGTGGAGATCCGTGTCGATGAAAACGACATCGGCTCAATATACGTCGTATGGCCGAAGACCGGCAGCACCTATCGTGTCACGGCTCGCGACATTGAGTACGCGAACGGCATCAGCTTATGGCAGCACTCGATCTTCAAGAAATGGCAAAAAGAAAGGGATCCGATAAACCAGAACCCGTACGGCTAGCTAAAGGCACAGGAACAAATCCAGCGCAGGATTGAAGAGGATCTTAACCTCAAGCGGCGCAGGACGAGGATGCGCGTTGCACGGTTCAAAGAAGCTTCCGAGAAAGCTCCCACGCAAACAGGTGCCCATGAGGCAACATTGATCCGCGATGGCGCTCCGCTCGACGGCGCAACGAGACGTTTCTTGGCGGACAGTGGTGCCCCTGAAGCCGCTCCGATAGAAGACTTTCGGTGCCAGCCCTTGGAAGACATCGAAGACGGTGGGCTGCATTTCACGGTCGTGTACAAGAAAGGATGCGAAGTTGAATAAGTCTTTGACAATCATCGAGCGGATCGTGATCCCACACACGGCTTTTGTGGATGCACAGCGACAGATTGAGCAGTGCTTTACTTTTTCGGCCGGCCAAGGAGCACAAGGTCTCGCAATCGTCGGAGAATCAGGGACCGGCAAGACCAGCCTATTGGAGAGCTTCGAATCGAAGCATGAACCGATTCGTCGGGGCGATGGAATGGAGGTTCCAGTCCTACGCGCAACGGTGCCGAGCGGGCCGACTGTAAAGAGTCTGGCGGGAAAACTGCTCGAAGCCCTCAATGCACCCGATCCCGAGCGGGGAACGGAAAATGAGAAGTCCAGGCGGCTCCGGGTGTTGATGAAGAATTCGAGAACTCGGATGGTCATGATCGATGAATTCCAGCATTTCTACGATCGAGGCAAGCGACAAATCATGCATAACGTCGCAGATTGGCTCAAGGTCCTGATCGACGATACTCGGACAACTCTCGTCGTGGCCGGACTCCGCTCATGCAGAAATGTCATTGATGAGAACGAGCAATTGGCGCGGCGCTTTCTCGCTCCAATTCAATTGCCGCGATTCTCGTGGACCGATGTTGGCCAGCGCAGCCAATTCATCTGCATCTTGAAGGCGTTTCATAAAGAAATTGCCAAACAATTCGATGTTCCCGTTTTTCATTCGGAACAAATGGCCTTCCGGTTCTACTGTTCGACCGGAGGACTGATCGGCTATTTGGCCAACCTGTTGAAGCAGACTCTGCGGAATGCAGCTGTTGAAGATAGAAAGGTCATTCGCCTCGACGATCTCGCTGCGGCACATGCGCAATCAGTTTGGTCGAGTGAGTACATCTCAACTCTGCCGAACCCGTTTGAGCGGGGCTTTCGACTGGTGGAAACGGTCGATTTATTGAATCGGGTAAGCAAAATAGGTGCAGTCACCGAAACGGCGCCAATGTATTCGTCATCCACAGGGAAAGGACAGGGGCGCAAATCGATTGATTCGCTGCTGGTGCGCTCATGAGCACATTACTCTTGGTTCGGCACCCTGCACCATATCCGACAGAGAGCCTTGTTGGGTACGTTCTTCGGTTGGCCGAAGAGAATGGCTATGCCTCGCCATGGAGTGTGTACCGCCTGGCGGGCCTGAAGCAGAGCGAGATCCGGACGAGCGGCTTCAAATTGGAAAAATTGGCGGCAATCATCAACCGTCCAGCATCCGAGCTCGAGAGCATCCGGTATTCGGCACCTCCCAATCAGCCTCGCTGGGCTCGCTTGTTCGGGCATAGCCTCGTTCCGACCGACTTGAATATCTTGAATCCCGGACTATGCCCACGGTGTGTTGCCGAAAAAGAATTCATTGAGGCGCATTGGCACCTGACACTCATGGTCGGTTGTCCAGTTCACGAGTGCATAACGGCGTTATGCTGCCCCAAGTGCGGAAAACGGCTGCGCCTGTTCAGGCGTGGGCTTCTCGAATGCGGCTGTGGCGGGAATCTGATGGACTGCATGCTGCCCCCACTTCCAAAGGCAGATGCGGCCCTTCTCGACATCCTTCGGCTAAAGGTTCTCGGGATGCCAGCAAATGATGAAAATCCTCTGTCTCTTCCTTGGGACCAACTCATTTCAATGAACCTGCGGTCGATGCTGCTTGTTGTCCGGGCCATGGGGAGACACCGCTTGATCGCCGACGGAAGCACGAGCCTCGAGGATGATCGGCAGCTTATCTCGGCTGCCGCACGCGTCTTGCTGGACTGGCCAAAGAACTTCATCGCCCTGCTACTGGATATTGGGAAGAGACTCCAGCCGAGTGGAAGGGGAGGAGTTCGAAAGCAATTTGAGCCGATTTACTGTGCTTTGTTCAAGAATGGCGCCATCAACCCAAGCCAACAAACGGACTTTCTCAGAGTGGCTTTCCTCGAGTTCGCAGAGAACCATTGGGATCGTGGCTATGTAGACCCTAAGCTTCTAAAACAAGCGCGCGGAAAGGTCACGAGCCGATTCATTACGAAATCAGAATTCGCTGCAAAAGTCGGGATACACGTTCTGACTGCATCCCGGCTACTCAAGGATCAAAAGATTCCGTCAAGGCGAGTTCAATGCGGCAAGTCGGAACGAATTCTTGTCGACTTAAGCCGCAACGTAATCCGGCGCGTTTGCCCGGGAAGAATTTATACGGAGAGAGATGCCGCGAAGCGTATGGGGCTTTCTGTTGGAGTGCTGCGGGCCTTGAAGAACGGCGGCATCTTCGAGTTCAACCATCTCTTGCCAACCAAAGGTGGTTATCATGAGCTCGATATCGACGCGTTCACGAAGAGGCTGTTGGCGCTGGCGCCGCCCGCGGGACCGGCCAGTAGCAACGCATGTGAGTACATTACCGTGAAGACCGTCATGATTGGGCATCATGATTCGCCGGAGACAAAAGTGGGTGTGGTGCGCGCGCTGCTGGCCAGGAGTCTTGCAATCGTCTGCAATACCGACGGAACGATTGGTGGCTTGCTCATCGATGGAGCCGAATACGGTCGCTTTGCCATTGCTGCTCGTAGCCGCGCTGCCGGGGATACGATGCCTTCTTACATTGTCGAGAAGCATCTCCTTTGCGATGCAAGTACTGTTCCCGGCTTGTTGCAGATGGGCCTGCTCGAAAGCCACAGGTCGCCGACAGGTCTGAGGATCGCAATCGGATCCGTCGAGGCATTCAAGACAGAGTATGTCGCATTGGCTTCGGTCGCAGACAGCATTGGCACCACCAGTACCAGAGGATTAATGCATCTCTGTGAGAAGAATGGGATCAATTTGCTATTGGTGCCGAGAACGGGACAAAGGGCCCAACAGCCATTTATCCATCTTTCGGACCGCGCGAAACTGATGGAAGCCAGGCTGAACTAAATCAAGCGCCCAGGAAGTCGACGCGCTCACCGGTGTAAGATTCCGCGCAGGCAAGCATCCCGCGAGTGGAAGGACTCAGACGATGGTTTCCGCCACGCAACTTTACGATTTCGTCCACTGTCCGCACAGAGTATGCATGGACGCATTCGGTGACGCAACCGAACGAGATGAAACTTCGCCTTTTGCAGAGCTCCTCTGGGAGCAAGGCCTTGTGCACGAGAATGCAATCGCTGAGACGCTCCCGATTACCGCAAACATGAAATTGATGGGTTTGGCTGATCGCGAACAAGAAACACTCCGAGCGATGGCTCGTTGTGAGCCCCTGATATATGGCGGGCGCCTGACAGCTGGTGATCTGGTCGGAGAGCCTGATCTCCTGGAATGGACCGGTATGGGGTACATGCCAGGCGACATCAAGTCCGGCTCTGGCCTTGAGGGAGATGAAGGTGATGGCAAGCTCAAGAAGCACTCTGCATTCCAGCTGGCGCACTATGTCTTCATTCTTGAACAACTCGGTTCTGCAGCTCCCGGTCGCTCCGCCTACATCGTTGACCGTGATGGCACGCGTGTCGTGTATCCTCTCATGGAACCGCAAGGAATTCGCAATACAGCAACTTGGTGGGACAGCTATCTTGAGGCCTTATCCGAAATTCGAGCGGTCCTTGCGCAGGCAAAGAAGTCCAGGCCGGCGCTGAGTTCGGCATGTGGTTTGTGCCACTGGCAGTCATCCTGCAAAGAAGTGCTTGAAAAGGCAGGTGACTTAACGCTCATTGCGGAATTGGGCCGGGCCAGCCGAGATAAGATCAGCGGCGTCATACCAACCATTCAGGCTTTCGCCGATCGCGACCCCGACACCTTCGTGCAGGGGAAGAGGACCGTCTTTTCAGGAATAGGGCCGGAGACCTTGCACAAGTTCCACTCTCGAGCCCAATTGCTGAGCACGCTGGGCGCGACCGCCTACCTTAAGGAAAGGATCGAGGTTCCGATCAACCAGAAAGAGGTGTTTTTCGACATTGAGGCTGATCCGATGCGCGGTGTCGTGTACTTGCACGGATTTGCGGAGCGTGAGTACGCGCGCCCCGAGACGGCACGGTTCACTCCCCACTTTGCTGCCGGGATTGAATCAATCCACGAGGAGGAAGCATTCCGGAGCGCTTGGAATTGCATGACTGCGCGAGTCCGAGACTCCACAATCTACTACTACTCTAAGTACGAGAGGACTGAGTATAAGAAACTCGCGGCGAAGTACCCTGCGGTTTGCTCGGTAGACGAAGTTGAAGCTCTTTTTGCCCAGCCCGCGATGATTGATCTTTACTTCGACGTCATCAAGAGAACGACGGAGTGGCCACTCTATGATCAATCCATCAAGACCATTGCAAAGTACCTTGGATTCCATTGGCGGGACACAAGTCCTTCCGGAGCTGCATCCATCGAGTGGTATAACCGCTGGATTGAAACCGGCGACCTAGCAGTCAAGCAACGGATCCTTGACTACAACGAAGACGATTGCCTCGCAACCGGCGTTGTCGTGGATGGAATCCGGGCTTTGCCGGTAAAAATCTGAGCGCAGCCCGGAGACGTCGTTTCTCCGGGGATGAAATGATCTTTCCCATGGAAGGCGGTCTGTAGCATGAGAAGTGGACATTCTCAGGAACTTGCGGCCCAACGCGGATAGGCAGGCCACTGATTTGCCGATCTACGACACATGAAGGAGATGCGGTTTGGCGCCGGGATTTCAGTCGATCGGCGGCCGCATGTGCGCAGATAGCGCAGCACCTGTGTCGGTCCGCCCAGGGCCTGCTTGGCATACACCACCCAGTGCCGGCGATGTACGGTGCGCACCAGATGCGCGAACCGCCTGGGTTGCTGGAAGCGCGCCGCAGGGCCCTGCAGTCGAGTAGTCCCTTGCGATCGAGACTTCTCAGTCCAGCCGTGAACTTGCCGCGGAAGACCTTGCGCAGGATCGGAATGGGCAGCAGGAAGAAATGCTGGCAGAAGCCTGCGATGATCTGGTTAACGGCATCACGTCGGGCAGATAAGGTCGCCGGAGTGCCCTGACGAACAGGAGCCGCAGAGCCACAGCCTGACCCTCGATGGTGCGCGGCGAGGGCTTGCGGTCCCAGAATAAGCGCTCGGTGTTGGCGCAGCCGAACCCATCTTGGACCGCGTCCTCCGAGGAATCGCCGCTGGCCGCAGCAACGGCTGCGATAAGAATCGAGTTTCCAGCGTCCGGTGGCAAGTGGTTAAGGTATGGTATTTGCCACATTGTAAGTAGCAACTATAGTATTTCGACCGGCCAATCTATGGTAGCGATGATCTCTTCAGGTCGTTGACTGCAGAGTTGACGGATTTCCCGTACCCAACTGTCAGACGTCGAAGTGCAGGCAAATCAGGCAGCTGATTGGGGCGAATTTGGTCCCGGCCCCTGGCCGACCTCCCACCGTCAGTGCCCCCTAAACACAGTCAAATGTTGATCTTCGATACACATGGCGCAATTGTCTGCCAATTTTCAGCCGCGCGACAGCTACAGCTAGGACAGCCGGACAACTCTTTACACACGATGAGGTGACCCCCTCGGGTGAGACAGTTTGAGTTTTGACAGCTTGCCGTTTGCTGGATTGTGGTTGTCATTCGGGCTGAGGTGTTTCAGACTCAGCCCCGGTTGGTGAAGCGGAGGCGGGCT
>JBEKKI010000087.1:0-13009 GCA_050010795.1 Occallatibacter sp.
CTTTCGCGGACACACAACAGAGGTGGGAAGATCCTGCGCCTTACGGCGGAACTCCACCCGCAGAGACGCCGCAAACGCAGCAGAACAGCCTGAAGGAGACGTCCATCATCTTCGTGCGGAGCCAGGCGCAGAACCAGGCTGGACCAGCGCCCAGGGTCAGTTCCGATGACGATGGAGCGCCACGATTGGACCTGACTCCGGGAACGCGCATTCAGGCGAAGCTTGAGACGCAGATATCGAGCGCGGTGGTCGCCCCTGTTGTGGCGGTAGTCGAGTACACCTATGCGATTGGCGACAGGATTGTCGTTCCCGCCGGCGCGCGCGTGTATGGCCAACTTCAGCAGGCTGATCGGAGCGGGCTCGTCAGCGTGAAGTTCGACGAGATCGAGTTACTTGATGGCGCGCGGGAGAAGATCGACGCGGTTGGCACCGGGCTCGATCTAGGACCGATCAAGGGGAACGTCTACGGGAAGAACACGGGCAAGAACTTCCTGGTGCGCGCCGCATCGGGGATCGGCTCGGTGCTGGCCGAAGTAGCCGGAAACAATACGAGCGCCGCTTTTTCCGAAGACGATATGTTACGGGAGCGGCTGGCCGAGAACGTCGGCACTGCGGGCGACTCCGAGGTCATGAGCCTCAATGCCAACAGCCGCGTAGTCGTCTCCGTTCCCGCCGACACGAAGATCTACATCGTGTTCACTAAGCACGAACAAACCCCCGCCGAGCTTCACGCGGCAGCGCCCACGGTTCAGTAAACCGCGGCACCCACACACTTCTTTTTCTCGCCCTGGCTCGAGCGCCAGGGCGTTTTTGTGTACTGCGATCTAGTGCCACGGACTGCCTACCTGGGCGAGTTGAACTACTCTTGCATCCCGTCTTCGATGCTGCTGCGGTGAACGAGTTCTACCCGTCATTGCAACCCTGCCCGGGCAAAGATCGGTCCGGTTGACCCGGTGTGCGGTTGAGCAAACTTCGCTCCCAATGCCCCAAAATGCAGTTGAGCAAAGATCGTTCCCGTTGACCCAAATCCGAATTGAGCAAAGAGCGGTCCCGATGACTCAGTGTGCGGTTGAGCCATTTACGATCCCGATTGCCCAATTCGGAATTGAGCAAAGATCGATCCCGATGACCCAAAGTGCGGTTGAGCAAAGATCGGTCCGGTTGACTCAATTCGCGATTGAGCAAAGTACGGTCCCAATGACCCAATGTGCGGTTGAGCCATCTTCGGTCCCGATTGCTCAATTCGGAAATGAGCAAACATCGATCCCGATGCCCCAAAATGTGTTTGGGCAATCGTCGGATTGGTGACTCGGTGTGCGTCTGAGGCAAAAACGTGCAATGTGCCTCAGGAACTGTGGTTATGTATATCCTGCCGCCAGGCTCAATAGTCTGTGGTTCCTGATGTTTGTTCTGGCGAATCACCTCAAGAAGTTTCCTGGAGCGTCTCGGCGAGTTCGACGAGACCGATTGCATCGGTCATGTCGTCCAACGGAAAGCGTTCGCTTCCTGAATAAACCAAAAAGCGCCTTTGGGGTTTGAGGTCGGCACAGGCTGAATAAAATCCGCGCTCGATCTTGGGCGCCGAACTGCGTTTCACTTCGATAGCCCAAAGGTCGCCATTCGGCAGCGTAAGGAGAAGGTCCACTTCGGTGCCGTTGGAGGTCCGATAGTAGTGCGCTTCAGTGGCGTCCGGAGACGTGGTGATGAGGGTTTCGATGACAAAGCTCTCCCAGGTTTGTCCCACAACCGGATGAGCAAGCAACGCTTCTTTATCACGAATTCCAAGCAGGGCATGCGCTATGCCAGTGTCGCGTACATATACCTTGGGCGACTTGACCAGCCTCTTCCCGATATTTCTGTGCCAGGCCGGCAGCCGGCGAACGACCAGGAGATCGACAAGAAGGTCGAGATACCCGGCGACCGTCTTGCCATCGACAGCTAAGCCCCGCGCCAGATTGGCAGCATTTAGAAGCTGCGCCTGGTTATGTGCCAGCATCGTCCAGAAGCGTCGCAGCGTTTCAGCCGGTATGCGCAATCCGAATTGAGGAATATCGCGCTCCAGGTACGTTCGTACAAAATCGCGCCGCCACTCGATGCTGAGATCGTCGGATTCGGCCAGGAAACTGCGTGGAAAACCGCCTCGGACCCATAGTGTGTCCATCGCCGCAGCACCGGTTTCGAGGACGTCGAAAGGGGCGAGTTCCAGATAAGAGATACGTCCTGCTAGGCTTTCACCGGACTGCTTGAGTAAGTCCATCGCGGCCGATCCTAGAAGAAGAAACCGTCCATTTGCCTTCCCTCTACGGCGTCCCTTGTCGATGATGCCGCGCAGTTGCTGGAAGATCTCCGGCACGCGATGCACTTCATCCAGGATCACCAGTTGGTCTTCATGATCTGCGAAGTACTTGTTCGGGTCAGAGAGCTTGGCGCGGTCATTTTCGTCTTCAAGATCGAGGTAGACAGAATTCTGCTGCCCGGCAATCTCGAGCGCGAGAGTGGTCTTTCCCGACTGGCGTGGGCCCAGCAGGGCCACGGCTGGAATGTGACTCAGTAAAGAGCTCAGTTTTGGCCTGAGGCGGCGCGCTATCATGTATGCAATTATAGAGCGTAGCTCCCTATTTGCATAATATGATGGTAAGTTGAAAAGATTCTATGGCTTAAGTGTATGCATCTCTCAGCAGAAGTTCATTTCAGGGTGGCCACTCGACCAGAGGAAAGGAGCTTCCGTCTACAGCTTAGGAAGGGATGAGGCGAAGCTTCCCGCAACGCCTACAGATATAGGTGTGCTCCCAGTTCCAACGGAGGCGAGGATAAACCTCCCGGTTGTAACGGGCAATCCTGCGGAGACTGTATGCTAATCCCACAATAGAAGCGGCACCGAGGAACAAGAAAACAGCAACCGTGTTGGGCTGCAGTGCGGACCTCATCGGGTGTTCATAGATCGAGCTCACCCCCACAATCGTCCACATGAAGAAGATGACAATTGCAGGCCCCCAAAGAATGAGGGGCAGGAAATGCCCCCGTGGGCAGGGTGGCTCAACGGCCCGCGCTGAATAGGATTGGCTTGTCCCCGAATTGAAAATGCCGGAAAAGGTGCGTGTTCCCTGTTGGTAGAGGACGGGGGCAGCCACGATATTCGTGGTTCCGCATTGGTCGCATTGATAAGGGTTCGGCTGCAATACGGATGCCATTGCGTTTTCCCTGACCTGGCGACAGCTTGCCACACCGGGTTCTTCGACTGCGATTTTAGCGCGACTGATCCAAATTGAGCTACAACGCCGGCAAGGTTGAAGCCCAGCGCGCATCTCTTCAATTGCCAAACTCACACAGGGGATTGGAGATAGAGCAATTTCCCATCCTGGTCTCTGCCGGGTCATTTGACCGAGTTTCGGTTTCATCACATTCTCTGGCTCGACACGGATGCCCTAGAGCAGCCGCGTCCAGGAGAGAAAACGTATGAGAACCGCACTGGCCTTCTGGCGGCGCTCCCGAGTGTCCGCCTCAACATCCGCACGTGTTCATTATCGTCCCGATGAAATCAACTGGATGCACGTTGCCCTGAAGTTCGGCCTGGGGCTCTTGCTTCTGGGAAACCTCGCCGCGCCCTTCGCAGTCAGAGCCCAGAACCTGGGAACATCTCCCCAGTTCGGCCAGGCCGTACAAGGGCAACAGGCAACTACGGTCGAAGGCACGGTCCTCAACATCGTGAACTGGGGATGCAACGTCATCGCTCCGGTCATCGCCGTGGCATGCCTGGGTGTGGCCGGATGGCACTTCAAGAGCGGCCGTGGCTACCTGGGTTGGGGCGTCACCGGCGTGGCACTCATGGTGATCTCCGGTCTCGGACGGATGGCCGAGGGTTTCATCACCCAGGCACAGGGCATTCAGTAACAAAGGCAGAGAGCAATGCAGGCGCCACAGTTCCTCCTCGACCTTCTCCAGCTGCTGCTCGATCTCGCGGTGCCGGCTGCGTTCTGCACGCTGGCCGCCGCTGGAGTCAGTCTGCGGCATGAAGGCGGGATCAACTTTCATGTGAATGGCCGCACCGGTAAGTGGATTCTGTGGACCATTGTCCTTCTCACGCTTCCGCAACTGTTGTCGTGGATCGCTGCGCAAGGCATCAACATCCCATCCGGGAGCGGATCGGTGGGCACGGGTTGGCTGGCCAGCATGGAGACGGTCTTCAAAAACTTCGTCAACCAGATCGTTGTCGCAAAGCTCGTTCCGGTAATTGCAGCGTATTTCGTCCTGAAGGCAACGCTCGATGGGGCGGCTGGAGAGAATCCACTCGGCTCGATCGTGGCCGCTCTCTTCCTGATGTCCTTGTCGGCCACGATGCAGCTTATGCAGGGCTGGAATTCGGGAGGCCAGTATGCGATGACCGACATGCTGACCTCCCTCTGGAACTACATTGCCGGGCAGATCATGCCGGCCGCGGCGGGACTGGCATGTGTCGGAGCCGTCATCAACTTTATCCGGCACAGGCCCTGGGCCAGGCTGGTCTTCGCCGCGATCTCTTTTCTAAGCGTGAGCGGTCTTCTCGCGCTTTTTCAGGCGATGGCGGCCTGAGGAGAACTCGATGAGTCTCGATGGAGCTATCACGAATCTCGCTTCCTGGGCCGGTAACACCATCATGCCGACGATGGCCGGCCTGTTCTTTGCGGGAGCCGTGTATCGCTACAGCAAGGGCGGCCCATTCGAACAGTTTCTCTATGGCGGCTTTGCATCGTTGATGTGCTCCGGCATGCTTCGCGCACTGGAGGGCTTTGTCCAACATGCAGGGCCGACGAACGCCGACGCTTTCTGGATGGCGACCATGAGTCTGGTGAATTGGACCGCCAATGTAATTCTGCCCATGTTCGCTCTGACACAGCTTGCGGCGATGGCGCTGCACATGGGCGGCGTGGTTTCGGAGATTTATCCGGGCTCGACCTGGATCAGGAAATTCGTGGCGGCGATTGCTGCGCTGATGGTTTCGGGCATGGTTCGCTTGGCCGAGTCGATGATTACGCAGGCGCATGGAATATGAGGGGAAGCTCATGAGTCTCGATCTGACGCCGGTTCATCGCAACCTCCACACCAAGGTGACGTTTCTTGGCCTGGAGTTTGAGGACCTGATTCTGGTGCTCGCGCTTGCGGCGATCATGAATCTGCTCGCGCATTTTGCGAGCGGCAACGCGCACGTGTTCGGAATGCCGCTCAACATCTTCATGGAGTTCGTGGTGCCTGCGCTGGCAGTTCCGTTCCTGATCCTGTTCAAGTACGGACGGCCGCGCGGATACCTGACCGATCTGATGCGCTCGTTTCTCGCACCGAAGGCGTGGTGCGCACTTGAGCCAGATCCGGAACTGAAAGAGCCTTACCTGGTCGAGGAGGAGGAATAGCCCAGTGCACGCCTCGATCAAGAGGAACGCAGACGGCTCAGTCGCCATCGAGCTCGATCTCGACGCGGCACGGGCGGTATTTGCGAGCATTCTCTTCGCAGCGCGATTCCATGAGCGGATCGCTCCGTTGGTAATCGTCGCAAAACAAGGTCTCGACCTCGACGGTCAAAAAGCAACGCGGAGACAAGAACCATGCCGATGACGTATGCGGAACACGAACGGAAGTTGAAGGCGCCAGCCGTTTGCGCGTTGCTGCCTCTCCGGGATCTACCCAAAGGCGACAACATCATGGTTCGCACCAGCGGCGCATTTGCGGCGGGCTATGAGCTGAAAGGCGTCCTCGCGTACTTTTCGACCGACAGCGATCGCAACCAGACCAAGTCGATGCTTGAAGCACTGTTTCGCAGTGTTCCCGACGTCAGCATGCGCATTCAGTTCCGCTATGAGATCTCGGAGCACCTTGGCGACCTCCTCGACACCTACATCCACGAACAGCGCACCGAGCAGTCGGAAGTGATGGCGCTCGATACCCACCGGCTGAGAATGTGGCGGCAGAAGGAGCGTAGCGGTTTCTTCTTCGAGAACCGCCTTCATGTTTACTTTATCTGGGACCCTCGCACGCACGCGAAGCTCTATCACTCAGCACAACAGAACCGCAGCCTTGCCGCATTCACTCCAAGCCAGAAAAAAGCCATCCAGCGTGCTCGGAAGGAGCATGAAACCTATCTGGCGGAGTTTGAATCTATCCTCCGGGGCATCGAGGGGTCGATGGAGGCGGCCAGCCTCGGGCCCCGGAGACTTTCGACGCAGGAACTCTTTGAGGAGCTGAAACACGCGCAGCACCCGATTCGACGCGACCGCCGGCCTTATGTCCCCGGAGAGGAAATGATCGAGTACCGCAGCGCGCGGGAACAGGCGACTGAAGCCAGCATCCACAACGAGACCGAGACCTACCTCAACATCGACGGCTATCTCTACGCGGTTGTGAGCCTCAAGGAACTTCCGGATGCGACGTTTCCTGGAATGCTGCAGAACTTCTCGACGCTTGGCTTCCCGGTCGTCATCAGCGGGCAGGTCGTGATCCCCGACCAGGTGAAGGTACTGAAGAGTTACAAAAAGCGGCTCCAGAAGATGACGGCCGCCCAGAAGGACGCGAACGGCAACTTCAAATCGAATCCCGAGGCCGAAGTGGCGCAGGCGCAGCTCATCCAGGTCCAGCGCGACATCATCTCTTCCTCTCTCAAGACAGCAAAGCTCAGTCTCTGCGTTGTAGTCCGAACGTCTCAACCGGCGATCACGCTTCGCGATCTCGAAAAGTCAGAGCGCGAACTCGCGAATCGTACGCAGGAGGTCCTGAACGCCTTCACGCACATGAACGGCGCGAAGGCCGTGGCTGAAACCATTGCCAAGCGGCGCATTTTCCTCGGGACGTTGCCGGGCATGGCTGAGGCCGACAAGCGGGATCAGGACATGCTTACGTCGAATGTTGCCGATCTCGTGCCGGTCGAGATGCCGTGGACGGGCACGCGCAGGAGCCCTCTGATTCTCTTCGAGACTCCGTATCGGCAGCTCATTCCGTTCTCGATGTTCGATCCCGATCTATCCGATGCGAACGGCCTGCTGATGGCGAAAAGCGGCGGCGGCAAGACGCTTGCTGCGCAGCAGATGCTGCTGATGGCTGCTCGCGCAAATCCGTTGATTTCGATCCTTGAGCGTGGGGATTCGTATCAGCCCCTGGTCGAACTGATGGGCGGGGAGATGATCGAGATGTCGCTCGACAGCGATCAGACCATCAATCCCTGGGATCTGCCGAGAGGCGAAGACAGGCCCTCGAACGATCAGATCTCCTTTCTCAAGAACCTCACTCGCCACATGCTGGGCGAGAACACCCCACCCGATCTCGATATTGACCTACTCGACAGCGTTTTGCTTGAAGCCATCGCTTCTACATATAAGAGGTGCAGCGCCAAGACCTCGAACCCGATTCCACTCTTCGGCGACCTCGCCGCGGAATTGGCGCACTGGCAGGATCGGGACCGCAATCAGAAGATCAACGCGATGGCGCAGATGGCTTCGACCAAGTTGCGTGCCTGGGTCGATGAAGGGCCATATGCCCGCTTGTTCGATCGGCCGACAACAGTCCAGCTGAACAATCCGTGGCTCTACTTCAATGTCGAGAAGCTGAAAGACGATCCGCGGTTGGAGCGGGCTATGAGTCTTCTCATCGCGCATACGGCCACGTACCGGGCGTCAGGGATGAGCGGCCAGCCGAGCATCGTTCTCCTCGACGAGTGCTGGGCGCTGCTTGAGTCCCCGATCCTTGCGGGCGTTGTGGTGCAGCTCTTCCGCACCGCGCGCAAGCGCAATGCCAGTGTCTGGGGCATCAGCCAGACGCCGGAGGACTTTGTCGGTACGCCCGACCGGCCCAACGAGCATGGCGCCGGCATCGTCAAGAACGCAACCACGAAGATTATCGGCAAACAGCCGGGGGATATGACGGCGCTGCGGGAGCACGTTCATCTGAACGAGACAGCGCTCAACCAGATCAAGACCTTCGCCCACCCGAAAAAGGGCGTGAGCGCGGAGTTTCTGATTGCGATCGGGGAAAAGGCGGAGTCCACGCACGCGATCCGGATCGTGCCCAGTCCCGTGGATTACTGGATCACGACCACCTACGCGAGGGAGCGAGCCTTTCGCACATGGTGGTTGCGGCAGCACCGGCAGCTGCCGTTGATCCAGGCCTATGAGGAACTTGCCGCAGAGTATCCGCGGGGTCTGGCGGAACTGGCGCCCTTGCCGGTCGAACTCTCGGGAGAGATGCAGGAGGCGATGAGCCAATGACAGAGAAGAACCAATCGGAGACGGAACTGCTTTTGAATGGTGTGCCATATAGTGGCGAAGCAATACGCGATCGCAGACCTGGCGCTCGCTGGAAGAGACGGCTGCTCATTGGCATCCTCTTGATCGAGACATGCTTTGTGGTGCCAAAGTTCGCCCATGGGCAATTCCTCAGCATCTTCAACTCGATCTTCAGCACCATTCAGAACGACATCGGCAGTTCGTTGAGCGCGATCAACCAGGTTGTCCAGCAGGTGCAGAAGCTCTACCAGACGACGGTCGCGCCACTTGCGGCCCTCAATCAAGCCCGCGGCTTTGTCGCAAACTCTATCAACAGCTTTCGTGGCGAGAGGAACCAGATCTTCAATACGTCCTTTACAAGCGCGGTTACGGCGGGTCCGCAGCAATTCGAAAGCATCCTGCACAGCCGGCTTTCGACGGAAATTCCTGCATTGCAGGCCAGCTTCACGACAAACTACGGGGCCATCCCACAGGTCAATGCGGCATCGCCGCAGGATCGCGTCATGATGGATATGGACGACGCTCTGGGCCAGGAGAACCTTAAGACAACCCTCGTCGCCGATCAGGGCGCCGACGTGATTCTTCAGACTGCGGACCAGATGGAGAACCAGGTAGCGCTCAGTACGCCCGGTTCCAATCCCTTCCTGACCGCCCAAGCCCAGGTCGCCAATCTCCGCGGCCAGGCATACATGCAGAAGATGCTCGCGGCGGAGTTGCGCCAGGAGGCGGGCCGCATTGCCCACGACAACGTTCTCGTCAAGCGTCGGACAGCGGCCACAGGCGGAATCAACAGTTTAATCACCGGCGCGCTTACCGCGCGATAGGGAGGTTTCCATGACGGACCCCAAGAAGAATAGAAACGAGCAGCGCAAGTTGTTCTTCTGGCGGCGTAAGGCTGATATGTTGCCGGAACTGACCGAGTCCATGAGCGGCATGGATGCCAGCCAGCAGAGTGCGCGGCCATGGTATCGGGCCTCACTCCTGAAAGTGGCGGTGGTTGCCGTTGGGGTTTTAGCCATTCTCCCGACGCGCGCGAATGGGCAGTTCGGCGTCGACGTGGCTGCGATCCTGGCGGCGCTGTCCCAGATGCAGTCACTGATGAACACCTACATTGTTGCGCCGCTCAAGACCATCAACCAGGTCGAGCAGAGTGTGGCGAACTATGAGCAAGAGGTGATGTATCCGCTCGCGGCCATCAACCAGGCTAAGACCTCCGTGACACAGTTTGAAAGCCAGTTTAGCCAGGTCAGCAGCCTGTTCCACGTTAATGTGTCGAGCGCCACTCTGCCGCAGTCGCAGGATCTCGAAACCCTTCTACTTTCGCGCAATGCGGGAAATGTGCCCAGCGTATCTGGCCAGTTTCAGAGTGTGTATGGCGTCGTGATGCCGGCGAATGCAGCATCCCCGCAGATGAGAACGATGACCGACATGACCGATGCGCAGGCTCAGGATGCAATGAAGCGGGCGATTGAGATTGACAATCTTGCGGATGCCGAGTTGACTGAGGCCGACCAGATGGGTCAGCAGATCTCGCAGGCTGCTCCCGGCAGCGCCCCGATTCTCGAAGCCGAAGCCGACGTGTGGGTCGTACGGGCGAACGCTTATACACAAGCAGCTTTGGCAGAGCTGATGCGCACGCGCGGAATCGACCTTGCCAATCAGAGCGCAATTTCCAAGCTTGCGACCACGGACAACACGACCAATAACGGCCTCATCAACGGAGCGCTGACCAACAGGTGACAGGCATGGTGTTCGCCAGCTTACATCCCGCTGTGATGCTCGCGTTCTTTCAGCCGGAATTACCGCCGGGATGCAGAACGTGGCATACGTCGTTCTGCTCGTGGGTTTCCTATGGCAAGTCTATCAATCGGCACTGCACGGAGGGGATGTGCGCGGGCTGGGCACGAGCCTCATCAAGTACATCGTCACAGCGGTCGTCGTAATGAACTACGGGACGGTGTTTACGACGATCAATCAGGGATTCGTAAACGCTGGCAATTGGATAAGCAACGCATCCGGTGGCAATGTCTTCGAAAACTGGGGAACGGCTCTCCAGACACAATTCACTCAGGACGGTGCGCAGCAATTGTGGGGTCTGATTACTGGATCAATGGCTGGCCTGATCGACGGTCTTCTGATCCTTGTGGCCTACCTGCTCTATCCAATCGTTGTTGTGGTCTTCGGTTTCTTCTACATCTTCTACGGCAGCATTCTGTACATCTTCGGGCCGATTGTGATTGCTCTCATGCCTCTAGGCGGCGCGAACCGCCTCGCCAAGTCCTACGTCGAAAATATCTTTGTCTGGAATGCCTGGCCGATCCTGTACGGCGGTTTTGGAGCACTGATTACCGCAGTTCAAATGGGTCAAGTTGGACAGATGCTCAACCAGAATGACTTCCTCGGCGGGTTGGGGAACCTCGAAGGTTCGTTTCTGATCGGGATTGTGAGTATCGTCTACTCCCTGGCGATCGCTGTCATCCCTTTCATCGCCAAGCGGATTGTCAGCGGCGATGTAGGAAGTACAGCAGTTGCGCTGGTTGGCACTGCAGTCACCGCGCTGACTGCGGGCGCTGCCGGGATCGAGGGAGCGGCGGCCGGAGTAGCAGCGGCAGGAGCGAGTTCCGCAGGCGCTGGAGCAGGGACCTCCTCCGGTGCAGCGACCGCGGGGGCGGCACGAGCGCTCACGGCCTCGGCAGGCGGGAACCAACCGGCTCCGCCGCAACAGGCTCCTATCGCCCCCTCGCCAGCAGTAAGCGGCTCTGCGCTCCATGATGGCATTCCGACCCTGGAGAGTCATGCGGACCAGATTCGCACGTCGATAAGTGACGTGATGGGCGCCGATAGCGCCAGCGACGAGAGCGGTGGAGCGGTCGCCGTGGCGACCGAAGACGCCGGCGCTCAGCAAGGCCAGTCCAGCGTTGGATCTGCCAAACCCAACGTTGGCTCCAGATCATCGGCATCAACGAGAAGAGGGCCGACGATACATCGTTACAACCTGGGCACATGGAGCGCCTACCATGCCGCCCGGATCGCGGCGCGCACCATAGCGAGCGCAACGAGCCATCAGGATTAGGAGGATCTATGAAGACCAGCACAGTCGCCGCAGACGAAGCGGTCATCGCCAGACCGAAGTATTACGAGATGGATGGCGCGCTCCGCGCGAACGCGAACCGAGCCTGGCTGCTCGCATTTCTGACCATTCCCATCGCTCTCGTCGCAATCGGGTTCGCAGTCTTTGTACGCCTGCAGCCGCCGACAGTCATTCGCATCGGTCCCAACGGGGATGCCTCTGTTCTGGGTAGGCCCGCAAAGGGCGCTGTATCGGGTCTTGCCACCGCCGGGACCGATCAATTCCTCGACGAGGCCTTCGTAAGACGCTTCCTGACGAGCTACCTCAACTATTCGCCCGCCGACGTGGACGACCATTGGGCGGCCAGCCTCAACATGATGACGCGCAACCTGCGCACATACACGCTGAAGGCGATGGCGGACGACGATACACGCGGCAAGATCGACGACGGCCAGATTCAGTCTGTATTTCATCTGCGCGAGATCGATGCAGTGCCGGGTGAGCCGCTCGCGTACGTCGTGTACGGCGTCAAGGATGTTCACCATCTGTCGAAAGGCGCCGAGATCACGGACCACTTCGTCAACGAGTACCGCGTGCGCCTTATCGCGGACCGCCGCTCCGAGGTGAACCCGGATGGTCTCTGGATCGCGGAGTACAGCGAACGGCCGATCGATGGCGAACGGCAGAATCAAATTCTCAGTGCGCCCGACCTTGTCCCGGCCGGAGACGGCACGGCGAACAAGGGAGGTCAGTGATGGAAAATGCACTCGCTAAAGTGGCGGAAATGCAGCCGCCGGCAGGACCCGCGGAGCCGCAGCGCCGCCGCAGGATGCGCCAGCAGACAGAGGAGGTTGTCCGATACTTTCTCGCCAAAGAAGGAACATCGATTGAGAAGCCCGAACTTGGAGCAGAAGTTGCCAGTGAAGGAGAGGCTCTGATCAAGGCGTTTCAGTCGAAGAACGGTGTGATCTACACCGTCCTTGCCTACAAGGCGGAAGCAGAGATACAGGGAGGATCTCCGACATTGGTAAAACGGCCCCTGCGCAAGTAGGGCGCCGACGTAAGTAGCAGCGGTCAGCACGGATTCAAAGAGGGGACAAACCTGAAATACGGCTCATGTCGCCTCCTTTGATGCCTTATCGCCAGAGCGATGAGGAATTCCGCTGACCCGGTTTGCACTCTCAAGCCTGGTTCGGCCAACACTCCACCCCTAACCCGGGCGGCCAGGCGAGAGACAAGAATCCGGCGTCAGCCAATCTCTTGTCACTTCGTCTCGAAGCGCCAGACAAGTGAGGAGAACATGACAGCGAACAGGACACAAAACGCGGCACTCGATCAACGGCTCATTCTTGAGCTGCGGATCGATGCATCCGGTGAAGTGACCCGCAAGCCAACCAGACTCGGACGGAAGGACACGCTCGAAGGGAAGCTCCTCGGGCAACTCTATCCGGGTATCCGTGTCGCGCGCGTCAGCGTGCCGTATGAGTTGACGCCGTATGAGCAGTCTGTGGTCGAAAACCGCATGGCGAGCCTTCATTACGGCGGGGTCGAGTACAAGCTGGTGGGCGCCAGTGGCTCGGCGAAGGATGGCAAGTTCTACTTCGTCGATCAGGCGCACGCCGGCCCGATAGCTGAGCGCTTTCAGCATTGGCCCGAGGCGGCGATCGTGTACTTTGCGATCCTCGTCTCCGACTGC
>JBEKKI010000088.1:0-10017 GCA_050010795.1 Occallatibacter sp.
GCCTCCGCTTCACCAACCGGGGCTGAGTCTGAAACACCTCAGCCCGAATGACAACCACAATCCAGCAAACGGCAAGCTGTCAAAACTCAAACTGTCTCACCCGAGGGGGTCACCTCACCCCCGGCCCCGCCAGCCAGCCCTCCAAACCCACCCTAACTCGCTGATTTCTTATTCACTTCGTCACTCATTCACTCCTTCACTCAACTTTGCATTTATTTTCCCGCTTTGAGCGCATACTCGTTCCATGAGTGTCCAACCAGGCGTCCTTCACGGCTCTGAAGTCTCGGCGCAGTCGTATCTCTGCGCCGATCCTCCGTGCAACGATCTGCCTCGGTCGAGCCCGGTTCTCAAAAAGAAAAAAGTAAAAATTTTCAAGGAGATAAATCGCAGGTAACTTATCTGGAATCAACAAATCGTTCTCAAAATCGTCGACAAATTTCGGCCATTTTTTGATCGCGGCCTGGCGCTTTTCCGGCCCCAACGGCGCTCGCGCGACAACTCTGCCCAACGCCCGCACCCCGGCCCTTGGGCCAAACGATAGGGGCTAGTGCTAAGGCGTTGAGGGAGAAGCGAGTTCATCGTTTTTCTGACGAAATCCACCGGATAAAGGTTGTCAGCGCAAGGGGATTAGAGGTATTTTACTAACCAGTTAGTTAAATATCGACGCCGGGGAGGCGAAGGCGGCCGCGGTCTTCGCAGTCTTCCCGCCGAGGTCTTCATCGACTCGTGGACAAGGTTGAGGCTCGGGTTAACGGTTTGTGAATAAGACGAGGGTCCGCAAGCGGAGAGCCCCGGTCGGCACACGAGATACGGTGGCACGGGATACCGTGAAGGTGTGGGCCTCAGCAGAATGAGACGAGTGTGGGAACGAGTGGGGTATCGATTTCGTAATCAAAGAAGAGTCCGGCAAGCCCATGTGGAAGCGATAATCGTCTTGACATACCCAAAATGTGCGTCTGGGGCGGCTGAACGGCGCTCCGGAGACAAAACGATCCGCGCGGCGCAACGAATTGTGGAGAGGAACCATGCATTTTTACAGGACCGGTGTGTTGATTGAGGAGCAGAGTGCAGCAGGCAGCGAACGCAGAGGAACCAAACAGAAGGGGCAGTTAAGGCGACTTGGCGGCGAACGGCTGCGCGCCGTTGCGGCTGTTCTGTTGACGCTGGCGGCGACGATGCCGGGCGGCTACGCACAACAGGCCGGGGCCGGGTCGAACGGTCCTGACAAGGCAGCTTCGGTGCTGCCGCCTGCGCCGGTGCCGGTGGCGACGCAGCCGTATCCGCTGCTTACGTCGAGTCGCAACTACTCGAAGGCGTTCGCGACATGGTTCGGCAACCCGATCAACATCTACCGCGCCACCACGATTCCCAAGGCAAGCTTCACGAATTCCGTGCGGCTTGCGGACCTGATGAAGGACGGCAAGATTTATCTCAGCCTGTCTGACGCGCTGGCGCTGGCGATCGAGAACAATTACGACATCGCGATTGCGCGTTACGACATGGACATTGCAGACACCGATATTTTGAGAACGCGGACGGGCGCGTCGCCGCTGGGCGCGCCATCGGGCCTGGTGACGGGAACACAGGGTGGGTCGACTTCAACGCTGTCAACCGGCGGCGGCCCGGGCGGTACGACGGGCGGCTCGGGCGGCGCGGGCGCCGGGCTCGGCGGCATAACGTTTACGACTTCGGGTGCGGGGCCGGCACCGGAACAACTCGATCCGTCCGTTACCGGCACGATTCAACTTGAGCGGGCGAAATCGCCGCAGACGAGCATTATTTTCCCGCGCGCATTTACCAATACGAATCAATACAACTTCACTTACAACCAGGGCTTTGTTACGGGCACGGCGCTGCAAGTGGGATGGAACAACAGCCGCACCACCACGTTTGGCGGAATCAACAGCTACAGTCCGCAACTGGAGTCGAGCTTCAAGGCCACAGTCACGCAACAACTGCTGCAAGGGGCGGGCATCTGGGTGAATAAGCGGTTCATGTACCAGGCGCTGAACGACCGGCGCATCACGGATTCGTCGTTCCGGCAACAGATCCTGTACACGGTGAACCAGGTGGAGAGCATTTACTGGGGCCTGGTGCAGGCTTACCAGGACGTGCAGGCGAAGGAGCGGGCGCTGGACCAAAGCAACCAGTTGCTCAGCGACAACAAGAAGCAACTTGAGATCGGAACCATGGCGCCGCTGGACGTGGTGAACGCGGAATCGACTGTGGCTACGGACCAGCAGGCATTGATCAGCGCGCAGAGCGCGCTGAACTATCAGCAGCAGGTGATCAAACAGGCAATCATGCGAAATTCGAGCGATCCCGGGCTGTCGGCGGCGCCGGTGATCCCCACGGATCGCGTAAGCCTGGAAGCGCTGCCTGAAGAGAGCCAGCCGGTGGAGGCGCTGGTGCAGGAGGCGTTTCAGCAGAGGCCGGAGCTGGAGCAGGCTGTGCTGACGCTGAAGAACGATGAGATCACGCTGAAAGGAGCGCGCAACGCACTGCTGCCGACGTTGGATGTCTACGGTTTCTACGGAGCAACAGGTGTGGGCGGCTCTCCAAACACGAACTGCCAAATCTTCACCTTCAATTGCGCAGCCAGCTCGGGCAGCAGTTATCCGACTGTTTTAGACAATCTGGTCAACGGCAGTTCTCCTGACAAGGGAGTGGGCTTCAATTTGACCGTTCCGATCCGCAACCGCGAGGCACAGAGCGTGCAGGCGCGGTCGCTGATGGAGTACCGACAGGCGGAGCTGCGGCTGGAGCAACTGCACACGCAGATCCGGATGCAGGTGGTGAACGCGATGTACGCGCTGGTCAATGACCGCGCGCAGGTGAAAGCGGCGACAGCGGCGCGCGACTTCAACCAGCAAAGCCTGGATGCGGAAGAGAAGAAGCTGCACCTGGGCGCTTCGACGACGGCGAACGTGCTGCAGCAGCAGCGGAGCCTGGCGAACGCGGAGGACAACCTGATAGCGGCGAACGCGGCCTATGCGAAGGATCGTGCGGGGCTGTACCAGACGCTGGCGTCGACCATGTCGCACTACGACATCAAACTGCAGGAGGCCGCGGCGGGAGCGGTGACGACGGCGCCTGTGGTGACTGGCGTGGAGCAGGCGCAGCCGGGCAATGAGCCCACGATGACGCCGCCGGCGACGCAGGAGCAGAGCGCGCCGCCTCCGACGCAGCAATAGGGTAAGTTGATCGAGAAGATGAGACGGTCCGGCGAAGAGCCGGGCCGTTTTGTTTGTGCGAAGCGCTATCGTTCGGCGACGAGGTCGAGAAGATCGAAGAACTCAGGGAAGCTGATGGCGGCGGAGTCGGCGCTATGGATCATTGTGTCGCCATCGGCGCGGAGGGCCGCGATGCTGAAGGCCATGGCTATGCGGTGATCGCCGCCGGAATCTATTTGAGCGCCGTGGAGCGACTGGCCGCCGGGAACGTCGAGGCCATCGTCGAACTCCGCGACTTCTGCGCCCATCGCGCGGAGATTTTTTGCGACTAATGCGATGCGGTCGGATTCCTTGACGCGCAGCTCGCGAGCGCCGCGAATGCGGATTCCACCACGAGTGAAGGGCGCGATGGCGGCGAGCACAGGCAGTTCATCGATGAGCTGCGCAGCGAGGGCGCCGCTGACCTCGGTCGAGCCGAGGCCTTCGGCCGGCCCCGAGATTTGCACCACTCCCACGAGCTCGGCGTGCTTTTCTTCGAGATTGAGCACGGAGATTCTTGCGCCCAGAGTCATGAGGACGTCGAGTAATACGGCGCGGGTGGGATTGAGGCCGAGCGAGTCGATAACGAGGCTGGAGCCGGGGAAGAGCGCCGCGGCGCAGAGGAAGAATGCGGCGGAGGAAAGATCACCGGGGACGGCAGCGTCGATCGCTTGGAGCGACTGCGGGCCGGCGATTGAGACCGAATCGGATGTGCGCGTGAGTTTGGCGCCGAAGGCGCGGAGGGCGAGCTCGCTGTGGTCGCGGGTGCGGAGTTGCTCGCGGATGGTGGTTACGCCGGCGGTTTGGAGAGCGGCGAAAAGGATCGAGCTTTTGACCTGCGCGCTGGGAACGGGCGTGGCGTATTCGATGGCGTGGAGCGGCGAGCCTTCGATGGTGAGTGGAGCGTGGCCATCGCTGAGTGTGATGCGCGCGCCCATGTCTGCGAGCGGTTTGCGAATGCGCTCCATGGGGCGGCGCGAGAGCGAGGCGTCACCAATGAGCGTGAAGCGGCCGGCTTGTGGCGCGAGCAGGCCGGAGATCATGCGCATGGTCGAGCCGGAGTTGCCGCAGTCGAGCGGACGATCGGCGGGAATGACGTGGCCGGCGACACCTGCGATTTCGACGGAGTTTGGGCCGGTGCGGGTGACTTTGGCGCCGAGCGCCTGCATGCAGGCGAGCGTGGAAGCGCAGTCGGCGCCGGTGGAGAAATTCGTGAAGTGCGATTTGCCCTCGGCGAAGCCGCCGAGCATGGCGTAACGATGGCTGATGGACTTGTCGCCGGGCAGGCGAAGGCTGCCGATGATGTTGCGCGCGGGCCGGATGAGACGTTCCTGTGCGGCGATGTGCAAGAAGGCTCCGGGGTGGTTGGTCGTCTACTAGAGTCTATCGAATGGGGAACCGCTGTAGCCACGGCGCCGAGTCGTGAGTGTGGAACGTATAATTGGGACCGCTTCGAACTCTGCTTTAGACAGGAAATGAAATGGGCCTAATCTCTGTTCGTGTGGCGTGTGCCTTGGCAGTCAGCTTGTGTTTGGGAGGTCTGGCCGGCTGCGGCGGCGGCTCGTCCAGCGCGCCCCCTCCTGTAGCCTCCATCTCAAGTTTCGTAGCGAATCCAACGACCATCACGGCGGGAGCAAGCGCAACGTTGACGGGAGTATTCGTGAACGGTACAGGCGTGATCACTCCCGGGAACCTCGCCGTCACAAGCGGGACGGGAGTGAGCGTGAGCCCCGCGACGACTACGCTGTATACCCTCACCGTTACTCCAACCAGCGGAGCCGCGGTCACGGCGACCGCAACGGTCACTGTGGTTCCCGCGCCAACGATCACCAGCTTCGAGGCGAATCCGGCAACGATCACGGTGGGAGGAAGCGCTAGCCTGACGGCCGTCTTCGCCAACGGAACGGGCGTGATCACTCCGGGCAATCTCACTGTGACCAGCGGAACGGCGGTGAGCGTCAGCCCCACGACGACGACTACCTATACGCTCACGGTCACTCCCCCTGCCGTTGGGGCTGCGGTCACAGAGACGGCTATCGTAACTGTCGTTCCCGCGCCGACAATCACCAGTTTTATTGCGAATCCCGCAACGATTGCGGCAGGAACAAGCTCCAGCCTGACAGCTCTTTTCGCCAATGGCACGGGGGTGATCACGCCGGGCAATCTCGCCGTCACCAGCGGAACGCCGGTGAGCGTGAGCCCCGCGGCGACTTCGACCTATACCCTCACAGTCACCAATTCCGCTGGGACGGCAATTATCCAGACGGCTACGGTGACTGTTGTTCCCGCGCCGACGATCACCAGTTTTGTGGCGAATCCAGCGACGATCACTATAGGGGGAAGCTCCAGCCTGAAAGCGGTCTTCGCCAACGGCACGGGGGTGATCACGCCGGGCAATATCGCCGTCACCAGCGGAACGGGAGCGAGCGTGAGCCCCGCGACGACTACGACCTATACGCTCACCGTTACTCCTCCCACCGGGACGGCGATCACCCAGACGGTTACGGTAACCGTCGTTCCCGCGCCGACGATCACTAGCTTTGTGGCGAATCCCGCAACGATTGCGGCAGGAGCAAGCTCCGGTCTGACGGCCGTTTTCGCCAATGGCACGGGGGTGATCACGCCGGGTAATCTCTCCGCCACCAGCGGCACACCGGTGAGCGTCAGTCCCACGGTTACGACGATCTATACCCTCACGGTCACAAATTCCGCTGGGACGGCGATCACCCAAACGGCTACGGTAACCGTACAGACCTCGATAACGGTGGACGAGTCAAGCATCGGCCCGGCCGTATCTGACCAGCTCATCGGAATGAACATGGCTGCCTGGTACGACGTGGTGGGTAATGCGACGGATGTCAATGGCGCGTTCGCGCAGGCGGGCATCCGGGCCATTCGCTGGCCGGGTGGCTCATGGTCTGACGAATATCACTGGCAGACGCCTAACAGCTCGTCCAATCCCAATCTGCCTTTCATGTGCGCGAACAACTCAAGTGGGGTTCCAAACGGAAGCACCACCTGGGGTGGCTACAGCACCTTCGCAGACTTCGTCACCAACATCGTGCAGGGCGGAAACTACGACCTTGCTCTCACCGCCGACTACGGCACCAACGCGGCCTGCACCGGGCCCGGCCAGCCAACCGAAGCTGCCGCGTGGGTGGCTGCGGCGCTCGCCGATGGCATCACGGTGAGCCATATGACGGTGGGCAACGAGGAATACGGGACCTGGGAGACAGACCTGCACACCCCTGCGAACAACGCGGCTACCTACGCCGCCGCGACGGCGGGAAGCACCGGCTACTATGCGTTGATCAAGGCGGCCTCTCCGAACACGCTGGTCGGTGTTTCGGTCAACCCTGGCAATTCCCCGGCGTGGGATCCGACGGTGCTCGCCAACGCGCCCTATGATTTCGTGGAGTACCACTTCTATCCGGAGACGCCGGGCCAGGAAAACGATACCTTCCTGGTGCAGCAGGCGGCGCAGGAGTTGACCTCGAACATCAACACGATCAAGTCGGAACTGAACACAGCCGGGAAACCGAACACGCCCATTTACGTGGGCGAGATCGGAGGGCCTTACACCAATCCTGGCAAACAGAGCTGGTCGATTACTCAGGGCTTGTATGCGGGTCAAGTGTTAGGCGAAATGATGAACGATGGAGTCTCGCGCCTGACCTGGTGGATTGGCTTCGGCAATTGCAACGGCACGAACGGTAACGACACCTCTTCGGTCTATGGCTGGCAGAGTTTCGGGGCCTACAATGTTTTCTCTGATGGACTTTCCGAGATCACCTGTCCGAACGCCGGCCCCATCGGCACCATGTCTCCCACGGCGCGCGCGTTCCAGCTCTTCAGCAAAGTGGCTGTCAATGGCGAGAGCGTTCTCACAGCGACTGTCGCCGGCGATAAAACCAACGTGCGCGCGTATGCCGCAACCGCAAGCGGTGGCGGGACTGCTCTGGTGTTGTTCAACCTGAATGAAAATGCCAACGCGCCGGTCACGATCACGCTCTCCGGGCTGTCCTCCGCTTCCGCTGTGTCTGTAGAGACCTACGACAAGGCAATCTACGACATGTCAAACCCGGCGACCACCAACACCTGGGCTCCGCCTGTGACGACCAATCTTGGCGCTCAAAGCCTGCCGCTGACGTTGTCACTAACTCCCTGGAGCATGAACGTGGTCATCATCCAGTAAATGATGCGGGAAGATTCGCATCCCATTGGTCCGTCCCCGACAGGCTACGCAGAGCGTAGAAAGCGCGCTCTGCTTCGCTCAGGATGACAGACCATATTGGGGAGTGAATTTCAGAGCAGCGGCTCGAGATGCGCGGTGAAGTGGCGCAGGAACGGAGCTTCGTAGGTGAGGCGCATACCGCAGAGTTTCTCGCGATTCTTCCAGACTTCAAGGATGACTTCGACGAGGTAGTCGATGTGGCTCTGGGTGTAGACGCGGCGCGGAATGGCGAGGCGCACGAGATCCATTTGCGCGGCGGCGGCAAACATCAGCGTGCCGATTTCGACGGAGCGCACGCCGCCCTCGAGATAAAGCTCGCAGGCCAGCGCGACGCCGGGAAATTGCCCGGGCGGGATGTGCGGCAGAAAGGCGCGCGCGTCGAGATAGATGGCGTGGCCGCCGGGCGGCTGCACGATGGGCACGCCGGCGGCAGCGATGTGGTTGCCGAGGTAGGCCGTTGAAGCGATGCGGTAGCGCAGGTAGTCCTCTTCGAGCGCTTCATTCACACCAACGGCAATCGCTTCAAGATCGCGGCCGGCGAGGCCGCCGTAGGTGGGATAGCCTTCGGTGAGAATGAGCAGATCCTTCTCCTGCTGGGCGAGCAGATCGTTATTGGTGCAGAGAAAACCACCGATATTAGCCATGCCGTCTTTCTTGGCGGACATGGTGCAGCCATCGCCAAGGCGGAACATCTCCTGCGCAATTTCCTTGGGCGATTTGTTCTCGTAGCCCGGCTCGCGCAGCTTGATGAACCATGCATTCTCGGCGAAGCGGCAGGCATCGAAGTAGAGCGGAATGCCGTGGCGCTTGCACACGGCACTGACCTGGCGCGCATTCTCCATCGAGACGGGCTGGCCGCCGCCGGAGTTGTTGGTGACGGTGAGCATGACGAGAGGAATGCGTGCGCGGCCAACGCGATCGATGAGGCTCTCGAGCGCGGCCACATCCATGTTGCCTTTGAACGGATGCTGAAGCGCGGGCTGGCGGCCTTCAGGGATGAGCAGATCGACGGCTTCGGCTCCGGTGAACTCGACGTTGGCGCGCGTGGTGTCGAAGTGGGTGTTGTTGGGGACGACGTGGCCCTTTTTGCAGGTGACTCCGAAGAGGATGCGCTCAGCGGCGCGGCCCTGGTGCGTCGGGATCACGTGCTTGTATCCGAAAATCCCCTGGACGGCATCGCGGAAGCGGTCGAAGCTGCGGCTGCCGGCATAGCTCTCGTCGCCTTCCATGATGGCGGCCCATTGGTGCGTGGACATTGCGCCCGTTCCGGAGTCGGTGAGCAGATCGATCAGCACGTCGTCGGCGTGCAGGAGAAAAAGGTTGTAGTGCGCGGCCTTGAGAAGAGCTTCGCGCTCGGCGCGCGTGGTCCAGTGGATGGGCTCGACGCTCTTGATGCGAAACGGCTCGATGATGGTCTTGGCGATCATGAAGGGTATCTTGAGGTCCGTGCAGATTATTGCGCGAGAGACGGGTGCGGGGCAAAGGCGAGGAACGCAGGGACCGAGGGACCAAGGGAACGAGGGAACGAGGGAACGAGGCCGGTCCCACCCTTTCGTCCTCCGCGGCGGACGAAAAGAATGGGGCAACCCTGCCGAGTTTTCGAGGTCGCGGACCGCGAGGATTTCTTGAATGGTAACTACCGAGTCGCCGACAAACCGTCCACGACCTCTCAATGAGTGCGTTGGCCTGTTAGTATCAATCATTCTAACCAGCCTACAATGCTGGCTGCGAGCGATTCTTAGCGCTATGCGCTGTGAATCGCCCAGCAGGTGTTACCCCATGAGCGACATTGAGGTTAAGACATCCTCAATTGAGGGGTTGGGGCTCTTTGCAGCCCAATCGTTCTGTACTGGGAAACGCATCCGACAGATCAACGTGGTGCGTGAGGTCACACCCGCCTCACCATTGCGGGAAGAACTCGGCGAGCGAGCCGATCATTGCGATTACCCCAATGGCAAGGTCGTTCTACTCGGCCCTCCAGATCGGCACGTAAATCATAGCTGCGACCCCAATGCTTATGTGCTCTACGAGGGCGACGGCTGCTTCCTCGTGGCACGTCGCGACATTGAGGTGGGCGAGGAGATTACTTGCGACTACAACATCAATATCACGGGCGGCACGGAATGGCCGTGCCATTGTGGTGCTACGCGGTGCAGAGGTACCGCAGTTGGGGACTTCTTCCGGCTCCCCCTCGATATCCAACAAGAGTATCGGCCACTGCTCGCGCGGTGGTTTGTGCGTGCACATCGTGATCGACTAAAAGCACTTGGCCTTGCATGATTGGCGAAAAATCGCCAACGCACTGACCGAGCCGAAAACCCAGTTCCGGTCGAGTCACCGGCTATTCGGTAATTACTACCTAAATAACGTTCTTGCGGCTCGTTGCCACTTCAAAGAATCTGCAACTTCCAGAAACAGGCAATTCGTAGTGGTTCGAGAGCCTGTCGAAAGACAACCGCAGTCATGCATGGCCCATAGGGCCACCCGAAGAGCATGAAAATAGTAGCATGCGATCTGCGCAGGTGAAGGTCGAGGATCTGTGGAGCCGGAATAGCCCGCACTGCAGTCTGA
>JBEKKI010000089.1:0-9798 GCA_050010795.1 Occallatibacter sp.
AAGGGCCTCTTCCGCTACGCTCCAGAGCCCCTTCTCCCCCGAAAATCCCTGCTTGATCGTTCCCCTTACTGGTTCCCTTTTCTTCCGCCCCGCTGGTTCCCTATCATTCCGCCCTTGACAATTGTGATCGGTTTGAAGCAACGAGTGACGCATACGCTGAGTTTAGAAGCTGTTCGCCACGAAGATCTTTCAGGTAGCCCGCAAACATAGCGTAAGCAGCCGAAGTCGGGTGCGGCTGGGGAAGTTGCCTGGTCTTCCTCGTTTTGCCAGCGAGATGGCCGCCAAAGGTCCAAGTCGTGTTGACATTCTGAGCCATCGATTTCTTCATCGCAGAGCTGAAGCGTCCGGGAAATCCAAGTTCCAGATGCTGTTCCATTGAGGCTCTTTCAAGGGCCTCACCAAGTCGTAGCGAACGGATCAGCTCGAAGCTTTGGCGCAGTTGTGGATCGCGGGCGTATGCACATACAAGACAGAGCTGGGGCAAAGAATCCAAGTCCGAATGGCCGAACCGCCAAAGAACACGGAATAGCGCCTTGGAGGGATCCAGACCATATATCTCGGTCAGATGGCGCAGGCTCTTCTCTCGGCTGCTCTGTGTTGGCTTCTCCAGGATATTCTCGTCGACGATAGCCTTGCTAAAGTCACCCCTCGCAGCCTCAAAGGGCATTGAACAGACGAGAGTTCGCATCTCCTGGAACATCATCGAGCGTGCAGAGTGGCCGCCCACGCTGGCATTCGAAAAGCCGAAAGAGTTGACTTGTCTGAGCACGCTCAAACCAATATCCAATCTAGATTGGACCCAGCAGCATTGTAGCGAGGACCCTTCTTGCCCAGGTGGGTCCCCTTCTTCTGGAATCGTCGCTGGGACGACCCAACCGGACTAGACTCTGTTGTCTCGACTCCCCATTATGAACGATTGGCACGCCTGTACATCTGTTATGGTCCAGCTTGGATCAACGAATATCGATCCAGTTTGGCGTAGATGCTTCCAGTGAGCCACCAGTGCCGTCTCGGCTATGGGTTGGAGGCGGCCGCCGGCTGGCTACCGATTTCCTGCGCGAGTCGGCGGCCAAAAGCTTAAGTCGATCAGCACGGTTGAAAAACCGCAGAAGCAGACCTCGCTTCCACCGCTCGCCCTCTGATATCGGAGGCTGCGTTCGGTTTCTGCAGAAGCTCTTGCTAAGGAGAATCCGCCACCCCGCTCCACGAGCTCAATCACCTTATCCGCAGACTTGAGCTGCAGCTTCCTTGGCAGGGCAGTCTTCAGATCCGCCTCCATGAACTGGCAGTGCCAGCCGTTCCGGCACTGGAAGTATATGTACACACAGTGCCGCTCGTTGTTGGCCACGGGAGTTCCGGTTGCTGAATCTCGGATATATTTCTCCAATCGCCGATTAGCATGCAAGCGTGCCTCACGGGCTTCTGATCATCCACGACTCGGAGGTCGTAGAGGATCAGTAACAGAAAACGCCATGGCGACTTTAAGGAACCTCTGAAGAACTCTTCGATCCACATTCTATGCAGGTAATATGGAAGGTGGAGGGAAGACGCAGGTGAGACAACTTAACCGCCTTTGAGAACTACAAAGACGATGCCGATCTGGCAAGTTGGAACGATTACGAACCACCACCCGGCTACGAGGACATGAAGCAGCCGAGAAGGGAGGCAGCGTGAAGAACAAGACGATTACTGAAAAGGGGCTTATCCGGCGGATCAATGCTCGATTGGCAGAAACTGGTTACGAGCTCTGCAGACCGGACTTCGCGGCATTCACCAATCCGCCCATCGATCCTAACCGCAAGTTTCAAATTCTTGACGCAATAGGCCGCGAACTTGGCGTCCTAAAGCCACATGAATCAGTAGGGGCGCCGTCTGATTTCAAACCTAGCTACGAAGAGGTAGTCGCCAAGCGTCTGAGACGCCTGAGATAACACCCGGCTGTACCCGACCCGGCTGTGCATCCCCGGCAGCCGGGTGTTTCTTGTGTTCATACGCTCCGGCCATGTTCATACAAAATGAAGGTGGCCGGGGGAATTGGAGACCCTACGGGGCACTGTAGGTATCCAGATGATCGATGTATGGCCGGCGATCTTGCTGCTGAACCTTCTCCGGCGGGCTCGATGAGCGACACCGGCTGTTGGCAACATCCAAGACTGGCGTCGCAGCTGTCGCTCCGGCTTTGTAAGGCTCTTCCCGTTTTGTAAGGTAAAAGGGCTGTGCAGGGCGTATCAGGGAGCACGGTATAAACACCATGCGCGCCGTTAACCTATTTGATTTGTTATATATATACGACTAGAATCAACGAATTGCATTGTATGATGGTGGGCAGACAAGCATTCGAATTGTCGGTACCGGTTTTCTCCGGTTCCTTTTCCGCTGAAGACTTCCCTAAGCATCGCGACCTTATCATTATGATGAGCAAGGCGAAGACGTTCATTCGTGATGAATCATTCTCAGAAACCTAAATCGACTGGCATTGTGTAAGGGCACGACTTTAGTCGTGCAGTAGACCGAATCTAATCCCGAAGATCGGAATCCGCGCGGCAAGCCGCGCTCAAATCCCCACTCAAACACATGATCCAGCATCCAGCCAACTTCCCGGCCAGAATAGCTAAAAACCACTTTCCACATGGCGGCTCAGCCGGACTAACCCGCCCAGTCGTTTTGTGAGGCGTTCAGAACTGACTTGCTGAGGCATGGACGTACGCATCTTCTTCCTGGAAGATGGACGCGTGTCGTCAGTTGGGCGGGGAATGGCGATGGAGTTGTAGTCGTAGCTAATGGCCAAGATACTCTGCCGCCCGTAAGCGGAAGAGCACTTCGCCGAAATGACCGATGCATAGGATTGCCCTCAAATGATCGACCCCTCCTCTGAAAACTTCAGCATCGCGATATTCCCGTATCTGAAAACGAGTGGTCCAGTAACGATTGGCGGAATCGAATTTCGTTCGACGGACGATACTTCCGAGCTGCCATCCGCTATTTCAACATCCGTTCAACAACTGGCATCAATGATGTTCTTGCAGGATGATTTCCGCGTAGCTTCTGCATCCTATGCCGTACTACCGTATGTCGACTTAGATGAAATCGGGGAGGCACTTGACCCCCTGCAACGTGTTCAATCCGTGATCGCCTATTGCTATGCCGCGCCGCATCCGACGCTTGGCAACACGTTTCTGCAGGCCGAGCATGCGACGTGTGTCGTCTCCGTACATGCCATGGTCTCCCTCCTGCAAGTGCAGCCACAGCATCACGTGACACCGAAGCCGGCTGTTGTCGAGAACGTTTTGGACAGAGTACCCGGACTGCGATGCCTCTCGAATTTCAAACACCATTTCAGCATCACATCAGACTCCAGGATCTACCCGCCGGTTCCAAATATGTGGTTGAACATCTCGCAGGACCTGGCTGCCGACTTCGGTCAGTCATTCCCATTCTCGCGCTCCTATCGAGCCCTCCTTTTGTTACTTCATCAGCCTCGAAATCCTATAGCGGATCGGATCTTCACCGCCATTAAGTGGTTTAACCTCTCAAATTCGATAGATTCCGAACAGGAAGCTGCAATCATCCAGCTTTCAGTAGCGTTCGAAGCGCTCTTGCAACTCCCAGAGGCGGAACGAAAAACAGATCGCCTAGCCGACTCGGTGTCCTTGCTTCTTGGTAGAATCCCTCGTCTAGACGAGTGGGTTCGCCAGTTCTATGACGCCCGCAGTGAGATTGCACATGAGGGAAAAGCTCATCAGCTCAGATTTGTGGCAAAGGAGGGAAAAAGCAGAGCCAACGGCCCACTTTACCATTCGCTACTCAATTACGGACGCCAAGTCTTTCAACTCTGCCTCAGCGCCGTACTCTTTGGATCAGAGTTGGCGCAGGACACCGGCCTGGCAGAGAAACTGATTACCAATCAACAACGATTTGAGTTGTTGTGCAAGCTCTTCTCTAATGAAGCCAAATCCGCGAAGGATCGTTTCGACGATTCCGCAGAGTCCGTTTATGCGATCGACCGCTACACCTTTGTTGGAGAAAGTGGCCTCGAGTTGGACACAATGCTCGGGGCGCTCCAGCTGGCAGCCAGGACCCTATTGGAATTGGAGGCGGATGACGGGGACGCATTCCTATCGCGCCTGAAGTCATTTGTTAATGTGAAGCGGACCCCGGATCAATTCGATATGTTAGACGAGCTTTCCCGGCTCAGCGCGATGGCGACTTCCGTCTGGCAAGCTGGCGTCTTGCCCTCGCCAAAGCACCAAGTGCTCACCCTGGTTCATGTCGTATGGAACTACTCATTTATGTATTACTTTCGATTGAAAAAGGAGCGAGAGGCCACCTCATCGCCCAAACCATGATCTGAGACCAAGATCGCGCAATCATCGTTGTTCCCGCCTATTGACCATAGTTTGCGGCAATCATTACCGAGCCAATGAACTGTGTGCCTCATTCTTCCGCTGTCCGATCTCGGAAGGGCAGGAGAGCACCCCGCCCGGGGTTGCCGATCGGTCCCGGCAAACGCCGATCGCGACTATAACGCGTATGGTTATCCAGAGGATCGATGTATGGCCGGCGATCTTGCTGCTGAACTTCTCCGAAGGGATCGGTCGATGTAAGCTGCCTGCACTGACAAGCCCAAGGTCAAGCTTGGCAAGTCGGCGCGATTCGATAAGAGCCTACAGCCTGGCACGGTCGTGTGAGAGTGCCAAGGTGAATGTGCACGTCTCAATAGGCCATCACCTTGCAGGGCTGTGGAACCTGTGGCGGCGGTTGGTTCTATCGAAGGAAGTCGAAAAGCGGTCCCTGACCAGTTTGCAGCAACGACTGGTGAGATGGGCGGACGGCTGATCAAGCATGCCGGTACTTCTGACTATTGTTGGCAGAGAGCCATCTGACGCGGTGCCTGTTTGGAAGCATGCTACGGCGGATGGAGGGTTTGCCGCTGCCAGTCGGATAGGCGCGGCAGCCAGGCGAAACCAATCTGGACGGAGGAGGTGAGTTGACGAAGAAGTGTCCGAGAAATCGCTTCGAAATGGGGCAAATCATGGCTTCCTGGTCCCGGCAAAGGCCGTGTGGCGCACGACCGGGTCTTTGGCTTTGAAACCAATGCGAGAAAGATTGCGAGCAGAGGCAACCGGGGATATATTGGTTCGCAGCCGAAAGGCAAAACGGAAATTCCGGATCAAGGGAGGCAGATCATGGAACGCCGCGAATTCCTTCAGAAGGCTGCCATCACGGCAGCCGTCGCATCGTCCGCCAAGCTCCACGCCGCGGCAAAGACACCCTCCAATCCCATCCAGCGCCGCTCTCTCGGCAAGACCGGCGAAAAGCTCTCCATCATCGGCTTCGGCGGCGTCGTCGTGATGAATGAAGAGCCCGGCGCCGCCAACAACATCGTCGCCGAAGCCGTCGACCGCGGCATCAACTACTTCGACGTCGCGCCCAGCTATGGCAACGCACAGGAACGTCTCGGCCCCGCGCTCGCGCCCTATCGCAAGAACTGCTTTCTTGCCTGCAAGACCGACGGCCGCCTGAAAGAAGACTCGCGCAAGGATCTGGAGGAGTCGCTTCGTCTGCTCAAGACCGATCACCTCGATCTCTATCAGTTCCACGCGCTGACTAAGATGACCGATCTCGACAAGGTCCTCGGTCCCGGCGGCGCCATCGAAACCATGGAGGCCGCGAAGAGGGAAGGCAAGATTCGCTTCATTGGATTCTCGGTGCACTCAGTCGAAACCGCGCTGGCCGCGCTCGACCGCTACAACTTCGACACGGTGCTGTTCCCTGTGAACTGGGTCTTGTTCTCTCAAGCCAACTTCGGCCCGCAGATCCTGAAGCGCGCGCAGGAAAAACAGATGGGGATTCTCGCGCTGAAAGCCATGGCGAAAACCACCTGGCCGAGCGACCAGGCGAAGAACCATCCCGAACCCAAGTGCTGGTATCAGCCGGCTGCCTTCCCCGACGAAGCCTCACTCGGCCTGCGCTGGACGCTGAGCCATCCCATCACGGCCGCCATCCCGCCCGGCGACGAACGCTACTTCCGCCTGGCCATGGATGTCGCGCAGAACTACAAGCCGATTGAGCCGCATGAGGAGCAGGCGCTGCTCGCCGGCGGCAAAGGCCTCGAGCCCATCTTCCACCTGCACAACGACGTATAAGAGCGTGTCGACTCCGGCGCGCGGCGACTCCGCGAAGTGGCTAAGAGCCTTAAACTGTTTTCCACAGAATGAGCAAGAAAAAGGTCCTGGCGCTTTGGAGCCCAGGGCCTTTGTCGTCTCAATTATCAACTCAGTTCAGTTTGGCGTACTGTTCGGCCGTCAGGTTCAGGAATACGTCACTGCGGCCGGTGGCGATAGCCTGGTTCAGCATCAGCCGGCTCTCCTGGTCAGTGAAACCGCGAAGGTGTGACGCAGCAAACCTCAGTAACGCGCGACAACTGCATCCGGTACCAAGTCAGCATCGAGACATTTGCGTGTCGGTGACGGGTTTGGCTTGAGGTTTACAGTCGTTGTCCCCATGTCTTTGCAATGCAGGGTCGTGTGGCAAATCCATTGTCGCAAGTCTTTGTCATGACGTAAGGCATGACGAATCTGTAAGCCGAAATAACCGGTATTTGTGTTAACGAATCCCGGCGAGATCCCTCGGTTGCGGCCGTGACCATGAATGAAGCAAATCCGCTCTTCGCCCATCTCCCACGATTGCTGCAGAATCTTCTGAAGGACATCGCAGTACACAATGTCAGCAGGGTGGTATCCATGAAGGTCAATCGTCATCTTAACGTCTCCTAAAGGGTGTTTATGCGTTATGGGATAAATCCTGTGGCCGACTAACCCTTCGCAACAATGGAGCGGAATAGCCTAAGCCTCGCGAGGAATGAGCGTCTGATCGTTGATTGGCCCTCTGCACGTAATCGCCGATGTCAAAGCGAGGAGTGGTTATGGGTCCTCCCCTTCTGTCCGCTGCGCACCGAGATGGAACTTGCAATCTTAGTGCACAACAGCCTCCCGGCGCAGTGACAAGTCCTGACGAAATGCTATTCCCAGGTTCGTCAAGCTGCCTGCATTGACAAGCCCAAGGTCAAGCTCGACAAGTCGGCGCGATTCGGTGAGAGCCTCCAGCCTGGGACGGTCATGTGGGAGGGCCAAAGTGAATGGGCACGTCTCAATATGCCATCACCTTGTGGGGCTCTGGAACGGGCTCAGGGAGATGTGGTGAAAGGTGTGTCAAGGATCGCCATGAAGGGGTTCCTGCTCACACGATTGCCCACATCAGTGCCACGCTGTCACCCTAGGACCGGTTGCGACTCGGATGGATCTGGGAAATTGTCTCCCGGGACGCTGGTTCGAACTGGCGCAGGATGCCATTTGCCTTTGTAAGGCGCTCGCCGTTTTGTAAGGTAAATCGCCTGTACGGGGTGTATCTAGCCGCACAGGGCGCACACAGCGCACATCTCAAGTCCTCTGTTAATCCCTTTGTTTTGTGATGAATGCTAATAGAATCAGTAATCTACGTTGTAAGGTGGCGGAGAGAGGGGGATTCGAACCCCCGATAGAGCTTTTGACCCTATAACGGTTTAGCAAACCGCCGCCTTCAGCCTCTCGGCCATCTCTCCGGGTTCCGCTGTTGATTATACCGGAATTCGCGTTCCCTCCGCCCTCCCGTCTTTTCGCTTCCCCGCTCCCGGTGCCCCGGTTAAGATGCACAGAGATGCGTTTCCATCTCAGGCCTTCGCACAACAAGCTGCTCCTTCTTCCCCTTGTCGCTGCTACCTTCTTCATGGTTTCGGGGGGCCCCTACGGCCTCGAAGACAGCCGCGGCGTGCCGTGGGTCAGCGTCCTCGTTTGTGGGCTGGGATGGGCGCTCGCCCTCAAGCTCCCCTTCGAGAAGCTCATCTCCATCGACCTGACCCTCTACGGTTCGAGCCTGATCCTCGAATTCCTCGCCCTGATCGCGCTTCGCCTGCGCGAGCCGCAACTGCCGCGGCCCTTCAGCGCCGGCAGCTTCCCCTTCGCGTGCGCGCTCGCCGTCGGTCCAACCATCCTTATCGCCTGCGTGCTCTTCCTCTCGCGCAGCGAAAGGCTCGGCGACCCAGGCACAGCCCTCGGCAACGTCTCTTCACCTGGATTTGCTTTGCTGATTGCGCTTCTTGGACCGCTGCTCTACTGGTTCACCGCGCGTCCTATCGCTCGCCGCCGCGCGGTCGCCGCCACTCCCGCCACCGACTAGCGCACTTTCCTGATCCCTGATCCCTGATCCCTGTCGTCTCTATACCGCGACTTTCCGTTTCGCCTCGTGGTGCTTCGCCTTGGTGTCGTTAAACTGCTTGATGGCGTGCGTCACACGATCCCGCGCAAAGGCCGCGTCGCGCCAGCCCTTCATCTCCACGCGCTTGCCTTCAAGGTCCTTGTAGATGGAGAAGAAGTGCGTAATCTCCTTCAGCATGTGCGGATAGATATCGGTGTAATTCCATATGTTCGCGAAGCGCGGATTGTTCTTCCCCACCGCAAGCACCTTCTCGTCGAGAATTCCCTGGTCCAGCATCTCCAGCAGGCCGATCGGACGCACCTCCTGCACGCATCCGGGAAAGCTGGGACTCGGCACCAGCACCAGAACATCCAGCGGATCGCCGTCGTCGCTCAGTGTCGATGGAATGAAACCGTAGTCACCCGGATAGTGCACCGGCGAATGCAGGTTGCGATCCAGCTTGAAGACGTGCAGCTGCTTGTCGTACTCGAACTTCTGCGTTCCATCCAGCGGGATCTCGATCACCGCGCGAAACACTTCCGGCGCGCGTTCGCCCACTGGCAATTCCAGATAATTCACCATTGCGTTATGTCTCTCCTTGGGGAAATGCGCGTGCAGTTGTCAGTGTTCAGTGATCAGTGGTCAGTTGTTTTCCCTTCGCCACCGGCTCGCTGACTCGCTGGCTTGCTGACTCGCTGACTCGCTGACCCGCTGATCTCTGCTCTCTGCTCTCTGCTCCCCGATCCCTGCTTCTATAATCTCATCATGAAGGCGCATGTCTATGTCACTTTGAAGGCATCGGTCCTCGATCCTCAGGGCCAAACCATCCACAACGCATTGCGCAAGATCGGATTCGCCAATGTCACCGCTGTGCGCCAGGGCAAATACTTCGCGCTGTCGCTCGACAATGGTTTGGATGCGAGCGCCGCGCGCGCCGAGGTCGAGCGCATCGCGCGCGAAGTGCTCACCAATCCTGTCATCGAGGAATACACCTACAAGATCGAGGAATAGCGCGTAGAGACAGTGACCGAGGGAACAAGGGACCGAGGGAACGAGAAGGCAAGCTGGCGAGGCAGGGGTTTCGTGCGAGCGGCGTTCCGGGGTGCGATGGGCCGGTTGGGCTCATGAGCCCAACGAAATTGGTCGAAATTTGTCGACGATTTTGAGATCGTTTTATTGATTCCAAAAGCGTTAACAGCGATTTTTCGGCCAAAAATTTTTAGGGGCTTAGGAAGAAAGATCGGTCAGAGAGCTGATTAAGCTACTGAAATGGCGAGAGTCACTCGGTATTTTCGTTTTGCGAAGATTTCCGAGGCCCGGTTCCGCTCCCTGCTGCGCTGTTTTGCGCTGGATCTGACGGCCACACAGGCAGCCCGGATGACGGGCATTTCGGTCCGCAGCGTTAATCCCATCTTTCTTCGGCTGCGCGAAAGGCTGGTCCACGAATGCCGTCTGCATTCTCCCTTCGCCGGCGAGCTGGAAGCCGATGAGTCCTACTTCGGTCCGCGCCGCGTGCGCGGCCGCAGAGGCCGTGGCGCGGGAAGAAAAATCATCGTCTTCGGCCTG
>JBEKKI010000090.1:0-9730 GCA_050010795.1 Occallatibacter sp.
CCATTCTTCCGCATTGCTCATTTCACTTCCCCCTGAGCCTAGCGAAACTGCTACAAACATGATACTGCTGTTTGTGATTTGCACCTAGACACACTCCGTCCGCGAGATTTACTTTGGAATGCTTCGACCTTTTTTCCTCGATTCTTCCGCATATTCTTTAAACCGTTCTCGAGCCGTTAGCCAACAGATGATTCGGCTGATCTGGGAATACCTCAGACGGTCTTCAACCTGGCGTACTGTTCCGTCGTCAGGTTCATGAACATTCCACCTCTCCCCATCTCAATCCCCTGATTCACCATCAGCCGCGCATCTTGGTCAGGGAATCCGCCGGCGCGCTCCACCAGTTCGATCACCTTGTCTGAGGATGCGAAATGCAGTTTGCGAGGCAGAGGGGTTTGAGTGGCTTTATAAGTCCGGGATGTCGCCAAGTAACCTGCTTGGGACAAATACCCCTACGGCTTCCTCGACTTTAGCCTGATCATCTCGCCATCCACAGCGAACCTTCCGTACCCGTGATGGTGGATGGTCTTTGGATGCTTCTGCGCCGGATCGATCCAGGCTTTGAGTACTTTCAAGATGAAGAGGTTGAACTCGTTGACGAGCCGGGTATCGACTACCCTGCACTCAAGGTTAGCGAAGCACTCAGCCACCAGAGGCGGCGCCACACGCTTGGCTGCCGCCGGCGTCAGACCGAACCTCTTGAATTTGTCCACGTCTCGGCCGGAACAGTTACCGATTGCCACGACCTTGGGCGCCAGTTCCAGCGCCGGGATGGCAATCACGCATTCCTTCGTCGCCCGAATTGCGGCGAAGCTGTAATTGGCGTTGCTGACGACACATGCAATCAACGGCGGCTCAAACTCGACCATCATGTACCAGGACAACGTCATGATGTTGGCGTGGCCCTTGCGGGCGGTCGTCAGCAACACCACCGGCCCAGGTTCGAGCAACTGGTAGACCTTCGACAGAGGCAGGTCTTTCATGGCTATGGGGGCTCCTCAACCCGGTTCACCGAGAGGATCAAGCGCCTTCCATTGTAGGCGCGGCCGATTGGTGGGAAGAAAGGTAGTCAAGGGTACCGCGACCGCAGGCACCCGGCATTGCTGCCGGGTGATGCGCATTTGGGTCAATGGATGGTCAATGACCGAGAAGTTTCAATCCACACCCGGCATTGCTGCCGGGTGATGCTCGGCAGATTGGGCCACACGTGATTCGTCCAGTCGTTTCAATCCACACCCGGCATTGCTGCCGGGTGATGCTTGCTCACGTCGAACTGCTCCGCCTCTTCGTCCGTGTTTCAATCCACACCCGGCATTGCTGCCGGGTGATGCGCTGGCTGAATGACCAATTGAACCGCATCGGCGTGTTTCAATCCACACCCGGCATTGCTGCCGGGTGAGCCCGCGCTCGATCCGCTTGTGATCGAGATTCAGGCGTTTCAATCCACACCCGGCATTGGTCACACGCCGAGGATTTGCAGTTCGATGCCCGGTGGCAGATTCTCGCGATTTACTGCTACTTCGTAGTCCTCCCAATCGCGTGGGGCGCTCAAACCCTGCTTGAGCTTAGGTTGAATGCGCTGCAGAAGCGAGTGTGCCGGAGCGTTACCAAGCTCGCTGGCGTGCTTGAAGATGCAGAGCCCCCGTGTACTCATCTCGCCACGTGCAGCGGAGCGGTCCTGATCGAACATGTTGACCAGCGCGTCCCAGAAGAGTTGGAGGTCTTCTTCAGAGAAGCCCGTCTGTGCCGCCAAAAACGCGGAGACGAATCCATGCGCCACATAGAGGCCATAGGGCACGGTGAACTTGCGGCCCATGGTGCGATTGTTGCCGCCCTGTTTCTCAGCTTCTGCTTCCGTCGCCACAGCCATACGCGTGATGGAGTGTTCGAGCGAAACGATGGGGTCCACCGAGCGCCCGAAGGTCAACTGCACCGGTCCGCGCACCTGGCCGCAGTTGATACCGAGCCCCATTACTGCGCCAAAAGTGCGCACGTCAAAGAAGTTCTGGCACATCCATGCACGTGCCTCGTCTACCTTGTCCCCACCTTTACGTTTCTTGTCATCGCCGCTCAACATTTCGGCTGCCCCGATTGCTATGTAGGCACGCTCGTGCTGTTTGTTGAGGATTGCCTTTTCCTTAACGTAGATTTCGTAAGGGGGAACTTCACCCTTAACAATACCCACATAATTCCGCACCTTGCGTTTAAGGCAAACGTCAGTGACCAGGCCACTCCCCGTTTCTGCGTCCACGCGTGGCAGATTGCCTGCATCCGGATCGCCGTTGGGGTTGCCATCCTTCACGTCAAACAGTAGTACAAAATCGTAGCGGTTCTTCAGTGCTGTCATGCTTGTTCTCCTTCCACAGGTTCGGGCTTCTTGGTGTAGAACGCCTGTTTCTGGTGGTAGTAGCCAATTGCGAATCGGCCCTGATCGGCAATGGTCAGATGATTGGGAAAACCCTCGTCGCCGTCGATGGCATTCGTGATCTCTCCAATGAGTTTTTCGAGATTTACCGCCCGACCACGGTTTTCGATCTTGGCCAGGTGATGCTTGCTGAGCTTCAGGAGGTTGGAGAATACGGTCACCGGCGTAGAAGAAGCCGCACCATAGAAGCGGTCGCGAATGGTGGCATTGAGTCCGGGGCTGGCCTCCTCCTGCACCTTTTCAAGTACAGAGAAGAGCCTTCCCAGGCGATAGCCCACGTTGGTGTTGGCAGGATCAAGAGACACGTGCAGTTCCTCCTCTGTAGCGGGGTTGCCCCACCGGGTCTTGCGGTTAATACAGGCCTTGATGAGAGCGGCGCGAGGGTAGGTCACCTCCCGCTCAGCGCGGACGCGGCGGATGGCACCCAGGAGCAGCGTCTGCGGATAAGGAAGACCGGACAGAATCGCCCGCATCGTGTCGCCGCCCAGATTGGGCAGGATGTTTTTGGCCTCGCCCTGAAGCGCCGTACTAGCAAGTAGTCGGAAGAGCGAGAGAAACGGTGGTTCATACGGTGCGTGTTCGATGGCGATGTCGTTGAAATGTTCGATGATGCGCTGCGAAAACCCCAACACAGTACCAGTCATCCAGAAACGGATAGAGATGCGGGCGGCATTCGGCGCCAAACCAAGCACAAAGAACTGTGTTGTATCGCGGCTTACGTTCAGGCTGCCTTGCTTGACGGACTCATACAACGCTTTAACAGCCCGCGTGTTCCGGTCGGGATCGTCCTTGGGGGGCTCACCGAACAAACTGGCGAAGGAGTCTTCCAGAGAGCTATCCGCACTGGCCCAGAAGACCGTTGAAGCGTCGCCAACCTGAATGCGCTGGGTTGAGTCCCTCCCGAGCAAATGATTGAGGGCCGTGGTATAAGCAAAGGCCGCTGGCCTGCCGACCGGCGCGTTCTCCCCTTGCCTGCCTTCTTTGCCATACGATTCGAACGCACGCAGGTTAAAGGAGACTATATTTGCCCCTGAAGTCTGAGCGCCCCAGACGCCTTTGATGGCTGGATGCAGGCGCTCGATCTCCGCATCTTGCCCTGTGACGAGACAGATTCCATGCGAGGCATTCGATCCTTCCGCCTCCGTCTCCGCCGTGCCGACCCTCAATGCAGAGATTACGGCGGGCCGCGCACACACCAACTCTGTGTCGCCGGCAAGTTGAAAGGAAAGAGTGGGATTCCTGGTTCGAATCTCCTCCCAGGACGGAGATTGTTCAAGCTGCGCAAGCGGCACATTTGCCAGAAATGCACGAACCGCCCGGACACCAGTGTCGTCGGCAGAAAACTCGGCCAAGCGCTTCACAAAAGCTGCATGCTGCGTCGCCACGCGCTCCGGCTTGTCCTTGGCGTCAATACCCAGAACATATTCCGCCGTATCCCAGAGCAGATTTGCCGCTACGCCGGAAGTCTTTTTCACCCCCTGAGGGACGAGAAAGGACCTCGCACGTTTCTTCTTGCCGTCCGGAGTTCGCGTATCTTCGATTTGAACGAATTGCCCGTCGCTTTTAAGGACAATGAGGAACGGAATCTCCTTTTGCTCAAAGCCCTCAGGAGCTAGCGCCGTCTCTGGATCGTTGGCTTTGCGCTGGTAGTATCGTGCCAATTCCTGGAGGATCATCCCCGCACCTCCTCGCTATCCCAAGAAGGAATGTTGACGACACCATCTATCATCCGTGCACGAAAGAAGCGCGGCTGGGGCGAGGCAGCATCGGTGAAGTCGAGGTCGTAAAGCATCCAGCCCAAGTCCCGCTCTCCTCGCAGTTCCTCGGGAATCGCAGCGGGTTCTGCCGCCGGGTCAACCAAGCGGAAGTCGCAGGCAAACTCACGGCAGCCCAGATACGGCTGGTTGATGCACTGTCCTTTGGCGGCGCGGCGCACGAACATCTCAGCGAACTTTTGTGTGTTCTCTGCGGCACCTGCCTTGTCAGTCAAAGAGAGGCTGGCCGTGATGCGATAACGGACATCGCGCAGTAGGAGACTCGTACGTTGTTGCCGGTCCTCTTCTACATAGAGCGCAAGAGCCCCAACACCCCTCTGCAAGGCAGTCTTCACGCTGATCATAGCGACCTTGCTCCCCACTTCATTGCGCCGGATCGTGGTCCAGCGGATCGGCGCCAGCACCTCAATCTTCTCCGGCTGCCAGCGAATCGCCGGTTTCCATAAAATGGATTCAAAGACTGCTCGCACCGCAGAGGGCGTAATGACGTCGTAGCTTACCCGCTCGACCTTCATCTCTGGACCGGTAAAACAGGCGAGATCGCCACTGATTTCCAAGCAAAAACGGGTAGGCATCCCACCTCCTAACAATTTCCGCATGAAATCTTGGGAAGGAGAATTAGATCACCCCTGCCGCGTCTTTACAACTGCAACCCTGTGAGAGTCCGTTCGTCAGTAATACAACTGCCCTGGCTCAGGGCAATCGGCCTCAGTAACGAGTAGGCCAAGATCAGGGTGGTAAGCGGTTTCATTCTTCACGACCCAGCACCCAGGCGCTAGTTCCTCCAACTCTCCGGCGTGTCGAAGGATGTTGAATTCGTGTTTCCTGACTGTGACTGTGAACCGCTGCAACGCACGCAACAGGCTGCGATCCAGTTCCCCAGCACGCAACCTCGTGATGAGTGGACGGCTATCGCGGTGGGGGTCTTCTGGATTAGTGTATGGAACGATCACCGAAACGCTGCCGTCCTCCTCTATTAACCGGAACCTGTCTGCCGCAGTACGGAACTGAATCCTGCACTGCGCTGCATCTTTCGTCAGTAGCTCCTGGATGCGATATTTGTCGAGCCCGTCCTTGCCCACTCTGCTGTAGTAGTGATCGAAATAGCTGGTGAATGCATCGGGCGTCAGAGAAGCTCCTGGTCGTTCCTGCAGAATCGCTTTGCAGGCATCTTCACCAAACCGCAGCAGTCCGAGTGGCACTGGTTTTGGGGGAACAAAGACGAAGACCTGTCCCCTGCCTTCCTTCTTGTCCTCCCGGTTGCATCGCCCAGCGGCCTGTGCAATCGAGTCCAGACCGGCAAGCGCACGATACACCACGGGGAAATCCACATCGACGCCCGCTTCAATCAACTGTGTACTTACGACGCGCACAGGCTCGTCGGGCAAATTTTGTTTGATTTTCTGGATGACAAAACTGCGATGTTCGGCGCACATAAGCGCAGAGAGATGTACCGTCCCCGGCGGCATGCGGCGATGCAGCTCTCGGCAATCGGCGCGTGTATTGACGATGGCTAGTACAGACGGGTGCCTCACAATTTCCGCAGCGATATCGTCCCAACTGCCCGCCGCATTCAGGTTTTCCGGCAGCGCAACCGTCACTCGCTCCAGTCGGGCGTACAACTCCTGTGTACCGGATACGATCTCTGTTGCGTGATCCAAACCGTCAAGCCATGTTCTCCCGTGGCCGTCCCTATGCGTGCCCAACGCCGGCTGCGTCGCCGTACAGAGTATGAATGTCACGCCATAGTCCTCGATCAAGAGGCGGATGACATCAAGAATGGGCTGCAGAAAAGCCGGTGGTATCAACTGAGCTTCATCGAGAATAACGACGCTGTTCACAAGATTGTGCAATTTGCGGCAGCGGCTGCTGCGCGCCGCCAACAGCGATTCGAAAAGCTGCACATTAGTCGTCACGATAAGCGGTGCATCCCAGTTCTCCGAAGCCAGGCGGCTCGCTACGGTCTCTCTCTCCGCATCCAGAGTGCTATGGTGCTCGAGCACGGCGTTGCCGAAGATATCACGAAAGAGGTCTGCGGTCTGTTCGATGATGCTCGTATATGGGATTCCATAAACGATGCGGCGCTTGCCATGGCGCTTTGCGTGCTCAAGTCCGAAGGCAAGGCTAGAAAGTGTCTTGCCGCCGCCTGTTGGAACAGTGAGCGTGTAGAGGCCCGGCGGTCCGGCTGCCTTGTTCCTGCACTGCTGTAGCACATCGGCGCGGAGTCGGTTGACCATGGACGGAGGTGCAAACTTGGCTTTGTCCTCCATCGCCTGGTTGAACTGCGATAGAAGTGAAGCAAGCTCCGGATAGAACCCCCGCTGTTGGCTCTTCCCGGCATCCATAAAGGCTTCCGTATCCAAGAAGTCCGCATCCGTCAGACAAGAAAAGAGCATGCGAATCCACAGATGCAGCCCCTTGAAGTCGTGGCCCATTTTCACCTCAGTTGTTGACGGCCGCTGTTGTTGTAGGAGCGAGTCCGGAGCAGCCTTCCTTGCTTTCTCAAGCAGTCCCTTGGCCCGCCCCTCTCTCAGTCGATTAGCGAGAGCAGCATCACCGGTCGAATCGCCAAACCAGTCGGGAAGGCCTGCATGGTGTCCTGCGATGAGATAAGCAAGCGGAAGTCCCAACTTTCCAAATCTCGCTTCAGCGTGCAATGCCCCGGCACTCGAATGATTGACTTTTCCGGCAATTGCATCAACCAGGTGTGCTTCATACCCGCTCTTGGCACGGATGTACGACTGAAAATCAATGCTGTATTTGCCCAGATCGTGCCAGAGACCTCCGAGTCTTCCCCAATCTCCGGCACCAAACTCCCCAGCCATCTTCTCCGCCATTCGAGCAACTGCATCAATATGGTCGTCTAAAGAATGGGTAAGTTGGACGTAGTCCGGATGGACATGTGCAATAGAACGATATTCCGGCGCATTACCCATCTTGCCAACCCTAATCTCTCATTACTATCACTGCAAAGTGCTTTCCGAATTCTTTGAGGAGCACGCAACGAATTTGTCGCCAATCGCCTCCGAAGCTTGGCGTATTGCTCCTCTGTCAGCCTCAAGAAAATCCCACTCCTCCCGATCTCTATTGCGTGATCCACGGCCAGGCGGGAGTCTTGGCCAGTGAAGCCTCCGCCCCGCTCCACGAGCTCGATTACCTTGTCCGCGGACTTGAAGTGCAGCTTCCGGGGCAGGGAAATCTTCAGATCCTCCTCCAGAAACTGGCAATGCCAGCCATTCCGGAATTGGAAGGAGAGGCGCACCCGATGGCGCTGTTCTTGAGGACGCATGGAACGAGTGCAGGCGAAGAAACGGCTAACAAAATCCACATCACTGCATGTCGCGGAGAATAGTGCTAGACTTCGCCCATTAGAGAGTGATCTCTCCTTTCAACCAGAATGCGTAGACCAAAGGCCCCGGGACAGCTGATCCTGGGGCCTTTGTGTTTACCGACGTCTTGGGAATTGCTGATCTGCTGGTGGTCTGGGTTGCAAGAAGCACGCCATATCGAGAGCCAGAGACCACAGAGTGGCAAGTTAGGCCTGGACCAAATGCTCTGGACGCAGGTCTGAGCAAGACCGATCTCTGTATTGCCCATCATGCGCCGGAAGCAACGCCGACCGTCGGAAAACCGTGCGCAAAGCCGACTTGCGGAGACCTATCACTGAATGACAGCGATAATGCAAAGCAATGCAGCAACTTGGGTCGCCTCGGAACTTGCTTCCATCCCGACCGAATCGTAGACCCAATCGGCTCGCGGTCGCCAATGCGCTTCAATGTCTGGATTGGCCCTGATTCAGATGCAATGTGCGATTCTTGCGTTTGCCCGGTTTACGAATCCAGTAAACAGTCCACTACGGGCCCATTCCGCTACGCTCCAGAGCCCTTTCTCCCCCGAAAAACTATCCCTCACTGATGCTCTCACTGGCTCCCTATTACTACGCCATAATCAATGCGTGTTCCGCTAGAATGTCTTCCATTCCGCCGATGAAGACAGCCACGACAATATCATCTCGCGAAAGCATGGCCGTCCGCATGCGAAGCAAGCTTGCCTCGCGATCCTCCGGCACCGCGTCCACATAATTCACGTTTCCATGGAAAAAAGGCCGCCCCCAGATCAGTCGAGCGACTTGTGGAACCGCAGGATCGCGATCGTCAGCAAGCCCACGCCGAGCCCCGCCATCGCCGCCATCTGCGGCCACAGAATATCCAGACCCACGCCCTTCAAATAGGTTCCGCGCAGCACCACCAGGAAGTAACGCAGCGGGCTCGCATAGGTCATATATTGCAGCCATTGCGGCATGGTGCTGATGGGGAATCCGAAACCCGAGAATACGATCGTCGGCATGATGAAGAAAAACGCCGTCACCATGGCCTGCTGCTGCGTCGACGACACGGTCGAGATTAACAGCCCCACGCCGAGCATGCACACCAGAAAAAGAACCGAGCCCAGCAGCAGCACCGAAAGATGTCCGCGGAAGGGAACCTGGAACCAGAACGAGCCGACCGCCGCGATCAGCGACACGTCGAACAGCCCGATCGCGAAGAACGGCAGCGTCTTGCTCAGGATGAACTCCGCCGGCCGGATCGGCGTCACCATGATCTGCTCCAGCGTCCCGATCTCTCGCTCGCGCACCACGCCGAACGCGGTCAGCGTAATCACCAGCACCACGGTCAGGCTGCCGATGATCCCCGGAATAAAGAACCAGCGGCTGCTCAGGTTGGGGTTGTACCAGGGGCGCTGTTCGAGCTCGATCGACGGCACAACCTGCGCTAGTTGCGGCGCGGTCCGCGAGATTCGGTCCTGCTGATACTCCTCGGCGTAGCCGCCGGCGATCTGCGTGATGTATCCGGCCGCGATCAGCGCGCTGTTTGAGTTAGTCGCGTCCACGATCACCTGCAGCGGCGCTGGCTGCCCCTTGCGCAGCGCCTGCGCGAAGCCGGCGTTGATTTGCAGGCCGACGGTCGCCTGCCCGTTGTCGATCAGGTTCGAGAGCTCCGCCGCATTGTCCAGTTGCCGCTGGACGGCGAAGTACGGGCTCGACGTGAACCGGGAAATGAGGTCACGGCTCTCCTGGCTGTGGTCGTAATCGACGACAACCGTCGCCACGTGGCGGATCTCGAAGGTGGCGGCGTACCCGAACACGAGCATCTGCACGATCGGCGGCACGATCAGGATCACACGCGTCCGCTTGTCGCGCAGCACCTGGATCACCTCTTTGATCATCATCTGCTTCATGCGCGCCAGCATCGGTCTCCTCCTACGCCAGCCTCTTGTGGAATGAGTGCGTGGCCAGCACGGCAAGAAGCACGGCGAAGATCGCCAGCGGCACAAGGTCGCCGTACAGCATGGCGGTCGGAGTGCCCTTCAGGAAGATTCTCTTCAATACCGACACGTAGTACCGCGCAGGAACGATGTGCGTGATCCACTGCAGAACGGTCGGCATTTGATCGATCGAGAACAGAAATCCCGAAAGTAGAAACGCGGGCAGGAACGTAGTCAGCAGCGCGATCTGGCTGGCCGCGAACTG
>JBEKKI010000091.1:0-9089 GCA_050010795.1 Occallatibacter sp.
ACTTCCTTGATCAGCTGCGAACCACCCACTTGATTCGATTCCATGTGCGCAGGCTTCAACATCTCGGACTTGAAGTTGCCATCACACCCGCGACAGCCTGAATTTTCAGGGCAGATCCTTCGTCGCTACACTCCTCAGGATGACAGAGATGGAGTGGAGTTCGTGCTATCCCCGGTCCCCAAATGCGAGGGATCTCCACCCCACAGACTAAGACCTGTGTGTGGGGACCCCGAACCTGGGGCACCCGGCAGCAAAGATAGGGCAGCAGGAAGGGGGCCGGGTTCAGGGCTGAGGAGCGATGCGGAAGATGCTGCCTGAGACGCCAGAGTTTCCATTGGGCCGCTTTTCGGCGCCGATGCTGCCGAGGTCAAAGGTTGCACGCGAGCGGCCTTCGGACACGCCGGTGCGCACGGTCATGGGGGTGCCCCTGCAAGGAGATGCCGTGAGGTGGTCCTTCGGATCGCGGTCGCTTGGAATGAGCGGTCTCCAATAGCCGAAATTCGGAATGGTCTTATGCACAGGATCGGGATCGAAATCGGCTGGGAGACTGGTGCCGCGCATAAGGTTGGTGGCGAAATGGCCCGTGGGCAAGGGCGATTCGTTCTCCGCCAGAGGACAGGTGCTGGCAGCGGAGTCGATGCGGAATTCAATGACCTCGGGAAGGCGGAGAGGCGCAGTACACTCGAGGCCACTGAAGGAAATGAACGGAGCGCGATCGCCTGGTGCGATGTTGTTGAACCAGCGGCAGACGAGGCTGCCGGGCACGCTGAAGCGGTTGGAGGCCGTGTTCACGGGGATGGGCGCGCTCATCCGGTCGAGACCAAACGCGAGCTCGACTGAAGCCCGGGCGTGGGCGGCGGCCAAACGATCGGCGACTTCTGGCGGCATGGGAATGTCGAGATCGCCCTGGGGAGAATCCCTGGTGAACCTCGGTCCACCGTTGATCCACGCGGATTGCCAGCGCCAACCGTTGTCCCCATTGAACGTCACGCGCAGCCCTTCGAGATCGACGATGGTGTCAGGGTCGATCTGCACTACGATCACCGGGATCTGAAGATGAGCCTCGCGGGGGTAGACGATGTCGTATCTGTTGTAGCTGCGTCCGCCGGTGTCGTCCGGGGAGATGGCGAGCTGGAATGAAGGCGCGGTTCGCAGGCGGGGATATGCGATGGAGCGGATGAGAGGGGTTCCCGAGAGAAGAATGACGAGGGGAACGACGAGCAATGCGGCGGCGAAGACGAAGCGCGCGGGCCAGACTCTGCGCCGCGCAAATTGCCACACGAGAACAAAGGCAAGTGCGGGCGCGATAAGCGCCATACCGAGGACGGAGCTGACATTCTCGCCGCCCTCGAGGCCGGGAGGAAGTTTGCCGAACGGAATCCACGACAAGATTACGAAGAAAATGGCCATGCCGACCACGGCGAGGCCCCATTGGACGAAGGATTCAGTGATGGAAGCGAGCGCGGCGACAGGAAAGGTGAGGAAGAACACGAACATCAGCTGAAGGAAGAGGAGGCCGGGGACGAGCGACCAGGACAGGGGAATGCCAGCGAAGTGAATGAGAGCGATTTGAGCAACGAGCAGCGGGAGGTTGAGGAAGAGAATGAGGAAGATTGCCTTGGCTGTCATCAAGTGGCCCCAGCGATAGGGGCGTGTCATCCAGAATTCGCGGTCACCCACGAGGGATTCGCCCTGCACGACGCGAACGGTGAGAATGAACCAAAGCAAGAAGGGAAGAACGGGCACCAAATCGCGCTGAGGGAGCCACATCCAGCCAGCCGGGTGGCCGGTTTGCCACGCCCAGGCCGTGAATGCGAGCACGTAGAGCGTGATTTCAATCCAGTGGCGGCGGAGATCCTTGGCGAGAATGTGCAAGACGATTTTCATGACTGACTCGCTGGCGATGAGGGCCGACCGGATCGCGCCATGGTGAGGAAGACTTCGCGGAGCGGGATGGGATCGGCGGAAACCTCGACGGTGCCGAAAACTTCGCGGGCTTTTGCCGCGCTGCGCTCGGGGTCCCATGCGGTTTCGATCCAGCGGGCGGTGGCTCCGTTGGAGGTGAAGTGCAGCCATTCGGCGGGCGGGGCGGCGGGGATGGAGAGTGGAGCGCTGCCTGTGACTGCGACGCTGCGAAAGCGCGAGCGAACGCTGGACAGAGGCTCGGAGATCAACAAGCGCCCCTGGTCCATGTAACCGATATGACTCGAGTAGGACTCTATCTCGGCCAGATCGTGCGACGAGAGCAGGACGGTTGATTCTGCGGCGCGTTCACGAAGGCTCTCGATGAGATCGTCGCGCACGAGCGGATCGAGGCCGCTGAGCGGCTCGTCGAGAACGATGAGGCGAGGACGAAAAGCGAGAGCGCTGATGAGCGCAGCTTTCATTCGTTCGCCCCGCGAAAGGTGCTTGAGACGCCGTTTGAGCGGCAGATCGAAACGCTTGACGAGGTGCTGCTCGAGAGCGATGTCCCATGTGGGATAAAACGGACGGCAATAAGCAAGGAACCTGCCGACGGTCATCCAGTTGGGCAGCTTTTGATTCTCGGAGACGTAGCCGATTGATTCGAGGCGCCGGCCTTCAAGGTGCGATGCGCCGAGGCCGAGCACGGAGATTTTGCCATCCGTGGGGCTCATGAGATTCATGAGGAGCTTGATCAGAGTGGTTTTTCCGGCGCCGTTGGGGCCCATGAGCGCGTAGACCGCGCCCTCCTCGACCTGCAGGCTCACATCGCGAACCGCGCGGACCCGGCGGAACTGCTTGTTGACGGCGGAGGTCTGAATGGCAAACATGCGCGGTGCGTCCCCATCGCGGTTGCCCGGCCAGGAATCTTCCCGGAGATGGAGATTCGGAATTGCGTTTTTCCGGCTGGCGAAATCCGAGACAGCTTACCACACCTGGCGGGTAGATTGGAGAGATGGAACCGGCGAAGGCGGATCGGGGGCGGGATCTGGGGTTGATGGTGGCGCAGGCTCTGGAGGGTTGTTTCCCGCGACAAGGCTTTCGAGAAGATCATTCGACGTAGGGCCGGAGTCGTATTGTGGAATGCTCAATCCGCGCCTCGCAGGGAAATCCAGTAGTACCGGCGCCAGCAGAACTTGCAGCGAACAGGGCGGAGAATAAACAAGCCAAGCAGGCCATCGAAAGAACGCAACTCGGCGGGTTTGAATTGGACGCATTTGCAGCGAGGGCACTTTCGCCGCAGCCAGAGTACCCGCGGCAGCCAATCCGGCCAGGTCATCGCATCAACGTTCATCGGGAGCTTCCTTTCAGGGTAAGGGCGGCAAGCATTACAGCTCAGTTCCGTCTCCCCCGCTGGAATTCGCGTCCAGCCATGTGAGAAGACAACGGATGCTTCCCGTGGCTAAAGCAACGCTGGAATCGGCTGCTCCGTAATAGAGGTTGATGGTATCGCCATCGGCGCCGATGGTTTGGCCGCAGGGAAACACGACGTCGTGCACGTCTCCAATGCGCTCGTAGGGGGCTTCGGCGCCGAAGATCCATTTGTCTCCGCGTTGCAGGCAGATCTCAGGCTGGTCGAGGTCGAAGAGCGCGAGGCCGAGGCGATAGATGCTTCCCGAGGCGGTAACCCGCACGCCGTGGTAGATGACCAGCCAGCCTTTGGGCGTTTCGATGGGCGGAGAGCATAGGCCGATCTTATTCGCATCCCACCAGCCCCCGCGCCGTGCCGCCAGGATGATTTTATGGCTGCCCCAATGGCGCAGATCGGGGGAGTAGGAGATCCACATATGCGCGCCGGTGGTGGTCATGGGGCGATGGATCAAGGCCCAGTAGCCGTTGATTCTTCGCGGCAGCAGAGCGGCGTCCTTATCTTCGGGCGACATGATCACGCCGAATCGCTCAAAGCTGCGAAAGTCCCTGGTGAGCGCGAGTGAAACTCCCGGACCGCCGCGGGCGAAGGAAGTGTACGCCACGGCATATTGCTCGAGCTCGGGGACGTAGGTGATGCGCGGATCTTCGATGCCCCAGATTTCTTCAGGGTAGTCGCGTGGATTGGCCATCAGCGTTGGCTGGGCATCGATGCGCCATCCGTTGATTCCATTGTGTGAACGCGCCGCGCACAAGTGCGACAGGCCGCTGCGGTCTTCAACGCGGCAAAGGAGCAGAGTATCTCCGTCGTGCAGGAGCACTGCACCTGCATTGAAGACGCTGTTCACGGCATAGGGCCAATCGTGCCCGCTAAGAATGGGATTGTCGGAGTAGCGCGTGAGCAGAGGAAGGTCAGTACACGGCCCCGGTTGCGGCTGTTCCAAAGCAACAGCCTCAGGCAAGGCGACTGGAGGAGTAAGTGGGTTCAAAGGGAGATGCTCATTTCCTGATACGTGGTTTCAGCGTGGGGCCCGTTCGCTCGCTGCATTTCAAGGAGCGCCATGAGGAACGAAAGCGTTGATTCCGCGCCCTGATTTTCATTGACGCGGTCGGGATGAAGTCCATCTTTGCATCCGCCGGTGGTTGCATCGTAGAGCGGCGCCTGCAGATCGTTTTTGCCCAGGAACCAATGGAAGACGCAATGGGCTTCGTCGGTCCAGCGCTCGTCGTGCGTGAGCCTGTATGCCTCAAGACAAGCGGAGATGGTGGCGCAGGCTTCGACGGGCTGCTGATCGAAGCGCGGCTTCTCGCCGCCCTCGGTGTAGCAGACGCTGGAGCCAATGGGCACAAAGATCTGCGGGTCACCGCAATGCTGAGCAGCGACAAGCCATTCGAGCGCCTCAATTCCCGCCGCGATCATTTTCTTGTTCTTGCTGCGTCCGCCGGCCAGGATGAGCGCCTGCGGCAGCCTCGCATTGGAGTACGCGAGACTCTTCTCAAACCAATGCCAGGCGCCGGAACGGCTGCGCTCGTAAATGTCAAGCAGGCGATTGGCGAGCACGTTGCGAGCGTTTTGGATGGCCCTGTCGCCGGGGAACCAGTCGAGATAGGCCTGCATACCGAGGACACTGAATGCCCATGCGCGCGGGCTGCTGAACTTAAGAACCGCAGGTGCGGTGGCCTCAAAGAGCCTTCCTGCGGCTCCCCGCATTCCGGCATTCTGCGACTGGCCGAGCACCGAACCCAAGGCCCACAATGCGCGCCCGTGGCTGTCTTCAGAACCGACTTCCTCAAGCCATTTGCGGTTGTAGCCGAGGAAATTTCTGAAGCGTCCGATATCGGAATTAAATGCAAGCCAGAGAAACGCGAGGTAGCGGCGAGAGAGGTTGAGATGGTCCTCCCCGTGCGGGAACCCAACGCTCTCATTGAGAAGAGTGGCCACGATCAGCGCCCGCGCGTTGTCGTCGGTGGTATAGCCTTCGCGCGTGTTGGGCACAGAGAAGATTGCGTGTTGCAGCATGCCGGTGTCGTCGGTCATGGTGAACAGATGATTGGTGTTCAGAACCGGCAGGTGCTCCATCGGATCGATCAGGCCCACTGCGATTTCGTCCGGTTGGGTGGCCCTTGGCTGCAAGGAGCGCTCGAAGCGCGCCCGCTGGAAGGTCGCCATATAGGCCCGCGCAGTCGTCGGCCACGTTGTTCCACGGGAGTGCAGATAGGCACGTTTGCGCATCGCATGGCGCTCCGCATCGTTCTCCAGTAATGCGACAACGGATTCGGCAATGGCGTCTGGATTGTCGAATGGGACGAGCACGCCTCTTCCGTCCGCGAGCAATTCCTTGGCGTGCAAGTAGGGTGTGGAGATAATTGCCTTGCCGGCTCCGAGCGCGATGGCCAGCGTGCCGGAGACAACCTGCGCCTCCTGCCGGTAGGGGGTGATGTAGATGTCAGCGGCGCCTACGTGCTCTACCAGTTCTTCAGCGCTTACGAAGCGATTGTTCAGAATCAAATTGGAGGAGACGCCAAGCTCGGCGGCCAGCGCCTGCAACCCTTCGCGGTAGCGCTCGCCATCTCGCTTCCGGATATGGGGATGCGTCACACCGGAGACGATGTATACGACGTTCGGATGCCGCTCGAGAATCGCCGGCAGCGCCCGAATGACGTTCTCAATTCCCTTGTTCGGGGACAGCAAACCGAATGTGAGCAGGACGGACTTGCCTTCCGTGCCAAATTTGTCCTTGAAAAAATTGGGGTCCATAAACGGCATTTCCGGCACGCCGTGCGGGATCACATCGATTTTTCCGGCGGGAACCGCATACACTTCGCGCAACAGTTGGGCCGCCAATTCACTCATGACAATCAGGCGGTCGGAGAGCTGTGCGATCTCTTCAAGCACGATGCGTTGATTTGCATCAGGTTGGCGCAGAACCGTGTGCAGCGTAGTGACCAGTGGCATTTTCAATCGGCGCAGCAAGGCCAGAATGTAGCGGCCCGCGGCGCCGCCATAGATGCCGTATTCATGCTGCAGGCAGACGAGATCGTTGCTATTGAAATTCAGAAAATCGGCGGCCCGCTCATAGGAGGCAATGTCCTCCTGCGTCAACTCCAGGCGCACTTGCTCCGGATAGTCGTAGCTCGAATCGGGATCGTTGACGGGAATGGCAAACAGGCGACCTTCGCCGTATTCGGCGGCGAGCGCGTTGCAAAGGTCGGTGGTGAAAGTAGCAATGCCGCACTCCCGCGGCAGATAATTCCCAACCAGAGCGATGCGCGTGGGCAAAGGCAGGCGGCTGGCTTTCAACGCTACGGGCAAAGAAGCTGATGCACCATTTCTTCCAGCCTGTGTTTCGGGACTCTTGATCTCGGGGAACGACATGCTGTCCTCTTTTCAATCGTGATTCGATCCTCGCTTGAGGTGCGCCGTCCGATATCAGCGCGGACGCCAAACCCATGACTTAACCCTCGGCCCTCGGGCTGCACGGCTTAATGTACGGGGACCGCTTGCGGATGCATCTCGCCGGCAATGTCGAGCCACGAGTATTGCTGGATCTGGCGAGGTTGAACGGTAACGATTGCCGTGTGCAAGCCCAGGCTCCGGTTGACCTGGATGGAAACAAGTTCGGCGGCGTTGAATCGGCGTGCGACTGCGCGCAAGGCATGCGTTAACGCTCGCTGGAACGCACCTTCATCCGTCGTCCCAAAACCTTTTCGGGAGCAGGGGCGGTCTACCCACAGGAAGTGCCAGCCCATGCGGCGAATCATGGTGTCGAGTACCGGCGCTGTGATCTCTTCCACAAGTGTCCAACTTTCTCCAACCGGCTCCGTGAGGGGATCCAGACGTTCCGGCAGGATGCAGTCCCTGCGCAGGAAAACGGAATGCGGGTTCACGCTTGCGCGCTTTTCGATGCATTGGGAGCCTGCGGGCGGCTGGATCCGATCACAGGATCGGCCGGCGCGACGGCTACGCGGGTTGTGGAATGTTCCGCAACGAAATCCTCAGCGAAAATCGATGGTTTTGCTTCGGTTGCGTCCGGTTCGGCCACGGAAAACCCAGTTGCATCGGGTTGGCTTTCGGGTGGGCACAAATGTATTTTCGTGCGGAAGCGAGGAGACAGGTGGTTCTTCACGTCGCTTTTCCTGGTGAGGCTCATGGCGGCTCCAGTGGTTCGGTTGCGTGCCTGAAAGATACTCGTCTGGAGCGAAGCCTGGAATGCAGAAGGCGAGAAGGGAAAACGGACTGCTAACCCAAGCATACGCCCAGAAGAGTATGCGTGCCGGGAGTTGCTTTTCATCGTGATCAAAAGTGCACACATGGAAGCAGCGCAAGGAGTTCACGCGCGGGGATGGCTCGGGGCCGCTGTGTGGATTGGGGCCGAATTGGCACCCCGTTTTTTCCAAGTTCCCCGTGCAACATTGCGCCTCGAGTCTGTAACCGCTGGCTCCCTATGGTGCGGTGGGATTGCCCCAGTTTCAATGGGGGAACGAGAACCGGTCTCATAAACCATCTCTGTCAACTCGCAGGAATCATGGGAGCCGCCTCGTTGTCGGGTCCCATACTTGCGCACTATGCTCAACAGGCATTTATGAGACCGGTTGTACGCTTTTACCCCTTGCTTGACTCGGTCGTCCGATATGCCTCGCGGCCAGCCTCGACCGCTTCGGCTAACCGATTCGATTGGTCATCCACGATGCTCCGGCCGCGCTCCACATACTCACCTACCTGCTCTTTGCCCTTGTCCACCAGCGTGCCCATATGCTCGGCGACCTGCTTTGCACGAGTGCGCAAGCGCTCCGTTCCCTCGCGAGCACCCTGAGCAATGTCCTCTCTGGTTTCGCGACCGCTCTTGGGGGCATAAAGAATCCCCACCAGTGCACCGACGCCGAGTCCTGCCAGCAACCATCCCAAACCCTGTCCCTTGCTTTCCTCAGCCATGATGAAGCATCTCCTTTCACTCAGTTCCTTATATGTCGATACACCCCAGGAAGCCCAAACGTGCCAGATTCGATGACACGCTGATCGAGGCGGAACCCCTGGATGGCTTTGGACACCGGCGGCTCATTTGGAGCCTAAGTCACCAAATGCCGAGGTACCTACACCGAGGGTCTTCCACCTCAGCCGCCACCCTCCTGCACCGAGGGTCGTCCATCTCGACGGCTACGCGCGTGAGCAGTACGCCCTGGAGCAGGCCCTTGCACCGGGGATCTTCCATCTCAATTACAACACCCCTGAGCAAGCCCTTGCACCGAGGGTCCTCCATCGCAATCGCCGCGATCCTGCACCGAGGATCTTCCATCTCAATCACCACACCATCAGGCAGGTTCTTGCGCCCGATAGCCTTGCAAGCGTGCTGGAGTCAGTTTTGCGCGATCTGCGGAACGCGGACTGTGCAATATTGACCGATGAGGCTGACTTTGTGCGCCGGGAAAACAGGCGGCTTCTCGGAGTTGTGCTCGGGCAATTGATCGAGCAGGACCACATTGAGCAGCGACTTGCGTACCTGGATGCGGCCGTCGTAGTCGATGAAGCCGAGCTTGCGAAAGCGGTTCATGAAGAAGCTTACGCGGGATCGCGTGGTGCCGATCATCTCCGCCAGGGCTTCCTGCGTAACGGGGGGAATGAAGGTTTCCGGTTCCCCCGGCTTGCCAAACTCCGCCATCAACAGGAGAATCCGCGCCAGGCGTTTTTCGCTGGAGTTGAAGAGCTGATCGACAAGATCGGCCTGGGTGCGCATGCTGCGCATCAACAGGAATTTGAGGAA
>JBEKKI010000092.1:0-8855 GCA_050010795.1 Occallatibacter sp.
GTGGCTTCGGAGTTTGAGGCCGAGAGCGAGCCGGCGATGTAAGGCAGGGCCACCGAGGCGATGGCCGTGTCCAGCACCTCCATGAAGGTGGGCAGCATGACCGAAACGGTGACCAGCCACGGGTTGACGCCCTGTGTGAGCGGGTAGCGAGCGTGAGCGGCGGCCGTGGTCATGCCGGGAGACTCTTATGAGGGTAAACGATGCACCTGATCGATACTTGTGATGCGAATCGCTGCGAGCAACCAGAGTTTGTTGCGTTTCGCCCGGATTGCGGTGCGTCAGCCTCGGGCCCGGCTTGACACAAACGGCCGTGCCCTTGATGCTGTACAGTTCCGGCTTTTCATGCTTCCTGCCCAGGGGGAATCCAGGTTTTGCGGGTTCGCGTCTTTTACCACGACAAATGCTTCGACGGAGCTTGCAGCGCATCGCTGTTTACGCGATTCCATCGCGAACGCATCGCTCCGGGCGCGAGCTATGACTATCACGGGCTTGTGCATCGTGCCGGGGCGCTCTTCAACGAGAGCGAGTTCACCGGCGACGAGAACGCGATCGTCGACTTCAAGTATTCGGCGTCGCCGCGGATCACGTGGTGGTTCGATCATCACCAATCGGCATTTCTCACGCCGCAGGACCATGAGCACTTCGAGGCTTGCCTGCGCGATCCCAGCTGCGCGGCGCACAAGTTCTTCGACCCGGCTTACACCTCGTGCACCAGCTTTCTGGCGCACATCGCAAGTACTCGCTATGGCTTCGACACCGCGCCGGTGGCGGAGTTGATTCATTGGGCCGACATCGTAGATGGCGCAAAGTACGAGAGCCCCGAAGCCGCGGTGGAGATGGCCGCGCCTGCCATGAAACTCACGCTCATCATCGAGGCAACCGAGGATCCGGGGTTCATCCCGCGGCTCATCCCGCTGCTCACGGAGATGCCGCTCGATAAGGTGCTCTGCCAGCCGTTCGTGTCGGGTCTGCTACCGCCGCTTCTGGAGCGGCACCGCGAGGCGCTCGAGCTGATCCGCAGTCGAGCGGAGGAACGCGACGGAACAATCTTCTTCGACATCACCGATCACCCGCTCGAAGGATTCAACAAGTTCATCCCCTACTACCTGTATCCCAATGCCACCTACTCCATCGGCTTGTCGAAGTCGAGCTTCCGGACGAAGGTGGCAGTGGGATCGAATCCATGGACCAAGGCCGACCCCGCAAAGATGGTGAACCTGGCGCAGATTTGCGAGCGCTACGGCGGGGGCGGTCATGCGCGCGTGGGGGCGATCAGTTTTCCGCCGGACAAGGACGCGGAAGCTCGCGTAGCGGCGAAAGAGATTGTTGCGGAGCTGCGGTCGAAGAATCCGCTTTGAGCGCCGGCTCTCCTTCGGGTCCGAGGGCCGAGCGCATCTTTTCTATGAGCGAATATCTTTTTGCGTACGGGACGCTGCAGCCGGGGCGTGCTCCGGCCAAGGTCACGAACTTGGCCGCAAAGCTGCGGCCGGTGGGCGAGGGATTCGTTCGCGGCGTGCTCTACGATCTGGGCGGCTATCCCGGCGCCCTGCCCAATCCCAACGCAGCGGGCAAAATCGCCGGCACCGTGATGCAGTTGCCGGAAGACGAGAGTGTTCTTCGGCAGCTCGACAACTATGAGGGTTTTGACCCGCGCGCTCCCGAGACGAGCGAGTTCGTCCGCGAGCGGCAGGTCGTGGAACTCGCCGACGGCCGCTCACTCGAGTGCTGGTTTTATCGTTACAACCAGCCGGCGAGCCGGGTGCGGATCATCGAGAGCGGCACTTGGCGTAGCAAGCCCCTGAGAGACAGTCACTGAAAGCTACAGCGGTTCCAGAATTGCTGTACCCAGGAGCCACCACGGCTGAGTGGCATTTTCCTTAAGAAAATGCCACCTTTCACGGCCCTTGACAGGGCACGTGAATTCTGGAACCGCTCTAAAAGCTGAGAGCTGATCCTTACAGCCCCAGCTCCCCGGCCCGCTTCTTCATCGCCTCAATGCAGAACGCGATATGCGCGTCGAGGTCGACCCCGAGCTCCGATGCACCGAGCACGATGTCCTCGCGGTGAACGCCGCGGGCGAAGGCCTTGTCCTTCATCTTCTTTTTCACGCTTGCCACCTCCACATCCGCGATGGCTTTGCTCGGCTTGATCAGGGCGCAGGCAGTCAGGAAGCCGGCCAGCTCGTCGCAGGCGAAGAGCGCCTTGGCTAGTTGCGAGGCGCGCGGAACGCCGGAGTATTGGGCATGGCCGAGGATGGCGGTGCGGAGTTCGTCGGGCCAGCCGAGCCGCTCAAGCTCACGCACGCCCACAAAGGGGTGCTCTTCGGCGGTCGGGTGCCGCTCGTAGTCGAAGTCGTGAAGGAGAGCGGTCGTCGAGTACAGATTGAGTAGCGATCCGCGTTCCTCCCCGGAAAGCCCGAGCCGGTCTGCCTCCTGCTCGCCATAGGCCGCCACGCACGCCTCTACGGCCAGCGCGTGTTTGCGCAGGTTCTCACTCTGTGTCCACTCCGTGAGCAATTGCCAGGCCTGTTCGCGGCCGTTGTTCGAGTTGGCGCCGGCCATAAAATCCTCCTGTTACTCAACTTGGTTCGCGTTTCGTCGGGGTTTGAGGGGGACTCATAGGGCTTTCTTCGGATTGTCCCCGAATTTCTACTTGACAATTATGGTTCAGTTCGTTGACAGTAGCACCAATCAAGGTGCAACAAAGCGCCTCGGGGTCCCACGCTCTGGCACTCCGCGCATTCTGAATGGCTACTTCTTTAGTCAGCGTGGAAACACGCGAAGTGGTGCGGTGTGAATACTGCAGGCTGATGCAGTATAGAACCAGCAACTCCCTATGCAGAAAGTGTCGCAGGCCGCTCGATATTGAGGAGCCTGTGCCTCTGGCCCCGCGGCTGGTGACGAGCCAGCCTGTGCCGGACGAGACAGAGGCCGGTCTGCAGGTGGCCGCGCAAGTGCGCGAGATGCGCCGGGCGCGCCACTTGAGCCAGCGGCAACTGGCGGGGAGGATGCAAGTGCCGCGCACTTACATCTCGAAAATCGAGAACGGCAAGGCGATTCCCACGCTGGGCTCGCTGGAACGGCTGGCGACGGCGCTCGGCGTGGAAGTGCGTCAACTGGTTCGCGACGCGCGGAGCCGCCGTGACGAAGAGGTGGCCTCGATCCTGGGCGACCCATTCCTGGCCGAGATCGCGGCAACGCTGCCGCATCTTGATTCATTGCACCGTACGCTGTTCTTCAGCGCCGTCCGCGACGCGGCGGTGGGGCGCCGCCGCACAGCGTAGAGCGTACTGCGGAAGGGACCCCGATCAGCCGGGAAGCCCTGACTCCGAATTGCTCTCGAAGTCGCCGGCCCGTGCCCGGGGCACAGTCTCGCCGGCGCCGGCCCATCCAGGCAGGGCCCGGACGGCGGCTGCGGAGTGGCGCGGGCGCCGCCGCGGCGCTCGATTGCAGAATTCAGGGAAATGCTTTACGGTCGATGATGTGACTCCTCGGATCCGGCCTCAGGTCTGCTCCTTTCCGGCCGGAAGATCGTTCACGCGATAAACGGCTTCATTTCCGCATCGCGAATGAACTCCGTCGGCGCCACTACGGGACGCCCTGCTGGCGCCCATGTGGAAACCGCAAATGCGACTTACTAGCGAGTCCTCGACTCCATTTCCCGCCATGCGTCTCCCGATTCGCATCGACGAGCTGAGCCCCGAAGAGCGCGCGGTCTACGCGACGCTTAAGCCCGAGCGCCTGCCCCAGCATGTGGCCATCATCATGGACGGCAATGGGCGGTGGGCGGGCAATCGCTCTCTCAAGCGCTTCGTGGGCCATCAACAGGGAGCCAAGAGCGTGCAGTGGGTGACTGAAACCGCCGCGCGCATCGGGTTGCCGTGGCTCACGCTGTACGCGTTCTCGCTTGAGAACAACCTGCGCAGGCCGCGCGCCGAAGTCAATTTCCTCATGCGCCTGCTGAAAACCTACCTCGACAACAACATTGAGCGGATGCGCAACAATAACATTCGCATGCGGTACATCGGGCGAACGCACGATTTGCCGCCTGAGGTGCAGGACAAGATGCGATGGGTGGAGCAGGAGACGGCGCGCAACACCGGCACTACGCTCACGCTGGCCCTGAACTACGGCGGAAGATCGGAGCTGGTGGACGCCTTCCGCGGGCTGATGACAGAGATGAAGCACAAGCACATGAGCCCCGACCACATCACTGAAGAGGACCTCCACCGCCATCTCTACACGGCCCACATGCCCGATCCCGATCTGCTGATTCGCACGTCGGGCGAGCAGCGCATCTCGAACTTCCTGCTGTGGCAAATCGCCTATACCGAGATCTTCGTCACGGAGCGCTACTGGCCTGACTTTCGCGGGATTCATCTGCTTGAGGCGATCGCTGACTTCCAGCGCCGCGAGCGCCGTTACGGCGGTATCGGGGAATCGTGCGGTGAAGTGGAAGAAGATCCAGACCGGATCAGGATCGCCGTGAGCTGAACGCGCGGTCCGCGAATCGCCAGGCGCCATCACACATTCACAACGAGTGCCAGACCGCTCGCAACAGCAGCGCAACCGCCACTTGCAAGCGGTTGCCGCGCGTTTACCCTCTTATCAATAGCTCTCCATCCGTTGTAATCTGGGCCGTCCATCCCCGGCAGTGTATCCTCAACCCTGAATGAAACGTATCCTGACAGCGCTGGTTTTAATACCGCCCGTTCTGGTATTGGTTTTCCTCGGTCCCAAATGGCAGTGGGTGTTTGCTCTCGCGGTCGCGGCGGTTGCGGCGCTCTCAGGCTGGGAATACATGCAGCTGAGCCGGCGCTGCGGCGCTAATCCGCCGCGTACTGCGACTCTATTGGCGCTTCTCGCGCTGTTTGCCGTCGATACCCAGTGGCCCGACCTGACCCCGGCCTTCTTCGGCATTCTGGGTCTCGGCCTGCTGGTTTATTGCACATTTTTCAAGCCCGTTGAGGAGACGATTGCCGACGCATCGGCGTCGATCTTCTGCCTGCTCTATACGGGCCTCGCGCTGCTGGCGCTGCCGGCGCTGCGCGAGCAGGCCAACGGGCCTTCGCTGCTGGTGTTTTTGTTCTGCGTGGTGTGGGCAGGCGATACGGCGGCCTACTATGTGGGCCGCGCGTGGGGGCGGCACAAGATGGCGCCCTCACTGAGCCCCGGCAAGAGCTGGGAGGGAGCTTTTGCATCGGTAGCCGGCAGCGTCCTTATCGCCGCCGCGCTGGTCGGACTCGCCGGCCTGATGCAGGAACCGTGGAACTCCGCGGTCCAGTCATGGCTCGAACGCACGCTTCCCACGGCGGTCCTTGCCTACCCTGACGAGATCTGGTACTGGCTTGGCCTTGCGGTGTTGATCAATGTGGCCGGGCAGGTGGGCGACCTGGCCGAATCGGCGCTGAAACGATCGGCGGGCGTGAAGGACTCCGGCAATCTGCTGCCGGGCCACGGCGGAATGTTGGACCGCATTGACGCGCTGCTGCTCGCCGGACCGGTGCTTTGGTATGCCCAGGTGATTCACCAGAGGTTCTAAGATAGTTTCTATAGCCAGGATCTATCTTGAAACATCTCGCCATTCTCGGGTCCACCGGTTCCATCGGACAGAGCACCCTCTCGATCGTCGAGCAGTTCCCCGAGCGCTATGCCGTGGCAGCGCTGGCCGCGGGACACAACGTGGACGAGACCTTCGCGCAGGCGGTGCGTTGGCGTCCGCGGGTCGTCTCGCTGGCCACCGAGAAGCTGGCAGGCGAGTTGGCCGCACGCCTCAAGCAGGCAGGTGTGACCAGCGTGGACGTGGTGTTTGGAACCGAGGGCACGATTGCCTGCTCCACGTTGCCTGAAGCCGACTTTGTGGTGTCGGCAATTGTAGGAGTGGCCGGGCTCGAAGCCACGCATGCCGCCATTCTGGCGGGAAAGCCCGTGGGCCTGGCCAACAAGGAGTGCATGGTGGCGGCCGGCGAGATTCTCACCGCGGCGGCGCGCAAGCGCAACGTGCCCATCCTGCCCATCGACAGCGAACACAACGCGGTGCATCAGTGCCTGCGCGTGGGCGCGCATAGCGAAGTGAAAACCATCTGGCTCACCGCTTCGGGTGGGCCGTTCCGGCAACTGCCGCTGGACCAGTTCGCCGGCATCACGCCCGAGCAGGCGCTCAAGCACCCAACATGGGTCATGGGCCGCCGCATCACCATTGACTCGGCCACAATGTTGAACAAGGGGCTCGAGGTCATCGAGGCTTGCCGGCTGTTCGACGTATCGCCGAGCCAGGTGCGGGTGACCATCCATCCCCAATCCACGGTGCATTCGATGGTGGAGTATGTGGACGGGTCGATCCTGGCGCAGATTTCGGTCACCGATATGCGGCTGCCCATTTTGTACGCCCTGGCCTGGCCCGAACGGCCCAGGTCCACCCTCACCTTCGACTTGGCTGCCTTGCGGCATCTGGACTTCGAGCAGCCCGATTTCGAACGCTTCCCGTGCCTGCGCCTGGCCTTTGAGGCCGCCGGGAAGGGAGGGGCGCACTGTATCGCATTGAACGCGGCCGACGAGGTGGCCGTGGCGGCCTTCCTCGAACGTCGTATTCCCTTTACGGGCATCCCGCGTACAATTGAAAAAGTGCTCGCGGCGACTCCGGAGGCCCACCCCGCAACCCTTGCCGAGGTGCTTGACGCCGACCGGGAGGCGCGAGAACGGGCCCGGAAATCGCTTGGATCAGCTTAATGAGCGCAAGCCGGTGGGCCGCGCTCTGCCGAAGGAAATAACCGCACAACGATGCATAACTTTTTGGTTTCTGCCGCTGCATTTATCGTCCTTGTCGGCGTCATGGTGATCGTGCATGAGTTTGGGCACTTCACCGTTGCCAAGCTCTGCAAGGTGCGCGTCGAGGCCTTTTCATTCGGCTTCGGGCCGCGCCTCTTCGGCTTCAAGATCGGCGAAACGGATTACAAAGTTTGCCTGTTGCCGCTGGGCGGATTTGTGAAGATGACCGGTGAGAGCCCCGAGCAAAATCTCGAGGCCCCCGGCTCGCAGGTTGAGAACCGGCCTGAAGATCCGGGCGCATTCATGTCGCATCCCCGCTGGCAGCGAATCCTGATTGGCCTTGCCGGTCCGATGTTCAATTTTCTGCTGACACTCGCGCTGATGCTCTTTTACTTCGGCTTCATCAACGAGGTTCCGTCGGCCACGGTGAATACCACCACCATCGAGTGGGTTACGCCGGATTCGGCCGCCGCGGCTGCGGGCTTTGAGCCGGGCGACGTGATCAAGAGCTTCGACGCAGCCAGGAATCCTGATTGGGAGGCCGTGTACGAGCATTGCCGCTTGAGCGCCAACCAACTGGTGCCGGTGACGGTCCAACGCGGGGGAACCACGCTGCTGCTGAACCTGCAGGTGCCCGCCAGCGCCAAGACCGATAGCTTCGATCTGAGCGACGCGGGAATTTCGCCGCAGTACCTCCCCGGCCCGATTCCGGTGGCGCAGGTGCAGCCGGGCATGCCCGCCGAGCAGGCCGGACTGCGCGACGGCGACTCCATTCAAGCGGTCGACGGCCATGCTTTCCACTCTGTTAATACGCTGCTGGCCTACATGCAGGCCGGGAAAGGCAAGCCGCTCACTCTCACTGTGTTGCGTGGCGGCGTTACGCTCGGGCTGGTGGCGACCCCGCAGAAGCTCGATACGCGCTACATGCTGGGCTTTTCCACCAATCCGATTCCCATCCACGACGCGCCCCAGTCCTTCCCGGTTGCATTGAAGAGCTCGCTTGGGTTCTTCAAAAACAATTCGATGCTGGTGGGCGAAGTTTTGCAGAGGCTCTTCACGCACAAGCTTTCGGTAACACAATTGATGGGCCCGGTGGGAATTGCGCAGGTGGCGGGTGAGGCAGCGGAGACGGATGGATGGTATCCCAAGTTCGGTCTCGCAGGCGAGATCAGCCTGCAGCTCGGCATTCTCAACCTGCTTCCCTTCCCCATCCTGGATGGCGGCATGATCCTGCTGCTTTTGATCGAGAGCGGGCTGCGGCACGACATCAGCATCGTGATCAAGGAGCGAATCTACCAGGCGGCCTTTTTCGTGCTGATGGCCTTTATCGCCTTCACCATCTTTAACGACGTGAGCAAGCTGCCGCTGTTCATGCACGTCAAGCCGTAAAGGCAAGGGTCAGGGTTCAGGTGTCAGGGATCAGTTGCTTCGGTGTGCGCACCGGGACCGTTTCTGAAACCTGACCACTGACCACTGATCACTGGAAAACGAATGCCAGTCACAACGCAAGTGCGCGTGCGGTATGCCGAGACCGATCAGATGGGCATTGTCTACTATGCCAACTACCTTGTCTGGTTTGAGCTGGGCCGCGTGGAGCTGCTGCGTTCGCTGGGCCTCGCCTACAGCCGCCTTGAGACCGATCACGGTTGCATTCTGCCGGTGATCGAGGCGCGGTGCCGCTACCGCTCGCCGGCGCGCTACGACGACGAGATTCTGATCGAAACCCGGCCTGCCATGTTGCGCGGCTCGGTACTCAAGTTCGCCTACCGGATCTACCGCAAACTCGACCAAAAGGAAAAAGAGCGCGAGCTCTTGGCGGAAGGCGAGACGGTGCACGTGGTTTGCGACGATCAGTTGCAGCGCAAAGCGCTGCCCGAGCGGTATGCGGCGGCGATCAAGGCGCTGATGGAAAAGGACCCTGCTTAACCGGCTCAGCGACACTCCGCTTGGGGATTCCGCTGCGCTCTAGAGCCTGTTATTAACTTTCCCACGAGCGGCGCTGGGAGTCGGTTTTGCCCAGTTCCAGGAGCGAGGAGCGACGAATATCGGGAATCTTCGAGCGACGAGCGACAACGAAATGGGCAAAAC
>JBEKKI010000093.1:0-11291 GCA_050010795.1 Occallatibacter sp.
GATACCTTCCAGATGGGGAACGGTTTGCCCTTCACGGCAGGCGGCAGCGGCAGACCAACAAGCTCAATTGTGAGCAGTTGGAACGGCAGCGGCGGTCCCTCCATCATTCCTCAAATCGGGTACAACACCTATCGTTACCCGCGCCGTATCGTTGACGATGCCCGCCTGCAGAAGTCGGTCGTTTTCGAGGGCAGCAAAACCGTCCACAGCGTTGACCTCATCCTCAACGCCTTCAACGTCGCGAATCACCAGAACATCACTGGCTTCGCAGCCAGCTACCTCTACAGCTTGTCGGGAACCACGGCGACATACACAGGCGTGAACGGCACCGGAAACAAGAGCTTCATGGTGCCGAACAATTCAAACAGTAGCAACTTCACGTTCTCGCCGCGCAACGTTGAAATCGCTGCAAAGATAAACTTCTAAGCTGCAAGAACAATGCGCTCCACGCGGCGGCTTCGGCCGCCGCGTTCTTTTTTTGGGCCCCCCTCTCCGCTCCAATGCCATCGATCCGGGACACGGAACAAGAACCGCCGGCCTCCGGCTTCGCCCACCCCGCCGCGCTCCTCCCTGCTCAGCGCCTCGCACCATCCGCCCAACCGGGGTTTGAATCGAAGCCTACAGCGAAACCAGAGTAGCTATACCCCGAAAGCGCCGCCGCCAAGTGGCTCTTTCCTTAAGAAAGAGCCACCGTTGAGAATTCAGGCAAGGGCACGTTTACTCTGGTCTCGCTCTAAAAACCGGCCTTCCCGGCCCGCCGAATCTACCAAATCCCCTGAAAAAAACCTGCCATTGACCACCTCCCAGGCACAAAAAAGCCCTGTTCGTAACACGGAATTCCAACTCACTGTTAAGGAAACACCCATTACCTTCGTGCAAGTTTCCGATTGTTCCTGTTGAATTCTCTGCCGTAATTTCGTTAGATTGAATCACTCCCTCGGAGACTTTTCGGGAGTTCGGCCAATTTCGAACTTCCTGAGGTGTGTATATGGTCTGCCCCAAGTGCCAATCCGACGCCCTTTCGCTCGTACCCGCGGAGGTCCGGCTCTATCGCAACAGTCCCCGCACTTTGAGTCACCCCCCGATGACCCCATCCCCCGATATCAGAGTTTGTTTGGATTGTGGCTGGTCGGAGTTCGTGATTCCCCAATCCTGGCTTTCGGCCGGCTGGTTGCGCTCGCTGCGCCCGCAACCTGCTGTGAACGAAACGACGATCGGGCCTGTCGGTGCTCCCGCCGTGGTCATGTAGTGCGGTGACAATTCGATAGACCCAGCCCAGGGTTGGGCTGTTCGGCGGCAAGTCTTCAGATGCACGACGCCTCGGGTTCTCTCGCATACCAAAAGGCCTCCAGCTTTCGCTGGAGGCCTTTTGCGTTCAGAGAATCTCGCCGGAAACCGGGATTAGGGCCTTTCTGATCCCTGAACCCTGTTCCCTGCCGGGGTCCCCAGCGGGCGATTTTTGTCCGCTGGGGTGGCTGATCCCTGCTTTTAGTACATTCCGTCCATGCCGCCGTGCCCGCCGGCCGGTGCCGCAGCCTTCGGCTCAGGCAGCTCAACCACCAGCGCTTCGGTGGTCAGCAGCAGCGCCGCGATCGACGCCGCATTCTGCAGTGCCGTCCGCGTCACCTTCGTGGGATCGATGACGCCGGCCTTCACCAGGTCCTCGAATTTCCCAGTCAGCGCGTTGTAGCCGTAGTGCGGGTTGAACGGGTCCTTTTCCTTGTCCTTGCCTTCGAGCACCTTGGCCACCACCACCGCACCTTCCTCGCCGGCATTGTCGACGATCTGGCGCAGCGGCTCTTCAAGCGCCCTCAGCACGATCTTCGCGCCGGTCTTCTCGTCGCCGCTGAGTGTGCCGATCAGCGTCTGGACCGCGGGTATGCAGCGCACCAGCGCCACGCCGCCGCCCGGAACGATTCCCTCTTCGACAGCAGCGCGCGTTGCGTGCAGCGCATCCTCAACGCGAGCCTTCTTCTCCTTCAGCTCGGTCTCGGTTGCCGCGCCCACCTTGATGATGGCCACGCCGCCCACCAGCTTCGCCAGCCGCTCCTGCAGCTTCTCCTTGTCGTAGTCTGAGGTGGTCTTCTCAATCTGCGACCGGATTTCCTTCACACGGCCTTCGATGTCGCTAGCCTTGCCTGCGCCGTCGACGATCGTGGTGTTGTCCTTGTCGATGGTGATGCGCTTCGCCTTGCCCAGGTCCTCGAGCTTCACGCCTTCCAGCTTGATGCCCAGGTCCTCGGTGATGGCCTTGCCGCCGGTCAGAACCGCAATGTCGCCCAGGATGGCCTTGCGCCTGTCGCCGAATCCCGGAGCCTTCACCGCCGCCACGTTCAGCGTGCCGCGCAGCTTGTTCACCACCAGCGTGGCCAAGGCTTCGCCTTCAACGTCCTCAGCGATGATCAGCAGCGGCTTGCCGCCGCGCGCAACCTGCTCCAACAGAGGAAGCAGATCCTTCATCGCGCTGATCTTCTTCTCGTAGATCAGGACATACGGATCTTCGAGAATCACTTCAAGCCGTTCGGCGTCGGTTACGAAGTACGGGCTCAGGTAGCCGCGGTCGAACTGCATGCCGTCCACAGTCTCAAGACCGGTGTGCATGGTCTTCGACTCTTCAATGGTGATCACGCCATCCTTGCCTACCACCTTCACAGCTTCGGCAATAATCGCGCCGATCTCTTCGTCCCCGTTGGCCGAGATCGCGCCCACCTGGGCCACCGATCCCTCGTTCACCGGCTTTGACAGCTTGCTCAGCGCGCCATCCTGATTCCACTTGCCATCCTTGTCGCGCGTGCCGTTAATCACGGTAACGGCTTTCTCGATGCCGCGCTTCAGCGCCGTCGGATTGGCGCCCGCTGCCACCGTCTTCACGCCTTCGCGGAAGATCGATTGCGCCAGCACCGTTGCTGTCGTCGTGCCATCGCCGGCCACGTCGCTGGTCTTTGAAGCAACCTCACGCACCAGTTGCGCCCCCACGTTCTCCAGCGGGTCCTTCAGGTCGATCTCTTTGGCCACCGTCACGCCGTCCTTGGTGATGGTGGGCGAGCCAAACTTCTTCTCGATCACAACGTTCCGGCCCTTGGGCCCGAGCGTCGCCTTCACAGCGTCTGCCAGCGTGTTCACGCGTTCACATTTTGCCTATCAAGCACTTTCGTTAATAGTCAGGATCCGGTATTCGACGTAGCGCACTCTTTGCTGACCACTGTCCACTGATCACTGACCACTGCAAAGTTACTTCTTGATAATTCCCAGAACCTCTTCCTCGCGCATGATCAGGAACTCTTCACCGTCGATCTTGATCTCCGTTCCCGAGTATTTGCCGAAGAGAATCTTGTCCCCCGCCTTCACATCCAGCGGAAACACCTTGCCTTCGTCGTTCGACTTGCCCTTGCCCACGGAGATGACCTCTCCCTCCTGGGGTTTTTCCTTTGCGCTGTCGGGGATGATGATGCCCCCGCGAACCGTCTCAGTCTCTTCCACTCGCCGGACCAGAATCCGGTCATGGAGCGGAGTGAATGTCGTTGTTGCGGACTTTACTGCCATTGCTTCACGTCTCCTTGTCGCGCACCGGTTCGTGCCCGGCGCGGGTCTTGGTGATTTGGGTTAAACGAATGATTCCGAAGGTTGCGGAGTACCACCGCCTTCAGTACCGGCACGCCTGGTGAGCGCTCCCACCAGTCCGCCGTCGCGGATTGGCACTCCCGCCTTCCAATTGCTAACGATAGGCAAGCCCAAACTGTTTGTCAAGACCATCCAAGCTAAAATCTGAGTGCCTTTCACTAAGATTCAATCATATCTTCGCTAATTATTTTCCATCCTCGATCAGCCTGGCGTCCGCATGGATCGCCTGCGTCCCCGCCGGCTGTCGTGCGGGCGTCCCCGCCCGCACTCGCTAACTCCGCTAGCTCGGCTCGCTCGCGCACAATTCCCTGGTCCATGTTCCCTGTCCTTCCGCTCCCTGGTCCCTGCCTTCTCCGTCCGAGTAAAATGGACCCATGCTCCGCCGTGCATCCCTCCATTTCTCCATCGCTCTGGCCTCTTTCTCTCTCGTCGCCGGCTCTCTCGCCCTTCGCGCCCAGGACGACAACGAGCACCACGGACGCAAATACAAGGCTCCGCCGCCCTCCTCGCGCATCGAGGTCACCGTTGTGCGCGACTACAACGGCAAGCCCATTCCCGACGCGCATGTCATCTTTCATCCCATCCAGGGCGACAAAGACACTGGTTCACTCGAGCTAAAAACCAACGAGGACGGCAAAGCCATCATCGAGGTCATCCCCATCGGCGACACCGTCAATCTCCAGGTCATCGCCAACGGCTTCCAGACCTACGGCCATGTCTACAAAATCGACAAGCCGAATATCTCCATGGAAGTGCGCCTCAACAGGCCCGTCTCGCAATACTCCGTCTATAAGGACAAACAGGCAGGCTCCGGCGACAAATCCGGCTCCGGGAAAGACGCGGGTTCAGGCAACAACTCCGGCTCCGGCACTCAAAAAAACTCCGCAAAAGACAAGAATTCCGACACGGACAAGGATTCCGATTCCGGCAAGTCCCCCAACTCAACTCAGGACTCCGCGCCTCCCACCTCAGGCGACAAACCCTCGGGCTCTTCCCAATCCGATCCTCCGCCGAGTGGAAGCCAATCTCAGCCACCCAAGTGAGCTGCATCCCGCCAACTCCGCTAACCCCGCAGACTCGTTAAACTGACCTTGTGACATCCACTTTGCCTCTTGCCGGCCAATGCGCCCTCGTCACCGGGGGCGCACGCCGCCTCGGCCGCGCCATCGCCCTTGCCCTTGCCAACGCCGGTGCCGACGTCGCCATCACCTACCGCGACTCTCCGTCCGACGCCGATCAAACCGTCGCCACCATCGCCGCCTTCGGCCGCCGCTCCCTCGCCGTCCAGAGCGACGTCCGCTCCGAAGCTTCCGTCCGCTCCGCCGTCTCCCAGGTCGCCGCCGCCTTCAGCCGCCTCGACATCCTCGTCAACAACGCCGCCGTCTTCGCCTCCGCGGCCCTCGAGAGCCTCACCCTCGAACAGTGGGACCTGGTCTTCGACACCAATACGCGCGGCCCATTCCTCGTCGCGCGCGAAGCCCTCCCTCACCTACGCGCCGCGCAGGGATGCATCGTCAACATGGGTTCTCTCGGTGGTCTTCACGCGTGGGCAGGACACGCCCACTACTGCGCCTCTAAGGCCGCGCTGCACATGCTCACACAGGCCATGGCCAAAGCTTTCGCGCCCGAGGTTAGTGTCAACTGCGTCGCCCCCGGCTGGATCCAGCTCGACGACGCATCTGATCGCGCCGCTGTGCTGCCCATCTCACCGCCCGCCTCGTCTGCGGTTGCTTCGCCCTTCCCGGCGCCTCCTGCCGGAAGAGCGGAATTGCAGGCCGCCCGTTTCGCCGCCAAAACTCCAATGGGCCGCAACGGCGACCCGGCTGAAGTCGCCCAGGCCGTGCTCTTCTTTGCTACCGGCCCTCACTTCATCACCGGCCAAACCTTGGTCGTCGACGGCGGCCTCGGCCTCAGTTAATCCCGGCTCCGCTCTGCTTCAGCGGCCGAGCGCTGACCGCACCGCATAGTAAGCCGGCTTCGGGTGGCAGTTCGCGTCAAAAGGAAGAGGCGCGCACATGCCTGCCTTATAGCAAAACGCATATTTGTCGGTGATACCCCACGTGAAAAATCCCTTGCATGCGACGGTCGAAAGACAGGTGCGCAGCAAAGTGGAATACGCATTCGCCTGGGCCGTTTGGTCGGCTTCGCTCGCTACGCCCCCTCCAAAGCCTTCCGCCACCGGTAACCCGATCTCCACCTGGCTGAAGTAGACGCTCAATCCGAGCGCCCCCAACCGATTGACATTTGCGGTGATCTCCGCTGCCGGTGGTATTTTGCTCACGCCGTCGCCTTCCCATTGCCCTTCCAGTCCCACGCAGTCCACCAGCCCTTTTGACTTCAGGTACGATACGAGTTTGTAGACTTTCTCTGACGTTTCGCCCAAACCTTCCCCGCCAAAATCGTCATAACAGAGCTGCACGGTCGGATCGGCTGCGCGCGCATCTTCGTATGCCAGCGCAACATAAGCCGGAAATCCGCTCGCGTCTTTGCCCAGACCCGCGCAAAAAGGTCCGCAAAGGTGTGTCGCCTCGCTCACCACAGACCATCGGTTCACAACGCCGGGGTAATTCCGGTGATAGTGCTGCATGATCGTCGTGATGTAGCTTTGCAAAACAATCTTCAATTGAGTTGCCGTGAACTTGCCCGTGCTGAGCCAGGACGGATTGCCCGTTCCGTAGTCAGTGGGATTCCCGTCCCAGATCGGCGCGCTTGCAGTCACCTTCAGTCCGTTGGCTTGCGCGAATCTCACAACCTCATCGGCCTGAGAAAGGTCATAGACTCCCTGAGAAGGTTCCATGACATACATCTTCATCACGTTCCCGGGTTCAATAGCGTTGTATTGTGTGGCGGCGAGGTTCGCGTAGGTTTTGTCACCGAGCTCTTGCGGATCGCTGGCGCCGGCGCCTATGGTGAAACCTCTCGCGGTTGCTAGGCTGGAAAGGGTCGTAGCCGCAGTCAGCGCAGTCGGTGTGACGCGCGATTGGGAAAACAGCCCCGCGGAAAGCCCTGAAATTGCCAGCGCCGTTGATAAAAGAACAGAAAGCGACGGAGAACTCAAGGTCACAAATCTCCTTTGTCGGCTCCAGACCTAGCAGATAGCTCATCCGGCGTCGCTAACTCCCCTTTTACTTCCTGAACAGCCTCTTCCACAATCCCCGCTTCTCTCCCCCGCCTGCATCCTTCGCGCCCTGCCCACTCCGCCCGGTTCTCGCCTTTTCCGCCGCCATTCGCTCGGCAAACTGCAGCGGCACGTTCTCCCACAAGCCTTCGGCCTCCGGCTGCTCCGGCCACGGCGCGCCATCCACCGCCGCTCGCGGATTCGTCACGCACAGCCGCCGCGCCGTCTCCTCGCCCTTCTTGTTCGCGACGTACTCATATCCCTTCTTCAGGTGCGGTGGCCGCCACACGGGATGATGCGCATCCGTCGCCAGAAAATGAATCCAGTTTCGCTCCAGCAGTTCGTTGGCAAACGCCTCCTGCGCCCTCCCGAACCGCCCATACAGCGAGCCGCTCGTCACCTGCGTCAGGCACCCGTGCCGCATCCAGTCGCCCAGCAGGTGCGGCTGCTTCAGCACCGCCGGGTACCGCTCCGGATGCGTAATGATCAGCGTGTACCCCGCCGCCTGCAGCCGGAACATCGCGTCATTCATGCTCGGCGGAATCACCTGCGACGGGAACTCGATCAGCAGGTACCCCTTTCCGTCAATCGAGTAACGCAATGGATGCAGCACCGCGTCCACAATATTGTCCGACATTAAATGGAAGTCGCATCCCAGGCTCAGCTCCACGATGCCGCTCAACTTTTCCTTCAGCTCAGCAAACCGCATGTCGATCAGCGGCTTGTTATACGGATGCGCATCGCTCGCATGCGGCGTGCACACAATATGCGTCACGCCTTCGTCCGCCGCCGTGCGCGCCATGTCCAACGACGCCTGCAGATCCGGCGCTCCATCGTCCACGCCATAAATCAGATGATGATGTATGTCGATCATGGTTCAAAGTTCGAGCCAGTTGCCAGTAGCTGGTAGCTTGTAGCTCCCGGGGGTTTCTCGATAAATGCCAGGCAAACCATTCACCCCCTCTAAAGCTAAAAGCTACCGGCTACCGGCTACTGGCTGCCTTTCAAGCATCGATGCAAATATCCCCCACCCATCCGCCGATCCCAGCAGCGCCTCGCTCGAGCGGTCCGGGTGCGGCATCATCCCCAGCACATTCCGTCCTTCGTTCAGAATTCCGGCAATGTTCGCGAGCGACCCGTTCGGATTCGCCTCCTCGGTAATCTCGCCCTTCGCCGTCGCATACCGGAACGCAATCCGATCCTCGCGCTCCAGCCTCGCAAGCTCCTCCGGCTCGCAAAAATAGTTCCCCTCCATGTGCCCGATCGGAATCTGCAGCACCTGGCCCTTCTTCAGTTGATTCGTGAACGGGCTGTCCGTCGTCTCCACCCTCAGGTGAACCTGCTTGCAGATATACTTCAGCCCCGCGTTCCGCATCAGCGCGCCCGGCAGCAATCCGCTCTCCGTCAAAATCTGGAATCCGTTGCAGATTCCCAGCACCAGCCCGCCGCCCGCCGCAAACTTCTTCACTGCCTGCATCACCGGCGAGAACCGCGCAATCGCGCCCGTCCTCAGGTAGTCGCCGTAGGCAAATCCGCCCGGAATCAGCACCGCATCCACCCCGTGCAGCTCCTCCGAGTCATGCCACAAAAACTCAACCGGCTGCCGCGCCACCTCGGCAATCACGTTGTAGGTATCGTGATCGCAATTCGACCCCGGAAACACCACCACGCCGAACTTCATGCCACCAGCCTATCAGCCTCGCCGAGCGCACTTCTGCAAAACCCGCACCGCTCGGTTCGGCGCCGGCGCTCGCGCATCGCTGTGGGGTACACGCTGCAACGCACAAGTTTCCCCACCGCGGGCCGTCCGTGCCTCGCCGCGCGTATTGCGGCCAGGGAGCGTTTGCGCGCACCCGTCCCACGTTACGCTTTTACTTTTTCGCCGCGATCGGCTTGTAGCCCGACTTTCCCGCTTTTCTCAACGCCGACAAACCCTGCCCGATCGTGAGCAGCGGAGTCGTTTTCACCGTCTTGCAGCTGCCGCCCGCGGCTGCGGCCAGCGCCAACGCTGCGGCGTTCACGTTGTTCGGCATCTCGATGATCATCACCAGATCGTAGTCGCCAAACGCCAGCCACGACCCCATTGACTTGCCGCCCAGATTCTCAATCACCTTGCTGACATGTCCCGTGCGATCCTGCGGCTTCGCGATCAGAGCACTCAACGCCTCTGACGTGTACGACACCTGCATCAGATAACTTGCCATGGGGAATCACCTTTCAAGGGAAACTTCCTTCCTGGGGGATTGAAGGCGGATGCAGTATACATCCGCCGGGTGCCCCACCCTCGCGGCGCTTCTGTTTTTGTCGCTAGGGCGGAGTTACGCTGACCCGCTCACTCGCTGGCTTGCCGGCACGCTCATTCTGGGCTGACTCACTTTCGCCGCTGCCATCCTGAGCCTGGCGCGTCCAGGGATCCGCTCTTGCCTTTCGCCAAAAAACGTGGGAAGGCCGTCAACTCAACCCTCACGCCCAGTATCGGAACTCGGCCGGGCACACTCCACGCGCCGCCGGGGCGCGGCTCCTGCATTCTCGCCGGCCGGGTCGTCACAAACTAAGCGCTGGAAGGCCAGCAAGTGGCGCCGTCTCGACAACCCCGAATTCGACGACTGAGCGCGGCTCGTTGACTAACCACAAATCACTAACCACTGACTTATCCACAGTGGTTCAATCTGCTCAGACTTCCGTCTGCGTCACTCTTAGGATCGTGTGTAGAAGAGAAGTGGGACCGTCGTTACAAGGGCGAGTCTGCTTCATCTTGCGACGGAGGTTTCATCATGGTAACAATCCTGGTTGTTGTACTGGTACTTCTTCTGCTCGGTGGTGGTGGATGGGGATATTCGCGGTGGCGCAGTTAACGCGGCTGCCGAATAAACACTTGCTGGATCCCATTTGCGGGATTTCCTGGGGAGTATCGGCTCTGAACCCGATACGGGCTTTACTGTTCATCGCTTAAGGAAGGGTCGTTTCATGAAAAAGACAAGCCGGATCGAGATGGCAAGAGACATTGTCACCTATGTAAGAAAAGAGATGGATAGGCCGCGACTGACGGAGTCGGTCCGCAACGGTTTCAGCGCCCCGGCCGCATCGGCCGTTGAGAAGCCCGCAACCAGTTCCGCGCGAGCGTGAATCCCGATTCTCGGCGTGCCGCGACCTTCAACTGCAATTGGCTCAATTCCGCACGTGCTAGGCGCGCCTGGCAGGCTTCGATCGAGCCCGCGCAGTGCGACGAGGCACTTGTGTTGATCCGCGACTCGGCGCCCGAAGAAGTGACAGTGGCCGAAGAAGGAAGTTTCTCGGGATTACCCTCGGGTAATCGATCATGCAGGACCGCATTCCGTTTAGATTTTTTGGGGGCTTTGCATCGATATGCGCCGATCTGCGTCTCGCGCCGGGCGGCCGGGGCAACTTCCAATCGGTCAAACTGCAAAGGCCCGATCGGGTTGCCGTGTGCAGTCACTCCGCAAGGGACACGACCGCCCATATGAGACCCATCCTGTATTTGATGCCCGCCGAGCCTGGGCTGGCCATGCATCACTAACCACGAATCATCACCGACTAACCACTAACCACTAATCACTAATCACTAACCACTAACCACTGTTCTTCGAAACCGGCACGCTCTTGCCCAGAGCAGTCGCCAGAGCAATCTGGTGATCCTGTTCTTCAATCAGGATCTGGCGAATTTGCTCGCCCATCGCATATTCGCCCAGCTCCTCGCATTGGTTCACTCGCTCGCGATAATTCCGAATGGTTTCGGTCTCGTTATCGAGATCGAACTGAAGCATATCGGTGGCTTTCTCTGAAGTCCGCACGGGTTTCGGTGTAACCGTCGGCATGCCGCCAAGATAATCGATCTGCTCGGCGATGATGAGGGCGTGGCTCAGTTCCTGCGCAGCGTGAACCGCAAGTTCCGCTGCGATATTCATGTACGCGGCGCCCTTTATTACCTGGGAATAGACCACGTACCCGATGATCGCCTGGTATTCACGCGACAGGTCCTCATTCAATAAATCGATCAGCTCCGAACGAGATACTTTCTTGGAATCTCCTGCAATCGGTCTACCTTTCAAGGTGTTTCCTCCGGGATCAAGGTTTCGTTTCGTTGTTTCGAACCGGTGCATCTCAGTTTCGAATCGATGCTTCTTGGTTTCGAGTCGATGTTCTTGGTTTCGAGTCGGCGCTTCTCACGGCTTACGCACAGTCCTGTTAGATGCGAACCGCCGCTACCGCGAATTCACCATAGCAATCGAATCCGAGCCAAAACTGTCCCAAATTGAACAGTCAGCTGTTCTCTGATCCCTGATCCCTGATCCCTGTCCTCTGTTCTCTGTTCTCTGTTCTCTGTTCTCTGTTCTCTGTTCTCTGTTCTCTGTTCTCTGTTCTCTGTTCTCTGTTCTCTGTTCTCTGATCCCTGATCTCTGCTCTCTGCCCTGTCATCCTTGTATCTCTAGTAGATCGGCATTTGCCGGCATGAAGATGTCGTAGTGGGTGAACCGAGTCATCGGTTCCCCCGCGGGCGGACGGCTCCCGTTCATCCTGTGGTGATTTCTCA
>JBEKKI010000094.1:0-8010 GCA_050010795.1 Occallatibacter sp.
CTGCTGCCGATCGGGCTGCCGGCCACGCTTTCGACGATGTGGGTGCTGATTGGCTTTGGCTCTTCCTGCGCCATCGGGCTGCTGTTTGGCATTTATCCTGCGTGGAAGGCGGCGAACCTGGATCCGATTGAGGCGCTGAGATACGAGTGATCAGTGGTCAGTGGTCAGTTGTCAGTAATGTCGCGCTGCAACTGGACTAACTGACAACTGCAAACTGACAACTGTAAACTGCTCTTCGTGATGCCGCACGCATTGGCGCAGGCCGTAGAGATAGTGACGACGGCGCTGGCCGTGGCGGGGATGGGTTACTTTTTGGCGGCGATAGTTGCGGCGCGGGTGTTTCTGCGCGGGCGGCGGCTGGCGAGGCCGGAATTCGCGCCTGGCGTAAGCATTCTGAAATCGCTGAAGGGACTCGACCCCGGCATGATGGATGCTTTCCGCAGCCACTGCCGGCAGAATTATGCGGGCGAGTTCGAATTGCTCTTTGGAGTCTCGTCGCGCGACGATCCGGCGGCGGCCGCGGTCGAGCAGTTGCAGGCCGAGTTTCCTCAGCGGGCGATCCGGCTTGTTGAGTGCCCCGAGCGGCTGGGTACCAACGGCAAGGTGAGCACGCTGGTGCAACTTGTGGCGCATGCGCGGCATGACTTTCTGCTGATCAACGATTCCGACATCACGGTGAGCCCGCATTACCTGGAGCGGGTGATGCGCTGCTTCGCGGAGGCTTCGCACAACGCAGACACGCCACCAGTGGGATTGGTGACTGCGCTCTATCGTGGGCGGGCGCACAGCACGCTGCCGTCGCGGCTGGAGGCGCTGGGGATTGCCGCGGAGTTCATGCCGGGCGTGCTGCTGTCGAAGATGATCGAAGGCGGGCTGCACTACGGACTCGGCTCAACGCTTGCGGTGCGGCGCGAAGCGCTCGAAAGGGCCGGAGGCTTGCTGCCGCTGGTGGATCACCTGGCCGACGATTATGAGCTGGGAGCGCGCGTGGCGAAGGCCGGTTATCGCGTGGAACTGAGCGCCGAGGTGGTAGAGACTGCCGTGCCTGCCTATGGCTGGCGCGGATTCTTCGATCACCAGTTACGCTGGCTGCGGACGGTGCGCTGCTCGCGGCCCGGCGGTTATGCGGGCCTGATCTTTACGCATGGATTCGGCTGGGCGCTCGCGAATGTGCTGGCGAGCGGATTGAGCCCGTTGAGCCTGTGGCTGCTGGGGATGAGCTTCTTCCTGCGGCTGGCGCAGGCGATGACAGTAGGAGCTGGGGTGCTTGGCGACCACGAGGTACTGCCGAACCTGTGGTTGTTGCCCCTGCGCGATGCGATCGCGATGGCCTTGTGGGTGGCGGGCTTTGCTGGAGACACGATCGTGTGGCGCGGGGAGCGGTTCGCGCTGAAGGGCGGGAGGCTGGCAAAGACAGAGCGGAGTTAGCTAGTCGGCGGCCGCGAGCGCGTCTGCTTGCTCGCCGGCGCGAATGGCTGCCGTATCGAAGGTGAGGCAGGCGCCGAGATCGTTGAAATCCTTTTCCCAGCGGGGATAGTCATCGGGCTCAAGGGCACTGAGCGAGGAAGGTGACAGGCGCAGGATCTCGTACCAGAGGTTCTGCGCCTGCCAGAGATTCAGGTCGAAGGGCAGCTCGGTGAGGGCGCGGGCCAGCACAAGCGCACGGTCAAGCATCTCAAGCGAACCCGAGGACATGCGCAGCTCGAGCATGGCGCGCTTCATGCGCTGATCGGCAAAGTAGGAGAGCGTGGCGGTGTCAAAGGCGACCTGGTCAGCCTTGGCAAGCGAGAGATAAGAACGCAACTGCGCGACATCGATCGGGTCACCGTCAAGCACGCGGCGCAGGCCCGCATTGATGGCGAAACCGGCGGCGAGGGTGAGCGCAGGCGGCTTGGGCAGACCTGCCTGCGAGAGATAATGCAACAGGCTTGCGTGATCCTGGTAGATGGTGGTGAGTGAATTCTCGATGTCCCAGAGGGTGGAGTTGAGGATGAGCTTGACGATGCGGCGCTGTTCGTCGCTGAAGAGCGAACTGAGCGAGTAATCAGCGTGACCGTAGAAACGGTCGATAAGACGAATGACATCGGGGAAGTCGGCGCGCTGCACACGTTCTGCGACCTCGGCGGAGAAAGCCTCGAAGGCGGCGGCATCGGAGTCGTTATAAGCCTTGACGGCAGCGGTGATGTTCTGGTCGCCAAAGTGGAGAACGGCAAACGAGAAGCTTTGCGCGTGGCCGGTGATGGCGCTGGCCACATGCACGCGGCCCAGGGCGAGGCGACCGCGGCCGGAAGTGTGAATCTCGAAAGAGATGCGGCGGATGTGAAAGCAGAAGAGGTCAGTCTCATCGGCGAACGAAGAGAAGACCGAGCTGATGGCGTAGTGGGCGGCGACTTGCTCGAGGTGAAGCTCCATAGTGTCGACGCATTTTTTATAGATGGCGGCGCCGTCGCCGGCCTCAGGCTTGTTGGAGTGGGCCTGGGAGAGACGCGAGAGAAACGCGGGCTCGAGGGCAGCGGCTTGCTCGCCGAAGACCAGCTGCGCGAGCTGCAGGACGCGCGCGGCGTAGGCGATGACCTGCACGGTCTCAATGCCGGCGATATCGTCAAAGAACCAGCCGCAACTGGTGTACATGAGCTGCGCATGGCGCTGCACCTCCATGAGCTCGAGGGCGCGGGTGCGTTCGGACTCGGAGAGAGGGCGGACCTGATGCGCGGCAAAGAAGCGGTCGATTGACTCCGCGCCGCGATCAATTATGACCTGAATGTAGGCATCGCGGGCAGCCCAAACATCGCTGAAGAGCGCGGCGCCTGCCTGCTCAGTGAGCGGGATCAAAGCGTCACGCAGCTCGTCGAATGCCTGCCGCAGCGGGGCGCGCCAAGCCTGGGTGAAACCGGCTTGGCCGCCGTTGCAGCCGCAGTCGGAGCGCCAGCGTTCCACGCCGTGCGGGCAGCTCCACGACGTGTTCTCGACGATTTCGCACTCGAATTCGGGCGGGAAATGCTCGAGGAATGTCGCGTAGTTGGTTAGCTTGACAGTCTTGTCCTGCTCGAGCAGGCGCAATGCGTAGGCCAGCGCCATCTCTCCGTACCTGTGATGATGGCCGTACGACTCGCCATCCGTGGCGACGTGAACCAATTGCGGCTGCGTCGAGTCTTTGAAACTCTCCTTAAGCCGCGCGGCAAGGTTGTCGCCGGAGTCGAGCAGCCCCTCAAAGGCGATAGCGCGCGAGACGGGCCCGTTGTAAAAGAAGACGGCGATGGATGCGCCTGAAGGGAAGCGGACGAGATACGGATGGGTGGTGTTGACGGCAGCGCCGGGAGTGTCGGTCCAAGCCGCACCCTCTTTGAGCGGGCGTACGCGCTTGCACTGATGCGGAGCGAGCACCGTGAACTTGATACCGGCAGCGGCGAGCGCTTCAAGCGTGGCGGAGTCGGCCGCAGTCTCAGGCAACCACATGCCCTCAGGCCGTACGCCAAAAGTCGATTCATAGTCGGCGATTCCCCAGCGGATTTGCGTGGCGCGGTCGCGCGGGCTGGCCAGTGGGAGAATCATGTGGTTGTAAGCCTGCGCCATGGCAGAGCTGTGTCTGTGGTAGCGGCGGCGGCTGCGTCTCTCGCCGTCGAGAACCGTGCGGAGCGTTCGCTGGGCGTTCTGCCGGAGCCAACTGAGGAGCGTGGGGCCGAAGTTGAAACTGATGCGCGCGTAGTTGTTGACGATGCGCGTGATCTGGTTCTTGGCGTTGACCACGCGAGCGTCGCCGTTGGGAGCGTAGCACTCCGCGCAGATGCGCTCGTTCCAGTCGTGATAGGGAGCGGCCGTGTCCTGGGTTTCAACCGTCTCCAGCCAGGGATTTTCGCGCGGTGGCTGGTAAAAGTGACCGTGAATGCAAACAAAGCGCTTTCCAGGAGGCATAGGGGTTCCGATGAAGTGCGTCGCGGGCGCTTGCTTTCGGCCGCTCAAGCTTATTTTACGGCGAGCGTTTGGATTGCTGTGGGGCGAGTGGCGTGCTTTGAGTGAAGCCGTGCCCTTTCAAAGCAACTCCACGCGGGGCCACTACTGGCGGGCGGAACGTCCCGCGGGGGGCGAGTTTCTGGCCAGATCGCAGGCGCGCCAGAGGTACCAGCTTGCGACGGAGCAGTAGGGAGCCCAGCGCCGGCCGCGCCGGAGGATGACTTCGGGTTGGGGCAGATCGGCGGCTTCGAGCGGGCGCGACTTGGGCACGCGCAGAAAGGTGAGCGCGAAGCCCTTGCGCACGCCATAGTCGGTGACGGGCAGGACGTTGGGACGGCCGAGACGGAAGATGAGCAACATTTCGACGGTCCAGGGTCCGATGCCGCGGACTTCGGTGAGGCGTTTGACGATCTCTTCGTTGGGCATTTTGAGAATGGCAGAGTGCGAGGGAACCGTGCCATCGAGGGTGCGGGCGGCGAGGTCGCGAAGAGCCTTGATCTTGTTGCCGGAAACGCCGGCGGCGCGGAGGGGCTCGTCGGGAGTGTCGAGTAGAAGCCGCGGCGTGGGATCGCCGCCGAAGTACTCGCGGACTCGGGCGTGAATGGCGGCCGCCGCCCTGCCGTGGAGCTGCTGGTAGAGGATGGATTCGAGCAATGACTCGAAGGGCGACACGGAGTGGTCAAGGCGCAGGGTGAAGGGACCGGCACAGTGGATGAGCGCGGCAAGTTTGGGATCGCTCGAGCGCAGATGAGCCAAAGCCTCGTCGGGATCGAAGGGAAGCTTGCGGCTGCGGCCGTCGTGAATCATGGATGGAGTGTACCGCAAGAACTCAGAGAAGGTTGCGGGCGCGAAAGTGTGGCGGGATGTGAAGGGAGCCTCCCGCGCAGGCTTTTGCAGTATGCGAGAGAGGCTCGGCGAGGCTCAGAGCTCCGTCTAGGATTTGGGCGTGCGCGCGATGACGATTTGTGTCTTGCCGTCGTTCTCGTTGGGCGACTGGGTGACTGTCACCGTAATGGCGTCGGAGCCGTTCGTCATTGAGATGACCCCGCCAGTGCCGGTGGTGATGGTTTCGGCATCGGGACCTGCCTTGTCTTTGTAGAAGGCGATGACTTTGTCCTCGGAGTCGGGCGTGAGGTAGTTCGCGGTGATCATGGTTTTGCCGGCAATGGTCATTTTGAGACCACCTTTGCCTTGCGTAGCCCCGGGGTAGATGGCGATTCCCAGATCGCTCTCGGTGAATTGCTGATTTTCATTGGCGGTCATGCTGCCCGTGGAAGTAGTGATAGTCACGTTGCCGTTGGCATCCTTGTGGACGGCGTGGGCGACACGGTAGATACCGTAGCCGACAATTCCGGCGCAGGCGATGCCGAGGGCGACGAAGATGCCCACGATGATGAGGATGATCTTAAGGGCGCTGGAGCCGGACCTGGGTGGCGGTGCAGCAACGGGCTGCGGTGGAACGGCCTGAGGTACTTGACTGTCGATTGAATCGGGCATGGTCAATTCCTTTTCGTGAAGCGTCGTTTTTTGGGATGAATATGGGGACCTTGAGAGACGCAGACAATATATCCCATCCAATGTTGTTTCGGTAACGGTTTTTTTAGTTGCTCTGAATCGAGGCCCGATCCACAGCGGGGAATTCGCTCCCGATTCGCAACCTGACTGAGGGAAGGCCGACGGCGGGGACGGACAATAGCTGGCCGGCCGCGCGAGTACCATGGGAGGAGAACGCAACAGGAGTTTCAACATGAAGATGCGGCCGGGAACGCAAACCGGATTTCTGCTGTGCGGCAAGGAATGGATTGATGGAGAAGCGCTGGAGGTGCGGTCGCCGTGGGACCAGGGGCTGGTGGGCCGGGTAACGCAGGCGACAAGAGCCGACGCGCGCGAAGCCGTACATCACGCCGTGGCGAGCATGCGACGCACGCGCGCCCTGCCGCGATGGAAGCGGCGCGAGATTCTGGAGGACGTGGCGGCCGCGCTCATCGAGCAAAAGGAACGGTTTGCGCAGCTGATTGTGGCGGAGGCGGGCAAGCCTTTGCGTATGGCGCGGACGGAAGTGGATCGCGCCGTTCTTACTTTCAAGACCGCCGCTGAAGAAGCCGCGCGGCTGGGCGGCGAAAGCATCCCGCTGGACCTGACCGAAGGCAACGAAGGCCGTTGGGGACTTGTGCAACGCTTTGGCGTGGGGCCGATTTTGGCGATCACGCCGTTCAATTTCCCGTTGAACCTGGTGGCTCACAAGGTTGCGCCGGCCATTGCCTCGGGCTGCCCGGTGATAGTGAAACCCGCGGCGCAAACGCCGTTCACCGCGCTGGCGCTGGGCGAAGTGATTTTGAAAGCAGGCTGGCCCGAGGAAGCACTGGCGATTCTAACTCTGGAAAACGCCGACACGGCATGGCTGGCGGAAAAAGAAGATCGCATCAAGCTGGTGAGCTTTACCGGCTCGGCGAAGGTAGGCTGGGAGCTGAAAGCACACTCGGGACGCAAACGCGTGCTGCTCGAGCTGGGCGGCAACGCAGCGCTCGTGGTGCACAGCGACTGGAAGGACCTGGAGGACGCGGCGCTGCGAACGGCGCACGCGGCGTTCAACTACGCGGGACAGTCGTGCATCAGTGTGCAGCGCGTGTATGTGGATCGGGGAATTTTTCAAACATTTCTGTGGAAGGTGGTGGATTACGCGGGCAAGCTCGTGACCGGCGATCCATCGAAGGAAGATACCGAAGTTGGACCGCTGATCGGGCAGAGCGAAGCCGAGCGCGTGGAGGCGTGGGTGAAGGAGGCCGTTGAAGCAGGCGCGAAGCTGGTGGCAGGCGGCGAGCGCAAGGGATCGGTGGTGACGCCCACCATTCTGACTGGAACCAAACCCGGCATGAAGGTTCGCGATGAAGAGGTCTTTGGGCCGGTGGTGGTGATTGAGCCGTACGACGACTTCGAGGACGCGCTGGCGCAGGTGAATCACTCAAGGTACGGATTGCAGGCGGGGCTGCTTACGCGCGACTCAGGCCGCATCCGTACGGCGTATCGCGAGCTGGAAGTGGGCGCGCTGATAGTGGGCGATACGCCGAACTGGCGCCTCGATCCGATGCCCTACGGTGGAGTGAAGGACTCCGGCCTGGGGCGCGAAGGCATCCGCTGGGCCATTGAAGAAATGACCGAGCCGCGCATGCTGGTGATGGCGTCATTGGGATAACTTACTTAGGACGGCGATGGACACACGTCTATCCCATCACCTTACCGGTAAGTAAGCGGTGGCGGCTTCGGAACCGTTCCTAGAACCGGTCTCATAAGCCATCCTTGTCAACTCGCCGGAAGCAAGGGGCCCGCCTTGTTGTCGGGTCCCATGCGTGCTCACTATGCAGCAGAGGTATTTATGAGACCGATTGTACGGACCTGCTCTCGAAAAGAATCTGAGAGATATTATGCCTTCTGCTTTGCCTTGGCGCGATGAGCAGCCCAGCGCTTGCGCTGTGCGTCGGCAATCCTCTTGCGAGCATCGGCGCTCAGAACGCGCTTCTTCCTGGGCCTGGAGTTGACGGACGCTTTCTTGGCGCGGCGCCCGGTGCTCGTGGCTGCGTTCCCGATGGTGGCCAGCAAAGCACGTGCCTGCTGGAGCCGTTTTATCTCAGAGTCTAGTTGGGCAAGAATGTTTTCAATCGCCATGACAAGAGGATAATGCAAAACGCCGGGGATAGGATATCGACAGAAAAAGAATTTGGGGCTGTCCTAGATGCCTAGCGAAGAGCTAGGGTTTCTAGGATGGCGCAGATGCACAAGAGCCGTCTGCTCTGGAGCCAACAGAGACGGCTGATGGAGCACTTTGTTGCGGGTACGACAGCGCGCACGGCGGGCGTGCTGGTGGGCGTCATCAAGACGACCGCGGCGTATTATTTTCATCGTCTGCGGCAGCTCATCTACCAGGTCAGCGAGGATGCCGCTCCGTTCTCTGGAGAAGTGGAAGTGGATGAGAGCTACTTTGGTGGCCGGCGTAAAGGACTACGCGGTCGTGGAGCAGCCGGGAAAGTGCCTGTTTTCGGCCTGTTAAAGCGCGGCGGCAAG
>JBEKKI010000095.1:0-7992 GCA_050010795.1 Occallatibacter sp.
GAAGGGCCTCTTCCGCTACGCTCCAGAGCCCCTTCTCCCCCGAAAATCCCTGCTTGATCGTTCCCCTTACTGGTTCCCTTTTCTTCCGCCCCGCTGGTTCCCTATCATTCCGCCCTTGACAACATGCTTGGTAGCGTGCAGGAACGAACGAAGCCCCGTCGCGATACGGGTGTCGTCGATATGCTCTCCGGTCGAGATCTTGCGGTTAAGGTCGGCCCAAAGTTCAGGATCGTCCGCCAGCAGACCAAGGAAACTCGGCCACTCAACGGAAATTACAGACATTTTTGTCAGCAGCGAGAGATTTGACGTTAGGGCACCGGTTTCAACGAGGCCCTGGTTCTCTGCTTGAACGGCCAACGACCGGAAAGCGGTCAAATCGTTTAGGACGCGTTTTATTTGCCTCGGGGTCTGCCCGAGATAGCCCAACACGAGAACGTCCCGGGCGTCGGCGGGAAGGTCGCTCATCCCAGCTATGCCGAGCTGGTGGTCCAGGAATGTCTCGATATCGAACTCCGGAGCAATGGGTAGGCGCAGCGTTGTCTGGAAGAATTTATTTAGGAATTCCCTTGCGTATTTCTGGCCGCCGTCGCCATCTTGCGACGTATACGACTTCGAAATGTGTTTTAGCAATGCCGTTTCGTCGCAGGGAATGATGTAGACGCATCCCGGCTCATCAAGGTAGGTCTTGATCACGCCGATTGTCTCGACGGCAACAGCTTCGGAGCAGCGGTCTAAATTATCGAAGACAAAGATTATTCTCTTCGGATCGGGGGCAGATGTGGCCTGACGGATCATATCCCGGAAGATCTCACCGAATTTCTCGGCACTAAAGGCTGGCTGCGCCGAGACATGCCTGACTTTTCGATCGAAGACCAAGCCCGACAGAGACTTGAAGAGCTCCTTGACAACAGCCTCGAACAAAAACGCAGCCGCCCATCCCGTAGCTAAGAAGGCTGCGACAGTCGTGAGAATATGCCCAGCAAAGGAGGCCTTCGGGGAGAACAGGAGGGAGGCGAAAAACGCACAGAAGAAGACGACCACTCCGAGGCCCAGCCAACGTACTGCTGCGAAATTTACTGAGAGTCTGTCGTGGTCCTCCCAGCTTTCTTCAAATTCGAGATGGCTCTGCAGGGATCGCCCGCCGAACTTATAGTCTGGTATCGCTCGCTGGTCTGTTAGTGCTCTATGCGTCTCGAGCAATATCCAACGCTTTAGGGGCTCATTAGAGTACTTCCAGACGTCTAAATAAATATAATGAACACCCGGGTCACTTGCAGACTGCCTCTGAACCAGGTTGCAGATGGAGGTCTTTCCGGTACCCCAACTGCTGTATAGGGCTATCGAAAAGGGCGTTTCACAGGCCTTCGCTATGTGATAAAGGACCTTAGCGTATGCCGAGTGAACTCCGAATTTATCCTGATCGCTGGACTGAACAGCGCTGTCAGATAAAAATTTCCAAGGCATCCCCTCCGTTGTGTCGGCCACAATTCCTCTCCAACGTCCTACCTGATCACGACTAAAGGTTACTCTGCAACTTTGTCATTTTCAATAAGTTTACTGTCGGCGTCCCTGGACGCGCCGGAGGCCCTTCGGCAGTTTGCGTTCGCATTCTGACGCCCCAGGATCAATCCCGGCAAACGCCCATTTCGCCGGGAAGGATTCTTGCTTAACGCCAAGTCGTCATATCACTCGTCAATGGGTCATAAGCAGGTTGAGAGCGAGGGCCAATACTCCCGATTTCCAAGCCGCCAGCCGCAATTTGGAAGGATGGGCCGAAGAACCGTAAGAAGGGCCATTGCCAAAACCGGACCTCCGATGGCCCAATCAGAGAAAATGTCATCCTCGAGGGGATTTTCCGGCGGCAACTGGAATTCTCTGGTGGAAGAAACTTGCAGACACGGCCCGAGTTGCGGGGATTTTCCCAATATAAGCTAAGCAGAGCCAGACAGCTCAGACTATATGGCGGGGGAGCAGTCAATCGAACTCTCAGTAGAGCTTTTTTCGTCGACTATTCGCACAAGCTGGCGCGCGTCATTTGGAACCGTAGGAACAGATTCTAATTAGCCTGGGAAACTGTGCCGGCCTGTTGGCGTTACGGGATTTGCCGTGCGTGTGCCGCCCGAAGGCGAGATCTAAAGTTCCACTCCTCTCCAGCCGTGCAGAGAAAGCGGGGCATACAAACAAGAAAATTGGCTCCCGATCCAATTCTCTGCTGGAAGATTCTTGCGAAATAGGCCGGAAATCGGGCGCATTCTCGACTTCTAAGTAATTGATAATAAACCACTTGACTGCATGGCGGAGAGAGTGGGATTCGAACCCACGTTAGAGTTTCCCCTAAACACGCTTTCCAAGCGTGCGCCTTCAGCCACTCGGCCATCTCTCCGATAGAGCCGGCTGACTGTTCGAGTTTACCATTTTCAAGCGCACGCCATTTGAAGCGGCGCCGCGGCCGATTGAGACTCTTGAGCCCGAAAATCGGTGGATTCCTGAAAGCGTATACAGCGCGGCGCAGACTGGTTTATAGTGCCTTGTTGCCCGCCATGCACGGATCAGCTTTCATCTGTGGCGGCAGTTCATTGGAAAGAGGATTCTTATGTCCCATATTACCCGTCGCGATTTGCTTCAATCCGGTTTGGCACTTTCGACTTCATCGCTTCTGGCAAGGTCGGCGTGGGCTCGCGCCGCGGCTCTGGTGAGTGACGCCGCTGTGGGCGGCGGAGGCGCGTCGTCCGCGATTGGACCGCGAGAGCAACTTCTTCTGGACTTCGGATGGAAGTTCCAATTCGGCAACGGAAACGATTCGGCGAAGGATCTCGATTTCGGAAACACCGAAGAGGCATTCGCGAAGACCGGCGACTTCAAGTTTGCGCGGGTGGGATATGACGATTCAAAGTGGCGCGCGCTGAACCTGCCGCACGATTGGGCGGTGGAGTTGCCGTTTATGTGGGACGATCCGTTGCGCTCGCACGGATACAAGCCGCTGGGACGGCGGTACCCGGAGACGAGCGTGGGATGGTACAGGCGCGAGTTCGAGATTCCGGCGAGCGATGCCGGGCGGCGGATCGCTGTCGAGTTCGATGGGGCTTTCCGCGACGTGATGGTGTTTGTGAACGGCTGCTTCATCGGGCGCAACGACAACGGCTACGCGCCCTTCCGCTTCGACATCACCGATTTCCTCGCTGTTGGCGCGAAGAACTGCATCGTTGTGCGCGTGGACGCGAGTTATGGCGATGGATGGTTCTACGAGGGCGCGGGAATCTACCGGCACGTATGGCTGAAGAAAACCGATGCGCTGCATCTTGGCAGGTGGGAGAGCTGGGTACGGGCCGAACTGAAGGGCGAAGATGCGTCAATTTCACTTGGGACCGTGGTGGTGAATGACGGCGCAAGCATGGAATCGGCGACGGTAAGCTGGCAGATTCTGGACGGCGATGGCGAGCCCGTTACGACGGCCGAGGCTACAGCGCAGCAGCTCGCAGTTGATGGGTCGGCGACCTTTGAGGCGACTGCGAAGATTGCGCGGCCCAGGCTGTGGTCGGTAGAGTCGCCGAATCTCTACACCGCCGTCGTCACCGTGAAGTCGGGCGACAAGGTACGCGACGCCGAGCGCATCACGTTTGGCGTGCGCACGGTGAAGTTCGACGCAGATCATGGGTTCTTCCTCAACAGCACGCCAATGAAGATCCAGGGAGTGTGCAATCACCAGGATCATGCGGGAGTGGGCGCGGCAGTGCCGGACCGGCTGCAGGCTTTCCGCGTTCTCGTGATGCAGGGAATGGGCTGCAACGCCATTCGCACCTCGCACAACATGCCCACGCCGGAACTTGTTGCGGCGTGCGACCGCATGGGGATGATGATGATGTGCGAGACGCGGCAGATGAGCTCGAGCCCCGAGGGAATGGCGCAGCTCGAGACAATGGTGAAGCGCTACCGCAACTCGCCGTCGATCATTCTGTGGTCGATTGGGAACGAAGAGTGGCAACTGCAAAACGAGGAGGCCGAAGAGGGAGCCAAGATCGCGGCCACCATGGTGCGGCGCTGCCATGAGCTTGATCCCACGCGCGTAGTATCGGCCGCCGTAAACGGCGACAACGAGAAGGGCGTGTCGGACGCGCTCGACATTATCGGGTTCAACTACGGCCTGAATCGCCCTGACGGCTTTCACAAGAAACATCCCACGCGGCCCATCTATGGTTCGGAGACGGCGAGCACGATCGCCACGCGCGGCTGCTATGAAACCGATCCGCTGCGCAACACGCTCAGCGCCTACGACGTGAACCACACGGAATGGAGTGAGCTGGCGGAGGAGTGGTGGACTTTCTACGCGACGCGCGAGTGGGAGGCAGGCGGGTTCGCGTGGACGGGATTCGATTATCGCGGCGAGCCGACGCCGTATGGATGGCCGTCGATCAACTCGCAGTTCGGCATCGTGGACATGTGCGGGTTCCCCAAGGACGACTACTTCTACTACAAGGCGTGGTGGACCAAGGAGCCCGTGCTGCACCTGCTTCCGCACTGGAACTGGGAGGGCAGGGAAGGCGAGGAAATCCCGGTTTGGGTGCACTCGAACGTCGACGAGGTGGAGCTGTTGCTGAACGGCAAGAGCCAGGGCCGGCAGAAGGTTCCGCGGTTGGGGCACCTGGAGTGGAAGGTGCGCTACGAGCCGGGCACGATCGAAGCCCGCGGCTGGAAGGACGGCAAGATGGTGCTCTCAGAGAAGCGCGAGACGACGGGAAAAGTTGCGGCGCTGCGGCTCGCGGCCGATCGTGCGGAGATTGACGCGGACGGCGCGGATGTTGTTGTTCTCACCGTCGACGCGGTGGACAGCGCGGGGCGCGCGGTACCAACGGCATCGAATCTCGTCCTCTTCAAGGTGAGCGGCGAGGGGGCGCTCGTCGGCGTGGGCAACGGCGATCCCAACTGCCATGAGAGCGACAAGGAGCCGCGGCGGTCGCTGTTCAACGGGCTGGCGCAGGTCATCGTGCAGTCGACGAAGACGGCAGGCACGATCGAGATCGAAGCCAGCACCATCATGCGCGGCGGCACGGTCGCTCCGGCGAAAATCGAAATCACGACCAAGCAAGTGGAACTGAGACCGTCGGTGGCGTGAATGCCATGGTTAGCGATGAGTGGTTAGTGGGGCACGTTGATGGGGCGGCCGATGCTCTTCTGTGCGAGCTGAAGGCCGTAGAGAAGGGTGCCAGCGCGCTTGGGACTGATGCTTGAGGAGGCGAGTGCATCGAGGATAAGGAACTTCGCGGCCCGGAAAACAGGACGGTGGGGACGACACTCGGCTGCGCTGAAGAACACTTAGGATGAGGGCGTGAACAGATGGGATCGACCTATCCCACGTCCCAGAACCGGGACATGGGGCACCTGGCGTGTGGTTCCGCATGGGCTGAAACCCCATCGTTTCTTTTTGCAACTTTGATGTACGGGCTAAAGCCCGTACCCTTCAGACGACAGGGGCTCAGGATGACAGCGTGAAAGCAAGTGCGGGCGTGGACGCCCGCACGACAGCCGGGCAGGAGCCCGGCGCTACACGGCCTGCACACAGGATGACACCGGACACGATTCAGGTTCAGGCGGACTTGGGCGTAAGGGAGCGCCAGGCCCGGAAGAACAGGACGAAGAAGACAAAGTCGGCCCATGCGAAGGGAATCCACAGCCCGGGCACGCTGCCGATGATCTCGAACCAGAAGACCACTCCGCAGTAAGCGGCCTTGAGACCCATGCCGTAGTGAATCAGTTCGATGCGCCGGACAGGATCGGCAGCAATGCGCAGGAACATGACGCCGAAGATGATGACCAGCAGCGCCGGGAAGTACACGTAGCCCCAGTGGTTGGGCGGAGCGACGCCCGCGGCGCGAAAGATTTGCGGAGCGGCAACGACGGAAGCAAAGCCGAGCAAGAGATCGTAGATGCCGGCGACGACGAAGAGGATTTTGATCCATTTAGTGGACATGTTCACCTCGAAGTTGTGATGTGTGGCTGCGACGATGCGCGATATAGTTGTGGCGGAAATGTTCGCGGCGCTGGTCAGTGAATTCCGCGGAGTATATGCGGCTGACAAGGCCGCGGAATCCCGCTTCGAGTTCGGCAGCGGTCATTTGCGCGGGGCGGAAGTTGACGTCGAAGAGCGTGCAGAGTTCCCAGGCCTCGTCGCGCAGGATGCGGCCTTCACGTTTGAGGCGCGCGTAGAGCGGCGTACCGGGAAAAGCGGTCTGGACGGTGATCTGCACATCGTAAGGGCTGCCGGCCTGGGCGAACTCCCAAACCTGGTCGAAGGATTCGGGGCCGGCGCCGTCGAGGCCGAGGATGAAGCAGGCGTTGACGCGCACGCCGCGGTCCTGGATTTTTCGAATGACGTCGAAATAGCTGTCGACGCGTTTAGCCTTCCAGTTGGAGCGCTGCTCGGCGCCGTCGACGCCGGAGAAGGTGGTGGCTTCAAAGCCGATGAGGATCTCGGCGCAGCCCGCGTCGCGAAGCATGTCGAGGAGTTCCTCGTCGTCTGCGACGGAGAGATCGGTCTCAGTGAACCAGCGGACGTCTTCGCCGGCGAGGGCGCGCAGAAGCTGTTTGGAGTGGGGCTTGTTGACGAAGGTGTTGTCGTCAGCGAACTCGATGAAGGGGCGCTTCCAGAGGGATTTGATGGCGCGGATTTCAGCGAGGACGCGGTCGATGGGCTTGGTTTTGTAGGTGGGCGAGATGCGGATGGAGGCGGCGCAGAATTCGCAGCGGAAGGGGCAGCCGCGCTGGGTTTGCACGGTGAGGCGGTTGTAACGATCGATGTCGAGCAGATCGAAGCGCGGCATGGGCGACTCGGCGAACGGGAAATCGAGAGTGCGCGCGTCGTAGACGGGTTTGAGCTCGCCGCCGGGAGCGAGCAGATCGGCGACGACGGCCGGCCACACGGATTCGCCTTCGCCGATGACCACCGCATCGGCGTGGAGGCGCGCTTCATCGGGCAAAGCGCTGACGTGAAGGCCGCCGAGAATGACGCGCGTGCCGAGGAGGCGGTAGCGGTCGGCCAACTCGTAGGCCTCGCCGATTTGCGCGGAGAAGCTGGAGATGGCGACGGCATCGAATTCTTCAGGGACGCCCGAGACGGCGTTGATGTCGGGAACTTCGAGATAGCGAACGTCGACTTCGCGCGGCGTTAAGCCGGCGAGCGTGAGCAGGCCAAGGCTGGGCAGGGACGCGATGACCTTGTTGCGCTCGACAAAGCCGGGCAGGGTGAGGCCGAGCGCGGTGAGTTCGGGGTTGTGCGCGCGCACGCCGCTCATGGCAATGAGTCCGAGTTTCATTGGCGCCACCATCCGATCAGTATGGCAAGAATGCCAGAAAAAACGGAGACGACGGGGATGGGAAAGAGATGGCGCATGGGCTTGCGCCATGCGGAAAGGAAGCAGCACGCGGGCATGGTGATGGCGCCGACGATCAATCCCCACGAGGCGACGGAGAGATAGGCGCCGGAGAGATGGAGCTGGGCGGCCGTGGCAGCGAAGAAAAGATTGACGAAGGCGAGACCGAAAAAGGAGATGTGGCCGAGGCGCGTGAGGCGGCGGGGATAGGAAGAGTAGCCGCCCATCCAGCCGTCGTTGTGGAACATGAGGCCGAAGATGGCGCCGGAAAGCACGCCCGCCAACATCCCCAGCCATCCACCGACGAGATTCACGGTTGGCATGCGCGGCACCTTCTGTAATGCGACCAGGCGCGAATCCGTTGGGGTTTGGATTGGCGTGTGGCGCAGACTGCCAAAGTAATGTGGCCAAATTGTAGCGCAAAAGGTAGCGGCGATAGCGGAGTTGGCAAGCTAGCGAGTTAGCGAGTCAGCGAGCTAGCCCTTGTGCGTGCTGAATTGAGAGAGTGAAAAGCAACCGCAGTCATGCATGGCCCATAGGGCCACCCGAAGAGCATGAAAATAGTAGCATGCGATCTGCGCAGGTGAAGGTCGAGGATCTGTGGAGCCGGAATAGCCCGCACTGCAGT
>JBEKKI010000096.1:0-7991 GCA_050010795.1 Occallatibacter sp.
GGAACGATGTGCGTGATCCACTGCAGAACGGTCGGCATTTGATCGATCGAGAACAGAAATCCCGAAAGTAGAAACGCGGGCAGGAACGTAGTCAGCAGCGCGATCTGGCTGGCCGCGAACTGGCCCTTGGCCAGCACCGAGATGAAGAATCCCATCGCCAGCACCACCACCAGGAACATCGCCGAGCTGGCCAGCAGCGTCAGAAACGATCCGCGGAACGGCACTTTGAACCAGTAGATCGCGATCAGCGCGCTGACGATCGTGTCGCCCATGCCGAGAACGAAATACGGTACGAGCTTGCCGAACATAATCTCCGAGGCGCTCACCGGTGTCGAAATCAGTTGCTCCATCGTGCCGCGTTCCCACTCGCGGGCGATGGTCAGAGAGGTGAGAAACGCCCCGATCACCGACATCACCAGTGCCAGCACTCCGGGAATGATGAACGCGCTGCTCTCCAAGTCCTCGTTGTACCAGGTGCGCGTCTCCACGCCGATCGGCGCCGTCTGCATCGCGATCCCGCGCTGCCGCAGAAACTCCGCCTGCACCTCCGCCGAGTACTCCTGCACCACGCCTTGCGTGTAGCCCATCAGCACGTTGGCCGAGTTGTCGTCCGTCGCATCCACCAGCGCCTGAATTTGAATCGGGCCACCCTCAGCGAGCTTCTCGGAGAAGTTCCACGGAATCACGATGCCCATCTTCGCGCTGCCGTCGTCGAGCGCGCGGGTCAGCTCCCGGTAGTTGTTCACCACCCGCGCCACGTGAAAGTACTCGCTCGATTGAAACCGTTTCAGCAAGTCCTGGCTCTGCTGGCTTCCGTCCTGGTCGTACACATACACCGGCAGCCCCTTCAGGTCCAGGCTCACGCCGTAGCCGAAAAGAATCACCAGGATCGCCGGCATCACGATCACGATCGCCAGGCTCCGCGGATCGCGCAGAATCTGCACCACCTCTTTTCGCGCCATCACCCAAAGCCGTCTCACGCTCATGCAGCGTTCTCCTGCGCTACCCGGCGCTCGGTGGTTAGCGAAACGAATACGTCCTCGAGACTCGGCCGGATTCGCTCCGCGCGATTCAGCGTGATGCCGCGCTGTCCCAGATAGCCGACCAGTTGCCGCTCCGTCTCGTCGGCGTTCTGAACCACCAGGTGCAGGGCGTTTCCGAACACCGCCGCGTCCAGCACGCCGGGCGCCGATTGCAGCGCCTCAAGCGCCGCGCCCAGCGGCGCGCACTCGACCAGAAGCAGCTCGCCTTTCATCGATTTTTGCTTCAGCTCCGTCGGCGTGCCCAGCGCAACGATCCTGCCGCGGAAAATCAGCGCCAGCCGGTTGCAGTATTCGGCCTCCTCCATGTAGTGCGTGGTCACGAAGACGGTCACGCCCTGCTCCGCCATCTGGTGGATCAGTTCCCAGAACTGGCGCCGCGAAATCGGATCGACGCCCGATGTCGGTTCGTCGAGAAACACGATCGGCGGCCGGTGCAGCACCGCGCAGCCCAGCGCCAGACGCTGCTTCCAACCCCCCGGCAGCGTGCCCGTCAGCAGATTCTCCTGCCCCTTCAGGTGCGACATCTCGAGCGCCCAATCGATCCGCCCCGCCAGTTCCGCGCGCTCCACGCTATACAGCCCGGCGAACAACCGGATGTTCTCGATAACCTTCAGGTCGTTATAGAGTGAGAATTTCTGAGACATGTAGCCGATGTTCTGCCGAACCGCCTCTGGTTCGCGCGCCACGTCGAATCCGGCCACTAGCGCCCGGCCCGACGTCGGCCGCAGTAGCCCGCAGAGCATGCGAATTGTCGTCGACTTGCCCGCGCCGTTCGGTCCCAGAAACCCGAAGATTTCGCCCTTTCGCACCGAGAGATTGATGTGATCGACGGCGGTGAAGTCGCCAAACCGTTTGACGAGCTCCTCAACCACCACCGAGCTGCCGTTGTCATTCATGGGCAGCACCCTGCGCTTCGACGGCGTCGACGAACAGGTCCTCGATGGTCGGGGCGACTTGTTGAATGGCATCGAACGGCGCGCCCGCCTGGCGCAGGCGTGTCTCGAATGCCGCCACTCGGCGCGGTCCATCGTCCACCACCGCCCGCAGGCCGTCTCCGTGCAGCACCAGGCTCGAAATTCCCTCCTCGCCTCTCAGCTCATCGCGCACATTGCGCGGATCGGAAGAGACAATCGTCACCACACCCTTGCGCATCTTGCTCTTCAGGTTGTCCGGCGTGTCGCAGAACAGCAGCCTGCCCTGGTGGAGCAGCGCCACGCGATGGCAACGCTCTGCCTCGTCGAGATACGCCGTCGAGGTCAGAATCGCCACGCCCTCCGCCAGCAGCTCGTAGAGGATGCGCCAGAAATCGCGCCGCGACACCGGATCGACTCCCGTCGTCGGCTCGTCGAGCAGCACCACCTTCGGCCGGTGAATCAGCGCGCAGATCAGTCCCAGCTTCTGTTTCATCCCGCCCGACAGCTTCCCCGCGAAGCGGCGGCGAAACTCGCTCATTCCGGCGGCGCGCAACAGCTCCGCGGATCGCGTCTCCCGATCGCTTCGTTTCACGCCGAACAGGTCCGCGTAAAACCGGATGTTCTCATCCACCGAGAGCTCTTCGTAAAGTCCGAATCGTTGCGGCATGTAGCTTAGCGAGTGCTTGGCTCGCTCCGGGTCGCGCACTACGTCAATTCCCGCGATCGACGCGCTGCCCCCATCGGGCGGCAAAATGCCGGCAAGCATCCGCAGCGTCGTTGTCTTTCCCGCGCCGTCCGGCCCGACCAGCCCGAAGATCTCGCCCGCGCGCACGTCGAAGCTGAGCGCATCCACGGCACACACGCCGGGGAATGTCTTCCTCAGGCCGTCGGCTACAATCGCGGGTTGGGTTGCTTCGGTCATTTTCCGCCGGGCGCCGCTCCGCCGGAGTTTGAAGCTGCCACGCCCAACGCAATGTGTGCGTCCGCGGGCATGCCCGGCTTCAGCTCGTGGTTCGGATTGTCGAGATCGATCTTGATGCGGTAGACAAGCGTCACGCGCTCCGTGGTCGTTTGCACGCTCTTCGGCGTGAACTCGGCCGATGGCGAGATGAACGAGATGCGTCCGTGGTACTTTTTGCCGGGATATGTGTCGGTCGTAATCGTCGCGTCCTGTCCCCAGCGAATTCGCCCCAGGTCCGTCTCCGCGATGTAGGCGCGCAGCCACACGTGGTCCAGGTCGGCCAGCGTCACGACCGGCGTTCCGGGCGCGACAACTTCGCCCAGCTCCGCCTCGCGCACGGTAATCACGCCGGTGAACGGCGAGCGCAGCACGGTGTAACCGAGATCCACCTGCGACAACCCGAGATCGGTCTGCGCCTGCTTCAGGTTCGCCTGCGCAATCGCAATGTCCTCTTTGCGGCTGCCTTCCACGGCTTCGTTGTACCGTTGCTGCGCCGCCGCGTACGTCGCCTGCGAGCGTTTCAGCGCCGTCGCCGCCAGGTCCCGCTCCTGCGCGGTTGCCTCGTCCTTGGCGAAGAGCTTCTGCGCGCGGTCGGCGTCGATCTGCTTCTCCTCCAGATCGGCCTTCGCATCCAGCATGTTCTGTTGCACCGCCTTGATCTCCTGCTCGCGCGTGCCGGCCAGCGTCAGCGCCAGGTTCGACTGCCGCACTCCCACGCCGGCTTCATCCACGCGAACCCGCTGCCGGTAATCCGCATCCTCGAGCCGCGCCAGCAGCGCGCCATCCTGCACTTCCTGGCCCTCCTCGATGGGCAGCTCCGCGATGCGCCCCTGCATCTTGAAGCTCACCAGGCTCTCGTGCGCCTCGATGTTTCCCGAGAGCGTGAGCTCGTTTGCCGGCGCCGCCTTTCGCGCGTACTTCGGATAGAAATAGAACCCCGCTGCAACCGCCGCTGCCAGCACGATCGGTATCACGATCCTTCGTTTCTTCATGGCCAACCTCTGCCTCGAACTCCGATATCCGCCCTCAGCGAACATCCCTACTGCTTTCGAAACTTCGCAATATTCTTCTGCGTGTCGCCCAGCGCGCGCGCCAGCGCGAACTCCGCATCCTGATAGCTCGATTCCGCGAGGATATAGTTCTCTTCGGCGCGCGCCAACTCGTCCTGCGCCGTGATCACCTCGACGTTGTTCGCCGTGCCTTCCTGAAAGCGGTCGCGCGTCATCTGCAATTCGCGCTTCGCCAGCTCCTGCCCTTGGCTGGCCACATTCACCTGCTGCCCGGCCGAATCGAGATTCAAGAGCGCCTGCCGGACGTCCTCTTCGATCCCGCGCCGCAGATCGGCAATGCGGCTATCCACGCTCTTCAGTTGCGCCGCCAGCTCCTGCGCCTCGCCCTCGCGGTCGCGATCGAACAGCGTGATGTCGATCTGCCCCTGAACCAAGCCCGTGCCCTGCACTCCGCCGATGTTCCGCCCGATCGCTCCGTAGTTCCCGTTGATGCTCACCTTGGGATACGAGCGCGCGCGATTGGCGCGCTGCTCGTCCACGATCGCTTCGCGCTGCGCGGCCAACGCCTGGTAGTCGGCCCGCGCTGTCATGGCCGCGGGCACAAGTGTCTCCGCCGTCTGCCCGGCCAGCGGACGAAACTCCAGCGTCTCTGCGAGCGCGATCGGCGTGCCCGGATCGATGCCGATGTCTCGCGCCAGTTCGAGCAGCGCCTGTTGAACCTGGTTCTGCGCCTCCAGCAGCGCCTGCTTGTCGTTCGCCAGTTGCACCTCCGCGCGCAGAACGTCCACTCCCGTCGCCGTTCCCGCGTCGTGCTTGTCCCTGGCGAGCTTCGAGAGCGCCTCCGCGTCTGTGACTCGCGATTGCGCCGCGTCCGCCCTCGCCGCCGCCGATTCAGCATTCAGATACAGCGCCGCGACCGCGCGCACGATCGTGTCGCGCGCATCCTGGTAGCTCAGTTTGTCTGCGTCGAGCGCCTTCTCGCTGGCCTTCAACCCGCGGTAGTTCGTCAGGTCGAACACGTTCTGCTGCGCATAAAGGCGGAAGTCGTAATTCGAAAACGGCCCCACCACCTGCGGAAGGCCGGGAAGGGAAATGCCGAAAGCGGCTAGGTCGCGGTTCTGCACGTTCGCATAGGTCTCCGCGCTCACCCGCGGCAGCAATGCGGCGGCCAGCCGCCGCTCGCGCGTGCCCGCCGCCTCGTCCACCTGTGCACCGGCCAGCTGCGCGTTCAGGTTGGCCTGGAGCCCCTTCTCGATCGCTTCCTCGAGTGTGAGCCGGAGCGGCGCGGGCGCTTGCGCCTGCCCAAGCGCCCCTCCCAGCCCCGCGCCCAGCGCGAGAATCAGAAACATAGTTGGTGCAACATGCTTAAGTGATTTCATGACTTACACTCACTGTCTTTTGCGGCTATTGCCCGCCAGAACAGGCGAAAACTGCCTTCCACCCAGGTCTTCAGCTCCGGCTCGCCGTGCAGCGACCAGAGTAGAACCGTGCCGAGGAGGATTTGCTGCATCTCGAGAGCGACGTCCGCGCTCTTCAGCTTCGGGTCGATCTCGCCGCGCTTCTGTCCATCGGCAATCACGCCGGCGATCATCCGCCGGCCTTCGGCCATTTGACGCTGGATGAGGTCGCGGACCAGGCCGCTGGCCAGGAAAGAGCCGATCACGGTTCTAGCGAAGTTCGGGCTGCGGCCGGGCTCCTTTGCCAGGCCTCGAAACAGGTGATGCAGAGTCGAATGGATGCTGGACTTGCCCGCTGCCGCGGCTTGGGTCGCCTCCCGCACATGGGCAATCTGCAGCTCGGTCATCACGCCGAGCACATGGTCCTTGCTGTCGAAATAATTGAAGAAGGTCCCCTTGCCGACGTCCGCGCCCTCCGTGATGTCTTCGACCGTGACGTTCTGGAATCCACGGTCGGCGAAGAGCTCGAGCGCGGTACGGAACAGCTTCAGCCGCGTCTCCGCGGCCCGCCGCTCGCGGCGTCCCATGGCGGGAGCTTCCGTCGCGCCCGCCTCTTGCCGCACCCTTGCCGCCGCCTTGCGATTCCTTTTCTGACCTGTCCTCATATCCGCCTGTTAGCCAAATGTGACCAGTAGTCATAGATTTACCGTAGGTCGCCGGAATTGTCAAGCGCAACTCTCTTCCAATACAAGATGAGCCTGAAGGGGTGGTCATGCTGGGTAGTGAACATCCGCATGGACGACGCAGAAAAGTTGAGTTTGGAAGCGATTGCCCGGTTTGTCGCGGCCAGCGGGGAAATCCGGTTTGAGGCCGAAAACCGCCAGCAGCTCCATGGCTGGGTGGAACGGGTGCTGGCGACTTTAACGCGTATGGTTATCCAGAGGATCGATGTATGGCCGGCGATCTTGCTGCTGAACCTTCTCCTGCGGGCTTGATGAGTGGCACGGGCTTTTGGCAAGATCCGAGAGTCGCGTGGGGTTCCCGCGCGGTTATGGATCCTAAATGTGGGCACTGCGGAAGTTGCCAGTACAGAGCAGTAAAGTGCGAAAGTGGAGGAGTCAAATTGGTGCTTGTGGTTTGTTCATCGTGTGGAGCGATATTGGGCGCCGCAAACGCCCCGTCTTCCTAATCTACCCAATAGGACAGTCGCTCCTACTTCCACGCCTCCATGATCTTCTTTGCTGACTCTGAATACTGGAACAACGCTTCACGCTTCTTTGCAAGGTCAGCCGTTCGCTGCTCGCCGAGGTCCCTCAGATCGATGAGGTGGGCATCGATGGTGGTTTCCTGATTCATGAAGTCCTTGCAATGTGGATTGTCCTTGTTGATCAAGATTATGTGACGCGTGACCGTCTGTGTATCACGGACAATTTCCAGTTGATCTCTTTCACATGGGGGGTCCGTGAGCTCTGCCAAGATTCGATAGTCATCCCATTTGGTGATGTTGTAATCCTTTGTCGTAACCACGAGCGCGGTACCAAAACCCAAAACGGCGTCCGACTCCGTACATAAGCGAGACTTTGGGTTGCACTCAATATGGCTGGCTTGTACGCTGTTGTCGCCCTTGTTCTGATAGTCCCATGCTCCGTCGGCGGAGAAGTATCCATTCCAAAACTGCGCGAAATAGAAGAAGCCCCCAGGCGTAACGATCCTCTTGTCTAAGAGCATCTCGTCTTGAGACAGCGCAAACGATGTCACTAAGTCGACATTGCCACTCTGAAAGATGCCCTTGCTCTTTTGGTAGCGTGACAGCGCATCCTGCGTTCTTCGATCGACACTTCCTGTGAACAGCGTCCCGTACCCCAGAGTTCCAAGTGTTTTCTGGGATTCAAGAACGTAAAATGCATACTCCTTCTTGGCGTCCGCAGGGTTGTCTTTCAAGCTTTTGAGGTAAGCAGCCTTTTGATTGTTGTAGTTCTTGCGCTCGTCGTCAGTCAGGGCCTTCAGGTAAGCGGTGGACCCTCTCTCTGAGGCTTCTATGTCTGCTGGAGTAGGAGCGGTCGGAGGCACCCGACACCCGCTGAGAGAGAGCAGGAGAGCGACAGAAGCAATCTTGGATTTCATGCGCCGAATTGTCTCACATCCGCCGATAAAGAACTCACCGATCTCGGCACATGTCTACGCGTTTTCGCCGTCAGATTCAGGAACACTCCACCACGTAGGTTCCTCAGCATCTTCCACCGCTACTTGCCAGAGTGCTTCAGCTTGGAGAACTGCTCCGCCGTCAGGTTCAGGAACAACCCACCCCTTCCGGTCGCTAGGGCTTGATTCAGCATCAGCCGGCTCTCCTGGTCCTTAAGCCCACCGCCCCGCTGGACGAGTTCAATGACCTTGTCGGATGAGGCGAAGTGCAGTTTCCTGGGCGGGGAGTCTTCAAATCCTGCTCGAGGAACTGACAATGCCAGCCATCGCGGCACTGGAAAGACATGTATACCGTCTCTCAACAGTCGCCCACTCAGAATAAGTGTTAGCGTAAAAGAGGTCATTTTGGTGGCTTTTTGGGCTCTGTTCCTGATGGTGCTTGTATGTCGACCCTGAACGAAGTTCTCGATCAGCGCGTTGGCGAAGCGGCACGCGAATTATACGAAAAGCTGGACTGCAACCGG
>JBEKKI010000097.1:0-11786 GCA_050010795.1 Occallatibacter sp.
CCAGCTCCCGGTAGGCTTCGGTAAACTTCCGGTACTTCGACCTCTGACCCATTTGCAGCTCCCCTTTCCCTGCAAACTGTCAATTTACAACCTGTCTCACTTTTGGGGGTCAGTCCAGGGGCAGCGGGGTCAGCGGAGTTTGCGTGGCTAGTGGTTAGGGGCCATCGCCGACAAGTCAACTATCCTGATCTAGAATGCAGAGAGCCAACACAAAGGTGTCTCTAAGTACCCGATGCGAAGGAGGTTTCGCGTGGGGCCGACTCGATACATTGTCTTCTTCTCTTTTTTGCAGAGCCTCGCCTTTGCGCAGGGTGGTGTGCTGAAGGGCGCGGTGATTCTGAATGAGGTTGGTGGTACTCCTGTAGTGGGCGTGAGCGTCAGCGCTGACGGGGCGAATGACACCGCGACCGGGGCCGGCGGCAAGTTCCGGCTGCAGTTTCCTTACAAGAAAGTTGGAGACCCGGTGGAAGTGCGGGTCAGCCGCCCGGGATATGTGGTTGTCAATTGGGTTCAGCAGAAGTTGAATCTGCCCGGCGGAAACAGTGAAGAGTTGACGCTGATCATCTGCAAGGAAAGCGAGAGGGAAGTCTGGGCGCGCAGCTTTTACAGGCTCAAGGGTATCGATGCGGTAGAGGCGAGCTATCAAAGACGTCTTCACGAGTTGGAGGAGAGCAATCGCGAGAACGCGGCGGAGGTAGCGAAGCTTCAGCAGGAAAGGGATCAGGCGCGAGCCGCAGCGGGAGAAGCGTCAGCAGGATTCGCGCGTGTGAAGCCGGGCGATGCCACAGACTTGTACGCCCAGGCAATGTCTCTGTTTGTGCAGGGCAAGGTAGCTGAAGCGCTGAAAGTGCTCGACGAGCAGAAACTCGACGCAGAGATGGCGGGGGCTCAGAAGAAAGAGGAAGAGGCCCGGGCCGAAAGAGCACGAGCGGTGCACGAATATCTGCTACGGGCTGAGTTGCTCACGACGCAATACCGCTTTGATGAGGCTGAACGCCTCTACGCGAGCCTGGCTGAGCGATTCCCGGATAACTTCGATGTCCAATTCGCGTATGGCTATTACAGCCTGGGAATGAATCATTTCGCGGCGGCCAGGGACTCCTATGATAGGGCACTTGCCATCGCCCGGCAGGATCACAATGAGGCTCTTGTCGCCGTTGTCCTCAACAACCTTGGCTTTCTCGACATCGCACAGAATCGCCTGGACGAGGCACGGGCGCACTACGAGGAAGCGCTGAAGATTCGCCGTCAGTTGGCGGACAAGAACCCCGACGCCTACCTGCCGTATGTGGCTACGACCCTCAACAACCTGGGCAATCTCGACAGCGCCCAGAATCGCCTGGACGAGGCACGGGCGCACCACGAGGAAGCGCTGAAGATTCGCCGTCAGCTGGCTAACAAGAACCCCGACGTCTACCTGCCGGATTTAGCCATGACCCTCAACAACCTGGGCAATCTCGACAGCGCCCAGAATCGCCTGGACGAGGCAGGGGCGCACTACGAGGAAGCGCTGAAGATTCGCCGTCAGCTGGCTAACAAGAACCCCGACGTCTACCTGCCGGATTTAGCCATGACCCTCAACAACCTGGGCAATCTCGACAGCTTCCGGAATCGCCTAGGCGAAGCGCGGGCGCACTACGAGGAGGCGCTGAAGGTTTATCGTGAACTGGCGGAGAAGAACCCTGACGCCTTCCTGTCGGATGTGGCTACGACCCTCAACAACCTGGGCAATCTCGACAGCGCCCAGAACCGCCTAGGCGAAGCGCGGGCGCACTACGAGGAGGCGCTGAAGGTTTGCCGTGAACTGGCGGAGAAGAACGCCGACGCCTTCCTGTCGGATGTGGCTGCAACTCTCAACAACCTGGGCATTCTCGACCGCGCCCAGAATCGCCTGGACGAGGCACGGGCGCACTACGCGGAAGCGCTGAAGATTCGCCGTCAGCTGGCTAACAAGAACCCCGACGCCTACATGCCGGATGTAGCTGGAGCCCTCAACAACCTGGGCAATCTCGACCGCGACCAGAATCGCCTGGACGAGGCGCGAGAGCACATCGAGGAAGCGTTGAAGATTCGCCGTCAGCTGGCTAACATGAACCCCGACGCCTACATGCCGGATGTAGCCCTGACCCTCTACAACCTGGGCCTTCTTGACCGCCGCCAGAATCGCTTGGATCAGGCGCGTGCGCATCTATCGGAGTCGCTTGCGATTTTTTCAACATTGGCCGCGAATGACCCAGGACGTTTTTCTGTGAAGAGAGATGTAGTAGCCAAAGAGCTGGCCAGTATCCACTAGCTCAGGCACCCTGCAACGACACCAATTTTCGTACCTGTTCCGCTGAACCTCTGTTCCCTTATTGCGAATTGGAAGGCGTCGGAAAAAGCCGGTAAGGACAAATACGCAGCTGAGCAAGTTGTCGCCGGAGCTGCAAGAAGGGCATCATGATTATGAAGGATCAAGGACGTAAAGAATCGGCTCCCCAGCCCGCAAGTTGGAAACAAATATGGCCCTACGCCCTGCTATCTCTCGTCGCGTTTGCCTGTGCGTGTGTTCTATTGGCGATGCTTATCTGGCATGCCGACAGAATTGTCGCACTGGGAATGACCGGCAAGATTTACTACATCGTGCTGCTACCGCTCGGACTATGTGTCAGCGCATTTCTTTTCGGGGCGCTCCGATCGACCGGGATGTATCGCGGACGGGTATTTGGAGGCTGGTTGGAGCTCGGCGGCGCGGCAGTCGGATTCTTCTTAGTTTTAGTGTTCGGGTTCTACCTTCCTGAACCTGCTCAAAACTTCTCGCTAACAATTATTGTCCACGGGCCGAAAGGCAGCGCCGATATGGTGCTCCGGTCGGGTGGTTCGATCGTTCTCGACACTGGTGGCCTACGAAGGACGGCCCAGATAGGACCGAACGGCGATGCAGTCTTCTTGGAAATCCCCGCCAACATGCGCGGCCGAAAAGCCTCGCTCGGCCTTGATGCGGAGGGTTTCGAAATCTCCGAAACGCAGAGCGAGTTGACCCTTTCGCCCTCCACTCTTTACATCGAGGTACGTCAGAAGCCCGGCCGCCTTGCCGGGTATGTCAAGGGAGCTGACGGGCAGCCGCTTCAAGGCGTGACCGTCTCTGTGGGGGAGATCCGGACTGCCACCAACGATCAGGGTTATTTTGAGATACAGGTCACTGGCGAAGAGGCTGACCGAGATGTAACCCTTGTCGCCACGAAGCCCGGATACAATTCGTGGACCGGCCTTGAGGTCACGAACTCCAACGACGTAGCTATCATGCTCCGAAAGGGGAGGTAGAAGGACGACTTGGAGTACTCGGCAAGTTCTGTACCAGAGGGGATGAGACGACCTCGTATGGGACGAGCTTGGAACGGCGGAGGCGGGTCGGGTCTTGGGGTGCAGGCTTGACCTCGGCTTCGCCGCGTACGTTGTTTTTCCAAGAACTAGTGGGTGTGTTGGTGTCCCCAGGCTTGCGCCATGGGCTAGCATCTCGCGCCCGCTACGCGGGCTGGGCGGTGGGTTTGATCGCGGCTGCGCCGCGTGGATGATTCTTGAAAAGTGGGTGGGATGGCAGAGATCAGAGATCAGAAATACAGGGACCGAGGGACCAAGGGAACAAGGGAACAGAAATGCAGGGACTAGGGATTAGGGACTAGGGACTAGAAAGACACGGAGCGATCCCACCCTAGGCGCAAAAACAAAGGCGCGCCGAGGATGGGGCACACGGCGTTCGCACCCTTCAAATGCAATTCCTAACTTTTTTTGGTTACAGTCACCCTTAAAAGCTAACCTTCCTGGGTTACAGTTACCCCTGAAATGCAACTTTTCTAGGTGCATGTCCTCGAAAAATGTAACCTCTGAAGCGAACCTTTGGGGGCCAAAGCTAACCATTTAAGCGAACATTTGACGGGGTCAACGCACCATTATCGCGAACATTTGGCTTGATTCAGCACGCTTTACGCCCCCTTACGAAAAGCCGACTTCCAGAATCGGTTTTCGTATCGGCGCTACAAAGGCGTTCCAGCGCTACCTGTGAGGCAGCCGCCGAGACTGATTGATCCATCTCTACATGAGGCGGCGGCGGGTTCTACATGAGGCGGCGGCGGACGAGGTCGAGGGCCAACTGCGCGGCCCACTCGCGGATGCGCTGGCGGTCGCCGCGGAAGGTGCGGTCGATGGCGGCTGCGCCCTGTGCGTCGCTGACGGCGATATAAACGAGGCCCACGGGTTTGGTTTCCGTAGCGCCGGTCGGGCCGGCGATGCCGGTAACGCCGAGTCCGTGCGTTGCGCCGGTGCGTTGGCGAATGCCTTCAGCCAGAGCCTTGGCGACTTCGGCTGAAACAGCGCCGTGCCTGGCGATGAGTTCCGCAGGGACGCCGGCGAACGAAGTCTTGAGCTGGTCAGAATAGACGACCGCGCCGCCGAGAAAGGAGCGCGAGGCGCCGGGAACCGACGTGATGCGCTCGGCGATCAAGCCGCCAGTGCAGCTTTCGGCGACGGCGAGCGTGGCCTGGCGCAGTCCGAGATAGTAAAGAACGATCTGCTCGAGCGAATCGCCCTCAGAAGAGTAGAACCAGTCTTCGAGAGCTTCTTCAATGCGGCCGGCGAGCTCGTCGACGCGCGCCTGCGCGGCTTCTTCAGTGGGCTTGGAGCAGATGAGCGTGATCTGCAGGTCGCCGGCGTGGGCCAGAAGCGTGGTTTCGACGTCGGCGTAGGTGGTGTAGATGGGCGCGAGAAGCTTGTCGGCCTGAGACTCGGGAATCATGGCGGCCTTGAGCGTGCGCACGGCGATGGCGTGCGGGGGGGCGATTTCGCGCAGGCGCGGCAAGCACTCGTCGTCGAACAGGGGACGACACTCGTGCGGCGGGCCGGGCAAGAGCGCGATGAGCTTGCGATAGCCGTTGAATTTGGTGTCGAGCCACTGGCCGGGTGCGCTGCCGTTGGCATTGGGCAGGAGCGTTGCGCCCTCGAGCACGTCGGCCTGCTTAAGATTGTTTGGCGGCATGGAGATGCGCCAGGTGGCGGCGCGGGCGTGGAGAGTGGCGACTTGCGTGGCGTCGCGGCGCAGGCTGAGCGAGAGCGCTTCGGCGACGGCTTCGCGAGTGAGATCGTCCTCGGTGGGTCCGAGGCCGCCCATCAGAATGACAATGTCGGTGCGGCTGAGCGCGGACTTGACGGCGCTGACGAGATCTTTGCGGCGGTCACCGACGACGGTCTTGAAGTTGACGCCGATGCCGAGGCCGTTGAGCTTCTCCGTCAGGTAGAGGGAGTTGGTGTCCTGGCGGAACGGGGTGAGCATCTCGGAGCCGACGGCGATGATTTCGGATTTCATAAAGGCAGGTGTCAGGTTTCAGGTGTCAGGGGTCAGGTTTCGGTCATCGGGTCATAGCTGCTCGCTCGGACCAATTGGCAGAAAGAGCTTGGTAGAAAAAGCAGAATGGTGCTTGCCACCCTTCCCTGACCCCTGAAACCCGACCACTGAAACCTAGAAAAGGTTCAACCCTTCGACTCCCAAATCCACATCATAAACGGCGTCGCTGGTGGCGAGGATGGCGGTGCCGAGGGGCGAGAAGGCGATGCCGACGAGGTTGGAACCGGCGAGGACGAGCGAGGCCTGGCCATCGGCGGTGACGCGGACGATCCCGTGGCGGCCATGCAGACACGCGGCGACGTAGACGTCGCCCTCGCGCGAGATGGCGAGACCCTGCGGGCGGCCGAGTCCACGGAACCAGGCGCGGATTTCGCCGTTGGGCTCAATGGCCCAGATGGCTTCGTGGGACGAGAGCGAGGGTGCGGTGACGAAGAGCGTGCCGGCAGCGTTGACGGCGAGATGATAGGCGGCGACGCTGGGCTCGAGCGTGGCGTGCACGAAGATCTGGCGCTCGGTGTTGATTTTGAAGATAGTGCCGCTGCGGTCGCCGACGAAGAGGTTGCCCTCGGCATCGAAGGCCGCGCCGGTCGCGACACCCATGCCTTCGACATAGACCGTGAACTCGCCCGCGGCGTCGACGCGATAGACGTTGCCCTCGGCACGCGAAGTAACGAAGAGATCGCCCACGGGATTGAAGGCGAGGCCGGTGGCGTTGAGGATGCCGCTGACGAAGGGAGTGGCGCGGCCGTCGGGGCTAACGCGCACAACGGAGACGGGCGTTGGCTTGCCGCGCGCGCCGGAGATGGTGGCGTAGACCATTCCCGAGCGGCTGACGGCGGGGCTGGTGACAGGATGCAGGCCGTCGTTGAGCTGGCGGGCGACGCGCACGGCGGCGGGATTGGCGGCGCCGGAGGGGGTACGGACTTCAATGATGCCGGTGGATGCCTCGGCGGGGATGCGAAAAGCGAGGCGCGTGGGGCGGCTCATGAGGACGTGGGCCGGCTGGTTGTCGACGAAAACGCTGGGCAGGCCGAAGCCGTTGGGGCCGAGCGAGACTCCGGTCAACTCGACTTCGCCGTTGGGCAGGGCGGCGGCGGGGACGACGTCGTCGACGCGGGGCAGGCTGCCGGCGGCGGGTGCGGGTTGAGGGGAGGTACGAGCCATATCACGACCAGATGCGGGCCAAGTCAGAACCAGATGCGGACGAGGGACGCTATACCCAAAGCATACAGTCCGGCGGCCACATCGTCGAAAACGATGCCCCAGCCGCCGGGCAACCGCTCGAAGCGGCGCACGGGAAAGGGCTTGACGATATCGAAGAGGCGAAAGAGAACGAGCGCGATGAGGCCGTGGCGCCAGTCGGCGGGGCTGAAGAGCAGAGCGACCCACTGGCCGGCCACTTCGTCGATGACGACGAAGCCGGGATCGTGACGGCCGCTCTGGCGCTCAACGATGGTGGCGGCGGGAATGCCGAAGATGAGTGTGAGTGCGATGCCGGCGAGAAGGGCGAGAAGAAGCGCGGCGGGCGTGGGATGCGCGAGGCGGGCGTAGGCGGTCCAAAGGAGGAGGGCTGCGACAGAGCCGTACGTTCCGGGGCCGGGCTTGAGGTAGCCGATGCCGAAGAAGGTGGCGACTGCGTAGGCCCAGAGGGTTTTCTTGGCCGCCTGAACAGGACCGGACGAAGTTTCCGGCGCAGAAAGGTCAGCGCTCATTCGAGTCTCCGCCGCGATTGGCTTTGGGGTTGTCCAGATCTTCGAGGACCTCGGGGTCGACGATGGGCGAGGTGATTTTGTAAACGCCCATGGCCCACTTGCCGAGATCGATTTTGCGGCAGCGGTCGCTGCAGAAGGGGTAGTCCTCGTCAGTGGGGCGGACGATCATTGCGCAGGTGGGGCAGCGGAGGAGCTTGGCGGATTTTTTGCGGGCCGGCATATCAAAAGTCGCGAGCGCGGGGCGCACCGTCAATATTTATGGTAGCGCGCGGGTACGGGCCGTGAAAGACAACCGCAGTCGATCATGCCGCGGTGCGGCACCCGGAGAACATGAAAATCCGGCCAATGTGCACCAATGTGCGGGCGAGGACGCCCACACGACAGCCGGCCAGGAGGCCGGCGCTACTGGTGCCGGGCGAGCCATTTTGCGAATAGGCTGTGAGCATTCATCGCAGCGAAGGAGTTGCTCTTGGAGAACCTTGACGCAACGGGAATGCAGAGCGTGACGGTATATGCGCCGGCGCGCATTGTGCTGCTGGCCGTGGTGCGAACGATCTTCGGATTGCTGATTGGTTTGATGGGCGCGGTTGCCATATGGGCCACGCGGGGCGGAGACATGAAGCCGACCAAGCCGGGCGACATGCCGGAGTGGTGGATGTACCTGGTGGGGGCGGCGCTCGCGTTCACCGGCTTCTGCTTTGTGACGGGCGGAGTGGGGCGGATGGTGAGCGCTTTTGCGCGCAACTGTTTCTTCAAGGCCGGGCCGCAGGGGGTTGCGATCCGGCTGCCGAAGCAGGGGTGGTTCGGGCGTTTCCGGATTGTCGAGTACAACCTCGGCTGGAACGAGATCGTGCAAATGGCGCACGTGACGCACCGCGCCAATCTGATTCCCGTGTCGACCGAGCTGCGGATCGAGCTACGGACGGGCAAGGCGGTTGCGATCGCGCGGCATTACTTCCGCGATAGCGCAAAAGCGATCCAGCAGAAGCTCATGACGATTCAAGCGACGGTGGGCCGGTAGGGAGATCGCGACAGTGGGAATCCCAGGTCCCAGAAGCGGGATCTCCACCCCACGGACGAAGACCTGTCCGTGGGGACCCCGGACCTGAGGCACCCGCATCCGTGGCGCTACATCGACTTCAACAGTGTCTCCAGGCGCTTCAGGCCCGCGGTGCGCGCGGTGGTGTTGGCCGCGTTTGTGTTGGTGGGATCTTCGCCTGCGCGCATGAAGCCGTGGCCCGCGCCGTCGTAGATCACCGACTCGTAGGTCTTGCCGGCGGCGGCCATCGCAGTCTTGGTGTCGGGCACCGTCGCGGAGATGCGCGCGTCGTTGCCGGCGTAGAAGCCGTAGACGGGCGCGGTGATGTTCTTGAGCGCGTCGGCGGGCGGCGGAGGTCCGTAGAAAACGAATGCGGCGGCTAGGTCCTTGCGCTGGGTGGCGAAGAGGAACGACTTGCCTCCGCCCCAGCAGAAGCCGATGACGGCGAGCTTGCCGTTGGCCGCGGGCAGATGGAGCGCGTAGTCGGCGGCTGCGTTCAGGTCGGCGTTGACGGTGCCGGGGTCAAGCCCGGAGACAGCTTTGACGGCGGCCTGCTGGTCAGGGAATGCACTGGTGCCGCCGCCGTTGGGGCCGTCGCCCGAGAGCAGATCGGGCGCGATGACGATATAGCCCATGGCGGCGATGTCGTCGGCCATGGAGCGCGCCCAGTCGGTGAGGCCGAAGATTTCGTGGATAAGCAGGACAACGGGCGCCTTGTGACTGACCTCGGGATAGACGACGAAGGCGTCGATGGTGCGTGCGTTGGGAGTGCCCGCGCCGTATTTGACCTTGACCCACTCCTGGTGGCGCGGCGATTTGTCGAGGATGGTTTTGGCCCAATCCTGCGCGACGGCATGTGGCGCGGCGAAGGCGAGCGTGGCGAGTGCGAGTGCGGCGCTAAGAATGAGGGCGCCGCGGCGGACGAGGCGGGGAAGCGGGTTTTTCATTCGGGAAGGATAGCAGAGACGCAGGGAATAGGGAGTAGGGAATAGGGAGTAGGGAATGTGCTGGTTCAGCGTGAAGTGGAGAGCGGGCGTTCCCCGTTAGCGAGTATAGCGCCATTTTCGTCGAGCCAGTTTGGGACGACTTCTCCCAACTCACTCGCAGGCGGTGGAACACAGGCGGCGCGACTGAAGCTGCAACTGGCTTCAAAAGGAAAACACGTTGGGTGGTCCGTGCTCATACAGCCCGGTGGGTAGAAGAAAGAAACCGGCTACGGAAGAAATAGTGACGGCCCGAGCGCTTACACTTCGGAATGCCGATCGACAAGCCACTTCAGCGAATAAGGCGTCTTCATCCAAGTTGATCCGCAAACTTCCCACCACCGAACTTGTGGATTGGGCGAGCCTTCCCGCAATCAACTCGGAAGGTGACTCATTATGTTTAGAACTGTTCCACTTGGATCCATCACAAAGAAGCGGCGAACGCCCCAAGGCTCGTCAGTCAGCGGGTAGGCGATTTCAAGGCCGCGGTCCGTGGCATCGGCGTAGACCTTGTCAACATCCTCGACCTCTATGCTCACATTGGGCAGCAACGCTGAACTACCATCATCATGCAAGACACTGATCTGGGATGTCGGATTGCTTGGCGATACGAACGTTGTGATGAAGCCCATGTCCATTCCGACGTTGAAGCCCAAAAAGTCAACGTAAAACGCGCGGCTCTCATCCATCTGCTTGGACCTGATGTCCGGCACGACGCGCCCAATATTCATAGGTTGACTCTATCATAAAGTGGACTTCACTTCGCGATGGCGAGGTAGCCACAGGCGGCGGTACGGGAAGGCAAGGCACTTTGACGAAAAACGCCCTGAGATATGGGCTTCTCGTAGACTGGCCCCAACGATTCTTGCGTTTTTTGTCGTGGATTGCCGATTCCCGTGCTATTCCTTAGGGCGTGGAGGACCGCCATGCGCTGGCTCATCACCAATCGCAAGATCGTCACCGATTCGAACAATCAACCCACGGGCTTTGGCACAGATCAAGACGGACTCACCTATTGGACGCTCAAGCAACCGGGCCTGCCGCTGGACAATTTTGGGTCATGGCAACAGCAATCCTTCGACAGCTTCAAGCAACTGCTCGTCAACGCGGCGGATCAGTTTCCGAGTCCGTACGGCTTGCCATCGGAGCAGCAGAAGCACGTCTGCATGTTTATTCACGGGTACAACAACGATTGGACCTCGGCTATGCACACGTATGGCGGAGTGGCGGAGACGCTGTTCGATGGACCCGCTTCGATGGGCGAGTTGGTTTCGTTCGACTGGCCGTCGAAGGGCTCTCTACTGGGATATCTTCCCGACCGCGCCGAGGCCCGGCAAACCGGCGACGACCTGACCGAGGTGCTTTCAGAGCTTTACGACTGGCTGGCGGCCAAGCAGCTCCAAACCAAGCAGGACACGGCGAACGCGTGCAAGGCGAAAACCTCAGTGATCGCGCACAGCATGGGCAACTACGCGCTGCAATATGCGATGGAAGCGGCGTGGACGCGAAAGAATCGGCCATTGCTGGTGAGCCTGCTGCAGGAGGTGCTGATGGTGGCCGCCGACGTGGATAACGACATTTTCAAGAGCGGCGAGAGCGTCTCGGATGGGGACGGAGAGGGGCTCGCCAACATGTCCTACCGCATCACGGCGCTCTATACGGGGCGAGACAATGTGCTGGGCTCGTCGGCGGGGCTGAAGCACTTTGGCAAGCGGCGGCTTGGGCGCTCGGGGCTGGACCGTACTTACCCTGTTCCGGACAACCTGTGGGACATCGATTGCACGACTGTGCTTGATCCCAAGGTCGACGGCATGGCGATCCACGGCGAGTACTTCAATCCCACGGAGCAGAAGTGTTACGCGCTGATGAGGGCCGTGCTCGAGGGAAACGACCGGAGCGTTCTGATCGCAAGAGGGCTTGTGCCGCCCCCGATTCCGCGGCAGCAGTCGGATATTTCCGTGGGGTAGGCGCAGAATTACGCGCAGTCACGAGATCCTGGCGATTCGCGCGACTTTTCAAGGTTTCGATTGAGGGCGGCGGCCGCTACGCTTTCCAGAATGGGGAAGGGCCAAGCCACTTCATGTCATAGCGGTTCATGAAGTCCTCAGTAGCGGCGAGCTTGGGTTGGGCGACGGCGTCGATGAAGTACTGCTCCATTTTGCCGGCCGGGCTGAAGGCGATGAGCATGTGCGCGGGATCGCCGACCGCCGAAAAAGTGTGCGGGATGCGACGCGGGGCGAGGATCGATTCGCCGGCGTGGAGCGTGAGACGCTGATCGCCGACCTGGAAAGTGACACCGCCTTCCATCACATAGAACCACTCGTCCTGCGAGTAGTGCAGATGTAGAGCCGGCCCCGTGCCGGGAGTGAGATTGGTGTGCTCGATGATGAAGAGGTTGCCGCCGGTGTCGGCGGTGGCGACTTTGAAGCAGAGCGTGCTGAAGCCGAGAGAGTGGGCATGGCCGGTGCGGTCCTCACCGCGGCCGACGGGGTGAAGAGCGGGAGTGGGGGTTGGGGCGGCGGGCGATTGGGCGAGCAGAGATTCGCTACCCCACCCGGTACGGACCGGGGACATGGCTGACATTTTGAACCGGGGACATATCTGACACTGCGACGAGGGCATGAGGACGTACAACGAGCTCATGGCCTGGAAAACGAGCAGTGTGATGGAAGAGA
>JBEKKI010000098.1:0-7482 GCA_050010795.1 Occallatibacter sp.
TGAACGGACCGGGCCTCAAGGATATCGATGCGGGCCTGTTACGCAACATTACATTCGAGCGGGGAGTGGTGTTCCAGTTCCGCGCCGAAATCACCAACGTCATGAACTGGGTGAATCTCTCCAACCCGACATCGTCTCTCTCGTCGGGCAACGACGGCAAGATCACCGGTGCGACGGGCACCCAGCGCGTTATTCAGTTGGGCGGTCGACTCACTTTCTAACCTGTAGTTGCATTTATTCTTTGCGCCTGTTCCTCGAGAGCAGGCGCAATCTTGCTCAAATCTCGCCGCGCAGATGTTGACGGACGATGTAAGACGGAAAGCATAATGAAGGAACTGTCGAGAAGAGAATTCTGCTCCATGAGCGCTACGCTCGGCGTAATCGCACTCAGCGTGCCGCGCAAGTTGATGGCACAGCAGTCCGCTCTAGAGGTTGAGCTGACCATCGACTCTACAACGAATCTTGCCAAAGTGCCCCTCGATTACATGGGCTTGAGCTACGAGAGCGGGCAATTGGCTTATCCGGATTTCTTTTCACCCCGGAACACGGCACTGATTCAAATGTTCCGCACGCTGAGTCCCTCGGGTGTGCTGCGGTTCGGCGGCAACCTGAGCGAGTTTACGCTCTGGTCCGAAACGGAGCCGGCAACGCCACCGGACGCGGGCGGATTGGTGGGGCCCGATCCAGGCCATCGCGATCCGCGGACTTTCACCATCACGCCGCATTCCATCCGCAACCTGCAGGGATTTCTTACTGCGACCGGCTGGAGATGTATCTATGGCCTGAACCTCGGCGGGGGCACGCTGGAGCAGGCGCTTGCCGAGGGCAGATTTGCGGCAAATACACTGGGGCGGCAATTGATCGCGGTGCAGTTCGGGAACGAGCCCGATCTCTTCAAACATCGTGATCAGGCAAACAAGCCGTGGACATTTGACGAGTATCTCACCCGTTGGAAGACGTTTCGTGCTGCGTTTCATGAAAAACTGCCGGAAGTTGCGGTGGCCGGGCCGGACACGGCCTCAAACCAGGATTGGGTACGGCGTTTTACTCAGGATGTTTCGAAAGATATCGTGCTTGCAACGAGCCACTACTATCCGCTGGGTCCGCCAACCGATCCCCGGATGACGATTGATCGGCTCTTGCACCCCGGAACCGCCTTCGATTACGCATGCCGGCAAGCTCTGGATTCGTCTAGGGCCGCTGTCCTGCCATTTCGCATGACAGAAGGAAATTCCTGCTATAACGCGGGCAAGGCGGATGTCAGCGATACTTTCGCATCTGCATTGTGGGCGGCAGATTTTTGCCTGCAGATGGCGACCCTGGGCTGCGTGGGAGTGAATTTGCACGGGGGAGCGAACGGCTACTATTCGCCGATCGTGGGCTCCGTCGAGAGCGGCTTTGCTACTCGGCCGGAGTACTACGGCCTGATGCTGGCGCAACAGTTTGCAGGGCACACCTTGAAGAGGACAACGCTTGAAGCGCAGGGAAGGAATCTCACTGCATATGCGGCCGGCGGAGGAGGCGCGGCGCGTTTGGTTGCCGTTTTTAACAAAGATGCCCGCGATGCGGACGTTACGATCGATGATTCTCCAACAGGATTCAGGCAAGCTTCGGTCGCGCGTCTCGATGCCTCAGCAATCGAAGCCAAGGACGGCGTGAGGTTTCAGGGAAGCACCGTGAAGAGCGACGGACAATTTCATCCGCGGATCGGTGAGGCGCTAAAGGCTCATTCTGGCAAGGTGCGCGTAGGCGTTCCGGGTTACTCAGCAGCACTGATTCGTCTGGGATAGGAGGCGTTTGAGACGCACGGGCCGCACGGCGCCAAATTGTCGATCCATTGAATCTTCCCCCGGTACTGTCGATTCGGTGCAAGCATTTTAGGGTTCAGTGAACTTGCAGAGCGGAGGGCCGACTACCGTGCTTCTCCGGCGGGGTGAGTGTTTCCCAACCCACACCTTTTGACACAGCCGGATCGGGGAGATCCGGCCGATTGTTTTGTTGAAGTTAGTGAGTGGAGTTTTTAAGCCCTTTTGTCACAGGGCAAAACGGCGCGGTTCAGGCCGATTTTTGGAGGTCCTGGACCAGGACCGGGGTCGGGTGCTTCCGCAGCACACGCTGTACGGTAGCCGTCGAGATGCGATGGCCTTTGGCGATCTGCCGCAGGCTCTGTCCCTGGCAGCGTTCACGCCAGATGGCTTCATGGTCCAGGACTAAAGGATTGCGTCCGATGTGCGTTCCTTCGAGCCGGGCGCGCCGCATGCCGGCGCGCACTCTTTCGACGATCAGGCTGCGTTCTAACTCAGCGATCGCTCCGATGATGACTACGATGGCCCTGCCCAGCGGACCGCCTGTGTCGATGTTTTCCCGGAAGCTGATGTACTCGACGTTGAGCCGGTTCAGCTCGTCCAGTACTTCGAGGAAGTGCTTCACCGACCGGGCGATCCTATCTGACGCCCAGACCAGGACCAGATCGAAGCGGCCGTGGCGGGCATCGGCCATCAGCTGATCGAGGCCAGGGCGCTTTACTTTGACGCCGGAGATCCTGTCCGTATATTCCTGCACGATCTCCAGGCCGCGCTGGGCGGCCATCTGACGCAGGTCGTGCAACTGACTTTCCGGGTGCTGATCGACGGTGCTCACCCTCATATATAGAGCGGCGCGTTTCATTTGCGTCGCCTCTTCGGTCTCGGCGAGTGCTTTGCGATGTAGCTCTTAATGAACTCCAGCAGCACGTCGGTCATGGGCTGCCCCTGGGCAGCGGTAGCCGACTTGAAGCCGTTGTGGAGCTCGACGGGAACATTCAGATTCATTCTCTTCACCTTCTCGACTTTCTTGATCTTCCTCACCCCCTCTCGGGGGTGAGGATATACGGTTATGAGTGCGGCGCGCCAGCGGCGGCGCGCCTTAGAGTTGCCATGCCCTCTCGCAGAGCAGGACTAGCATGACGATCTGGTCGAAGCGGATCTTCATGGCGGCGGCCATGGCACGCAGACGAGTTATATCCTTCGGAACCTGGCCCTCCTCGATCGCCGCCCACTCAGCAACCCCCATGCCGGACCGGCGGGCGGTTTGCTCGATGGAAAGACAAGCGCCTTTTCTGGATTCGCAGATGCAGTGACCGAACATGCGACCCCAGACCATGCGACTCTGCTCGGCGAGGTGGGAAGGCGGAAGGGACAGGAACATCTTGCTTTCAGTGCTCATATACTCATTACTCCTGCTGGACCAGCCTGTCAAGCAAGCCGGACCAGATTGCTGGATTTGACTACACGATGAGCATGCACTCAGTCAGGCTCAGGTCCAAAGCTCCAGGCCAGATCCGACATCTCCCGTCGTTATTACGAACGGGAACTAGGTGCAGGTCTAGGTCCTTCTCCTTCTCTCAAGGAACACTTCGACTATTCAGAACCTCTGCGCCGCTTCATCCAGCGCGCCAGCTTCGAGCCCCAGGCCAACGAGATCCCCAACACCATGCCGTCGTGGTTGCCCGGCGACGATTACATGACCAACTTCAAGGTCGGTGATCCGTACGTCGGGATCGATGACGGCTATGCCCGCCTGCCTGGCGCCGGCTACGAGGCGCTGCATCCGGAACTGAAAGGGCTCAACCCGGAGGACTATCCAGACATCCACAAGCTGCGCATCCTGGGCGACGTGGCTCCCTATTCACGGGAGTACGCCAGGTGCCTCCGTCCTGCCTGACACAAAAACTCTCGCGCACGCGCGCCAGGCCCAAGCTCCGCTCCTGATCCGGCTCAGCCCTCAGTTCTTTCGACCATGCCTCCTGCCGGCTCGCTCGTTCTACGCAACGCAAGCAAGCTCGAGCCCGCTCCCTGACACGGGCACCTTCATCCGGGCGCCTCATCTGGGCTCCGGGTAGAGCAAAGGGTCATGTCCGGTGGGATGGTCTGGTTGTTGCCGATGATGTTGTTTTACTTGTGGGTTGTCAGCAGGATTTTGCTTCCGGTCTGGCCGGGGGAACAGTGTGTGAAGAGCCCCTGCTTCCTCTCTCTCTATCTATATGACTGCTCTGTCTTCTTCTCTTTTGGCCTGGTATGGAGCCTGGTATGGAGGTTGATTTGATGCTTCTCTCTCGCCCGCCGCCTCCCTTTTTCCCACGCCCCGGGCCTCTGCGCCGGGGGCGCAACGGCCCCCGTACCCTTCAACACTGTCCCCGCTGTACCCCTGCAATTCAGGTCCACAGGTGGGGTTAGGAAATCTGTATGCGAAGGGTAGGGGATTCCATTTCCCCTACCTTTTCTTGTGACTTGCAGAACGTTTTGGCTTCTCGATCCCCGGCAGAGTATAGGCCAACATGACCAAATCGCGTATTTACCCCCTCACACCCAATAGCTGTCCCCAAGGTACCCCGAAATCACCGACGCGAACGCCAAAACTCGCCCGCCGCGCTTATGGTTCGGCTCGTAGACCCCCTTCTGAATGAGAAACACCCTGCGTAACACGCAAATTCACCAGCATCGTTGCGCACCGGAACAGTAAAACAGTGCGCATCGGCAACAAACCATCTAAATCATTGCGCGAGAACAGTCAAAAGGTGCGCAATGGCTCCAGGACCCACTTATTGTTTCGTAATTACCCGGGAAGAAAGGTGCGTAACGCCACTGGGGACGAATCTTTTCACTGCGCATTGGCCTCAATCAGGGTGCGCTACACGAGGGAATCGCACTCGGTAGTTAACAAGTAGTAACTTCCGATTAGCCGGTGATACAGGAGCAATGGGCTGGGAAGCGCACGGCTCATTGCAGCGATTCGTCGTCCACATGGCGCAGGCTCAGTTCATGGTAAGGGGATTTGCCAACATTTGACCCAAGCTCCGGGTTGCGGACACCTGCTCAAAACCAAAGGGAAAGGGTTGGTTTGGTTGCGGAATGCGCCCGGATGCGATTAGTGCTTTGGCGCCCCGACTTCCACGGCGATAAAGGTTACAACCGTACCGTCGTTGAGAGTGTAATGCCATGCCGACGGCGGCTCCAGTCGCCACCGGTAGCGTACCACCATCGTCGATCTCTCCCTCGACCCAGGACACTGGGAAATTCTGCGCGACGGCGCCATTCCCACCCACGAAATCGTCATGGTCCTACAGCGGTAAGATGGTGCACATGAAAGACCCACCCAAGTCGCATCGTCGCAACTGGACTTTTCGCGTTATTGTTGTGCTGTTTCTCGCTTTGATTCTCGGGTTTCTGGGATGGTCCTGCTGGGTCTACGTGCAAATTGAGGACTATGCCGGCTTGGACCAGGCCGCCCCGTCGGACGCCATCGGCGTTCTGGGCGCGGCGGAGTACGATGGACAGCCCTCCCCGGTTTTTCGCGCACGCCTTGACCACGCGCACGAACTCTACAACCGCGGCATCGCACCGCTCATCATCGTGCTGGGCGGTACCGGCGGAGATGAATACTCCGAGGGTGCGGTGGGCCGCGATTACCTGATGAGCCTGGGCATCCCCGAATCCGCCATTATTGCCGAAACCGAGAGCCAAAACACCGAGGAACAGGCCCACCGCATTGCCGTCATCGCCCGAGCCAACGGTCTGCGCCGCCTGGTCGTCGTCAGCGACGGCACCCACCTGTTTCGAATCCACGAAATCTGCGCCGCCGATGGCCTCGATGTACTCACCTCACCCCGGACACGCGTCTCCTTTGGAGGCGGCACCGCGGAATCCGAGCGCCTTGCGCACGAGATCCTCAGCTACACCGGCTGGCGGCTGCATCTGCATCTGCCTTGAGGCGGAGTTAGCACCCCAACCCGTTCCCGCGTCAGAAAAGAATCGCCGGGTGCCCCACTGACGCCTGTTTGTCGTCCGCAACAACATGAAAACGTCCGTGCTGAACGCCGACATTGGAAGATCGGTCGCACTGCGGCAGATTCGGCTTCTAAGATGATCGGCCGGCAAAGTGAGCCATTTTGAACATCCACTACACCGAGAATTGTCTTAGATTCACGACTGGATTGAGTTTTGGCCACTAAAGATCCCAACCGGAACGGCGGCAGCCACGGCCGGGCACAAAACAGATATCCCAATGGTTGGCTCGCCCATTTGATGCAGTGGCGCTCGTGGTCAACTCAATTCTGAAAGGAGAATCACCATGCGATGGATGTTAAGCCTGGCTTTGGTCGTTCTGGCAATGACCACCACATTGGCCGCTCTGGAGGCCGACAATTCCTTCGGCACCTGGAAGGTCAACATCGCAGCATCCAAGTACACGCCGGCACCTTGGCCGGTAAAAAGCCTGACGGTGGTGCGGGAAGCGGTTCCCGGCGGCGTAAAGGTGACGACCACCGGCGAGCGGACGGATGGCACTGCAATCAACACCAGCTATACGGTGAATTACGATGGCACGCCGGCCGTGGTCACGGGCAAGGGGGCACCGTATGACACCGTGTCGATCAAGGAGGTCGATTCCAATATTTTCCTTTACGAAGCGAAGAACACGACTGGAAAATATCATGCCAGTGGACGCATCGTGATTTCGAACGAGGGCAAGACGATGACAATGACGGCCACGGGTACGGACGCCGATGGAAATGCGATGACGCTAACACTGGTTTACGACAAGCAGTAGAGAATGAGAAGGCGAGTTCGGAGATCCGCCGGCAACCTTCACTGGATGCGGAGGGCACGGCTTGCCAGCTTGGCGCTGTTCCTGGCGGCGCTCTTTCTGCCCGTCAGGCCGATGTGGGCCGGGCAGAGTGCGAGCCCCAAGCCCTCGCTGGGGCTGCCGGAATCCACTCAAACGCAACCCGCGGCCCACGCCAGCGCCCCGGCTGCTGGGCCCTGCCAAGCCCGAGCCGGCGCCAGTTCCGGCGCCAAACCCACGGCAATCGCAACGGGGACAATTCCCGGCTCCGGCAATGCGGCGGCGGGCGCCAACCCCCAGCCAGGCGCTCAACCCGTTCCGGCCCCGTGCCCGCCAAAGCCGGAGATCAACTGGTATGAACGCTTCACCAATGGACCACAGGTGAAGCCGATGACGCCCAAGGAGAAGCGCTGGTTGGCGGTGCGCAATGTTGTCGACCCCTTCAATGCCGTCACCATCCTGGGCAGCTCGGCTGTCGCAGTGGGTTACAACGCCTACTCCCCCTACGGACCCGGAATGCCTGGCTTCGGTCGCTACGTGGGAGTCAGTTATGCCCAGGACATGACCGGCGAATTCTTCGGCACATTCCTGATCCCGACCATCGTCCACCAGGATCCGCACTACCATCGCATGCCCGACGCCTCCATTCCGCGCCGGGCAGCTCATGCCATCCTCCAGGTGGTGTGGACGAAGGGCGATAACGGCAAGGACATGGTGAACTACGCCAACCTGGTGGGCTTTGCCTTCGACGACGAGATCGGCAATTTTTACGTGCCGGGCCAGCAGACCAACCTGCCCGCCAGCGCGGTGCGCTACGGCATCGCGGTGGCAAGCGCGCCCATCGAGAACTTCATCACCGAGTTCATGCCCGACGTGGCCCGC
>JBEKKI010000099.1:0-7215 GCA_050010795.1 Occallatibacter sp.
CCGAGTGTGGTCGCCTGGTGCCACCTGGGAAGATTCCTGCCCGAGTATTATGATCTTACCGGCGATGCGCGAGCAATCCGGCTTGCCCGGACGATCCTGGACTATGCCGACTCCGTGCGCAACTCGAATGACGAAAGCGTCGTGGATCCGAAGCGGCTCGGCATGCTGTTGAGCTTCGGTATCTGGTACTACAACCAGACAGGCGACAATGACATACCTGCCCTTCTCGAACGCTGCACTAAGGCCTGCGTCGACGATTGGACCAACTACTTCGGGCACTTTCCAAAGGACCCGAAGTACTTCGTCCATTTTCCTGACGTTACATCCCAGAAATATCCTGACCAGCCTGTCTTGCAATGGACCCGCCAAGGCGTCGATATCACCCAAGCCATCCAGTACCCGGTGCTCTACTCGCTTATCTCCGGCGATCGGAGCTATAGGGAGAGCGTTCTGCAGGGTATCCATAATCTCGACGAGGCATACGGCCAGGTGGGCGGCCGTTGGGCCGCTGACGAGTTTCTCGCCAGCACCGATCCCGTTCAGGGCACCGAGTTGTGCGATATTGAAGAATTGCTTTTCTGCCTCGAAGAGAGTTTCGCGGTCATGGGCGACTTGCGATTCGGCGATCGGATTGAGCAGTTGATATTTAACGCCTTCCCTGGCACCTGCACCGCGGATATGTGGGCACACCAATACGATCAGCAATCCAACCAGGTCTTGGTTTCCGTCGCCAAACGTCCGTGGCACCTCAATGACGATACTGCAAATATCTACGGCTTCACTCCGAACTTTCCCTGCTGCCTTGCGAACATGCACTCGCCCTGGCCGCGTTACGTGGAATCGATGTGGATGGCCACTGCCGACAAAGGCCTGGTTGCAGTTGCATACGGTCCATGCCGCTTCAATGCCAAGGTTGCGGGAGGAAAACCTGTCGAGATCATCGAAGAAACCGACTATCCCTTCTCCGATCGCGTGAAAGTGACCGTTCGCTGCAAGGAGCCGTTGAGTTTTCCACTCCACTTCAGGATTCCATCGTGGGCGAACCAGGCGGAAGTTTCCGTGGCAGGCGAACCCATGCCGAGCCAGCCCCAGAGCGGAACCACGTGTCGTGTGGAGCGCGAGTGGAAGGACGGCGAAGTGATTACGCTGAACTTCAACTACAAAGTCCGCGCGGAGACACGCCGCAACAACGCGGTAGCCATCGCTTGGGGTCCGCTTTACTTCGTCCTGCGCATCGGCGAGGCCTTCGAGAAGATTCCCGCGCTGCTGTTCTCGCATAATCCTGCACCGGTCGCGGCTCCACACGGCTGCGTGGACTGGCGGATCGCACCGGTTAACGACTGGAACTATGCCCTCTCCATCGATCGCAGTAACCCGCAGTGCCAGATGAGCTTTCGCAAGGTCAGCTCCATGCCGTATGCCCAAAAGGGCGAGCCTGTGCGCGCTCCTGGTTCCACCGAATATCTTTCCTGGCCCGAAGACGTTCCGATTATTCTGAGGGTCAAGGCCCGGCTTGTTCCGGAGTGGGGCATGAACGGAGCCAACGCTGCGCCGGTGCCTGCAAGTCCGGTGAGCACCAACCAGTCGGAAACGGTGGTGGAGCTCATTCCCTACGGCTGCTCCAGGCTCCGCATCGCTGAGTTCCCGACCACCTGAACACAATTGCGCGGCACGCCATGCCGGCCCAGCCAAGGAGGCGTTAAACAATACGGATTGCAGTTATCAACGAGACTAGCGCGGCGCACCGCGATGCTGTCATCCTTGTTGCTCTCGATGGCCGCGGGCTTCAGGTCCTCAACCTGGGCATGACCGAGCGTGGCGTACATCCCGAACTCTCTTACATCCACATCGGACTGATGACCGCGATTCTTCTCAACTTCAATCTCGTGGACTTTGCGGTGGGCGGCTGCGCACCGGGCAAGGGTACCTGAACTCGGCTCTGCAATATCCTGGCGTTTTCTGTGGGCATATCCTGAACGATTTCGATGCGCGGATGTTTGCGTGCATCAATGTCGGCAACTGCATTTCGCTGGCAGTGAACCAGGACTTCGGATCGGCCGGCGAATTGAATCTGCGCTTCATTTTCGGCCGGCCCTCCGCCAACGAGTTTGCGCCCGCTATCCGCCGGAGCGCACGGCACCGCAAAAAGAATTCCGCACGATGCTGATGAATGTTTCCGATGCAACGCATCGGTCATTTCCGGAGATCATCGACGCACCTCCTGACGACTTTCTGCTTCCCGCCACAGAATATCCGGCTAGGACGAGCTTTCTGCAGATAGACTCGATCGCCGATCCGGTGCTTCATGCATTATTCAACCGGCGTATATTGGCCGCAGGCGTGACGCTTTCAAAGTCATCTCATTAACATAAGTCGGGTGTACGTTAGCGCCGCAAGAAACTCGACGACCAGTCGACGCGGGAGGAGCATTTTGTGGGAAACGTTGACTACCAGTTCCAGAAACGCTTGTCGTTCCCGAAGTCGAGGAGCTTCTTCCTGACGGGCGATATAAAACGGCTCTTTCATCCGTAACAGAATTCTCAGCATTCACCGGGATCTCCTTTCCATCCCGGATTATGCTAAGACCGTTACAAGACCCCTCAGCCCCCTCGTTATGTTGTCTTCAGATTCGCAAAACACGGTATCTAAGCACCCACTCCGCCCCATCACAACATAATCGCGAAGCCAACATAATCACAATTATGTGATGTACCACATAAACCAGACAGCTTGCCTCTGTACCTTCAGAGCGTGATGCTGAAGCGCGACACGGGCATCGACATCTCGCGATCGACGCTCGACTTCTGGGTCATGCAGGTTGGCCAGTTGCTTCAACCGGTTGCCGGCGCAACGCGCCGCGAACTCGTCGAAGGCAGCTACATCTAGGCCGATGAGACGCCGGTGATGGTGTGGACGGAAAACATGAAAGGCGCCGATCATCAAGGATACCTGAGGCAGTACGGCAGACCCGGCTCCGGCGTGGTGTTCGACTTCCGCATGGGCCAGGAGCGGAAAGGGCCGAAGCAGTTCCTCGCTAAGTTCAACGGGATCCTGCAGACCGATGGTTATGCCGCCTACGATCGTGTGGGTGGACCGAAGATGGTCCATGCCGCATGCCTGGCCCATGCGCGAAGAAAGCACATCGAAGCAGTCAAGCTCGATCAGAAGGATCGCGAGTCGGCGCGCATCGTCGCGTTGATGAATGAGCTGTTCAGCGTCGATCCCAGGGGCTCGCGAGCAGCGGATGAGCCTGGTCCAACGGCATGACCTGCGCAACGAGCAGGCGCCGGCACTGCTGGCACGTCTCCGCACTGCCGTCCTGGGCGCGCAGAAGAACACGCTGCCGAAGAGCGCCGCGGGCAAGGCGGCCAGCTACACGCTGACGCTTTGGAACAAGCTGACGCTGTTCCTGAAACACCCAGAACTCGAGCTGTCCAACAACCTCGCCGAGAACTCCATGCGCTCATCGCCATCGGACGCAAGAACTGGATCCACATCGGCAGCCCCGATGCATGCTCTAAGATCGCCGCCATCCTCTCTGTCGTCGAGAGCTGCCGCAGACTCGGGCTCCCGGTCCGCCAATATATGGCCGATGTTCTGCCCGGGCTCGCCAATGGCTCCATCCGATCGCTCGCAAGTTTCGCACCCGCCGCATACAAAACCGCTCGCACTTAGCCATAGACATCACCCCGCGTCAACCGTGTGGTTGGTACCCGTGCTGTGATCGCCGCGCAGAATGAGCCCCCCACCCGCTGATCTCTTTTCTGCCGGCGGACGGGTGCCGCGGCCATGCTGCCTGGGTTGCTCAAGGAGGGTCGCCGGCTTGCAGCGCACGGTCGCGGCGCTAGTAAGCTCGCTGCAGACTCATACGAAACAACTGAATTCCGGGAGGGAAATGATTATGCGGAGTGGGGTTCCAATCTGCATTCGGGGGCTCTTTCCTTCGGTCTGCTTGCCTGTGTTGCGAATATAGCGGAACGCCGAAAATGCAATACGTCGGCCGTGGCGCTTTGGCTCTTTGCATGGTCCACGTTGGCCATGCCTGGCCGTCTTTCAACTAAAGAGATGGTCCGCCGTCTTTTACCTGACTTGCGGTGAGGTGGCGACTGTTGCGATAGCAAGTCAACGAAAGCTCGGACCCGCTAGCGGGCAGCCTAGGCACTCCCGCAAAGCGAAGGCGCATCGTAGAACCAAGAACGGGAAATCGAAGCGTGCCGGCCAGTGGCTCGGATGGAGTCGATTAAGTGATGATGGACCGGGACACTATAACCCGGTCAGGAGCGAGGACCTCTGGGGTAGGGCGAGAGCCCGAACGGTGGCATGGGTCAGGGATCATCCTCCCGACTCAGTACGGGAATCAGGATGTCACTCCGCGACCATGCGAAGGTGGATGCAACCCGACCAAGCAACCGTGTTTGCCGGGAGCGGGCTTAAGCGAGCGCTAGGAAGGGAAGGCGCCATCTGAAATACCGACTTTGAAGCCGCGCTGGGGAAAACCCACCGTACGGAATTTTAGAGAGGGTGACGGAAACAACGGCATCATCGAAACCCGTTCAGCGCCATCACCCTAGTCGACAGTGGCTCGGGGTGCGTTTCCCCGGGCCGACTCGGCCTGCTTAATCCAGCGGCCGCACCCAGATGTTGCGAAAGCTGATAGGCTGACTCGGATCGGGGTGTGCCTGCAACTTGATGGGCGCGCGATCGTAGGCCTTGTAAAACGGCTTGCCAATGTTGACGGTCTGGCCGTTGAGCTGGAAGTGATTCTGCACGAGGACGCCGTTGAAGAAGACGGTGACGTACGCGGGCGATTTCAGGGAGCCGTCGGGGTTGAAGCGGGGCGCGGTCCAGACGACGTTGTAGGTCTGCCACTGACCGGGCTTGCGGGCGGGGTTTACGAGAGGGGGCGACTGCTTGTAGATGCTGCCCGCCTGACCGTTAACGTAGGTGGTGTTTTTGTACGAGTCGAGGACCTGGAGCTCGTAGCCGTCGTCGCCGGGGCCGGTGGAGGCGAGGAAGACGCCGCTGTTGCCACGGGCCTGGCCGCTGCCGGTGATGTCGGAGGGGATCTTAAATTCGAGGTGGAGCTGGTAGTCCTCGAAACGCTCCTTCGTCTCGATGTTGCCGTCCCTTTTGTTCACGGTGAGAATGCCGTCGTGGACAAACCAGCGGGCCGGCTGGTGCGTCTCGGCGGAGACCCACGCATCCTCTTTCTTTCCGCCGAAGAGAACGATGGCATCGGAGGGCGGGTCGGCATCGGTCGCGCCGGGTCTGACGATTTCAGGGACGGGCTTCCAGACCTCGGTTTGCTCGGGAGTCATTTTGGAGGACTGCTGAGCGAAGGCGGGGACGGCGAGGAGCAGAGCGGCAACGAGGAGGTGTGTGCGCATGACGGGAGAAGGATAACGCAGGACTGGCCTTCCTGGGAACTGACCGCCCGGGCGATCGCGCTCCGCGCGCGCCTGATACCCGGCTGCTGCCAGGAAAGTGACAAGGATGGGGCACGCCACGAAAGCGGTCGGATTCTGTTTCTCTTCTCTCACATGTCGCGAGCACGGAGATGTGAGACGTGCGGCTTGTGATGTGGGTCACGGCGGCGCCTATCTGGAATCGATAGCGTGCTGCTAGTCGGGTGCGAAGATGCTGTCTCGCTAGGAGGCAACCAAGTTAATGGATCGCTCACGGCAAGAAGGGGAGTTCGGGTCAGTATTTCTAAATAAGTAACTCGAGGGTAGCTGCGATGTCTGAAACATATGCTGGCAGGGCCAGCGAATCAGCCAGTATTTCTAAGCCTCTCGCGATGATGCTTTTGTGCCTGCGAATTGCTATAGGGTGGCACCTCCTGTACGAAGCCCTTGCCAAGCTGCTGACGCCGGACTGGACCGCAGCTCCATATCTGCTGCTGTCTCGCGGCTTCTTCTCGGGCTTTTTCCATTGGCTGGGATCGAGTCCGAGACTGCTGGGCGCGGTTGATTTTGTGAACACCTGGGGATTACTCCTGATTGGGACGGCACTCATTCTTGGCGTTGTGACCCGTCTCGCCAGTGCCTCCGGCATTGTGCTCCTGGCGCTATACTATCTGGCACAACCACCCCTAATCCGGACGGATTACCGAATCCCAGTGGAGGGCTATTCCCTGCTGGTGAATAAGACCCTGCTGGAACTGCTGGCGCTAGTGGTCTTTCTGGCTATTCCGGCAGACAGCCTGTGGGGGCTTGACCGGTTCTGGCGAGCCTGGCGATCGCGGAAGAAGCCGGTCGCGAAGCCTGCTACGCCGGCCACGGCCGCGATTTCGCTCAGTCGGCGCAAAACGCTTGAGAATCTGATTGGCGTCCCCGTCCTTGGCTTGCTCGGATACGCCGCGCAAAGGAAATTCCATTGGGAGAAAGTCCACGCCATAACCGGAGCAACCATCAAGCTGCAGGATCTGACCCTGAAAGAACTGAAGGGTGACCTGCCCCAAGGCACACTGGGAAAATTGAAAATCAGCCGGGTTATTCTGGGTGGCAACTTGATCCCGGGGTATTCGCATTCCCGGGATCTGGTCTATGTCTCTCAGCTTTTCAAGGCCTACAACACGGACCGCAAGGTTTTTGAGACCCTCGAACTGGCCGAGCGCGCGGGCATCAACACGTTTTGTGCCGACCCCAACGAATTGCCTCTCTTCAGCAAATACCGCGAAATCAACTCTTCCAAAATGCAAACGCTTGTCCAGGTGTGGGGACACCCGAAACCAACAGACCTGAAGGATTCTATCGACAAGGCCATCGACTACGGAGGAACCACACTTTACGTTCGCGGAGTTGAAGGGGATATTTTCGTCAAAAACGGGCAGATTGATGTGCTGGCCAAGGCGCTCGATTACATCAAGAGTCAGGGAGTTCCGGCGGGCATCGGCGCGCATTCGATCGAGGTGCCTATCCAATGCGAAAAGGCCGGGCTGAATCCCGACTACTACGTCAAATCTTTGCACAGCGACAACTACTGGTCGGCAATTCCGCGAAAGGATCGCGTCGAGTTTTCGGTTATCGATCCGAAGCTTGCGAATGGCCTGTGGAAAGACAACATGTTCGACCTCTTCCCGGAAGAAACCGTCGAGTTTATGGGAACCGTCAAGAAGCCATGGATCGCCTTCAAGGTTCTGGCAGCCGGCGCCTTCCATCCCAAGGAAGGCTTTCGCTTTGCCTTTGAAAACGGTGCTGACTTTATCAATGTCGG
>JBEKKI010000100.1:0-6343 GCA_050010795.1 Occallatibacter sp.
ACTGGGCCAGATTTACCGCCAGGAGGGTTTGCGCGACCGCGCGCAACACGAGTTTGAGATTTGCGAAAGGCTGAATAGTACTCATTCTTCTACCATCACCCCCAACCCCTTCAAATCAGGTTTATCCCCACCCCGTTAGCATTTTCCGAATTCACTTGGAGTATCGAAGGAGATTTAGAGGATTGCCTTGATTCCACTCAACAGACGAGGACTTGTCCACGTGGATCGCGGTCAGAGGAATGCCTCTTCAATGTAAAGGCTCGCTGATTCACAGACCGTCCGATGTGGTTCTTGTCGTTGCCGAATTCCAAGAATCCCGCTGTAAATGGAAATTGTCAGTTCATGGCGGTGCCGGCGCAATTCATCTTCCGGTTTCAGGCCCTGGTCTGCCGCGGCAGGTCCAGGGGTGAGGGGATTAATCCGCGATTGATTTCATTGGTGACCTGATCCACCTTTGCGAAAAGGTATGGATTGGATCACATTTCGCGCATCGCTCATTACGCCACATTTACGCAAGCATTCTGGTCGTGTCAATCGGTCGATCTGGTAATTCCATCTAACAGAATTTTGCTTCAAGAAGGACGGCGCCAACCGTGACGGCTGGCTCGCGAAACTGCGCAATGACCAGCGGGCGGCGAGAGCCGATTTTGCGATTCTAGTCAGTCGCGCGCTTCCCACAGAAGTGGTGGCGTTCGACCTGATCGAAGGCGTATGGGTCGTCGAACCGCGCTGCGCGATTCCGGTCGCCATTGCTCTGCGGCAGTCTCTAATCGAGGTGGCAGCGGTTCGCCAGACCAATGCGGGACAACGCACAAAGATGGGGATGTTCTATGACTACCTGACCACCTCGCGATTCCGCGCCCACGTCGAGTCGATCGTCGAGAAGTTTACGGAAATGGAGCAGGATCTCGCCAAGGAACGGAAAACGATGACCCGGCTGTTGTCAAAGCGCGAGGAGCAGACTCGAGGTGTGATTGCGTCGACGGCTGGCATGTACGGCGATTTGCAGGGCATCGCCGGCAAGGGTCTCAATGAAATCGAGGAACTCCAGATGGCCATGCTTCCAGCTGGGGAAGAAGGTGGGACGGCGTGATTTGGCTCCTTTCTGCGACTTGCCCGCTCTTGAGAAACGATCCGTTGCGTAGAAAAACGCTTCTTCTTGATCGGCAAAATCCCCTAGCCCTTCTTCAGACTGGCTTTTGCCGAAATACTAACCTTCCAACTGGTCCAGTTCTAGCCAGGCCCCTCAATGGAGGGAGCTTGGAATTTGCAAAGGGATCTCAGATTCTACGCAGATCGAAGGTACGGGTGCTACACGGTCAGGCACAGAATTACTGGAAATACCGCCGGGAGTGGCTTGGTTCGTCCTCGCCGAGTGAGATTCCCAATGCTGTTATCCAGACGTCCGGGTGCGAGAATTCTGGCCTGTGGCCTCGATTCTCTGACAGGTACCAAGGCGAGGGCACGCGCCCTTCTCCGGTGCTGCCAGTTTTGCGCGATTCTGTCTACGACTGTTGTTTACGTACTCAAGGCTGGTTACAGAGAGAAGCGGGACTGTCTAAGCCAGCTGGGTCCGCCTACCAGCAGTAGGTGGCAACGACATCCGGAGCGCTCGGAATCTGGTTTATGACGCTGGTATGCAAGACAATTTGTATATTCTTCTTTTCCCAGCCTCTGGGGAGGGTCTTGACTAACGCCGAGATGGATTGCGGATTGGTGAGGAATTCGGCCGCGGCATGAGTTCCCGCGTATCCGACTCCTGCCACCGTAATGACTGTCGTGTCGGTCTTGGAGCTCAAGACGCGGGATACGACCGCGTAGTCCTCTATAAAGTCAGCATTGACAGACCAGCGTTTTCGAGAGTCTGAGCGGTCCATGATGGTGGTTTGCCCATCGAAGACATAACGCAGATTCTCAGTCATGGTAAGGGTCCAGGAGTTGTTGTGCGCACCGATCAGGATAGTAGGACTTTGGCGAAGGTCGCCATACGCCACATCGCTGCCGTATCGGATGTCGAACTGTTTATTGCGACGCACCAGCAGGGACACGATCTTTGTGATTGTTTAGTCCCGGCATTTGATGGTGCATTCTGTTCCCAAGGATAGAAGGAGGCACTATGGGCCAAGTTTTACATCGGGGCGCCACCACGACAGCGGCGATCCGTCGAGCGATACAACATAGTCAAGAGAGCTTGAGAACGCTGGCTCGCCGGCACGGCATCAACCCCAAGACGGTGGCCAAGTGGAGGAAGCGTTGTTCGGTGGCCGACCTTCCTACGGGGCCCAGGGCGCCCAGATCCACGGTTCTTACTCTAGAAGAAGAGGCTGTTATCGTTGCCTTTCGCAGGCACACCTTGCTGCCGCTGGACGACTGTCTCTATGCGCTCCAAGCCACCATTCCCAGGTTAACCCGCTCTTCGTTGCATCGTTGTCTCGAGCGGCATGGTATCAGCCGCCTGCCAGAAGTGGAGGGCAGCAAACCCGACAGGAAAAAGTTCGCGCGCTACCCGATCGGCTACTTCCATATCGACTTGGCCGAGGTGCGCACCGCTGAAGGCAAACTCTATCTCTTCGTGGCTATCGACCGCACCTCGAAGTTCACTTTCGTTGAACTGGTCGAACGCGCCGACATGCGAACTGCCGCCGCCTTCCTGGAAGCGTTGGTTACGGCCGTTCCCTATCGCATCCATACCGTGCTGACCGACAACGGCATTCAGTTCGCCGACCTACCCAAAAACCGCAAGGGCATAACCGCCCGCTGGCGCGGCCATCCCTTCGACCGGGTCTGCCTTGGCCGTGGCATCGAACATCGCTTGACGAAACCCAATCATCCCTGGACCAACGGCCAAGTCGAGCGCATGAACCGAACCATCAAGGAAGCCACGGTTCAGCGCTACCACTATGACAGCCACAATCAACTACAAACCCATCTCAGCGACTTCGTTGCCGCCTACAACTTCGCCAAACGGCTCAAGACTCTCGGAGGTCTCACAGTCTACGAGTTCATCTGTAAATGCTGGCAAAAAGAGCCGCGCAGATTTACCCTCGATCCAACCCATCAAATGCCGGGACTAAACATCTAGTCTTTGGGGCAGAGGTTAGGCAACTCGTGCTGCTTTCAGTACGCTCAGATGTATTCGACCGGATTGAGGTCGGGCGCATAGGGAGGCAGGTAGATAACATAGGATATTTTTGTGAGCGCTACGTGGACCACAGTTCTTACGAAGCCGGGGCAGCGTCGCTTTGCAATCCCGTCCAGGATCATGGCCAGCTCGCTGGCCCGCAACTCCACCGAGCGCGCTCCTTCCTTCACCCTCGGCGATTTGAAAACTCCCGCTTCGAGCCGCTTGTACCAAAGAACGAAACCGTCGCGGTCCCACATCAGGAGCTTTAATCTGTCGCCCCGACGCGAACGGAAAACAAAAATGGCGTCGCCCAGAGGATCCTAGCCAATCACCGCCCTCACTCGTTCCGCCAGACGATCGAATCCGCAACGCATGTCGGTCGCCTCCACCGCTAGCCAGATTCGTGTTCCTTGCGCCCGGTCCAGTGCGCGTGAACTTGACAGCCCGATCATGCTTCTAGCACCGAAAGCAAGGCGCGAAGATGACACGTGTCGAATCCTGGCTCCACTACCAGGCTTCGGCCCCGGCCGAGCCGCACCTCAATCGTTCCACGATGCATCACCGGCACCGGCTGCGCCACTGCTTCAGTGGGCCTTAACTCTACGGCTAGAAACTGCGCCTCTTCCGCCTCCCGCAAGCGTTTCTTCCATGCGAAGAACTGACCGCTCCTCAGCCCCCGCTCACGACAAAACGCCGCTGCTCTCTGACCGCTCTGCTCCTGCTCTGCGACCAACCCACGCCATTTCGCCCATATCGCCGTCTTGCGCTGTCTCATGGTTCAAGAGTGCGGCACCCTTTTGCGCGAAACAAGATGCGGTTCACATAGCGCTCACGATAAAAGCGCCTGATCGAGCCATTTTCACCTGCGTGACAAGGGGTTCCAGAATCTGTTCCGTGTATCCAATGAAATCAATCGCGGATTGGCCCGATCCGCCTTTGCGAAAAGGTATGGATTGGATCACATTTCGCGCATCGCTCACTACGCCACCTGTACGCAAGCATGCTGGTCGTGTCACTCGGTCGATCTGGTGATTCCATCTAACAGAATTTTGCTTCAAGAAGAACAGTGCCAACCGCATAGCCATTTTCAGTGGCGTCGGCGGCGCAGCCCTTACCGTCGTTACGGGCGTCTCGGGTTGCGATACTCGAAGCCACGTGTTGCACCCCTGCTTGCAGCTGGCAATAGGCGCTTTTCTTCGTCAATTGACGATCAGGCGTGTCGTCCAGCGATATGCTCTAGACCGCGTAGGCTTTAGGGTTGACTTTACTTAGCACACTCCATACCCTCTGGTTCGTGTTCGATTCCGCTGCGCGATTGGGCGGCAACCCGACGCGTTGATTCTCCAGTTCCTTTTCCGCAGTGATGTTGCAATCGCCTGGACGTGAATGAGTTTCAGGAAAAGTGGAGTTTAGGGATTGGCCGTTTCGAGACGTGAACTCATTGCATACGGAGCCGCGGGCGCCTTAACGACGCTCGCTGAGGGACGGTCGGCCACGGCTGAAGAAGCTTTGCAGGACGGTCAGCCGTGCGGCCCGATGCCGAATCAAGTTGCCACTGACAGGGCTTCGAGACCAGCAGCTTGTGAGTTCGATGCCTACGATATGCGGAGTCATTTGAAGCCCCGCCGACTGACCATCGCGATGTGGGATGTGGCGTACGCACTACGTCACCAGGCAGGCGGAAGTTTTGCAGATTATGACCGTGTCCTCGATGAGGCGGTCGAACGATGCTATAACACCCTGCGCATTGACCCGATGCCCCAGTGGTTCGATTTCCGCAAGCCGGCGCGCATTCTGGAATGGCCCGACCCGGACGAGCCCTTCATGCCGTGGAATTGGAACACTGCAGTGAAAGGGCCTGTGGCCACGTGGGTGATCGACTTCATACAAAAGCTGCAAAAGCGCCCATCGCTCCACTACACGCTGAGCGGGTGGTGGTTTATGCCGGGGTCGCCGACCTCTCCGGGCGTGCCGGCGCCGCTGCGCAAGCCAGCAAATATGGTTGAAGGAGCAGAGATGTGGGCAGTGTTGTTGACCGATTGGAAGCAACGCTTCGGTCTCGATCGAATTCTCTATGTCGACATTGCGAACGAGACGCCTTATTTTTTCCCGGATTTCGAGGAACGGCTCAAGAAGACAACGGGCGTCGGGTTTGGTGATTTACCGGCCTTCTCTGAAGCTCAGAGCGCCTTCATGGCAAATGAGACCAACAAGGCGTTGGGACTATTGCGGCGAGAGTTCCCAGAGTTACGCTTTACTACTTCCATTCACGGCGACCTGCGCTGGCTGGATGTGCCGCTGGAACTCGATTGCCTCGATGTGCACTTCTACGCCGACGCCGACCCGCGCTGGAGCGATCGGACCCGCTTCGACGAGTTTTCAAAGGATGGATTGTTTGTGAACGACCACTGGTTCAAGGAGTTCTCTGACCGGTCGAAGAAGACGGCCGCAGCGATGGCGCCTATGTTGCGTGCACGCCAGCGATTCAAAATGAAGGAGTTCTCCGAGTGGGCTGCACGGCGGGGCGCGCCACTTACGACCTCAGAAGCCTGGGCGACGTGGTTCTATATCGACGATCCGCGACTGGACTGGGGCTGGTTGCTCGATTGGGCTGCGTGGTCGGTGGAGGACGCGATTACCTACAAGTTCTGGGGCTGGACCCCCCACAACTATGCGCAGCCGCAGTTCGCCAACTGGAAGGACGTGAAATGGCATCGCACTCTGAATGAACGCTTCCTTAAGAGCTAACGGCCGTGCAAAGACCAGCTCATCCCTGCGATAACTGGGAGGTAAAATCGTGATGCTGACGCGCCGTGAATTCCTGGCTGCGACGTCAGCCATAGCACTCTCGCACTCCGCAAGCGCAATCCCAAGCTCCGGAGGCGCACTGCCGCGGCTCGCGCGCAAGGACTGTTTTTTTGGCCTTCATTTCGACTTGCATCCCACAGCGCGAGATAAGGATCTTGGCCGCGATCTGACCGACGCAATGGTCAGCCATCTACTCGATGCCTGCCGCCCGGATTTCGTCGAGTATGACTCGAAGGGCCACCCTGGCTATCTCGGCTATCCCTCAAGAACCGGCATGTCCGCTCCCGGCATCGTGCAGGACTCTCTCGCTATCTGGCGCCGCGTGACCGCCGCGCTGGGTGTCGCCTTCTACAACCACTTCTCCGGGGTGCTCGACGGCCTCGCCGTCGTAAAACACCCAGAATGGGCGCG
>JBEKKI010000101.1:0-6673 GCA_050010795.1 Occallatibacter sp.
ACCGAGAAGATCGCAGGGAACAAAGCAAAGGAATTTCCAACTTCAACTGACGGTTAACAGGCCAATGTGATCATTGAGGCCAAATGAGGCGCGTTCTTGAGTTCCGGGCGGATTGTCGCCTATTCGGAAGTTACCCCTTAGATAACAGCTTGCCTTGGGCCGTGAAACCGGCTGGCGGACACCGTTTGGGATGTCAATCAGCCGGCACCCAAATTCGACCGTTTCCAGTCCGATAGGCAGGATTAGTCCTCATAAACGCCCTAGGGGCTTGTGATCGCTAAGAGCGAGTCTCCAGCTCCGACTGCATCGCAGCTATCGCCCTGGCCGAACGAAGACTGCAATCCTAACCGCATTCGGCATGAGACACCTTGCGCACCTTCTCCCCTTATCGACGGGAGACTAGCAAAAATGGCTGAAAATCGCCGCACCCACCTAAGGCATTGCGTCGCAGCGAGGAGTGGAAATGATCAAATTCCGCATTGACCTAGCGTTTCTGATGTCGCAGGCGCGCAGTTTCAAAGACACTTGAAACGAGATGACAGGCTTTTGGGGTCCCCACAAAATCCCCCACAGTCACACGAGCGTGCTAGTGGCCAATTTCTCTAAATTATTGATGGGGTTTGGCTCCTCAGGTAGGACTCGTTCTCCGCAGCGATCTCGTAACATATTGAAAACACGCAAGTAGTTGAAAATACGTACTGGCAGATTTCGCCTATTTCGCAGGTTTCACCTGTTTCGCATTTTCTTGGGACAGTTTTAGGGACAGCGGATTCTTGCCGCTGATGCGCAGCTTTTTCTTGCCCCGCTTGTATCGGCGCGTCGGCGTTCCCAAATCGACCACACCCTTCATCTTCTGCATGAGCCGCGACGCGGCGTCGTAGCTCACGTTCAGGATCGCTGCGACCTCGCTTGGCGCGTAGTTTTGCTCGGGCTCAATCTTGATCGTCCGCTTGCGCATCCGTTGCTTATATCCATGGCGCCCAGTGTTCGTGAGCAATTCGTAGATGTCTCTGCCCACCTTGCGAAGGTCGGGCTTGCGACCTGGAGGCAAATTGGTGCTGAGAGGCATCCCTCCTATTTCGATCATTGTTTCTCTCCAGATTTCTTGGTTGGCTGCCTAGCGGATGAGACTAAGCCCATGCCTTAGCCTTGACCCCCGCCTCAGCCGGGTTTGAAGCTGTTCCCGTGCTGCCAATGTTGCGGGTGCGAGCTTCACGCGCTCGCGCTTTCGTGTGCGTACCCCATTGACAAATTCGCCGTGCCAGCAGAGCAACCACCAGAACGCGCTCTCTTTGAAGGGTTTTGGGGGGTACCTGCGTCGCGCCATTTTCTCCAGGTCCTTTCTTAGATCTGGTGCGACAGAGTCGGTCTTGGCAACAAAGGTATCAAATCCGGGGAACACTCGAACAGTTTCCGGTTCAGGGAGCGGTGAGGACCGGACCACTGACCGTCCCTCTTCAATCCGGCCGACCGCATCAGAAATGGCTGATGCCTTTTGACTCCGTGGATTATGAGGGGCGAAGCAGATACAGACGAAGTGTCGCGTCCCTTTGAAGTATGTCTTGCCTTGCTGGCATCCTATCAATCTCGATGGGAATGTAGACGATGCTCTTGACTTGCGGCAATTCGATATCGCTCTTTCCAAGGATTTCGCTACTGCCAAATATTGCAATGCTACTACTTCACCTTTCGGTTGGAAACGATCACTGCATGATTCGGAGCCTCGGGAAGGCGTACAATGACCCTGCCCGCATCAATCTGCTGCCATCCCGGCGGGAATGATTCTGTCAGTCGCGTATCGAGTTGCGGTAGGAGGCGTCCGTCAACTGTCACACTCCCGATGTGCCCCTGGATGCCTAGAATCACCAGGAAGCGGAGGTCCTGCCATCCATCGATCGTCACTCGAAACCCGGTGCCTTCACAACTGTTCTCAAGTTTTGTTTCGACGCTGTTCCCGGGAAGCTTCCAGGCGTGCGAAGTGGGGTATGTATCAGGTGGTGTGACCAGCAGTGCCGGGACACTGCCGGCAGATATTGATTCCCCAAGCGTGAAGTCCGGAGCAACACGGATCGGAACCATCGCACCCGCGCGGAGAAAAACGGGAATCTCATCGAGCGATACGTGCATTTCGTATTCTCCTTTGGCCGCGGGCAAACCGGAAAAGAGGCTCGTCCAACTCCCCTCGGGCAGGGATACAACACGGTGCTCGCCGGGCGTGTGCACAGGGGCTACTAGCAAATCGTCGCCAAACATATATTCATCGTCAGCCAACGCCGGCAACGTACGCATCAGTGGCACACCGGTTGCATGCGTATCCTGCGCCGATCCGTAAATGTATGGCAGAAGATTCTCGCGGAGCCACGCATATTTCCTGTAAGTTGCGATAGCTGCATCGCTGTAAAACCACGGCTCGCGCTGTTCTGTTCCGTGAAAACGCATCAATGGAGAAAATGCGCCGAATTCGATCCAGCGTTCGTACACTTCCTCATCTGGCTTCCCTTCGTATCCGCCAACATCCGCACCCCAGTTCGAGAACCCCGAAGCGCTGATGCTGAGCCCGCCCGCGATCGATTCATCCAGCCCGCGAAAGTTAGACGCGTGATCCCCGGCCATCTGCGACACATCGGCCTGACTTCCCGGCGAAGCTCCTCTCGAAAACAATACATAGTCGTCACCCCGCCGTTCCTCGAATACCTGGTGCATGTACCGATGGTAAAGATGCGCATACCAGTTGTGCATCTGTTCGCCGGTGCTGCCGTTGTGAAACAGCGCATCACGCGGAACCAGGTCTCCGAAGTCGACCATAGTGCCGGCCACGCCCAGATCCAGACGCTGCGCCCAATACACGCGCAGCAGATCGAGCGCAGCGGGATCGGTGAAGTCAAAATATGGGAATTGCCCCGCGAGAATATGGCCAGCTGGAAAGCCATATACGGTGCCGTCCCTTAACTTCATCAGCGGAAGCCGGTCAGCCGATGTCTCGGGAATCGCCTGCCTGATCTGCTCACTCGTCCATCCTAGCGGCTGGCTGCGTCCCCACGTCAACACGCGAATCTGCAACGGATCAAGTCTTCGATAGAGCAGAGGATCGCTACTACCTTCACCCTCGGCGTAAATGCTTGAGTGAGGAATATCGAGTCTCCGGAATTCGGTTACGACATCCAGCATGGTCTCTGTGGGTGTCTTTTCCCGATCTCTTGCCCATCGTTCGCCGCCGCCGCCCATCCACGGCTCGAACGCCCACACCGGGGGCAGCAAAGGCTTACCGGTGAGAGACGTGTATTCTTTTAAGACGTTCTTATAGTCGCCCGGCCAGAGATAAAGATCAAAGATCGGTCCATGTGCGACGACTCTGTACCGGTCTTCTCGCGCACTGCCAAAATCTGCTCTCATCTCATAACTCGAATTCCAAAACACGGAGTAGCCTGCACTGCTATGCCAGAGTGGAATCGGTTTGTACGCCTGGTTTTCCAGACCTCCACGGTACAGCGAATCCCATGCATCCAATTGCCAAAGGGTCAATGTCTTGCCACGTTGATTGAAGGAATCAAAGCGCTCGCCCAATCCAAAGATGTCTTCTCCAGATCTCAGGCCACCTCTCAAATCGAAGCCTTCCATTCGGCCGTCACGATTCTCGTGCACAAGGAGATCACCCTTTCTTAGACTCCAGAATGCTCTCCGCTCTCCCTCGGAGAAGAAATCGATGCGCCAATCCGTATGCAATTCGATACTGGCCGATAAGCTCTTCGAGGTGGCATCTATCTCATCCGCTGTTCCCGTCAGTTTGATCGGCAAGGAAGAAGGTGAAGAGAAAAAACCCGTATCCGGCCCGTGCAGCCGGACGCCTCCGGTGGATGGAAACGAAACATACAGCGGAAACTCTTTTTTGCCTGCTCGAGCACGCAGAACAATTTGATCCGGTGTGTTGCTTATACTCTCGATCGCTTCAACCGGAGTCCATGCGTCCTCCCTCGCATCTCCCGGAGCGCTGTCGGCAAACCACGATTGCGAAACACGACTGAAATGCCGGAGGAGTGAATCGAGAATCTGGCACGCCGTGACGATATCGCGATCCGCTAACGCATCGTTGAATCGATGTCGTGCCGTCCATGGGTCAAGCTCGCCAGAACCGAGAATCCACGTTCCGCTTTCCGGATGGAAACTGAAGCCCTCCTGATCCAGAAGGTCGTACCAAATCTCAGCCAGGCGGACCCGATCGGGAAGATTGGTTTCAGAAGTTGGCTCTGCTTCGAGTTGCTTCTGCAGACGCTGAATCTGCTTCAATTCCGTGTCAGTTGCGCGACGCAACGCAGCGCGCCGTTCCCATCGCCAGACCCCAGAGGGCAAGGCAATAAGTCCGAAGTCCGCTGCCTGCACATTCCTGTTGCCCCCCAATCTCACTTCCATAAACTCGTCGGCTGCAGCGGGCGCGAGATCGGTCGAAACAGGTCCATCATGGAAATCAACCGCCGATGGGCTCAGCACCTCTCCCGTGATGAATCGCACACGGGAGAGTTGCATATGAAAGGCCTCCTTAGGCATTCCGCCGAGCCTGTCCCATGGAATTACAAAATCTGCGACCCACTCCGAGTTTTTCAGGGCGACAGTTGCGCCTTGCAATGCGCCTTTGTTCTTACCGTGGGTCACAAAGCCTTCGCCTGATTCGTCGATAGTAAATTGCCAAAGATCATCTTGATTAAGTCTGGACGGCAACACTCCCACTTCGACGCGGTCGCTCCGGCGCAGCCGGATTCCATTGTGGTACACGGGATCGGGGTCGGCGCAGCGAAAACGAACATAGAGTGCCTCGGCATCCCACGCGACCCATGCAGCAGTAGGCGTGGTTTGCACTAGCGCTCCATTTGCAGGCAGAAAACGATCGAGTTTCAGCGTTCTATCCCAATCGGCCTCAGCCTTTGGCATGTGGTCAAGAGCGGCTCCAAGATCGATTGCAACCACAGCGCCCTGCGCTTGGGCAAAAACCATTCCACAACCGGCCATTAGAGTTACTGCGGGCCACACTGCAATGCTTCGTTGAATCCAATGGTCGAACACACGTATGCCTTTCGTTTGAAACTGCGCCTGAATCCCGCGCGCAACGATTGTGGAAACCTTGGCCCGGAGCCCCGTCCGGAAAGGCCAGGACGCAGGCTGTCGACACATACACACTCCCACGCGGCGGGCAAGGACGCCGGGCTAGGCGCAGCTATTTCACAAACTGCGCCGCTGCATCAGCTGCATTTCTCAGCTTGGCACTCATCGCGAACGCTTCTTCTGCCGATTTACGGTCCCCGGTCTTCATGTAAAGACGGCCCAACCGGTAATAAAAGCCTCCGTCCACATCCACGCTCACGGCCTGCTTCATCTCCGCGATCGCCTTCGCGGTCTCGCCCTGATCTTCATACACCCTTCCCAAGTCTGCGTGAACATACGGGAGTTCCTCCGGCGCCGCGTGCAGTGCCTTCAGCAAGAATGGCAGAGCATTGGCCAGCGCAGATCGGTTTACGAGTATCTCTCCCATGAGGTAATTGGCTTCTGCGTCGTCCGGACTCAAATCGATTACACTCCGCACTTCCTGCTCAGCTTCGTCGGTCTTGTGATCGGAATTGAGAGTGCGCGCCAAGCCAAGATGAGCAGTTAAAAACGAAGGCTTGATTGCAATTGCCTTGCGATATTCGGTAGCGGCTGCGGCCAGATCACCCTTGGCCTGAAGCAGATCTCCCATCAGCACATGGAGAGAGACGGAATCGGGATTGAGTATACTGGCCCTCGTGATCGCCGCAAGGCCCAATCGCTCGGCCGATTGCACCCGCCAGTATAAGGCTTCTGGATCTGCCGGAAGTTGCTCGAGAATCTTGCTACTTGCGGCCATGACGATTTCGTCTTGACCCGTGGAATAGGAGCAAAAGCACAAAAGACGGAGATGCGGCGCATCCAATTGCTCCCTCTTCTGAGCGAGCTTTGAGACGCAAGCGGAGTAATAACCTCTTTTCGCGTCGCTTTCCGGACTGTCCAATCCTGCAGGCACCGGCTGCTGCCTTGCCAGAATTTGGGCGACCTTGCTGTCTTCTCCCCCCGCTGTCAAACTGCTCAGATAAAGGCTGGCATTCGTTGCAACAAACGCCGGGTCGATCGCAGCAGCCTCGCTGACCTCCCGGAGTGCGTCCTGCGTGTCACCCTTTTTCTCATCGAGAGACGCAATGCCGAGCTTGCCCAGCAAACACCCTTCGCCGGAGCGGGTATTCCAATCCATGTCGAACTGTTGCTCGGCGTCTGTCAATCTGGCTTGCTGCAGGTAAGCAAAACCAAGTATGGAACGGGCGCAGGGTATGGTCTGCGATTTGGTTACTACGGAGCTGAGTATGCTGATCCCCTTGTCGAGTTGACCTTGTTGCAGATACGACTCGCCCAATAGAACCGCGCGAAACGGGGAAGCGGAGCGATGAAGATTGCTCTCGTTGTCCTTCTCGAGGCTCAAGTAAGTTGCACCCATGCCGTACCACGCTTCCGCGTTTCCGGTATTCAACTTTGTCGCACGCGTAAACTGGTCCAGCGCCTCCGCATACTGTTTAAGCTGCAGATAACTGTTCGCCAGGCCCACCCTGGCTTCAATGTTCTCAGGACTCAATCTGACTGCTCTTTGCAAGTGCGGAAGCGCTGCCTGCGGATTGTC
>JBEKKI010000102.1:0-6060 GCA_050010795.1 Occallatibacter sp.
CCTTCTCTTCCATCACACTGCTCGTTTTCCAGGCCATGAGCTCGTTGTACGTCCTCATGCCCTCGTCGCAGTGTCAGATATGTCCCCGGTTCAAAATGTCAGCCATGTCCCCGGTCCGTACCTTCTCAGTTGTGTCTGTACCTCGCCATTCGACCCGCGCGCATGCCCCAGAAACGAAAGATACTCGCCCTTCGTTATCTTTCCGTAACCCTCCGCGATGTTGCTCGCGATAGATACCGAAGCACGGCGAAGTTGATTGGTCAGGCCGAATCGCTCGGATGATGGAAATGCAGCAGTTAGTTTATAAACTGCGACACTTAATTGAACAGCGCTGCCAAACGATCAGATCTTTGAATAACTCTCCCAATTCCTTATCCCCTTTTCACGTTCCAGGCGTGGAACAGGTTTTGACCCTGTAGCCAACCTATATTCCCTATTCCCTTTTCCTTGTTCCCTTTGAGGAGAAGCTCCTCATAAAGCTTCTCCCACCGGTCCAGCACGGCGTCCATGCTGAACTGCTCGATCACGCGCTGCCGCGCGCGCTCGCCCATGGCGTGCCGTGTTTCGCGAGTCATGCGCATCAACTTCGCCATCACTCCGGACAAGCTCCCGGCGTCACCGGCGCGGGCCAGCCATCCATTCACGCCATCCGCCACCACCTCGCGCGTTCCGGACACATCCGTGGCCACCATGGGCACGCCGCAGGCGCCGGCTTCCAGCAGCACCATCGGCAGCCCTTCATAGCGCGACGAAAGAACCATTCCGTCCGCGGCCTGCATCCATCGCTCGACGTGCGGCTCGAATCCCATGAAGCGCACCCTGCGCTCGACGCCGAGCCGCGCCGCAAGCAGCTTGAGCTCGGCTTCCATCGGGCCCGTGCCCAGCACCACGAGCCGAGCCGTCTGCGGCGCGTTCGCCAGAGCTTCCAGCATCGTCGGATAGTCCTTCACCGCCTCCAGCCTGCCCACGGCGATCCACAAGAACTCATCCGTCACGCCGAGTTCGCAGCGTGCATCCCGCCGCATTTGCTCGTCAGGCCGCCAGGCCTCGACGTCAATTCCGTTGCCCAGCACCGACAGCCGCTCCTCGCTCGCCATTCCCGCATCCAGGTGAGCTTCGGCCGTAGCACGGCTTACCGCGGTCACATGATCGGGCAGCCAACGGCTGAGCGCGTAGCCGATATGCCTGCCGCGTTTGCCCGTGCACGAGCTGTGCAGTGTGTCGATGACCACCGGCACGGGCGCAGCCAGGCGTGACCACCGGCAGAACCATGCAGCATGCGGCAAATGCGCGTGCAGCACCGCCGGCCGCTCGCGCATGAGCCAGCGATGGAAGCGAATCCATCCCCGCAGGTCGGCAATGCCCTTGCGCATTTCAAGGCTCGTAAACTCCACGCCGCAATCGCGCAGCTCCATTGCCGCTGCGCCGCCAGTGCCGGAAAGCGCCACCACGCTCACTCGCCAGCCGCGCCGCTTGAGCCCCATTGCCAGCAGCATGGCCTGCTTTTCAGCGCCTCCGATGCGGTCGAGTCCCGGGATCGCCACCGCTGCATGGCTCATGACCGCCTCCATGCATAGGTATCGATCAGTTCTTCGTACGCTTCGATGGCGCGTTCGAAGGCGAATTCATCCGACTGCCACCTTTTTCGAATGTCGGAATTGCGGTTCTTCTTTCGCCGCAATAGGCGAGAACCAATCGCAATCGGTACCGTGCAGATGGCGGCGACCAGGAGCGAAACTGCGAAGAACGGGAGCGACAGAACACACAAAACACAAGTCAAAAGAAGTCCAAACCAAGGCCGAAACACTTAGTCCCCTCCGGCAACACAAATGCCGCGCCCCGGGCCGAAGCCGGCGCCGGAGACATCTCGAGCGGCTTTACGATCAACGTGGCCCGAATCTGTGCAACTGGAACGGCACGAGCCGCAGCGGATGCGGCTTCATCGCGCGCAGGAGACGGCACATCAATTCGCGTACTTCTTGGGCGGGAAATCTCTCGACGAAGTGGAGCGGTGCTCTAAGTTAAGGCTTAAATACGAATCCCGGCACGGCCGATCGTACTTCGTCTGAGGAGTCTCCCTCGACAACGCGAAAGTGACCCTGGTAACTGGTCCCTTTTTTGGGTGTGGAAAAACTGTACTGAATTTGTACACAAAGGAAACAACGACTGTGGAAAAATGTCAAGAAATAAATTTCCACAAGGAAAATCTGGTCGTTAATTACCTTTGGGCCTGAAGAGCGGACCTCGAGTGGTTATTCCTGCCCTGCTTCCCGGGCCACATGGCTCACTGCTTCGACAGCAGACGGTGAGAGCGGCTGGCGGAACCGTTCTCCGGGCCCGATGGTCTCAAGCGCCACCATGATGGTCGCGGCGAGCGCCTCGGCGGAGATCTCTGGCGCCAGCCAGGCGCCGCTGCGGCCGCGCAGGAAATCCACCACCCCGCCGGACGCCGGTGTAGCCACCAGCGGCAGCTCAGCGGCAGCGGCCTCTAATAGCGCGTTCGGCATGCCTTCATGGCGCGAGGGCAGCACAAAAAGCGTCGCGCCGGAGAAAAGCGCATACGGATTCCTTACATGGCCGGCGAAGCGAACGGCTTTCTCCAACTGCAGCTCGCAGCACAGCGATTTGAGCGCCGCCTCTTCTCGTCCCGCTCCCGCCAGAATCAAATCCGCCTGCGGGAATCGCTCTCGCACGGCAGCAAGCGCTCCGATCAGGAGATCGAAGCCCTTTTCCGGCGAGAGCCTTCCCATCGCCAGCAGATGCGGGCCTGCGTCAGACTGCTCCGCCTGTGCCCGCGCCGCGGCTCTGATTCCCTTCAAGTCCACTGGATTGGGCAGCACTACGATTTGTTCTTCGCCGATCCCCGCTTCTCGCGCCAGGTCTTTCGCCATAGCCTGCGACTGGCAGATCACGCGATCGGAATGCCGATAAAGCAGCTTGTACAGCAGGCGCATCAACCGCGGCACAATCGCCAACGCCATGGTTGACGACACGGTGGTGGTCTGCCGCACCAGCACAGCAACTCCCGGCGGGAAGAGCGGCCTCAGCAGCAGCACAAGGAAGCTCACCTCCGACGCTCCTGTCAGAACCACAGCAGGGCGCAACTTCCAAATCAGGCGCAGCAATGGAAACGCCCCAGCTCGCGCCCGCCCCGCGCCGAGTGCATGAATGTTCACCCATGCAGGAAGCGATCCTGCTGCAGCATCTGCCTGTCCCACCAGCGCCAGATGAACTTCGTACTTTTCTTTATTGAGACCGCGCGCCAGCAACTCCATCACATGCTCGGCCCCGCCCCCGCCCAGATGACTCATCAGCAGGAGGATTCTCGTCGGTTGCGCCATGATTTTCCTGAGAGGAGAACCATTGTGCCCCAACGCCTCGCGCTTGATGTGTGTTCACAATCACTGACGTCGTGTCGGATCGTTCGCTTTTAATGTCTCAAATTGATACATTGCCTGGTTTCTCCCGCGAGAATCTGCTGACACAACTTCCGCTTGATACATTGCCTGGTTTCTCTCTCTAGAGTCTGCTGACACAACTTCCATTTTGGGGATTTCAGAGAGCGCACACGCGTTATGGCAGATTCCGGGTCCGTTTCTCTTCATCTTTCTTCTTGTGCAGGCGAGCTGCCCAGCATCGTCGTCGGTGTCACGAATCAGGAAACATGCCACGCCTGGGGAACACGCTTGCAGGCGCTCCGCGAGGCAGGCTTTCGCGTGACTCTTGTCTCCGGGCCCGGCGCGCTTGCTGACCGCGCGGCCGCGCGCGCAGGCGTCGATCGAGGGGTCGTTCCCATGCGCCGCTCCATTGCTCCGCTGGCCGACCTGCTTGCGCTCTTTCGCCTCTGGTGGTTTCTCGGCCGCAGGCCCGATCTGGTGGAATTCAGCACACCGAAGGCGGGCATGCTGGGCATCGTCGCCGCCAGGCTGCGCGGCGTTCCAAGGCGCGTCTACCTGTTGCGCGGGCTCAAGCTCGAAGGCACAAGCGGCCTCAAGCGCCGCATCCTCTGGGCTGCGGAGCGCGTGGCCTGCGCCTGCGCGCACATGGTGCTATGCAACAGCGCAAGCCTGCGCCAGCAGGCATTTGCATTGGGGCTGGCGCCCGCCCGCAAACTGATCGTGCTGGGTGAGGGGAGCACCATCGGCGTCGACGTCGAGCATTTTTCGCCCGGCCCCTGCGACGTGCGCTCCCGGTTCGCGATTCCAGCTGACGCCCCGGTCATCGGCTTTGCCGGCCGGCTCACGCGCGACAAAGGACTGCCCGAACTGATCGAGGCCTTCGATCGCATTCTGCTCGCCGCGCCTCGAGCGTTTCTTCTGCTTGTCGGCTGGTTCGACGCTGCCGAGGACGCGCTCGACGCCGGGCTGCGCAGCCGCATCCTGAGTCATCCACGGATACGATGCACAGGTTTCGTCAGCGACACCGCGCCATACTACCGCGCGATGGACGTCATGGTCCTGCCCACCTGGCGCGAGGGCTTTCCCAACGCGGTTCTCGAGGCCTCGGCAACCGGCGTCCCCGTGGTCACAACCGAATCGACCGGCGCGCGCGATGCCGTCGTACCCGAAGTCACAGGCCTCCTGATTCCACCCGGATATCCCGAAGCGATCTACGAATCGGTCATGAAGCTCCTGCGCGATCCGGAACGCCGTTTGCGAATGGGCCGTGCGGCGCGTGCATGGGTGGTGGAACATTACTCCGAGGAGCGCGTTCTGGGCCTGACGGCGGAGTATTACCGCAGTTTGATGGAATCGCGCGAGCCGGCCGCGGAGCTGGAGAGAGCGTGAGGGGCGGGGCGGCGCGAGTAGGGAGTAGGGAATAGGGAATAGCGAACCCCGGTCCCAAAGTTCGAGGGATCTACACCCCACGGACTTGGACCAATCCCCACCCCGGCTGTCCGTGGGGACCCCGGACCGGGGGCAGCCGACTGGTGGGGTTAAGACGAATTTTTGCTTGACACCAGAAAAACGGTGTTCTAAAAGTGGCGTCATACTCCGGTTCTTCTCTATGCCGGCCGGTGTCCCAAAAAACTGATCCCGAGCCCGCAAGCGGGGCTCAAGCCATGCAGCGCCTATCTCCGCGGGCCCTCATTTTCCGCCCGGGTTGCTGTAACCGGGCATGCCAAGACGAAAGATCTCCAGATCGCGACAACAGAAAGCCGAGCCAGCCTGCTCCTTGAATCTGGGAGGTAACCCGAGGCGTATGGAGTGTTCCCACAGGCGTCTCGTAGATGGTGCGGACCGGGTGGCGCGCGGATTCGTCGACCGCGCGTGATGGGCTAAGCACGACGGGCCATGGGTGCGAATCAGAATTCCCGAGGAGGATGAGATGCGAAGGATGGCTGTATTGTGCGTGTTTTGTATTTTGATCGCGGCGCTTTTTGCCCAGACGCAAAACAACAAGGCCAAGGCGCCCGCACCGCTCAAGAACGCGGTGGCCAATTTGACGCCGTTGAACGTGCAGACGGGCCTTTGGCAGATGACGGAGACGGTTACGTGGGTGGGGCTTCCGCCGCAAATGCAGTCGGCGATGAACAGCGGAGTGACTGTGAATTACCAGTCGTGCGTGAAGCAGGCGGACCTGAGCAGCAATCCCTGGGGACAAGGAAGTGGACATTCGTGTAATTGGACCACTCTGACTTCCAATGGCACCGACATGTCGATCGAGGGAGACAACTGCTATTTCGGCAAGCAAAATGGCTGGACCGCCAGCGTCAAGGGGAGCATCCACGTCATCGATCCGCAACACGGCACGGGAGCGATGGACGTTACTGTGATCGCCAACGGCCAGACGATGCACGGCCATGCGTCCTACACAGGCAAATGGGCGGCCGCAGGCTGCCCCGCCGACCTGAATTGATGCGCGCTTATCGAAGCTGACGCATCTCGTGGTTTTGTCGCGCCGGGCACCCCGGTCGTGGCCTGATACGGAAAGAAAGGCAACCGCAGTCATGCATGGCCCATAGGGCCACCCGAAGAGCATGAAAATAGTAGCATGCGATCTGCGCAGGTGAAGGTCGAGGATCTGTGGAGCCGGAATAGCCCGCACTGCAGTCTGACC
>JBEKKI010000103.1:0-8978 GCA_050010795.1 Occallatibacter sp.
CCTCTTGTGTTCCAGTTGTCCTGCCAAGGGCACGGCTGGGTAGCGAAGTTCGGTTGTGATAACCGCTGAATGCATATAAGCGGGAAGCACGCCCCAAGATGAGATCTCCCTGAAGGGCCCAGAAAGACCATCTGGTTGATAGGCTGGAGGTGGAAGCGCAGTGATGCGCGTAGCTTACCAGTACTAATCGCCCGTTCGGCTTTACCATAGAATTAACTCCGCGCAGTTAAAGCATTTTCCGCTTCACTGCTTGCCATTGAAACTTATGTGCGAAGTGGCTTTTTCTTAAGGGAAAACCCACTGAGCATCTTGGATTCTGTGAACGGCAGAAGCGAAAATGCTGCAGCGGATGCTCTTCTAGCCTTGTACCCCAATCTGTTTCGTGCTTCTCCGATTTGTCATTCTGAGCGGGGACCGCCGCAGGCGGCCGAAGTCGAAGGATCCGCGGTTGCTCTTACAAACATCCGCGGACCGCAATGAGGGTGAATCGGAGATTCAAGTTTGCTGGCGCCAGTTTGCATGCTGCATTCCTGTCAGGCCCGGGCGGAACAATCCGGGAGTTACAGATGTTGCGGCCGGCTGCGGGACAACCATCCCGCCAAGCGCCATCCAAAGATAAAAGGCGAGCCGCAAATCCTTCATCCGCTATGGCGGACCAGGGTTTTCGGTCGCGGGCTAACCCGCCCGCAGTTCGCCTCAGCTTGCCGGTGACCATACTGCGAGGGATCACCCGTTCCCATCCCGAACACGGAAGTTAAGCCTCGCTGGGCCGATGGTACTGCACGGGCGACCGTGTGGGAGATTAGGTGATCGCCGGCATTAGTTCAAACACAAAAAGCCATGCCTTCGGGCATGGCTTTTTTGTTCCCTTTGCCATTCACACCTTCCCTTGGCAACCTGACCATGCCCGGTCTTACACTGATCGAGTGTTTCAAACCCGCTTCCCCTCGTCTCCATCCGCACTCCTTCAACGCAACGTCAGGAAAGGAATCTGATGATCTCGCGCCAACACTCCCGCTTCGTAACAACGATTCTTGCGTCTCTTGCTTTTTTGGCGGCGGCATTCGCGCCCTGCGCTCCCGGCCGCGCCCAGGCGCCCGCTCCAACCGCAGCGGCCCCGGCTCCGGTGCCCGCGGCTGCTCCTGCTCAAGCTCCAGCGCCGGCTACAGAATTTCATTTCCCCACGCCCGAAGAACGCGCCGCCATCAACGCCACATCAGCCGTGGAGCGCGACCGCGAGCTCAAGCTGCTCGGCATTACGGCCATGCAACCGCCCGCCACGGCGTATGACATCGGCAAGCCGGGCAATGCCAACTACGACGAGTCCAAGGCCAACCCCTATCCCAACCTGCCCGCGCTGCTGGTGATGAACAACGGCGCGAACGTTAAGACGGCCGCGCAGTGGGCCAAACGCCGGAAGGAGATCGAAGCCGCGTTTGACGAGAATGTTTACGGCAAGTACCCCGCGCATATCCCCGCAGTCACGTGGACCGTCGGCAACGTGCAACAAATGACGGTCTCCGGCGTGCCGGCGATCGTCAAGCACATCGTCGGGCACGTCGATAACTCGGCCTATCCCGCCATCACGGTCACGATCGAGGCCGACGTCGTAACGCCGGCAAGCACGCAGGGCAAAAAGGTGCCCGTGATCATCGGTGGCGGTTCGCTCCGTCCGTTCCGTTTTACGCCGCGTCCCGCTGCTCCGGGTCAGATTGTCCATCGGCTTGCCATGCCGGACAATCCTCCGGACTCATCGAAGCTCCTGCTCGAAGCCGGTTGGGGATTTGTTGCGCGCAACTCGAGCTCGGTGCAGGCCGATAACGGCGCGGGCCTCGACAAGGGAATCATCGGCCTGGTGAACCACGGCCAGCCGCGCAAGCTCGACGACTGGGGCGTTTTGCGTGCCTGGGCCTGGGCCGACAGCCGGATCCTCGATTATCTTCAGACCGATCCCGACGTGGACGGCACAAAGGTTGGAGTCATGGGTCACTCCCGCGGCGGCAAGGCTGCGCTTGTGGTCATGGCCGACGATCCGCGATTCGCCATCGGATACATCTCGTCTTCGGGCGCAGGCGGCGCGGATCTGTTCCGCCGCAATTATGGCGAAACGCTCGGCAACCTCTGCGGCGCGGAGGAGTTTCACTGGTTCGCCGGAAACTTCCTGCGCTACGGCGCAGTCGGCCACTCGGCCAACGAGATGCCCGTCGACAGCCACGAATTCATCGCCCTCATTGCTCCGCGGCCGGTTTTCATCGGTGGCGGCGCGCTCATCACCACTCCCGAATATGCGCCCGGCGATACGTGGCAGGACGCGCAGGGAATGTTCATGGCCGCTGCGGCAGCGAGCCCAGCCTGGAAGCTGCTGGGCTACGAGGGCCTGGGAACCACGACGTTTCCACCGATGGGCACGCTGATCGACTCCGGCCGCATTGCCTTCCGGCAGCATGGATTCGGACACACTCCTGCGCCGAACTGGCCATACTTTCTCAACTTCGCCGAAAAGCAATTGGGCAGTAAATGAATGTTAGGAGAACTCACGTGAACGCTTCTCTGATGCGAAAGCTCGTGCGGGCGAGTCATCGAATGAAGACCTACGGACTTCTACTGGGACTGCTGGCTCTCGCCGTCTTAATCGTGTCGATTTCGGCACGTTCAACCTCGAAGGTTCATGCTGCAATCGCTGCCGCGGAACCGTTACTTCAAACCGCGGACGCGCAATCCGCGGGTGAATACGGCCGCGACTCCACAGCGCTACTCGCTGCTTACCGGCATGTCGAAGTGGCCTCGGTCTCCGATGCCATCGAGCAACTTTACGGCCAGCGTATGTATCTGTCGCACAGAATGCAGCCGCTGTTTCCCGCGCGATTCTCCGGATTCGCTCTCACGGTGCGTCTTGAAAAGCAGGAGAATCACGACCCGCACGCAGTCGATGGCATGCTCGCGGCGATCGATCACGGAGAGAAGAACTCCGTCTATGTCATGTCCATCGAAGACGGAGCCGACATCGCCGGAATGGGCGGCCTGATGGGCACAGCGATGCAAGCTCGAGACTTTTCCGGCGCCGTCATCGATGGCGCGGTGCGCGACACAGCCTACCTCAAAAAGATCGGCTTCCCGGTCTACGCCACCGGCATCGCACCATCAACCCTGGTTGGGCACTACCGCTTCGTCGGATCGCAGATCGCCGTCGTCATCGATGGCGTCACCATTCACCCGGGCGACATCATTACTGCCGATAGCGACGGTATCGTGGTCGTGCCGCGCGCTCACGCCGTCGAAGTTCTCAACCTCGCGCAGCAGCTCGACTTCAAAGAGCACTCGATGTACCCGTTGATCGAGAAGACCAAATCTATCGAAGATGCTGTGAAGCAGTTCGGCAGGCTCTAGACCGGATTAGGAATTCACGTGGCGTATTCGGCTACGTGCGAGGTGCCGTTTTCTTGAGGAAAACGGCACTTTAGAGCATCAACTCTCCCTACACCAATTCCTAATCCGGTGTAGCGCGCAAAACCCGCGCGGCCCAATCGCGCCGCTCGCGCCTTTCGCCCGCCGCCGCTCCTACTCCACCGTCACGCTCTTCGCCAAATTCCGCGGCTGATCCACGTCGCACCCGCGCCGCACGGCAATGTAATACGCCAGCAGTTGCAGCGGCACAATCTCAATCAGCGGGCTCAGCAGCTCCGGCGCCGGCGGAATCGCAATCACGTGCTCCACCAGCCCGCCGATCGTCTCATCCCCCTCCGTCGCCACCGCAATCACGCGCCCACTCCGCGCCGTCACTTCCTGGATATTCGACAGCGTCTTCTCATACCGCAGCTTCGACGCCGGATCCGCCTCATCCCGCGTCGCCAGCACCACCACCGGCAGCGTCTCGTCGATCAGCGCATTCGGCCCGTGCTTCATCTCGCCCGCCGGGTACCCCTCCGCGTGGATATACGAAATCTCCTTCAGCTTCAGCGCGCCCTCCAGTGCAATCGGAAAATGAATCCCCCGCCCCAGGTACAAAAAGTCCCGCGCCGTCGCAAACTCCTTCGCCAGCTCCTCCAGTTGCGCCGACCTTCCCTTCAGCACCTCTTCGATCTTCGCCGGAATCCGCCCCAGCTCCTCGATCAGCTCCACGCTCTTCGCCTTGTCCAGGTGCCCGCGCAACTGCCCCAGCTTCATCGCCAGCAAAAACAGCGCCGTCAGTTGGCTCGTAAACGCCTTCGTCGACGCCACTCCAATCTCCGGCCCCGCGTGCGTATAAATCGCGCCATGCGCCTCCCGTGCCACCATCGCGCCCACCACGTTGCATATGGCCACGGTTTTCGATCCCAGCGCCTTCATCTCGCGCTGCGCCGCCAGCGTGTCCGCCGTTTCGCCGCTCTGCGTAATCAGCAGGCCCAGCGTCTCCGGCCCCGCCATCGGATCCCGGTATCGATACTCGCTCGCGTAGTCCACGTCCACCGGCAGCCGCGCCAGCCGCTCGATCATGTATTTCCCCGTCAGCCCCGCGTGCCAGCTCGTTCCGCACGCCGCCACGCTGATCGTCGCCGCCCGCTTCAGCTCATCATCGGGAATCTCCATCTCCCCCAGGAACACCTTGCCCGAGTCCAGGCTCACCCGCCCCATCGTCGTATCCGTCACCGCCCGCGGCTGCTCCCAAATTTCCTTCAGCATAAAGTGCTTGTAGCCGCCCTTTTCTGCCTGGATCGGGTCCCACTGGATCCGCGTCAGCTCGCGCTCAATCGGCCGCCCGTCAAAATCCGTCAGCGTCACGCCCTTCGGCGTCAGCACTGCCATGTCGCCGTCCGCCAAAAAGTACACGTTCCGCGTGTGGTGCAAAATCCCTGGCACATCGCTCGCCACAAAGCTCTCGCCCTCGCCCACCCCGATAATTACCGGCGGGCCCAGCCGCGCCGCCACAATCTTGTCCGGCTCCGCCGCGCTCAGCACGCCCAACGCGAACGCCCCCGTCAGCCGGTTCGCCGACTTCCGCACCGCCTCTTCCAGCAGCACCGGCTTCCCCGCCGCTTCCGCCTCTTTCTGCACCTGCTCAATCAGGTGCGCAATGATCTCCGTGTCCGTCTCCGTCACAAACTTGTGGCCCTGCGCCGTCAGTTCCCGCTTCAGGTCGAGATAGTTCTCTACAATCCCGTTGTGCACCACCACAATCCGCCCCGTGCAGTCGCGGTGCGGATGCGCGTTCTCCTCCGTCGGCCGGCCATGCGTCGCCCACCGCGTGTGCCCAATGCCAAACGTGCCCTTCAGAGGATGCTCTTTCAGCACCTCCTCGAGCTTCCCCAGCTTTCCCGGCGCGCGCCATACCTCCAGCTTCTCGCTGCCGGGATGTCCCACCGCAATCCCCGCCGAGTCGTATCCGCGATACTCAAGGCGCCTCAGCCCCTCGATGATGACGGTGACGACGTCCTTCTTTCCTACGTATCCAACAATCCCGCACATGCTTCGATTCTATGCGACCTCCGCATGAACCGCTGTTCCCCAAAGGTGGAACCTGAGTGCCCCATCCTTCGCGCGTTTTGTGCGCGAAGGGTGGGAAACCACAGATCTGTCATCCTGAGCGGAGCGCGCTTGGGGCCCCGTGATCGCGAAGCGATCAGGGGGTAAGCGGAGCGCAGGATCTGCCCTGAAAATACCGATGCACCAGTAGCGCCGGCCTCCTGGCCGGCTGTCGTGTGGGCGTCCTCGCCCGCACATTGGTGCACATTGGCCGGATTTTCATGTTCTCCGGGTGCCGCCCTCGGCGCGCTTTTGTCCTTGCGCCTAGGGTGGGATCGCGCAGCCCAGCGAACGAAGTTCGCTGGGCCGATGAAAGTTCAGAAGCGGCTAGGAAACAGAAACCAACTCCGCGCCGCCACCCGCGATTACGGCAAGAAATCCTTCCCAGAAGCCGACTTAAGAGGACCAATCCTAATCGGCTGCTCAAAGCCTCCTCATTTTTACCGATTTCCGCTTCTAACGCGCTTTGGCCAATAAGAATGGCCCATTCCGCCGTTTGTCTCCCCAGCAACGCGCTAAGAGGACACTACCCGAAGGCAAAGATATCCGCCCCCACGAAGACGGCAGGGTGTATAATTTTGCACACCCGGGAAGGCAATCTGGCAATCCCGGCTGCCTCAAATCCGAAGCGGCCGCGTACCCTTCCGAACCGCTCCCGTGAAGACCGCATCCGGGGGTAGGTCATTCAAGAGAATGGGGTGAGAAGCATGACCTTTGACCTCGCCGAATTTCTGGCAGCGGCAGGGGTAGGGCGAAGAATCGTCCAATTGAAGCCCAAGCAAGCCTTCTTTTCGCAGGGAAGTTCGGCTGACTCCATCTTCTATCTTCAGACGGGCCGCGCAAAACTCACCGTCGTTTCGCAAGACGGGAAGGAGGCCACTATCGCGCTTCTCGCCGCGCGGGAATTCATTGGAGAGGAGTCGCTGGCGACCGTGGGTGGGCTGCACATGGCCACTGCCACCGCCATTACCGCCTGCACCGCGTTCAAGATAAAGCGGGAACAGATGATCCGCCTGATGCACGAGGAGCACGCCTTCTCTGAAATGTACTTGAAATTCCTGCTGGCCCGGAGCATGCGAGCCCAAGCCGATCTTGTCGCGCAGCTTTTCGACTCCAGCGAAAGGCGTCTAGCGAGAATTCTCCTGCTCTTGGCCGAATTTGGTGAGCCGGGGTCACCGGAACCCTATATTCCTCCTATCACTCAGGAGGCACTGGCAGAGATGGTCGGCACCACACGGTCCCGCGTCAGCTTCTTCATGAATCGCTTTCGCAGGCTCGGCCTTATCGAATACAACGCCCGCATCCGGGTCCATCGGTCGCTGCTCAATGTGGTGCTGCACGATCAATTCCCAGAGCGTAACCCCGAGAGACCTCCTGGCTCGGCCACTCCACGGGTTCGATCAAAGTCGGCCAAGCAAGCGCGGTGAGTGTAGTACGTGGCCGCAGTCCCCAATTGACCTCAATCGTTGCCAGGCGGCCAGTAGCCGTCTCCAGCATCGACGCCGCCGGGTCTGGATTGCGCTCATTCGACGTGCCCGGTTGCCGCCCCTCTGCCCGCAACCCGGGCACACCAGTTGCCGGTTTCCACTCGTGCGACGCACCCACTGCTTCAGGGTCTTGACCCGCTCGTCGATCTCGTTCCGGCAAACCTCGCAGCTAGGCCAGATGGCGACCCGCCTCTTCGATCGACCCTTGAGAGGCCGGTTCTAGGGCCTGTCCGATCAATGCAACGAGTGTGCTAAATGGAACAGACAATTACCGTTTGCAATGCTATCGTTCAGCTGACACGAATTGTGCGCTCTGGATCGGAATGATGGCCCCCGCCTCCGCCCCCACACAGCGCTGACGAAGATGATCCGCACCAGAACACACCCAGCGAGAGGCTGTCTAGATGGGTAAGGTAAACTGGGAGCCCTTTGATCCTGCTGCTTTTCTCGCGGCCGAAGGGCCAAGGCGACACATCGGCAATTACACGCCAAACCAGATCTTCTTTTCCCAGGGAGGCCCAGCCGACTCTGTGTTTTACCTTCAGACTGGCCGAGCCAAGCTCAGCGTCACTTCCAAAAGCGGCAAAGAAGCCACGGTTACGCTGCTCGCCGCCGGAGATTTTTTTGGCGAGGAAGCGATCGCCGGAGCGGGAACGCATCGGACGGTCACGGCCTCCGCCATTACCGCATGTAAGGCACTCAAAATCGCGACGGCAGAAATGCTCCGCGTCATCCAGACGGAACATAAGTTCTCCACCTTTTTCTTGAAGTTTATCGTGATTCGGGGCATCAGAACCCAGGCAGACCTCATCGATCAGCTATTCAACTCCAGCGAGAGACGTTTGGCCCGGACACTCTTGATGATGGCGGAATATGGTGAACCGGGTAAGCCGGAGGCAAAAATCCCACCGGTAACGCAGACGACTCTTGCGGAGATGATCGGTACAACTCGGTCCCGTGTCAGCCATTTCATGAATCGCTTCAGGAAGCTCGGCTACATTGATTACAATGGCGGCATTCGGGTTCACAAGTCGCTGCTCAACGCGGTTTTGCACGACAAGCTACCTGAGGAGAATACCTCGCGGCCGAAAATCCTCGATCCTGCACCCAGCAAAGCACGAACCGCCAAACGAGCCAAGCGCGTGTGAGCAGCGGATTACTCGCATCGGATTGCGTGTTGGCAGAACCGGGCGCAAACCGCCACGACTGACTCGATATGGAGGTTTCATGTCGTTCGGAATTTACGCATCCGGTTTCGCAATCCTGGTGCAAAAATAATCTCCCAAAGTGCTGATATATCGGCTTCTCGTCATCGTTGCTGCGGCAGTCGGCTTCTACTGACGATATAAGGCCAATTCATTCATCGAGATTTAGCCGGCTGGCAGTCGCCCGTGATCGATACTCTGAAACGCCGTTGCTGTCACCAACCCCACCCCGCCATTCCCTGACCCCCGACCACCGATGATCAGCTAGAAGTTAGCAGCGAGGGGCTCGCCGCGCCCTGTCAAGCCCATTTCCTCCTAACTCTATGCATCCAAGCCACTTAACTTTGCAGAGTATTTCCCAAATTCCCGCATAATAAAGACAATCACCAAATCTCACGGGATTCCGCAGGCACCTGGGGCGGGTCTCGGAGCCGACCACCGCTCTCTGACCACTATTCACTAACCACTAACCAATGTTCTCTGACCGTGTGTCCAACCTGAGGCTTTTACGGTTCAAGGTCCGGCAGACGCCGCGAACCTCCAACTGCGAACTTCGAACTATGAACTATGAACCACGGACCACGGACCACGGACCATGAACCATGAACCACGAACCACGGACCTCGAACTGCGAACTGCCTTCAGGAGGGCAAAATTAAATAAAGAAAGGGGCTTAGGAAGCAAAACCGTTTAGAGAGGGTCCTTTCTAAGGATGGATAGTAGCAGTTTGTAGATGTCGTCGTTTCTGTGATTGAAGCGGAATTCGGTTTCTTTCAGGTGAAGGGGA
>JBEKKI010000104.1:0-5175 GCA_050010795.1 Occallatibacter sp.
AACACAACTCCGCCGACAAGCGTAAATGCTCCGCTTTATGTGCCGGGCATCGGCCGCAACAGCTTCCGCGGCCCATGCTACTTCGACACCGATATGAGCTTCGCCAAGGAGACGACGTTCAATCCCTTCGACCATCCCATGCTGCTGCGTCTGCAGGTGAATGCTTACAACATCTTCAACATTCTTCAACTGGCGCCGATTACCTTCAATAGCGGCGGCTCCAACATCCAGAGCGCAACCTTCGGCGAATCGCAGAGTGGAGATGCAGGCCGCGTGCTTGAATTGACGGCGCGCATCCAGTTCTGAACACGGCCCCACTGGGTGCTTCGGGTGAAATGCATTTCCATCCGAAGCACCATTTCTTACCCACTCAACCATGCAGACCCTGGCCATGAAAGCCTGCTCGCTGCATGGCGAGCACGTTTTCCCGGTTGTGCATGAAGGTTTTCCAAACCAGCCCGGAGCGAAGATTCTCAGCCATCAGGACTGAAATTCCCTGGTCGATCCCGAGAACATCGGCGTCATACCAGTTGGCGGCAGGATGAAAGGCGTCCACAAATCCGTAGCGACCCCAAGCGTGTTTGCCCCATTTCGAGCGCATCGCGCGTAGAACCTTGATACATTCCGCCGGCAAGAAAGGCAATGAGCCCGCAGCCGCGCAAGGAACAACCGTTCCGTCCAGCGGTCCTACAGCGGGTGGTCCGCCCCAGACTGCATAGCCACCAGCATAATCCGACGCGGTGACTCCCCAATACTGCTCGCTGTACCACTTGGGGTACGAAAGGCAGAACGCCTTGTGGGCGCGTGTGGCCGAAATTGAGTTGACAAAGTAATCGGCGTAGGCATCGCTCTTGTTCCGAAAGTCGAACCATGCCTGCGAATACTGATGCGTAAACAGCGCCTCGAGACCGCTGATGTAGTCGAAGCCCGCATAGTGGACTACCGGACGGGTAAAGCTATCCCAGGTTTCCGGCGGAACGGGATGGGTGGGAGAACCGATCGCGAGCAGATAGATCATCATCAGCTCGCAGTAGCGACTCCAGCGCGCCGCCAGGAAGCCCGACCCCGGTTGCCAGCCCATTGAGAACGTCTTGCCGCCATTCAGCATCCATGGCCAATCCACGCGCTCGTAGATTTCCGTGGCCAATCGCCGGATCTGCGCGTCCTTAAAGTACGCGCGGGCCGTAAGTATCCCGCAGATCAGAAGTGAAGTGTCGATGGAGGAAATCTCCGAACCGGAATGGCGCGCTCCGGTTTCCACATCGGTGAAGTGCGAAAAGAATCCGTGCACCTCCGGCAGCAGGTTCAGGTGCCAGTCCAGTGTTGTCCTCACCCGTTCCACAATCTGCGCATGAGGCATGTAGCGGTGATGATCGGCGATGCATAGCGCGCTCAATCCAAAGCCTGTGGCGGCAATGCTGGCTTTGCGCCGGCTATCGCGTGCGCCATTCAGGTCATTGCGAGCCCGGTCGAGAATCTGTCCTGTGATTGGGTGGCCTTGTTCCCAAAAGTACAGGCAACCCTGACGTACAAGATCGTCGAGGAAAGCTTCGTCCCCTTCGGCGGGGCGCCAGGAATCGCGTGCAAATGCCGCGTCCTTTGGCGCCAACACACAGCCAATGGAGGCTGCCATCGCTTTCAGTACCCAGCGCCGGTCGATCGTCTTGCCTCCGTCCTGCCGAGTCATTTGATCATCTCACTCACATCGACGCCAGCTCGAGAGGCAAAAGGCTGACCTACGCAAGCGACTGCGATCGCTTCAAGGCATGACCTAACCCGCCTTAAACAATACATGGGGCTCAAAGATTATCGAGACCGGCACGATGCATTTGCTGTTCTTATTTGACCATCCTTTATTGATAAGGATGAGAGAATCATTGAGCGCAGCCGATTGCGCAACTGCCGGCATGCACCGTGTCCCACGCCATCGAGAAGGCTCCTCGCGCGACGGCCGCATGAGTGCCATGGTCACATTCCTGTCGCTCAATGCCGGCTGGTCATTGGAGCGTGGTCCACTGATGGTGCCATGGAGGGAATTTGTGCCGCGAATGAATTCGAAGCGCTGCCAACGCGGAGTTTTCGTGAATACGCCTGGCGTCGGTATCCGGGCGAACTTTCGCCTCCGCGCCATTCTTTTCTGTACAGTCGTCTGGCTGGTGATGGCCGGATGCGAACCCCATGCAGCGGCACAAGCCTCCAAACCGGCTTCAACGCACCATCCGGGCAGAGCCGCGCATCCATCGAACGCCCAGCTCGCCGATCCAAACCTTGAGGGCCGAGTGGATCGCCTGCTCCGCCAGATGACGCTTGAAGAAAAGATCGGGCAGCTCGTTCAATACAACGATACCGGCGATGCCTCTCCCGCGCCGCCTGCCAAGGGCGATCAAGGCGCGATTGCGGCTGTAAACCCTGAGTCCGGCAATCATGTGAATGCCATGCAGTTGGCTGCCACAGGCCGGCTTGGCTCGATGCTCAACACCATCGGCGCGGAGCGCACCAACACTTATCAGTATCTTGCCGTGGACCAGAGCCGTCTGCACATCCCTTTGCTCTTCGGCGCGGATGTCATTCACGGTTTTCGCACCATCTATCCAGTGCCCCTGGGCCTGGCCGCGAGCTTCGATCCGGAGCTCGTCGTTGACCTCTCTCACATGGCTGCCGAAGAGGCTACCACTGCTGGCATTCGCTGGTTTTACTCCCCAATGGTCGACATCAGCCGCGACCCGCGCTGGGGCCGTACTGTGGAAGGGGCCGGTGAAGACGCCTACCTCGGCGCCGCCATGGCCCGGGCTTACATTCGGGGCTACCAGGGCGATAGCCTCTCGAAGCCAGGCAACGTCGCCGCTTCGGTCAAGCATTTCGCCGCCTATGGCGCTGCCGAAGCCGGCCGCGAGTACAACACGACAGACATGTCCGAGATCCGTCTCCGTCAGGACTACCTGCCTCCTTACCAGGCCGCTGTCGAGGCTGGCGCAGCCACGATCATGAGCGCCTTCAACTCCCTCAACGGCGTACCATCGAGCGCCAATCCATTTCTGCTGAAGAGCATTCTGCGCGGGGAGTGGGGCTTCAACGGGTTCGTCGTCAGCGATTACACCGCCGTAATGGAATTGATGAACCATGGCATTGCGCTCGATCCCGCGACTGCTACCCGAAAGGCCATCACAGCTGGCGTCGATGTCGATATGATGTCGCACTTTTACGACACGCAACTGCTTGGGCTCATCCGTTCCGGCCAAGTTCCAATGGCCGTGGTTGACGAGGCTGTGCGGCGCGTGCTTCGGGTAAAGTTCGCAACCGGTCTGTTTGAAAATCCCTACGCCCAGGGCGTCGAGGTAACCGCCGCCGTCGCCGAACACAGGCCGCTGGTGCGCAAGGCGGCGGAAGAGTCCTTTGTCCTGCTTCAGAACGACAAACTCGCCGATGGCGCGCCGCTGCTCCCGCTTTCGCCAACACGCAAACTGGTCGCGCTCATCGGACCGCTCGCCGACGACAAAGTAGACATGATAGGAGCCTGGGCCAGCGCCGGTAACGAAGGTGACATCATCACCCTTCGGCAGGCGCTGGCGCAGCGCGCCCAGCAATTGGGAATTACTCTGCTCTACTCCGAGGGAACCGAAATAGACTCGAGCTCGCAAGCTGGTTTTTCCGACGCCATCGAAGCGGCCCGCGCAGCCGATGTTGTCATTCTTGCGCTCGGAGAATCGAGCGCCATGAGCGGCGAGGCGGGCTCACGCGCATACCTCGATCTTCCCGGTAACCAGCAGCAACTTCTTGAAGCCGTCGTTGCTGCAGGCAAGCCGGTGGTTCTGCTTGTCTTCTCTGGCCGTCCGCTGGTTCTCGACTGGGCGGCTAAACATGTTCCCGCAATCATGGAGGTCTGGTTCCCCGGAACCGAGGCTGGGAATGCCATCGCGAATGTTCTGTACGGAGATGTTTCTCCCAGCGGCAAGCTGCCCATGAGCTTCCCGCGTGCCGTCGGTCAGGAGCCGCTCTACTACAATCAATTCCCGACAGGACGCCCGCCCACCCTAATCGACCTGTCAAAGCCGCCGGCGGAAGGCACCCGCTTCTTCTCCCGTTACATTGACGTTCCCAACAGCGCCCTGTTTCCCTTCGGCTACGGGCTCTCCTACTCCAGCTTCTCCTACCACGACGTCAAAGTATCGAAGGGCAGCATCCCGCTGGCGCAGGCACTCTCGGCCCAATCGCTGCCTCTCCTTGAAGCGTCAGCGATTGTGACCAACACCGGGGACCGCACGGCAACTGAGGTGGCTCAGTGCTACGTGCGCAACCTGGGGGCAAGCATTGAGCAGCCAGTGCGCAGCCTCGAGGGTTTTCGCCGTGTCACGCTTGCTCCCGGCGAATCGAAGCAGGTCAACTTCCCACTGGGCTTCAAGGAACTCTCGTTCTTCAATCTGGACAGCAAGCCGACGATCGAAGCGACCCATTACACAGTCTGGATCGGAGGCAGTTCGCTGGCCAGCCAGGAAACCGCTTTCGAAGTGGTTTCTCCTTCAGGGATGGCGGATTCGCACTGATGCGCAGAGCGGCATCGTCTTCCGGTAAGTCCTGAATATCTGCCTCAATCGACCCAGCGACTCTTAACGGTCAACTGGAGGTAACTGCCCGAGGCGTTAATCGAGCCGAACTGCGTTTCATTAAGGTGTTCAGGGAGTATCATTGCCAATCCGTTAACAACGAGTCGATCAATAGCCGCCGCCGGCAGCGCCGCGACGGGCCCGCTCGCGGAACGGGTGCAGGCCTTCGAGCGCGCCACCGTGCTCGCCGAACTCGAACGACATGGCTGCCAAATCACCCAAACGGCAAAAGCGCTGGGGCTCGAAAGAAGCCATCTCTATAAAAAGTGCCAGAAGCTTGGCATCTATCTGCATAGCCTGCCGCGGGAATGAAACAATTCTCCATTGGCATGACGCATGCTCGATTGGCACCGAATCGCCGAGGTGCGAATCGAGCGTCTAGGGGCGAATTCGAGATTCCTGGAAAGTCGCCGGCAAAACGCCTCCGACGCATTTTTCGGGTTGGGGAAGAGTAGGCGACAATCCGCCCGGAACTCAAGAACGCGCCTCATTTGGCCTCAATGATCACATTGGCCTGTTAACCGTCAGTTGAAGTTGGAAATTCCTTTGCTTTGTTCCCTGCGATCTTCTCGGT
>JBEKKI010000105.1:0-5129 GCA_050010795.1 Occallatibacter sp.
CGTCTGCGTTTTGTTCACTGGCATGGCGTGGGCGCAGGAACCGAACGCACTCACACCAAAGGAGAAGCAGGACGGATGGCAGTTGCTGTTCGACGGGCACGATTTGAAAGGTTGGCACTCGTACCTCGAGAAGGAAACGGGTAGCGACTGGTCGGTGGTTGACGGTTCCATTCAACTGAAAAAGACCAACCAGGACCCGCGAGCCGACTTTGCCGACATCATGACTGACGCCGAGTACACTAACTTCGATCTCAAGCTCGAGTGGAAGGCGCAACCCTGCATCGACAGCGGCGTCATGTTCTTTGTCCATGAATCACCCGAGTACCGCGACACCTACGATACGGGCGTCGAAATGCAGATTGCGGATCTGGCCTGCACTGTTCCGGACAGCCGCGTCCTGATGGAGCGCTCCGGCGATATCTTTGACATGATCTCGGACAAGGTTGAGTGGGTGAAGCCCGCCGGGGAGTGGAACCAGTTTGAGATCATCGCAGACCACGGTCACCTGCAACTGTTCCAGAACGGCCACGAAGTCATCGACACGCAGTTGTGGGACGACAACTGGAACAAGTTGATCGCTGGAACGAAGTTCGCAAAGATGCCGGGATACAGCAAGTACCACACGGGACACATCTCGCTGCAGGGTACCGAGCCGAAAGGTGATCCGGGAGTGAAGATCTGGTTTCGGAACATCAAGATCAAGGAACTGTAAACGCATGGCGCCCTGTTGCCACCGGCGCTGGGTGCATAGGGTAGCGAGGGGTCGACCCCAGTTCCAACGTGGATCGTGTCAGTTCGTGATTCACCAGCAATCCGGGCATAAACCGAAAATGAGTAATGTCCGGATCGACGACAATCCACCCGGAATGTGCCGGCGGTTTATTCGTGCATCAAGGTCTTTGTGCCCCCACCGCTGAAATACAGGGTCTCGTTACATAAACGCTGCTAAACTGCACGAGGTTGACACTCTAGCCTGAGGAGGACTAATGGAGACTTCTGCTCCTGCTCAGCCCACGTCAGACCGTTATCCCAGAGTCGCCAGCCCAACCCACACGATTTTGGTACTCGCCGCGTTGGCCGGTTGGGCGTTCTGGCATAAGACTTCCGTAGATCAATTGAGCACCGAGGCTAATCCGAACCGCGTGCGCTTTTATCTGGTTATCATTTTCTTTGAATGGCTCTTGTTCCTTCTAGTCGTGGCGGGCGTGCGGCTTAGTGGTACGCCAATGCGCATCATTCTGGGAGACCGATGGCATTCCCTCCGCCAGGTGCTGCGAAACATTGGAATTGCTGCTGGGTTCTGGGTCGTTACGTGGGTGCTGCTTTGGATAATTGGCTGGCTCCTACGCATCGCCGCGCTGGGTCGCAATTTGCAGTTCATCCTCCCGCACCGTGGGATCGAACTGACGGTATGGATCGCGCTCTCCGTTACCGCCGGTTTTTGCGAGGAGGCCATCTTTCGAGGTTACCTGCAGCCGCAGTTAATGGCCCTGACTAAGAGCGCTCCCGTCGGCATTTTCCTTTCTGCGGCAACATTCGGCGCGTCTCACGCGTACCAGGGCTTCCGGATGGTGATTCTGATCAGCCTGTACGGAGCAATGTTCGGAATTCTGGCCTATTGGCGCGGAACCGTTCGCCCCGGAATGATCGCTCATGTGTGGAACGATTCATTGAACGGAGTGCTTGCCAGTTTGGTGAGGCATTAGGGTCTGCTCGCCGCCACTAATGCGAAGTCGGTCGGTGGAGATGAACTTCGCCGAGTCGGCCTCGGGTTGCGCCCGGATTACCGCCAACACGGAAGCAACGCGAGCCACATCACGTTGGGGATTAGTTGGCGACGAACCTACCGCAACGGGTTTTAATTCAGGAGTCATGCCGCGCTCGGAATCGGCAGCGCGTAGCGAAGGATGAAGGAATTGCGCGCCGAAGACTAGATCAATTCCATATACTTTACACGTTTGGTTTGTGGAGGTCTGGAAATGCTCGAAGTGACGATCACTTCACGATGGGCCGCCGCGCAGAGGGCCCGCGAGTCGCAGCTTCCTGACGGGCTCTTCAGGGATGACCTTGCTTCTGTTCTTGCTGGTCCAGAGGGAACGCTTGCGCTGGAAGCTTGGGAAAAGGCAAATCCTCGTCGTTATGAGGAGGGCGCGAATTTCGTTGCGATCAGAGTGAAATTCTTTGATGATCTGGCTCAACGACTAATCGCAAAAGGAGTTCGACAAGTCGTGATTCCAGCTGCGGGAATGGATGCTCGCGCTTTCCGGCTTAATTGGCCCGCGAATACGACCGTTTATGAGATCGATCATCCAGAGCTTCTCGAGATCAAAGAGCAGATTCTCAAACGCGAAAACGCCGTTCCAAAATGCCGGCGCACCACCGTGGGAGCAGACTTAAAGGATGATTGGGAAAAACTGCTCATGGGCTTCGGATTCCACGCTGAAGACCCTTCGGTCTGGCTCGTAGAAGGATTGCTCTATTACTTCGCGGAAGAAACCGCCCATCAGTTTCTAGGCCAAGTATCGCGACTCGCATCCAAAGGCAGTGGCTTTGGAGCTGATCTGGTGAGTGCCTCGACGTTGACGAGCCCTGGGATGCAGGCCTCGCTGAAAGAGATGGAGAAGAACGGAATCGGCTGGAAGTTTGGCAGCGACAATCCTGAAGAGCTTCTCGGTCAATACGGATGGAGCACGAAGGCATTGCAGCTTGGCGAGGAGGGCGCAAATTTCGGCAGATGGACGGCAAAGGTGTTTCCGCGCGGGCTCGAAGACGCGCCAAGGACATTCCTCGTAGACGCGTACAAAGACTGAAAGCGGCTGCGCAAAATACGCGCTCCCAGCACAATCGGTGGGTTCCTGATTGCAGCAGCCATTCTATTTCCAATCGCAGTGATTTGGAGTCCCGCAACGGTTCCTGGAGTATTACAGTCTACCCTTCCTTTACCCGATTTTCGCCTCGCGAAGGCGAAAATCCGGCAAAGGTCCGGATCGGTGACAATACAGGGGTTATTTCACGAGAGTCGAATCGCCGGTCCTGTGATCCATGATCTGAAAGTTCAGAAAGTCATGCACGGCCTTCAACGCTTCGGGATCGTGTGTGGTGATCCGTACCTGTCCGCCTCGATCCGTGGGCTGGAAAGTGTAGGTGATCGCATCGTGTTTCACTTTCATCGTTGGTACACCGGGCGGCACGGTGTCGTGAATAAACATCGGGACGTCGAAGTCATTGGCGCTGAACATAGCGGCGATGTGCGAAAGGTGCGTCCGGATCTGATTGCGGGTGGCAGCATCGTGATCGGCCTTTATATCGACCTCGATGATTCCGCCATCGGACAAGAGTGTAAAATGATGCGCCGTGGCTTCGTGTGAGAAGCCCATGGCGTGGTCGCCACGCATATCGACCCCGGCGGCATGCTGCTCAGATGTCCCTTGCTGATCGTGCATGGGGCAGTTCATGGGTGTCTGGGCGTATGCGGCGAGGCCGAAGCCTAGAACTGACGTGAGAAAGATTTGTTTCATGATTGCTTCCTTTCGATTGCCGATTGGCGGGGAGATCCTGAAAGGCGAGCGATTCGAGCAGCCCGGCTCTTTTTCCTGATAGGGTGCGTTCGAGCCGGGCGTTCCACTCTGCGACCGTAGCGGAAAGCCAGTCGCGTAGTTCCGTTAGCTCGGCAATCTGTCTGTCGAGCGCCTTGATTTTGTCCGAGGCCATGTTCGCAACTCGTCGGCATGGTGCCCCGCCGGTGTCTCGCTCCCTGAAAATCCCGGTGAGTTCAGTGAGGCCGAATCCAGCTTTGAGAGCGCTGCGGATGGTTTGAACTCGGAGCAGAGCGCTGGAGGGATAGAGACGGTACCCTCCATCCGTGCGCATTGGCTTCGCGAGAAGCCCGAGCTTTTCGTAATGGCGGATCGTGTCGGCACTAACGCCTGCAGCTGCCCCGAGCTGGCCGGACGTAAGAGCGACAGCCCGCTTGCTGTCCATCATGAGTCCAGTATCGACCCTGGAATGGGTTCGAGAGTCAAGCCAGAGGAGCGAATCACCGCCTGCTACCGGACGAACCCTCGGCCGCACATCCGTATTCAGAGCGAATGACCGGCTAACCGGACATTACCGGGAAAATGGGTTCTGTACGGATTGGCGACGATACAACCGGAACCAAAAGACCGGGCCGCGTCTGAGCTGGAGAAGCGGTATGGCCTGAACGCGACAATTGAGACTCTGGGTTGCGAAGCGATCATGGAACATTCGCGGAATTTTGGGGATTGTTCGCACATGCAAAACACAGCGATAGGTGCGCTTCTCGAAGCAGGCATGCAGGAAGCTATGTTGCGCAGCTAGGCCAATGTGAGTTCTTGTATTCGCCATCCCCAGCCAAGCAGCCACACCATAAAGATGAGTTCCGCAAAAAAGAACACGTTCAAGAAACTAAGTGGTGCAATGGACATGTGCGCTTTGGCAACGGTGTCTTCTGCCGTCGGAGGCGTTTGAGCTCCAAGAAATGAAATCGAGAGAAGCAGAAACATGGAAGGAGGAAGAAGCTTCACGGTGAAACAGCATACTGCGATTGGCGGGCACTGTGCAGTGCTAGAATTCCGGGCAAGATGAGGAATCTAACGTCGGCGTGCGTCATACTGCACTTCTCTGCCTTCACTCTCAGCGCACAAACTCTCACTGTGACCGCGCCCGAGCAACTCGCGAAACCCTCTGTGCCACATTTTCGAGACGTTTCGCTGGAGGTCGGACTTCGCACTCTTCCTCACACGAATCTCGACAGGCGCTACGTCATCGAAACGATGAGTGGCGGAGGAGTTGCCTTTCTGGATTGCGATAACAACGGCAAATTGGACATCGCCGTGGTTAACGATTCCTCAATCGACCGCTACCTTGCTGGCGGCGATCCCATGATCACGCTCTACCGGGAAGACGGCAACGGGGACACACTGCACTTCACTGACGTCACTGCAGCCGCGGGGTTGACAACCAAGGGCTGGGCCACCGGGATTGCCGTCGCCGATTACGACAACGACGGCCTTCCTGATATTTATGTCACCGGCTACGGCCACAATGTGCTCTATCACAATCTAGGCGGCTGCAAATTCGCCGACGTCACGGCAAAGGCGGGCGTTGGC
>JBEKKI010000106.1:0-4720 GCA_050010795.1 Occallatibacter sp.
AGTAAACCGAGGCTCCCACGTCTCGCTGCCTTCGCCTTTCAAGATGTAGACATCGGTTGCAGCGGCTTTGCGGAGGTTTTTCTGGTCTACCGTGCCATCCGAGGCCAGCTCTTCAGAGAACCGGAGCGTGACTTGAGTCCCGCGTGGTCCGCTTACGGTCAGGCGCGCCCATCCTGCCATGTTCTGGCCAAAGTCATACACGAAGACCCCGGGCTTCACTTCCTTGACTGAAACAGGCCGAATGGTATCCACCACCTTGATGGGATCGATTGCCTGTGAAACCAGGATTCCACCCGGACCAGCGACGGTGTGGGGAACCTCCCAGCCCTCCGTCCGGTCGAGATGATTGCCGTCCCGATCCGGGTCTCCCACCAAGGAGTCCCATCCCGGCTTCTCAAGCCGGGCATCGTAGACCTCCCCGTCATAAATGCTGTTGTTCAGGATCGGGCCACTTGTCACGCGCCATGTGCCGTTGTTTTGGTTAAATGAGGAAAGTGTTCCGAAGGCCTCCTCCGATCCGTCTGTGTAGGTGACTTCCAATTGCAGCAAGAGCTGTGGCCTGTTCCACCAGCCATTGCCGACAGTGACACCAATTACGTTGTGTCCTGTCTTCAGTTCACTACCTACGTCATAGGTGGCGTAGAGAACGCGCTTCGTGTAGTCAGTAAACCCCGGATCGAGGACGTTGTCGCCGACCTTGGTGCCGTTCAGCCTCAGTTCGTAGTACCCAATACCGCTCACATAGATGCGCGCTCTTCGGACCGGTTTGGCGAGCGTCAGGTCGGATCGAAAATAGAGGGCGCGCCCTAGCCAACCACCAGCAAAGCCGATCCAATGCGCCTTCCAGTCCCGAGGAGAGAGAAGCGCCATTTCCCAAAATGCGGTTTCACTGTAGGGGCTAGCTACACCATTTTTGTCCCAAACGCGAACTTTCCAGAAGTAGTGCTGACGCGAAGAGAGAGTTGGCCCTTTGTACAAAACCTGGATCGACTGATCAGAGACGACCTTGCCGGAATCCCAGATATCGCCTTGGTCGCTCCGCAGCCTGTCTTCATCACTTGCAACAAGGATCTGATAAGCCGTCTGTGTCTGGCCTCGTTCGCTCGAGGTGAGAAGCCAGCTTAACCGTGGCTTCGCTGCGTCAATGCCTAGGGGATTCACGGCGTCTTCACATCGAAGGCCCGACACGTTGATCGCGGCATGAGAGGACAAGACGCCCATAGCAGCCATACTTGCAAACAGGAGCAGGAAGCGTAAGCTGTGTTTCATGATTTGCATTTCCCCTTCGAGAGAGGTGATGAGGTTCCGTTGTAGCTACTGAGAAACCGCCGAGCTCTCGCGAGCGAGAATACGGACCCAAACCCCAAACGATTCTTTTGACACCCTTCAACCAGCGATTTGCGACTGAATCATTGAACTTCCTCTCGCGTCGCCTTCATGCCTTCCTTACTTGCGAAGGCGCCAGACAGAAGTAGCAGATCATTCTCGCCTTGAGAAAGATTCTGAAATGGCCCGGGGACCGGGTTCTGCTGGGACAGCGGTTGGTCGAAGAAGTCTCTAGCAATTTCATCTACCGTAGGAATGTTTTGCATTTTCCAAGGAAACCCTTCCACCGTCAGGGAGAGCATAAGGCTATTCCCGTTAATCGAAGATGGCTTCTTGAATCTCGCCGTCACACTGTGCTGCTCGAAACCGGAGGTTGCCCGCCATTGATCGAAAGTGAGTAATTGGAGCTCTGGCCAAAGCCCAGAGCTCGGCCATCTATCTTTGGGAAGACCTTGCAGATGCTCGAAGACTGCGCGTCTTAGTTCCTCAGGACTAATCCGTCCTCCGCAATCGTCAAAAGCGAACACAGGATCGAAACCTCCGCCCCATTGATATTGACTTCCGCTGGCGAACACATTGAAGTCAGATACGTTATTCCGTGAGCGGGTCCAATGTGGTGGCAGGCTGACCGCTCCGCGGTAATTGTCGATTAGCAGATTATCCACGATGCGCTCGTTGGATGTTTCGACTAAGGCTAATGCATGATTGCTTGAATTGAGAGCGAGTGCTTTGCGATCGGTGACGACACGCATGAAAATGCCCCAGTCAGCGTTTGCCAGCAGCAGATTATGCGCGACAGTGATGCCCGAAGAATCGTGTGCGTAGATCCCGTCTCCAGCACGAGTATAGGCGACAACATTGTTATCGATCAGGATAGGGCCGAATCCCAACTCAATAAAGATACCCTGTTCAGCGCTATTGAGAACCACGTTCCGCGTGATGCGGACATGGCTATAGGTGTTGTCTATCCAGATGGCAGGGCAATTGTTGTCGCGAAATAGATTGCCTTCGATTAGCCCGTTAAAGAAAAAGTGTGTCTTAATTGCCGCTTCCTCCACCGCGGTCCAACCCAGAGCGTTGTTTCGCTCGAAGCTGTTGCCGATGATCTTTACGAAATGGCTTCCATCCCCCTCGGCGCCGGCTTCCCCGTTGTCGGCGATGATGTTATTCTGAATCAGATCCCATCCGACGCTTCCATCGGCGACACGATTACCATCGTCGCCTGGAGATACTGAATTCGGCCCCTGGTCGGCTCCTCCTTCTGCGCCAAAATCAAGTCCAAGACTTTTGGCGTGACGAATCACGTTTTCTTCAATGATCCAATGATTGCCACTACGCGTACTCACCATTCCCGCTTGGTGGCCATTCGCTTCCCAAAAGCTGCCAAGGCCAGGGTTAGCACAGTGTTCGAAAGTAAAGCCACGCACGGTGATGTATCCCAAGCCCCGTGTATATGGCGCAAAGACTCTGTCGCGCACTGAGTATTCCACCAAATGTTGATTTGGATTACCCATTTGACGGGAAAAATGGATCATAAGAGAGCGGCCGCCATTCGTTGCCATCCAGGACGACTGTATGCTCTCCAACTGTGTAGCATCATCCACTTCGACAAACGGAACCCCATCCACGAATACTTGGCCTAGCGTCTTGGGTCCAGCCAAACCATTTGCATGCGTGGCATATGGATTGTCGCCAGGAAATACCCCTAGATCAACCTTCGCCGTGTAACCAGAGGGGGACTGGTCGACCGGAAAAAATGGCCCACGTAGTACCTCTGATCCCTTTACGATGACAGATTCCCCAGTTGCTGCCGTGTAGGTGATGGGTAACCCCTCCTCTCCTCCACGCGCCGGCGCGACACGTTCACGATAAACTCCAGCGTGTACTACCACCTGGTCTCCCGGTCTTGCCAGCAAAGCCGCTTGGCTGATGGTTTTGAACGGTTCTTCTGCCGTTCCAGCATTTTGATCGGACGCGTGCGGATTGTTCTGAGCGACTACCCAAATGCGACCGTGGCGAGGCACAGCCGAGGCGCAAATGGGCACGATCCCGAAAGTGATCATAAGAAATGGGGGCAGGAACAAAGATCGGCTACTGAAGTGAATCATTTGATCTCCCTTGGTGCTTTCATTTCGAAAATCCTACAAGTTGCGTCCAAGCTACAACAGATTCATGCAATTGCGCTGTTTACGCTTCGCCCTCGATTCTGATGATCGCGTGGACGTGCAAGTCCGGCAACAATCCGCGCCATTCGCCAGCTTCGTAATTTCCCGAAAGCGCGATCCCATCCGGTTCGAGAACCACCTGGGACGGCGCTGCAGATAGTTGCATTCGCAATCGGATCGGGCCGGTGCAGGGTACAACGCCAGAGTGGCGGAACTCGCTCGTTACCGGAGCTCCTTCGCTGTTGATCAAATGAACGAGCATCTGGCCATTTTTCATCCTGAGCACGATTTCCAGCGCCGGATAATTACCATCGAGGTTGACCATCGGTACATACAATAGTCCCAACATCCGGCGCACCACAGAACGAATGATAGGCGTGGTGGCATTTCCATAAGCTGAAGCGATCGGCCCAGGGCACGCCACGACGGAACCTTTTCCGTGATTGACGCGCACAGCAAGTGGCAGCGCGTCTTTCCGTGTGCCGGCGGTGCGATATGCGTTGGCGACGATTCCGGGTTGGGAAGCGTCGATTTCAATCCAAGTCCCCGCGACCTGCGCAAAGCCGCTTTCATCGGCTATGAGGTAAGAGCGCTCCTGTGCCGTGCCTGTAAGCCGTAGATTCAAGTTACTGGAGAAGAGGCGGGCGTTCTCTGCGCCGCATAGCAGCAGCGTGCCTCCTTCGGCAACGTAGCTCGTAAGAGTCTTTGCCACTTCTTCACCAATATCCTGCCAGTCGGGAACAACGATTAGATGGTACTGCGCGGTGCATTCGGCTGCCTGCCAGTCGGGAATGAGATCGACGGAGTATCCGCAGGAGAGCAGCAGATCGACAGCCCCTGCCGCTGGTGCCTCGGCCTTTCCCCATCCCCCAAAAACGCGGCCTGCCGTGCGGTAGAGAGTTCGGCCTGAAAACAACACGCCCACTTCGGGAAGGCTCTCGGAACAAAAGGACAATTGCTGGCGCTTCCGGCAAAATCTTCCCACCTCCCCAGCTGTTGTTATGACACGATCATCGATCCAGCCTGCCCGGGTGGGATTGTAATAGATCTGGTAAGCGCCGCCCTGCGCCAACACGACCGCAGCTTCCTGCTCAAGCTCTACAACGGGCTTGGTGGACGGGTCTTTGAACTGTGCGTCTTTTTCAAAGCCCCAGGACATCAAGTCCCAGGGTTTGCCGCAGCGGGAAAGATAGCGTGCTTCGATGCGGGCCTGTCTGACCGCTGTCTGG
>JBEKKI010000107.1:0-4474 GCA_050010795.1 Occallatibacter sp.
TCAGACTGCAGTGCGGGCTATTCCGGCTCCACAGATCCTCGACCTTCACCTGCGCAGATCGCATGCTACTATTTTCATGCTCTTCGGGTGGCCCTATGGGCCATGCATGACTGCGGTTGCTTCTTGCTATTTATTTATGCCACACACTTACGGGAACCGCGCTAACGCACCTTGCTCAAATCCATCCGCAGCATCTTCGCCGGATCGAGGTACGCATTCTCCCAGCGCACGGCCCAATGTAGATGCGGCCCGGTCACGCGGCCGGTGGCTCCGCTCAACCCGATCCGCTGCCCCAGGCTCACCTTCTCGCCCTCGTGTACATCGATCCGGCTCAGATGCATTGAAACGGTAAACAGCCCCAGCCCGTGGTCGATCGCCACGCAGTTGCCCTCGTAATAAAGTGGCCTCGCCAGCACCACTACCCCGCCGTTGCCCGCCCGCACCGTCGTCCCCGTTGCCGCGCGAAAGTCCATCCCCTGGTGAATGCTCTTCAGCTCTCCGTTGTAAGTCCGCCGTGTTCCAAAGCTGTCCGTCGCCGCGGCTCGCACCGGCGCGCGAAAATTACCGGACCATAGCGGCTCCGCCGCGCTCGACGAGAACACCTTGCCCTTAAGTTCTTGTTCCGCCTTGATACGCGCCAGCTCTTCAGCTCCAGGCTCAACGAACTTCGGCGCGACGGCCAGCGTTTCCGTCCGGTAGTGCGCGGGATGAATCTCGACGCTTCGGCTCAGGTCCATCGTTGTTCCATTCGCTTGGTGAGCCGTAATCCGCAATGCCGACGGGCCCGTCGCCGCTCCAACATCCACTCCCGCCAGCGCATACCAAGCTTCCCCGTCGCGACCGCGGAAGAACTCCAGTTTTCTACCCAGCCAGTCGCCCTCCATAGTTGCGCTCGCCGGCAGCTCCACGCGGATCAGCTCCGGCGATCCGGCCACTACCACGGCAGGCATAAGCGTCACGCCGGGCGCTTGCCCGGTCGCCGCCACAGCCCCGCACGCTGCTGCAAGCAGCGCTGCATTCGCGGCAGAACCTCGGATTAGTAGGAACCGCATCAGCCCTAGCATAGAAGAAACGCAGCGAACCAGGCACCGCCAGCGCCAACCGGTGACTTTTTTCCTCTTTTGCCGTCATAATGGGCGGATGGCTTCCCCATTGAACTTTCCCATATCGCCCGCTAACCTTGCCCTTGCTGCTGTTGCGGTCCTGTTCGTTCTCCCCGCCGCAAATGGGCAGAGCCCTTCATCGCAGCCCGCGCCTCAGCATCCCAATCCCGTCCTCGTCGAGCTCTTCACTTCAGAGGGATGCTCCGATTGCCCGCCGGCCGACACCCTGCTCGAACGGCTCGATGCCCAGCAGCCGATTTCCGGCGCGCAGATCGTCGTGCTCAGCGAACACGTCACTTACTGGAATCATCAGGGCTGGATGGATCCCTTCTCCCTCGTCGACATTGACCAGCGCCAGCAGGCATACGTGCAGCAGTTTTCGCTCCCATCCCCGGCCACACCGGAATTCGTTGTGGACGGAGCCGCGCAGGTGGCTGGGATGGATCCCAACAAGCTTGTCCAGGAGATTACGACCGCGGGCGCGGCACCGAAGCTCGACCTCGAGCTCGACGATGCGCATCGTGCTGCCGACGGTTCCATCACCTTCACGGTAAAAGCCACCGCCCCTAAGACAACCTTGGTGGCCGCCGTGGCCGAGAATGCGACACAATCAGTCGTAGCGCGCGGCGAGAATGCCGGTAAGACTCTTCACTACATCGCCGTCGTGCGCGTCCTCAAAGACTTTGGCTCGAATGCTGCCGACGGCCGGCCCCTGCGCCTCTCCAGCGGCGATCTCCAGAAAGCAGAAAAAGACAACGAGCCTCTCCGGCTCGTCGCCTTTCTCGTCAGCAAAAAAGATGGTCATGTCGTGGCTGTAGCCCAGCAAACGCTGAGTAACTAGGCCCTGCCGCTTACTTCGGCCCGTTTCTTCCGTTGTGCTTCTGGAGATAGATCTGCCGGCTCGCTGCCCACTTATCTTTGCCTGGGCGCCTGGTCCCCTTCCGTTACCCTCCACAACGCTTCCACATGGCGTTGCCGTAAAATTCTTGTATGACTGACCCGATGTCTCTCCCGCTCGCCCAAGTCGACCCCGACGTCGCTGCTGCTATTGACCAGGAAACTCTCCGCCAGCACGAAGGCCTGGAGATGATCGCCAGTGAAAACTTCGTCTCTGAAGCGGTTCTTGAGGCCGCCGGTTCGGTCTTCACCAATAAATATGCTGAGGGCTACCCTGGTCGCCGCTACTATGGCGGTTGCGAATACGCCGACATCGTAGAGAATCTCGCCCGCGATCGCGCGCGTCAGCTTTTCGGCGGCGAGCACATCAATGTGCAGCCGCACTCCGGCTCGCAAGCCAATGCCTCGGCCTACGCGGCTGTGCTGCAACCGGGTGACACTATCCTCGGCCTCGATCTTTCGCATGGCGGCCACCTCACGCACGGCCACCGGCTCAGCTTCAGCGGCAAGCTTTACCGCCCCACGTTCTATCACGTCCGTCACGACACCGAAACCATCGACTACGACGAGCTCGAGTCCGTCGCCATCGTAGAAAAGCCCAAGGTGATCATCGGCGGCGCCAGCGCCTATCCGCGCTTGTGGGACTTCGCCCGCATGCGCCAGATCGCCGACAAAGTCGGCGCAGTCTACATCTTCGACATGGCGCACATCGCCGGCCTCGTGGCGGGAGGCGTGCATCCCTCGCCCGTCCCTCACGCGCACATCACTACCACCACCACGCATAAAACTCTCCGTGGTCCGCGCGCCGGCCTCATTATCTGCACACAAGATCTCGCCGCGGCCGTCGACAAGGCTGTTTTCCCCGGCCAGCAGGGCGGTCCGCTCGTGCACATCGTCGCCGCAAAAGCGGTCGCGCTTGCTGAGGCGCTGCGCCCCGAGTTCCGCACCTACGCCGCGCAAATCGTCGCCAACGCCAAAGCTCTTGCTGAAGGCCTGCAGGCCGCGGGCTTCCGCCTCGTCTCCGGCGGTACTGACAATCACCTCATGCTGGTCGATGTTTTCGAGAAGGGCATCCTCGGCTCCGACGCCGAATCCGCCCTCGGCAAAGCCGGCATCACGGTCAACAAGAATTCCATCCCCTGGGATACGAATCCTCCGCTTAAACCCTCGGGCATTCGGATAGGTACGCCGGCGCTCACTACGCGCGGCATGAGAGAGCCTGAAATGCGCCAGATTGCCGCGTGGATCGCCAAGGCTCTTGAACAGCGCAACGACGATGCATCGCTCGCGCGTATTCGCGGTCAGGTGGCGGAGCTGGCAAATCAATTCCCGCTTTACGCCTGGCGCCGCGCGCCGGTTGCAGTCTCTGCATAGGCTCATCGCCGCGCCGGCCGCGGCATCGTCTCCTCCACTGTTTCCTCTGGGCGCCGAAGAACGCCCGGCGTCCGGCCCCAAGAATTCACGTGCCGGCGCCAGCCGCCGTGTGCAAAAATGCCGGTGGGCAACCCCGGCGCTGCCGATCACCATCGAAAGTTGCCTGCACCGGGTAGCTCGCCTGCCCCAGCGGTGATCAGGAGGAACCGATGAAACCAATTCACATCGCCTTCGCAGCTTTGCTTGTTTTTGCGGCGCCCGCGTTTGCGCAGCACGATCACGGCGGCCATCAGGCGCCTCCGGCGCACGGACCGTCCGCATATCATGGCGCGCCGCAAGCGCCGGATACGCATCGCAACTACTCCGACCAGCACGGCCATTCCAACGCCCCCCATGTGGACGGGAACAAGTGGGTAGGTCATGATACCGGGCGGAACGATCCTCGTTACCATCTCGACCATCCATGGCAACACGGGCAATTCAGGGGCGGTTTCGGTCCCGGGCACGAATGGCGGATCGCCGGTGGCGGCCCCGGAAGGTTCTGGTTCAACGGCTGGTACTGGACTGTCGCGCCAGCCGACATGGCCTACTGCAACGATTGGCTCTGGAACTCCGATGAAATCATCCTTTACGATGACCCCGACCACGTCGGTTGGTATCTGGCCTACAATGTGCGTCTCGGCACCTACATCCACGTTGAATATCTGGGGACGTAAGCCGATTTTGCCTCAGTAAGATCCCTGAAGGATCGCAATGGATTTGGCGGGATCGGCGGATTGCTGTCCCGCCATAGAACCGGTCTCATAACTACCCCTGCCGCGAAACGAGCACGTATGGGACCCAACAACAAGGCGGGTTCCATCATTCCAGCGAGTCGACAAAGATGGCTTATGAGACCGGTTCCAGTGTTCCCCGGTCATCATCGACTCTGAAATATCCACTTATCACGCCTCTAAGTGTCTTTCTAGGCAAGAAAAATTCTTGGGGCTGTCCTAGATAACTAACGAAGGTGTTGCTTAACCCATTGATTCAACTGTAGTAGTTGATCTTCCGGGTTTGGGTTGTTGAAACGCCATTCGCATTCCTTGAGAAAGAGAGGA
>JBEKKI010000108.1:0-4373 GCA_050010795.1 Occallatibacter sp.
ATGCATACAACTGCCGGATGAATGCCGTGGCGCTGAGCGATGCTCACGATCACTGGATCCTCGGTGGGTGCAGTGTCCTCGGGGGTGCGGTCGCGCTCGGGCCGTCCTGGTGAGCCGATGGGACAGTAACCGACGGGCTGCATACCATTGGCGAGCACGAACCGGAAGAGCTCTGGCTGCTGGAAGTGCGGGTGCAGTTCCATTTCGTTGACCGCGGGCTTGATGCGGGCGTCGCGCAGAACCAGCTTCAGTTTGGGGATGGTCATGTTCGAGGTGCCGATGTGTCGCACCAGGCCTAGGTCCACCAGCTCTTCCATCTTCCGCCAGGTCTTCATGTAGTTCGCGTGGATGTAGGGCTTGGCATCAGGAGAGCGCGAGGCAACGTCGCAGCCAGGAGGATGAAAATTCGGAAACGGCCAATGCACCAGGTAAAGATCAAGGTAGTCGAGGCGTAGATCGGAAAGCGACTGGCGGCAGGAGGCGATTACGTCATCCTCGTCATGCTTGTCGTTCCAGAGCTTCGACGTGATCCAAAGGTCTTCGCGATTGATTCCGCTGCGGAGAATCTCCTCAATCGATGCGCCGATCTCGGCCTCGTTGCCGTAGACCGAGGCGCAATCGAAGTGCCGGTAGCCGGCCGCGGCAGCGCTCTTCACCATTTCGGCGATCTCGGCCGCGGAGACGTGGTCGGATCCAAAGGTGCCCAGGCCAATGGCCGGCATGGCGGCGCCGGAGGGAAGAATTCGCTTGGGAACGGCTGACAGATCGACGGGAGTGGTTGAGGCGGGGTTCGACATGCAATCTGCCTTGCGCGAGAATAGAGTTATCGCTAACTTCACGGAAGAATACACTCACCAAGAATGAGTGTCAACCTGCCTTCTTCTTTCGGCCGATTGGGATACTGGCTGAAGGGCACTACCCTGGCAACTGGCGGGCCGGGGCTTGTCGCAGGCGCGGGCCGAGGGTAGTTTGCAAGCCGGACTCTGAGCCTGTACGAGATCGAATTGCGTGATCCAACCCTCTGCAACAAAGCCATCCTTGCTGTGCGAGAGTATTCGGAGAGAAGTCTAGCCGGACTCCAGAACAAGGTTCGCATACTGAATCGTGTCACCAGTACGAATGATCCCGATGGCATGCGGCACCCGTTTCTTGAAGTCGATGTGAGGCTCAAATTCGAGTGCAACGCCATCCAAAGCGCGCTTGAATTGCAGGGTCGTCTCAGGGCTATTCACCTCGTTAAACTCCTCAGCCATGAAAGCTCGGACCACACTGAAGTTGCTGCGAATGGCTGCCAATACATCGAGAACTCGAGGCATGTCATCGACCAGGGAAATATCTACCGTCTCGACTTCCTTCCAAAAGGGAAACCCACGATCCGCAATGACCAGGGTATTGGTATGTCTGACAAGGCTAAGCAAATAGTTGATTTTCGGGTTCAGGATTCCTGATTTCAGCATGTGGCGCAATCTCCCGAAGTCATTTCAATTGAATTCTCATCATGGACTTTTGCTGAATGCGGATAATCGTCACTCTCTCCCTCCCGCCGGCAAGGACTCGCCCCGAATTCCGCATCAGGTCCTGAATGTCCCTGACCAGCCTGCCATCGATAGCCAGGATCGCATCCCCGGCAGGCAACCCGGCTTTGCCCGCTTCGCTGTGCCCGGCACACTAAAAAGAATCACTCCGGTTTCGCACGGAGTTCCAGCGGTGGATCACTCATCCAGCCCGGTGATCTTGCGCGCCCTTGCACCAGCCCAAAGAAGACCTGCCGACTCCGGCGTTCGCTGAATGCCCCGACCACGGCGCGATACGTTGACGGCAGTTCGGGCAGTCTGGCATTGGCCAGCAGGAGCCCGAGATTCATGTCTCTTTTCGAGCCTGGCTTCGCATTCGATGGCGCGGCGCCCTGTTAAATCTCCGCTTTCCTATCGGTCGAAGCCCGAACCACAAGCCGAGGCTGAATGATGATGGTTTTATTGCGCGGACGAGTCTTTGATTCCAGTAACGACAAAGTCAAACGCCCAGCGCGCTCGCCGATCATGTCGGTCTGTTGGTCGATGCTCGATAGAGGGATGCGGAGCTCAGTATCATAATGGAGGTTCCCAGACCCTATGACTGCGATATCCGCCGGCACTCTTAGGCCCGCATCGAGAATGGCATGAATGGCCCCAATTGCCATGGGATCGTTATAGCAAAATACTCCATCAGGCCGAGGATTCAGGGCTAGCAGCTGCCGCATCAATTCAGCACCGCTTTCCCTGCTTTGCACGTCCACCAACCGGGGCATGGACACGTAACCTGAAAGGGACTTCAAGTCGTGTTTGGCCAAGGCATTTTGATAGCCCTTGAGACGCCCGGTGCCTGGGCTATTGTCAGGCCCACGTAAGTGAGCAATCCTCTTGCACCCTACTTCAATGAGATGTTCTGTGGCCAATAACCCGATCGCCTCGTCGTCGGTCCCAACGTAGTTAGCATCCAACCCCGTGAAATTGCGGTCAATCAAAATTAATGGCAGCCCTTGCTTTTGGATCCGCTCGAATACAAATGAGTTGGTGGATGAGGATGCGATGACGAGGGCATCCAACCGGCGGCCCAGGAGCCGGTTGATCTCATGCTTTTCCAGCTCGGCATCCTCTTCCGAGGTCAAAATGGTGAGGCAGTAACCCTTCTTCAGAAGTGCCCTTGAAAGTGATTTTGCTACCTGGGCAAAGAACGGGTGCAACAGGTCGGGCACCACAAGACCAACCAGATATGTCTTTCCGGTGACCAAACCGCGTGCCGCCAGATTCGGGGTGTAGTCAAGTTCCTTAACACGATCCAGAACTCGCTTCCGGGTCGCATCGCTGATGTCCTCGTGGTTCCGCAGCACCTTCGAAACTGTGACCACGGACACGCCGAGGTCACGCGCGATGTCTTTCATCCTCGTGGGCATAGCCCCTTATATCATGGTTAAAGTGAAGTATGCGATACCTGAATCGTTGAATGCAGCCAATTTCGCCGGATTGGCGAGTGCGTCATATTTGCGGGTAAAGTAACGGCCTGCTGGATTTAAATCGCGCCATCGCCAGTGCGTTTCAAAGCAAATTCACGCTGTTCCAGCCCCTCTTCGCCCGACGCCATTGCGCGCAGTTCGATCCAGGGCTGAAGCGCGGTCATCATTGCGTCGAATTCCGCGAAGTCGAGCGACTGCTCGCCATCGCTCCATGCCTGGTCGGGGTTCGGGTGCACCTCGACGAGCAGGCCGTCAGCGCCGGCGGCGATGGCGATCCGCGCCAGCCCTGGAACCAGGTCGCGATATCCCGCCGCGTGGCTGGGATCGGCGATCACCGGCAGGTGAGTAACCTGCTTGAGCAGCGCAATGCCCGCTGCATCGAAGGTATTGCGCATGGTTGTTTCAAAGGTGCGGATGCCGCGCTCGCACAGGATGACGTCGGGGTTGCCGTTGTCTAGGATCAACTGCGCCGAGCGCAGAAGGTCAGCGACGGTGGCCACCATGCCGCGCTTCAGGAGGATCGGCTTGCCGGATTGTGCCGCCGCTTCCAGCAGCGTGTAGTTCTCCATGCTGCGTGAGCCGATCTGCAAGATGTCGGCATACTGGGCGACCAGCGGGACGTCACATTCCGACATCACCTCAGTCACAACAGCCAGTCCGGTTTCGTCGCGCGCTGCGGCGAGCAGTTTCAGGCCTTCGAGGCCCAGGCCTTGAAACGAATAGGGAGAACTACGCGGCTTGAAGGCGCCTCCACGCAGAATGCGCACTCCGGCGCGGCGAACATGACGGGCCGTGGCCATGAGTTGAGACTCGGTTTCCACCGAACACGGCCCAGCCATGGTGACGAACTCTACACCGCCGACGACAAAATCGAGCACCGGCACACACGTCCGCTGGCGCCGCGCGACCAGCAGAACATCGAGGGTCTCGGCAAGTCTAGTCCTCTGTGTTCTTGACATCTTGGCCACCTCGATTATACGCTGCACGGTAAAGTTAGCGATTGCTTTCGGGCATGCTGTGTGAGTCAAGAAGACAATTGTCCGTTCAATCAGACTTGAGAATGGGATTATGGACCGTCGCAGGTTTTTGCACGCCAGCGGGGTCATGCTGGGCTCATTTCTGCCCGCCATTAGCAGTATCGTTGAGGCCGCCGACCTCGCTCCATACAGTCCATTTGAATGGTCAACGGAGTTCCTGAAGTTCTCGTTTACGCTGTCGGCTGGCCAGCTGCGCCAAGGTCGTTGTGTGCCGATGGGCACTCCACTTGGGCAGGGCGCGAGCGCTTCCAACGGAGTTGAGGTGGCGCTCCAGTGTACCGGGGAGAGTTGGCCAGACCCGGGCATGAAATCAGCCGTGGGAATGCCGGGCATCCGTTTACAAT
>JBEKKI010000109.1:0-4534 GCA_050010795.1 Occallatibacter sp.
GAACGCGAAGGTGTAGTGGGCGAGAGCCTCAAGTTCTTTCAGAATCTTCATCCGAAGCCAGGCGAAGAAGAAAAGTATCCCGGATTGAGCTTTACAGGAAGTTCAGGGGAGGACTACGCCACCATCTCGTTGCTCCCTGTACCTGATGGACAAGGAAGTGTACTGATCCTGCAAGGTCTACAGCAGGAAGGCACCGAGGCTGCAGGAATCTTTTTGGCTGACCCTGTAAATCGCCAAAAGCTCGCTCAGGCCCTGGGAATTACAAGTTCGACACCGCAGCCGGTCTATTTTGAAGCCCTCATCCGGACGCAGGCTGTTGCCGGCGCACCCGACGCCACCTACATCGTGGCCGCTCGCTTGATCCAGAAGTGAGGTGCGCCTCAGTCACTTGACAATTTTGGTCACTCTCGCTCAGACTCGCATTTCGTGAACTTCTGCAATGAGTCAGCATCTTCGCGAATGATTCCCCATGGCGATTGAGCCGGCGCAGTTACTTCGCAATTCTACGCTTGACTGCATTCCGCAGCGGGTTGCGCGTCCTCGCTACGACCGCAGCCTCACGCGTCCCGCGCTCGCACTGCTCTCGAGCGAGCCATCTGACCGCTGGGGCGAGTTCGGCATTGGCCTGCTCCCCCCCGACAAGCACGTTCACGATGCGCTGGCAACTCAGGATTTCCTGTATGGCGTACTGGAGCTCGAAAGCGACAGTGAAAGCTATCGCGTGATTGGCTCTCTTGTCGGACACCTCTTCGCGCCCGAAACCACAGCCGGCGTTCTGAAACGTCTCTATTCGCCCGATTGCCTGATCGTTTCGCTTACCGTCACCGAAGGCGGCTATTTCCTCGAAGATGGAACCGGTCGATTCCTAAGCGAACACCCGGACGTCCAGCACGATCTGGCGCATCCTGATTCACCGCGAACCTGGCTTGGCTTCGTCGCCGAAGCGGCCCAGCGGCGCATGCAGCTCGGCCATGCGCCCTTCACCCTGCTTTCCTGCGATAACGTGCAGTCAAATGGCGCGACAGCCCGGAAGGCGCTCCTCGCCTTTGCGGATGAAAGGGGCGCGGAATTGCGCCGCTGGATTGAAAGCAACGTCACGTTTCCCAACAGCATGGTCGATCGCATAACTCCCAAAACTACGGAGGCACATCGCGAATTCATTGCAAGGAAGTTCGGCATACACGACCTGTCGCCGGTTGTTTGCGAGAGTTTTCGGCAATGGGTGCTCGAAGACGATTTCGCGTCTGGACGTCCCGCATGGGAGTTGGCCGGCGCGCAGATCACGACAAACGTCGCGCCGTACGAAGAGACCAAGATGCGGCTGCTCAACGGCGGCCACTCCTCAATCGGCTACGCGGCGGACCTGCTCGGCTACTCCTACATCGCCGAAGCGTTGGACGATCCGCTCCTCAAGCAGTTGCTGATTAAATTCATGACCGAGGTTCGGCAAACGCTCAAAGAGCTTCCCGGAATCGATTTGGATTCTTATTCCGCAACTATCGTGAAACGCTTCTCCAATCCGACAATTCGCGATCAGGTTTCGCGCATTTGCTCCAATGGCTGCGCCAAGATCGCGCGCTTCATTCTGCCTTCGCTCGAGGCTCTGCTCAAGGCCGGCATTCGTCCGCGGATGATCCCTCTTGTACTCGCCTGCTGGCTGCACTATGCTGCCATCCGCGATCGCGAGACTCCCTCAACCATCGACGACCCCGCGATCGAATTGCTGCGGCCCTTCCTCGCTTCAGGTGGATCGGACGCGGCGCTCGCTCTATCCACACGCACGCTCTTCGGCGGGTTGGCGGTTGCTCATCCGAGCATCGTTAGCGAAGTGCAGCACCAACTCAATCAATTGCGGATTTACGGCGCGCGGGCCACGCTCGCGGCAACTCTTGGACCGGACCATTCATGATGTCGGACGACATTTTCGCGCCACCTCTCGCCAGGCCGTCACTCCCTGAGCGCCTCGGCATGCACCCAGAGATGGTGATCGGCTATTTTGGGCTGCTGCTGTTCATGATCGGCGACGGCGTGGAAGCGGGCTTTCTGTCGCCGATGCTCATCGATCTTCACTTCACAACATCCCAGGTAGCCATCGTTTTCACCGGTTACGGAATCACCGCGGCGCTGGCCTCCTGGCTCAGCGGCGCCCTGTCTGACATCTTCGGCCCCAAGAAAGTGATGTGGGCGGGGTATCTTATCTGGCTTGCCTTCGAACTCCCATTCCTGACGCTCGGTATCGCCCATGCGAATTACTTCGCCATCGTGGTCAGCTATGCGTTGCGCGGTTTTGGCTATCCATTGTTCGCCTACGGGTTTCTGGTGTGGATCGCGGCGGTGACTCCGGAGCGCTACATGGGGACTGCGGTGGGGTGGTTCTGGTCAGCCCGGACCGGTGGACTGCCCACACTTGGAGCGCTCTTCGCCAGTTACTCCGTTCCCTGGGCCGGCGCATACAAGACGCTCTGGATCTCCGTCGCCATGGTGTCGGCGGGCGGGCTCATCGCTCTGCTCGGAGTGCGCGAGAGGCACGGAATGGTGCCTCTCTCCAGGACCGGCCACAATCCGGTCAGGCTGCTTTTTTCCAGCGTCTCCGTCATATGGAGACATCCCAAGGTGGGCCTTGGAGGTATTGTTGCCACCATCACGACCACATCGGAGTTCGGATTCCTGGTCTTTCTTCCCATCTTCTTCACCCGGGTGGTTGGCTTCACGCTCCAGCAATGGCTGCAGATCCTCAGCATCATGTTCGCCACCAATGTTGTCGCCAATCTTATCTGGGGCTGGGTCGGCGATCGCATCGGCTGGCGGAGGACCATCACATTCATCGGCGCGTGCGGATGCGCCGTTACCACGCTGGGCTTGTATTACGTGCCGCACGCATTTGGCGCCAACTACGCGCTGGCGGTTGCCGCCGGCATGGCCTATGGCACAGCCCTAGCCGGGTTTGTTCCCATCGCCGCAATCATGGCTACGCTGGCCCCCGAGTCGCGCGGCGCCGCCATGTCCATCATGAACCTTGGCTCGGGCATGAGCACCTTCATTGGCCCGGCGGTTGCCGGCGTGTTTTTGCCGGTGCTGGGCGTCTCTGGCGTCATCTGGATCTTTGCGTTCATGTACCTTGTCGCGGCGGTGATCAGCTATACGCTGCGGCTTCCTGGAGTGAGAGCACTGCGGTAGTGCCATGCGATTCACATGGTTTTGCTCAAATACCCCTTTCTCCGCTGCGCCCGGAGCGCCGCATGTGTGCTGTGAACATGTGCAACTTTAGAGGAGATGAAATGGCCGTACAAACGCCGCAATCCGCCGTAGAGCAGTGGCAGATCAGCCGCAGAAGGTTTCTTGCTGGTGTGGCGGCAGCGGGTCTCGCCAGCTTTACGCGAACCATGTTCTCCATGCCGGCGAAGCCCGCCGGATGGAGCGGATTGCCGCCACGGCCGGACCAGAAGCCGCTGGATTTTAGCGAGCTGGCCGACGCGTTTGATTCCTACGTCATGGACCCCGCACACGGAGTAAACCTCCGCGACAAGACTGGCCGCCAGTATTTTGCTTCGGCGCTCGAGACCACCGACGAGGGCGGATTGACATGCTACGGGCCCGTAGCCATGGGAAAGGAATTGCGGGGCAGCGGCCTTGATGAACTCGCGCGCTCGCTGAAGGCCTACTTCAGCGAGCCGTATGGGCTGTTCCTCGACGGCCCGGGGAAGACCCTGTGCGAGTACTGGTACCTGATGAATGTGAACTCGTTGGCCTTCGCGCTTATTCAAACGCGTTTCGCGCACGACCCCGAGTGGCTTGCCCGGGTTGAGCGCTCTGCCGCGTGTCTGAGAGAAATGGCGCATCAGATCGGATACGACTTCAACGACCAGGGTTACGACTATGCTGCGGGCAAACCATTTACCCTGCAGAATGTCTATCGTCAACCCGATGCAGTGGGCGGCTATAGCTACGTCATGCTGCTGGCGTGGAAGATAACCGGCAAGGAGTACTGTCTCGCCGAGGCCAAGACGGCGATCGATCGTTACACGGCATTCCAAAGGAATCCGTGGTACGAGATTCCCTCCGGTGCAATGGCCGTGCTGGCAGCCGCACGCCTCGAGGCAATGGGCTACCCCGTCAACACGCGAAAGGCGCTCGGATTCGTGCTCGATGCGAAGATTGGGCTCATGGCCACCGGCAAATGGGGATCGGTGCCGGTCGACGGCCTGATGGCGGGATTCTGCACCGAACCCCCAGGCCAGGCTTACAGCATGGAGTCGATGGTCACCTTTCCGTATCTCATGCCGGCGTTGCGATTCCGCCCGGACCTGGCCGGTGAAGTGGCACGGTACGCCTTAAATGCCGCTGCGAACCTGCGCTGGTTCTACCCCGAGTACCTTCCGCGGGAGAATCAGAGCCGCCCCGATCTGACTCCGTCGGTTCCCTACGAACGGCTGAACCGTGAAGCCCACGGAAAAACGCCCTACGCGGAAGGTGACTTTGCGGGCCATCGTTCTGTATACGGCGGTGCATACGTGATGTGGCTCGACAAGATGGT